>NZ_JBVHPX010000002.1:0-964058 GCF_055567735.1 Streptomyces sp. NPDC026394
CCCACATACACGCTGTCGGTCATGGCTCCGGAAGGTAGCAGCCAGCCGCAGCACTCACAGCAGCAACTACCGCCACTTTCGCAACAGGCCCTAGCTCGACCACGCCGCAGACCGTCACGCCCTGTCTAAGAGCCCGGTGCGGGTGTGCGGCGGTTTGCCGGCCGCGGTGGTCCGGTCGCCCCCCCTGAAATGCCGCTCTGGCCCGGGAGCTCCCGCACCGCGCGGCGGCGCGCGGCCTGGTCGTCGCTGCCGCGCGGTGGACTCTTAGGGCACCGGGCACCGGGCAGCGGATGGCGGGGACCGGAGGGCCGCCCTCCTTAAGAGCCGTTCTTCGGGTCTGAGCCGGGTGAGCCGGGCACTGAGCCGGGCATGAGCCGGGCAACGGAGATCCCCCACCACGCCTTTGACCTGCACTGAGACGGGCTGAGCCGGGTGAGCCGGGCAAATTCGAAAAACTCAGCTCCCATAGGAGTGCACGCACCGCGCGGCGGCGCCCGACCCGTACGGCGGCCGTCGCGCGCGAGCGCAGCGAGCCTGCCAAAGGCCGTGCGGCGTAGCCGCTCGTTCAAGCCCTTCCCGCCCTGACCCGCACGCGCTGTGATGGGGAGGGAGTGGCACGCGAAGACCCCGGAATCCACAGGAACCCGGGGTCTCGGCGCGGCGTGCCCAGCGCTAGAGCTTCGGCACGACCGGTTCCGGCAGTGCCTCTACCCAAGTCCGCAGCACAGCGAGCGAGCGTTGACGGGTCGCCTCATCCGAGCGATCCCCGATCAAAGTTCGTTGCTCAGACGGCATTGCCAACTGGCGGTAAAACTGCAAGTCCTCGAAACCGCTTTCGGCTACATCTTGGGTGGTTGCGCCGAACACGATCCTTGGGAGGCGAGCCCAGAAACATGCCGCGAGACACAACGGGCACGGTTCGCTACTGGCGTACATGACGCCATCCTCGAACAAGTGCCGCCCCAGCCGCGTTCCGGCGTCACGTAGAGCCATTACCTCAGCGTGCGCGGTCGGGTCTTTTAGCTCAACGACTTGGCTACGCCCCTCTCCCGCAATCTCGCCGCCTATTACGACAATCGCCCCGAACGGAGTGCCACCGTCCTGTAGCGATCGCTGTGATAGCTCAATGGCGTAGTCGATGAACTGGCGGTCTTCTCGGGGATCGAAAGACACCGATGACTCCTGCGGATTAGGTGCGATCAGGAAACTTTCGCCACGCCTTCAGAGGCGTGGTAAATCTGAGCTCCGTGCGATCTGCCGGGTAATCCGCGTCCGAGATTTCGACCACGCTACCCTCCTTATCGAGCGAGATTCGCCGACACACCAGCAAGGGCACGCCATCGGGGAGCCCCCAAGCTTGAGCCTCGACCGTCGTGGGCATTCTCCCGGTCACCTCATCGACCATAGACATAATCTCTATACCTACCGTCGATAGTTGGTGCTGAGTTCCACCCGGCCAAGGCTCGTTATTCGCATCCATGATGGCCGGATTGCCTGACACCAGGGCGACGGGAATGTAAGAGACGCTGGAAGACAGGAGGTGTCCCGTTTCCTTGTCCCTAGACTGGTAACGCCGACGCAATATCGACTCTCCGGGCGCGACGCCGAAGACGTGCGCAATTTCTTCAGGCGCCTCGATGATGTCGTAGAGCGAAGAGAATTCTTGCTCACCTATCGGCATGGCAAGGTTGGTCTCTGCCTCACCTACCTCGGCACGCTCCGCCTTCGGTCGGGCGGCCAAGTCCTTTTCGGCCTGATGACGATCGGATGAGCGCACCACACGCCGCGGTGGAATGCGCACGCGAGGGGCTTTTCCTCGGCCAGCCGTGATGAGCCCTTGTGACTTCAAAAGCGCGATGGCGGCGCGCGCTGCGTTCATGGAGCACGACCACTGCGCACGTAGCTCAGCCAGCGTGGGCAGTGAGTCGCCTGGCTTCAACTCCCCACGCTCGATGCGCATGCGTACGTCGTCCGCGATCTTGAGTTGAAGGGGGCGTTGTACGGCCGTCGGCTGCGGGTCCATGGCAGCCATGATGCAACCTCGCGGGTTTGTGGGCAAACTCTTGCGCTCCCCTCGGGATGGGTCTAGCGTCACCACCAGTTCGCGGGTTTGCCCACAAACTTGCGAGCTGACGAATGAGGGCGCGGTGCCCTGCCTGCCAGCTAGTTCACCGCGCCCCGGACCCACAGAAGGGGCACTTCCATGATGCCTGGAATCACTGCGGAACGGGCAACGGCGCAGACCGCGCCGGCCGCGCGGCGCGGCAACGGGCCGGGCGGGCGACGGCTTGGCGACGGCGAGCTGGTGCCGCTGTCGCCGGAGCAGGCCGAACGGCTGGCCGCCCTGTACGCGGGCTACGCGGACCGCCTGGTGCGCTACACGTACCGCAAGCTGATGAACCGAGGATTGCACCACAACGAGGCGTGGACGCTCGCGGACGACCTTGCGCAGGAAGCATGGATCAAGGTCGCCCGGACGGGTGCCAAGGATCTGCTGGCCCCGCAGTCCCTGAGCGACGACGCGATCTGCCGGATGCTGTTCGTGCGGGTCAAGAACGTGATCGGCGGGCACTTCGCCAGGGCGGCCTCATCGGAAACACCCGTGGACTGGACGGACCCGGGCGTGTGTCGCGCCCTGTGCCCGCTCCTGCCGAGCGGATGCGCCGCTGCCAGCGCGCCGGTACCGAAGGCCGTGGACGAGGCAGTGCGAGCGCTGCCCGCCCTGGAACAGTCGGTGCTGCGCCTGAAGATGGACGGCCTGTCCTGCCACCAGATCGCGGCGCGGCTCGACAGCGACCCCGCGACGGTGTCGCGGTGGCTGGCCACCGGGCTGCTCATGCTCCGGATCGACAATCCGGCGTTGGCGGGCGACCCGGTCTCGCCGGAGACCCTGCCGGACTGGGAGCGGGCCGCCCTGGAAGCGGCCAGCGATGCCCAGCAAGCCGTACTGCTGCGTCTGGAAGAGGACGAACGCCGCGCCTTCCTGCTCCTCGGCTCCGGTGTGCCCGCTACGGAGGCACCTGCGCGACTCGGGGTCGGTCGGCGGCTCGTGCGCATCGTGTCCAAGTGCCTGCCCGCGATGCGCGCGCTGGGCGGTGACGATGCCCCGTGGCCGGTGAAGCCCACGCCCAAGCCCAAGCGGGTGCCCGCGCCCCGGTATTCGAAGTCGCCTCACCTGGTGGAGGTACTGCGTAAGGAGATCGGGCAGTTGCGGCCTGGTGACCGGGTGCCGTCCCGGAAGGAGTTGGCGAAGCGGTTCGGTGTCGCTAGCTCCACGGTCCAGGGGATCACGGGCGCGCTGCAAGCCGAAGGACTCATCGCTCCCGCAGACAGGCCCTGCGCGCCGCTGCGCCGCTCAGCCCTTGCGGTGTCGGCATGAGCCGCCCGCCGACGCCGCTGAACGCGGGCCGTCGCCGGGCCAGGCGACGCACCCTGGCCCGGCGTGACGGGGGCTGCTGCGCCTACTGCCGCACTCCGTTCGCCGCCGACCTGAGCAACGCCACTATCGATCACGTCGTACCGCTGCGACTGTTCCGCACCTGGCGGGCCGAACACACCGTGCTGGCCTGCCGCCCGTGCAACACCCGCAAGAGCGACCGGCTGCCGCTGACCATGGCGCTGCTGCTGTGCTGGACGGCCGCCGGTGAACACCGTGAACACCCGGCCGTGAACGCCGTGCCCCCGGTCACCGAGGTGACCGGCGACGTGACCGCCCCGGCGGCCACCGCGCCGCCGACGGACGGTGTTCATGAACACGGTGAACACGGCGTTCACGCGGCCGATGAACACGCTCCGGCGCCTGTTCACGGCCGGTCAGGTCGGGTGTTCACGGGCCCGGTGACCGGCCCGGGTACCCCGATCGACTGGCGCCTGTTGGCCCGCCTTGCGGCCCTGCGCGAGGTGGCCGTGAACACGGACCGGTCGGGTGCACGGTCTACCCCTCAGCGGCGGGAATCGACCCCGGCCCCGATCGTGAGCATGCGTGTTCACGGCGGGTTCAGCCGGTGCGTGTACGCCCCCGATCCGCACCGCGCCCATGCTGGAAGGAGGGCCGCCGCGTGAGCACCCCCCGGCCCCTGGACGACCACGCGGACGGCCCCCGCCCCGCCGCCGCACCCCGTCCCCGTAACGCAAAGCGAGACGCAAAACCCGCCCCCAACACCACCCCCGCCCCTGCGGCGGATGCCGAGGTGGTGCCCGCGCCGACGCACCCCATGGCGGTCGCCCGGCACCTGGCCCCGCAGTGGGAGGTCAACGGGCTGCTGACGCTGCGGTACTGGCGCGGCAGCTGGATGCTCTGGCAGGGCTCGCACTGGCGAGAGCTGGACGACCAGCAGATGCGTACCAGCCTCTACCGGCAGCTTGAGCACGCCGTGTACTGGTACCTGCCGCCGCGCCAGAGCAAACCGGAGCTGCGCGACTGGGCACCGACCGGCCGCAAGGTCGCCGATCTGATGCAGGCGATTGCGGCCGTCACGGACCTGCCGCCCACCATCGACCCCCCGTCCTGGATCACCCCGCCCGGCCACGCCCTCAGTCGCGAGGCACCGCCTCCGGCGCTGCACACCGACCGGGGCCCGCTGGTGGCGTGCACCAACGGCCTGCTGCGGGTCGCCGACCGGGCCCTGATGCCCCTGACCCCGGCGTTCTTCAACCTGATCTCCGTGCCGTTCGTCTACGACCCGCACGCCACCGCCCCCACCTGGCATGACTTCCTGCACCAGGTCTGGCCGGACAACCCCGAAGCCATCGACGCCTTGCAGGAGTGGTTCGGGTACGTGCTGTCCGGCCGCACCGACCAGCAGAAAATCCTGCTCATGGTCGGCCCGTCGCGCTCCGGTAAGGGCACCATCGCGCGCGTCCTGGCCCGCCTGGTCGGCACCGGGAACACCGCAGGGCCCACCCTGGCGGGCATGGCCAGCAACTTCGGCCTGGCCTCCCTGGTCGACAAGTCCCTGGCCATCGTCGCCGACGCGCGCCTGTCCGGCCGCGACAGCCACCAGGTGGTGGAACGGCTGCTGACCATCTCCGGGGAAGACACGATCGATGTGGACCGCAAGTACCGGCAGGTGTGGACCGGGAAGCTGCCCGCCCGCATCGTGATCCTGTCCAACGAGCTGCCCAACTTCGGCGACTCCTCCGGCGTGATCGCGCGGCGCTTCATCGTGCTGAACATGACCGTCTCCTGGCTGGGCAAGGAAGACCCCTACCTGCTGGACAAGCTGCTGAGGGAGCTGCCGGGCATCTTCAACTGGGCCCTGGACGGACTGGACCGGCTGGAGAAACACGGGCGCCTGAGCGCGCCTTCCAGCTCCATCGAGGCCGTCACCACGATGCAGGACACGGCGTCGCCAACGTCGGCGTTCCTGCGGGAGCGCTGCGAGACCGGCCCGGACCACTCCGTTGCCGTCGATGACCTGTGGGCGGCCTGGCGCACCTGGGCAGACGACGCCGGGGTGACAGTCGGCAGCAAGGCGGTCATGGGCCGCAACCTGCAATCCCTGGTCCCGCAGATGCGCCGCAGCAGGCCCCGCGACCCCGTCACCGACAAGCAGGTGCCCACCTACGTCGGCATCGGCCTGCAACCCGACCAGGCCGCGCCGGAGCGCTCAGAGCCGCGCCTCACCCTCGTACAGCGGCCCGTGCAACTGCCGCTGTGCGTGGTCTGTGGCCAGCCCCTGGCCCCGACACGGCCGGGCCAGACCGAACACCCCTCCTGCGCCACGACCTGACCCCTTCCGGCCGGACCGGGCGGTGCACCCAGCCGCCCGGCCCCTGGCCCACCAATCCGCCCCTTTGGGAGGCATCGTGACCGCACGACCGCACGGCGACCCGCGCGCCACCCTGCGCGCTGGTCTGCCGGACCGCTACCTCACCTCCGAAGAACTGGCCGAGCTGTTCAGCGTGCCGGTCGAATCCGTCCGCGAGTGGCGCAAGCGCCGCACCGGCCCGCCCTACATCCGCGCCGGCAAGTACGTCCGGTACGACCCCGCAGCCGTGCACCGGTGGGTCCAGCACCAGACCGCCACCGGCGACGAAGCCGCCTGAGAACGTCGCTACCGGTAGCAGGTGCGCCTGCTACCGGTAGCACCCCCGCTAGCAAGCAAAACCCGGCACGACCTGGCCGGTAGCAGGTAGCAACCCCTGGCCCGGCAGCAGCCGGGGCGCTACGAACACCGCTTCGGCACGCGCCCCGGTCGCTGCTACCACCCGTGCAGCGAACCACCGAGAATCGCGAGGTAGTTCGTCATGGCAGGTCACATCCAAGACCGATGGTTCAAGACCGAGATCGGGCCCGATGGGAAACCCATCCGGGTTAAGACCGAGCGTTACGGCACCGGGATGCGCTACCGCGCCCGGTACGTCGGTCCCGACGGCACCGAGAAGTCCAAGAGCTTCCCCAACCGACAAAGGCGCCAGGCCGAACGATGGCTGGCTCACATCGAGTCGGATATGGCACGGGGTCAGTACATCAACCCGGCCGCCGGTCGAACCACCTTCCGGCAGTACGGGGAACGATGGCTCGCGTCGCAGACTACGGACGCAACGACGCGCACGGCCGTGGCTGTGCAGCTCCGACTGCACGCGTTTCCGTACCTTGGTTCGCGTCCGCTCGACTCGTTCCGCCCGGAGCACATTCGGGACTGGCTGAGCACCTTGGAAAAGGCTCTCCCCCAGTCCTCGTATCGCCGAGTCATCTACATGAGCGTGTCGGCCGTTCTGAGCGCCGCGGTAGACGACGGTCACCTGACCAAGAATCCGTGCAAGGTGCGTTCGGTACGGGCACCCGGCGCCACCCGGCCCCGCGTCCAACCCTGGACGCCTCAACGCGTCTTTGCCGTGCGCAGGGCGCTTCCTCTGCGCTTCCAGGCGACAGTCGATGTGGGAGGCGGGTGCGGCCTCCGGCAAGGCGAAATCTTCGGTCTGCCGGAGGACCAGGTGGACCACGACGCCGGATGGCTGCACGTCACGTGCCAGGTGAAGGTTGTGAACGGGCATCTCGTGTTCGCACCCCCGAAGGGAGGCAAGGAACGAAGCACACCACTGCCGGCGCACGTCTCGCAGGCCATCAAGCTGCACAGCCAGGAGTTTCCGCCCGTGGAGGTAACTCTGCCCTGGCTACGACCGGACGGGCCGCCGGTCACGAAGCGCCTGATCTTCTCTCTCGCGAGCGGTGGGCCCATCCGCCGGAACGACTTCAACAATCGCGTATGGAAACCGGCCCTCGTAGTGGTCGGGGTCATCCCTGAACCCCGGCCGGGCGAGCGGTACGAGGCTGCCCGCGAACATGGGATGCACGCCCTGCGGCACTTCTACGCCTCCGTACTGCTGGACGCAGGGGAGAGCATCAAGGCGTTGAGCACCTACCTGGGACACGCGGACGCGGGGTTCACGCTCCGGACGTACACGCACCTGATGCCCAGCAGTGAGGGACGCACCAGGAAGGCGGTGGACAGCATGTACGAGACGACCGATTCCACGCCTGACGGCCCACAGACGGCCCACGGCGTGTAGAACGACGCCGGGCCGACGGTCATCAACCGTCGGCCCGGCGCGCGTTCGCCTTCCGTCTTGCGCCCTGACCTGCGCTTACAGGACCGGCAGCATCTTGCGCAGTTCGAACGCGGTCACCTCGGAGCGGTACTCCTCCCATTCCTGCTTCTTGTTGCGCAGGAAGAAGTCGAAGACGTGCTCGCCGAGGGTCTCCGCGACCAGTTCGCTGCGCTCCATCAGCTCGATGGCCTCGCCGAGGTTCTGCGGCAGCGGCTCGATGCCCATGGCGCGGCGCTCGGAGTCGGACAGCGCCCACACGTCGTCGTCGGCGCCGGCCGGGAGTTCGTAGCCCTCCTCGATGCCCTTGAGTCCGGCGGCCAGCAGCACCGCGTAGGTCAGGTAGGGGTTGGCGCCGGAGTCGATGGAGCGGACCTCGACCCGGGTGGAGCCCATCTTGCCCGGCTTGTACATGGGGACGCGGATGAGCGCGGAGCGGTTGTTGTGGCCCCAGCAGATGTACGAGGGGGCTTCGCCGCCGGCGCCCGCGGTGCGGTTGGCGCCGCCCCAGATGCGCTTGTAGGAGTTGACCCACTGGTTGGTGACGGCGGAGATCTCGCCCGCGTGCCGCAGCAGGCCGGCGATGAAGGAGCGGCCGACCTTGGAGAGCTGGTACTCGGCGCCCGACTCGTGGAAGGCGTTGCGGTCGCCCTCGAACAGCGAGAGGTGGGAGTGCATGCCCGAACCCGGGTACTCCGAGAACGGCTTGGGCATGAACGTCGCCTGCACGCCCTGCTCCAGCGCGACCTGCTTCATCACCAGCCGGAACGTCATGATGTTGTCGGCGGTGGACAGCGCGTCGGCGTAGCGCAGGTCGATCTCCTGCTGTCCCGGCGCGCCCTCGTGGTGGCTGAACTCCACCGAGATGCCCATCGATTCGAGCATGGTGATCGCCTGGCGGCGGAAGTCCATGCCGACGTTCTGCGGGGTGTGGTCGAAGTAGCCGGAGGAGTCCGCGGGGTTGGGCCGGGTGCCGTCCACCGGCTTGTCCTTGAGCAGGAAGAACTCGATCTCGGGGTGGGTGTAGAAGGTGAAGCCGAGGTCGGAGGTCTTGGCCAGGATGCGCTTGAGGACGTAGCGCGGGTCGGCGTAGGACGGGGAGCCGTCCGGCATCAGGATGTCGCAGAACATCCGGGCGGTGCCGGGGGCCTCGGCGCGCCACGGCAGGATCTGGAAGGTGCCCGGGTCCGGCTTGGCGATCATGTCGGACTCGTACACCCGCGCGAAGCCCTCGATCGCGGAGCCGTCGAAGCCGATGCCCTCGTCGAACGCCTGCTCAAGTTCGGCGGGCGCCACCGCCACGGACTTCAAGAACCCCAGCACATCGGTGAACCACAGTCGTACGAAGCGGATGTCGCGCTCCTCCAGCGTACGGAGCACAAACTCCTGCTGCTTGTCCATGGCTCACCAATCCTTGCAGGTCAATCGGCCTGTCCCCACCCCATCGGGCAACGAGGTGTGGCACACCAGTATCACGTGAGGGGGTTACCGTCACATTACGCACCCTCGGCCGAGATCAGAACCGCCGGTCCCGGGGCGACACCGGCACGTTTGCCCGGGAGCGGCGGACGGTACTCCAGGAGAGGGCGGCCCGGATCGTCCGGCTTTGTTCCGCCGGATGCGCTCCGCCGGATGCGTTCGGCCGGGTTGGTTCCGCCGGATGCGCCCGGTCGGTTCGTTCCGCCGGGTTCGTTCCGCCGGGCGAGCCCGTAGCCGCCCGATCCGTACGACGGCCGAGGAGAGCCCGTGAGCGACCGTTTCGACGTCACGGCCGTGACGTTCCACTTCGACCCCGTCTGCCCCTGGACCTGGCGCACCGCGCAGTGGCTGGTCGGCGCCACCGGACGGCGCGGCATCCCGCTCGCGTACCGCGCCTTCGACCTGACCGACGGGGCCGCGCTCGACGAACTGCCCGCCGGACGCCGCCCGGCCGCGGCCGGGAGCCGCTGCCTGCTGCGGCTGGCCGAGGCCGCGCACGCCGACGGCCGGGACGCGCTGACCGGCGCCGTCTACGCCGCGTACGGGGCGGCGGTGCACGACGACGGCGCCGGCCCGTCGCCGGAGCTGGCCGAGCGGTGCCTGGCGGAGGCGGGCGGCGCGGAGTACGCCGACGCGCTGCACGACTCCGCGCTGGACCGGCCGGTGGCCCGGGCCCGTGAGCAGGCGCAGGAGTTCTCCGGCAAGGACGCGGGCTCCCCCGTCACGGTCCTGGTCACGAGCGGCGGCGAACGCGGCTTCTTCGGGCCGGTGGTGGCACCCCAGCCCACCGGAGCGGACGCCGACCGCCTGTGGGACGCGTTCGTCGGCGCCGCGTCCGTACCGCAGTTCTTCGAGCTGCGGGCGCGGCGGACGGCCAAGCCGTGAGGGCCTGGGGCCTGGCGCGGTGGGGCGAGCGGTGGGGTGTCGGGTTCAGCGACCGCGCTGCGGACCCTCCGGATCAGGGATGAGCGACAGGACGGCCGTGGCCACCGCTTCCGGCGCGTCGGCCATCACCAGGTGCCCGGCCGGGGCGGCGACGGCGAAGGTGCCGCCGAGCTGTGCGGCCAGCGCCCGTTGCCGCTCCAGCCAGCGCAGTTCACGCGGCGTCTCACTGCCGTCGTACGCCGCCAGGACCGTCACCGGCACGCCGCGCAGCGGATGGTCCGGGCGCAGCGCGGCGACCTCGGCGGCCTGGTAGTCGTACGTCGCGTTCTCCAGGGCGCAGGCGCGCAGTACCCGACTGGTGCGGTAGGCACCGGCCTCGTACGGATCACGCGGGTGGTCGCGCACGGTCAGGACGCGGGTGGTCAGCCGGCGCGCGGCCGG
Organism: Streptomyces sp. NPDC026394; assembly: GCF_055567735.1. Taxonomy (NCBI): domain Bacteria; kingdom Bacillati; phylum Actinomycetota; class Actinomycetes; order Kitasatosporales; family Streptomycetaceae; genus Streptomyces; species Streptomyces sp. NPDC026394. Next base: position 10,357 of record NZ_JBVHPX010000002.1, read on the forward strand.
ACCGAGGGCGCGCGGCACCCCGGCCGCCGCGAGCACGGAGGCCAGGCCGCCCGCCCAGGCCGTACGGACGGTACGCGGCAGCAGCGGCCGCGGGTCCTCCTCCACGCTGCCGTCGGCGAGCACGATGCCCGTCGTACGGTCGGGATACAGCCGGGCGAACGCCTCGGCGTGGAAGGCGGCCAGGCTGTGGCCGACGACGGTGCAGGGCCCGGGCAGCCCGAGCGCGTCCAGGACGTGCGCGATCCGGGCGGCCTCGCCCACGGCGGTGGGCGGCTCCTGGGCGGGCGCGCTCAGCCCCAGGCCGGGCCGGTCGAAGCGGACCACCGTACGGTGCGGGGCGAGCCGGGCCGCGACCGCGTCCCAGTCGAACCAGCCCATGCCCAGCCCACCGCTGAGCACGCACACCGGGCCGCTGCCCTCACGCAGCACGTGCAGCACCACGCCGTCGACGCGCAGCATGCGGCCGGGGGCGGGGGCGGGGGCGGGGGCGGTCGGGCAATCCTTCGCGCCGCCTCTGCGTTCCTTCGCGCCGCCTCTCGTGTTCTTCCGCCTCCGCCGCTCGCCGTCCCCGCTCATGCCGGTTCCCCTTCCCTCCCCGTAGTGGTGCCCGCTCGCCCGACACACCACGCGAGCAGCCCGACGTACAGGGCGACGAGCAGGACCTGGAGGCGCTGGCCGACGCCCAGCGCCCAGTTGCCGTGGCCCTCGGTGAAGGCCGCGATGGAGGAGAGGGTCCAGGCGGTGGCGGCCAGTTCGGCCAGGGTCAGCCACGGTGCGACGCGGCCGAGCGGCGGCCACCGGCCGTACCGGCGGGCGGCCACGGTCAGCAGGACCAGCGCGGCCAGTGCGCCCACCATGGCCAGCGAGCTGCTGATCGCGTGCGCGGTGTGGGTGGCGGGCACCAGGCCCGCGGTCTCGCGGGCCGCGCACTCCGGGTCGCTGGTCGGGGCGCAGCTCAGCGGCAGCCGGGAGTCGACGGCGGTGGCGGCGCCGAAGAGGGCGAGCGCCGCCCAGCCGGCCGTGGCCCAGGGGCGGCGGGGAAGGGTGCAGAGCGCGGCGACCGCACCCGCCAGTACCAGCAGTCCGGCGAGCAGGTCCGTCGCGCGGAACAGGCCGCCGAGCGGCTGATCGGCGGCGGCCAGTTCACTGACGTACGTCCGTACCGGATCGAGGCCGGTGGACAGGACCACCTCCAGGACCCAGGCGGTGTACGCCACCGCACCGAGCAGGAGGAGTACGGGGGCGGCACGGCGGCTCTTGCTCGGCTGCACGGACATCCTGGGGGTCGGGACGGGACGCCAGGGGCGCCTGGGGAGGTCAAGGATAGGCAAAGTGGGTGCGGACCGGGGCGCCCGGGAGCGGCATACCCCGCAGGGGTAGGGTGCTGGCCAGTGGTACCGGGAGGGCCGTCGACATGCCGTACGCAGTGCGAAGCCGGGGGAAGGCAGCCGCGTGGTGCGGCCGTCTGCTGCTGTTCGCCGCGCTGATCGTCGGTATCGTCGGCATGCACACGCTGGGGCACCCGGTGGGCGGGCACGGCTCGGGGCCGCGGCCCGCGGCACATCAGGAGCAGCCCGTCCACGAGGCACGGCAAGCCCGTCAGACGCAGCACCTGCCTCCGACACAAGACCTGCCGCGGACACGGCACCTGCCTCAGGCGCAGCACCTGCCGCAGACGCCACAGCAAGCGCGCCTCTCCTCCTCCACCGCCGACGACCACCACGCCATGAACCCCGGCGCGGTCTGCCTGGCCGTGCTCTCCCTCTGCGTCCTCGTCCTCGTCCGTACGGGACGGCTGTTGGGCCGGCAGGCCACCGACCTCCTGGCCGCCGTACGGGCCCGGCTGCTGCGCGGTCTGCGGCCCCTGCCGCCGCCGGTCCCCCGCCACAAACACCTCGCACGGCTCTCGGTCCTGCGCGTGTAGACGCGCGGCCCGGCCGCCGACGCCTGCGCGCGTCCGCGGCCCGGCTCACGCGCGCTCACCGCAACCGTTTCCCACCATCACGAGGTGTTTCTCCACCATGCGTACGCACACCCGCCGCGCCGTGCTCGGCGCGGGCATCGCGGCCGTCGGCAGCGGCCTGCTCGCCGCCTGCTCCGGCTCCGGCTCCGGCACGGACAGCACGAAGGGCGCCGGCAACCCGGCCGAGGCGCCGGAAGGTTACGTCTCCCCCGACGGCCCGGAAGTGGCCGCCGCCGAGGCGAAGCGCGGCTCCGGCCCCGTACGGAAGGTCGCGCTGACCGCCACCGCCGCCCCGCTCGACCTGGGCGGCCGTACGGTCGGCAGTTGGGCGTACGGGGACGGTCTGCCCGGCAAGGAGGTACGGGTCACCGCGGGCGACACCCTGGAGCTGACGCTCGCCAACCACCTGCCCGAGGCCACCTCCCTGCACTGGCACGGCCTGGCCCTGCGCAACGACATGGACGGCGTACCGGACCTGACCCAGCGCCCCGTGAAGGCGGGCGGCTCGTTCACGTACCGCTTCGCCGTCAGCCACCCCGGCACGTACTGGTTCCACCCGCACTCGGGCGTGCAGCAGGACCGCGGCCTGTACGCGCCGCTGATCGTCGAGGACCCGAAGGAGCCCCTCGCCTACGACAAGGAGTGGGTGGTCGTCCTGGACGACTGGGTCGACGGGGTGGACGGCAGCACGCCGGACGCCGTGCTGGCCGAACTCCGCAAGGGCATGGGCGGAATGGACCACGGGTCCGGGTCCGGGGGCATGGGTCACGGTGGCTCAGGCGGCATGAACCACGGCGGTACGAACCATGGAGCGCACTCCATGGGCGGCCACGCGACGCCCTCCCCCGCCGGCCCCTCCCGCATGCTGATGGGCGCCACCAGCAAGCTGCTGGGCGGCGACGCGGGCGACGTGGACTACCCGTACCACCTGGTCAACGGCCGCACCCCGCAGGATCCGCAGACCTTCCGCGCACGCCCCGGCGACCGGGTCCGCATCCGCTTCGTCAACGCGGGCGGCGACACCGCGTACCGCGTCGCGCTCGGCGGCCACACCATGACCGTGACGCACACCGACGGCTATCCCGTCACCCACGCCCCGACGGACGCCCTGCTGCTCGGCATGGGCGAACGCTACGACGTGGTGGTCACGGCCAAGGACGGCGTCTTCCCGCTGACCGCGCTCGCCGAGGGCAAGAAGCGGACCGCGCTGGCCGTGCTGCGCACCGGCGGCGGGGCGGCTCCCGAGGCATCCGTACGGCCGAAGGAGTTGGACGGGCGGCTGCTGACGGCCGACCGGCTGAAGGCCGACGGGCCGGTGCGGCTGGCGTCGCGCACGCCGGACCGGACCGTACGGTTCGACCTCACCGGCTCGATGGAGAAGTACGACTGGGCCGTCAACGGCAAGAAGTACACGCCGGACCAGCGCCATCCGGTGCGGGCCGGGGAACGCGTACGGCTGTCGTTCCGCAACAACACCACCATGTGGCACCCGATGCACCTGCACGGGCACACCTTCGCCCTGCCGGACGGCGGTCCGCGCAAGGACACCGCGATCGTGCTGCCGGGCCGCCGGCTGGACGTCGACCTCGACGCGGACAACCCCGGCCTGTGGATGCTGCACTGCCACAACGTCTATCACGCGGAGTCCGGGATGATGACGGTCCTCGGCTACCGGAAGTAGGCGGTACGGGAGCGGAGCCGCGTCCAGCGCCCTCGGCCGTGCGGTCCTGCCCGCCACCGCCGGAACCCCCGCCGCCTGGCGGATGGGACGACGAGAACGGCCCCCGGCCACGGTCGTGGTCGGGGGCCGCTCTCACGGTGGTCCGGCGGGGCCGGGTCGGTTCGCCCGGCCCGGCAGGTCCGGGTCAGTTCACCCGGTCCGGCAGTTCCACCGGTACGTCGTCGGCGTCCTCGCTGCTCGCGACGATGCGCGAGGACCCGGAGCCGCCGCGGTCGAGCAGGCCGGCGGTCACCGCGATGCCCAGGCCGATGACGGCCAGCACCGCGCCGACCAGCGCCGGAGAGGTCCAGCCCCAGCCCGCCGCGATGGCCACACCGCCGACCCAGGCGCCGCCCGCGTTGGCCAGGTTGAACGCCGAGTGGTTGGAGGCCGAGGCCAGGGTCGGCGCGTGCTGGGCCTTCTTCATGACCAGCATCTGCAGCGGCGTGGTGGTCATGAAGCCGACCGCGCCCAGGATGACGACGCAGACCAGGGCCGCCCACTTGACGTGCACCGCGTAGGTGAAGACCACCAGGGTCACGGCGAGGGCGCCGAGCGCCCCGTACAGCGTGGGCCGCAGCGCGCGGTCGGTCAGCGGGCCCGCGGCCAGCGCGCCCAGCGTCATACCGGCACCGAAGAGCGCCAGGACCAGCGGGACGGACCCTTCGGCGAAGCCGGAGACCTCGGTCATCATCGAGGCGAGGTAGCTGTAGACGGCGAACACGCCGGCGAAGCCGAAGACCGCGGTGACCAGGCCGAGGACGACCTGCCGGTTGCCCATGGCGCGGATCTCGTGGGCCACGCCGCCGTGCTCCGCGCGCGGCATGTGCGGCACGAGGCGGGCCAGCGCGGCCATCGCGACCAGGCCGATGGCGGCCACGACCAGGAAGGTCGCACGCCAGCCGAGGTGCTGGCCGAGCAGGGTCGCGGCGGGCACGCCGACGATGTTGGCGACGGTCAGGCCGAGGAACATGGTGGCCACCGCGCGGGCCTGCCGGCCTTCCTTGACCAGCCGGGCGGCGACCACCGCGCCGACACCGAAGAACGCGCCGTGCGGGAGCCCCGCCAGCAGCCGGCCGGCGATCAGCAGGCCGAAGTTGGGTGCCAGTGCCGAGGCCAGATTGCCCACGGTGAAGACGGCCATCAGCAGCAGGAGCATCCGCTTGCGCGGGATGCGCGACCCGAGGGCGGTCAGCAGCGGAGCGCCGATGACGACGCCGAGGGCATAGGCGGAGACGAGGTAGCCGGCCGTGGGCACGGACGTACCCAGGTCGCCCGCGACATTGGGCAGCAGGCCCATCATCACGAACTCAGTCGTGCCGATGCCGAAGGCGGAGACGGCCAGCGCGAGCAGCGCCAGGGGCATGAGAGACCTTTCGAAAACGGGGTGTACGGGGTCCCGGGCACGGTGCTGCCTCGATGCACCGGGGCACCGGAGCGGTCCGTGCGGCGCGTCGGGGCGCCGGGGGTTCCGTACGGCGTACGCGGCTGGATGTCCGTAAGTTCTTCTACGGAACAAAGTCTCTCAGCCCATTCATTCCGGCGGGAGAACGGAATGTTACGGAGGAGCGGCGCCGGACGGCAGCGGCGCCCCGGTGGAGCGGGAAGAGCCTGCTCCACCGGGGCGCCGCGGCCGTCCGGGCTTTGTCAGATCTTGACCGAGGCGGCGAGCGGAAGGTGATCACTGCCGGTCCGGGGCAGCGACCAGGAGGAGACCGGGTCGATCCCCTTCATCATGATCTGGTCGATCCGCGCCATCGGGAAGCCGGCCGGCCAGCTGAAGCCGAAACCGTCGCCCGCCGCGCCCTGGGCCGAGCGCATCTGCGAGGTGACCGGGGCCAGCGAACGGTCGTTCATGGTGCCGTTGAGGTCACCGAGCAGGATGACCTGCCCGAGGCTCTCCTTGGAGATCGCCTCGCCGAGGGCGGCCGCGCTGTCGTCACGCTGGTTGGCGGTGAATCCCGCGTTGAGCTTGACCCGTACCGACGGCAGGTGCGCGACGTAGAAGGCGACCTGCCGGCCGTCGGGCGCCTTGACGGTGGCGCGCAGCGCGCGGGTCCAGCCCATCTTGATGTTCACGGGCGCTGCGTCGGAGATCGGGTGCTTGCTCCACAGCCCGACCGTGCCCTGCACCGTGCGGTACGGGTACGCCTTGGCCAGCCCTTCCTTGTACTTGGGCAGCGCGTCACCGGTCAGCTCCTCCAGGGCCACCACGTCCGCGCCGGACTTCACGATGTCCCTGGCCGTGCCCGCCGGGTCGGGGTTGTCGGCGTCGACGTTGTGGGTGGCGACGGTCAGATTGCCGCCGGTGCCCTTCTTGTCCGTGACCTGCCCGCCGAAGAGGCTGACCCAGACGACGGCGGGCAGCAGCAGCGCGACGACCGCCGTCGTGGAACGCCGCAGCACGGCGGCGATCAGCAGCACCGGGACGCCCAGCAGGCCGAGCCACGGCAGGAACGTCTCCAGCAGGCTGCCGAGGTTGCCCACGGTGTTGGGGACGTGCGCGTGCAGGATCATCAGCAGCCCGAGCAGGACCGCCAGCACCGCCAGCACGATGCCCCGCCGCCACATGCCCTCCGGGCGCCACCAGTCGCGCAGGCGCCGCGCCCCGGAGGCGGCCCGCTCAGGGTCTTGGCCCTGCCCCGACTCCGTCATGTATGCCTGCGCCATGCCGCTGCCCTCACTGCCTTGCTCCGTACGCCCCGCCTGTGGTCTCCGACCCTAGGCGATGGCCCGTAATGCGTTTTCTTAGAAGTGGAGACGGCACGCTGACGGCTCGGGGTTCCTGCTACGGAGGCCGGGGCGGGGGCTGTGACAGAACGGGCATACTCCCGTCATGGAGCGGTCAGGTGATGTGCCTTTCGCGGCCGCTTGTCGCTCGATGGGGCGCTGTCCTCGACCGGTTGACGCGCGGACCTCTCCGGACGACGGGCCACGGGCCACGGGCGGGCACCGGGCGCCGTGCCCTCAGGCCCGCGGCCGTACGCCGTCCAGCACCGTGTCGACGATCTCCTCGGCCAGGCCCTCCGGCAGGTCCGCCCACTCGTGCAGCACGGCCCGGGACAGCACCGGTCCGACGAAGAGGTCGGCGAGCAGGTCGATGTCCCGGTCCGTACGCACCTCACCGCACTCCCTGCCGCGCCGCAGCACGGACAGCAGCACCTCGCGGCGGGCCTGCACCACCGTCTCGTGGTACTCCCGCCAGAGCGCGGGCTGCGCCTTGACGTGCGTGACGACGGTGCGCAGCAGTGCCGAGTTGCGCTTGGCCAGGCCGCGGATGCGCAGGAACTCGATGATGCCCACGAGGTCGTCGCGTACGGACACCCCCGCGGGCGGCGGGATGTCCGTGTCCAGCGAGCGCATCACGTCCAGCATCAGGGCGCTCTTGCCCGGCCAGCGCCGGTAGACGGTGGCCTTGCCGACGCCCGCCTCGCGGGCGATGCGCTCCATCGACAGCTCCCCGATGGAGACGCCGTCCTCGATCATGCGCAGTACGGCTTCGATGATCGCGGTGTCGGCGGCGGGGCTGCGGGGGCGGCCGCGGCGGGGGTCCGGGGCGGCCGGCGCGCCATCCGCCCGGCCCGTCCCCGTCGTGTCCGTCCCCGTCGTGTCCGTCCCCCTCGCGTCCGTCGCCGACGTCCCGCTCATGACCGTGCTCCCGCCTTCACCCGCTCCGCCCGGTCCGTACCGCGCGTGCCGCTCCCCATCCTGCCCGGCAGGAAGGACCCGACCACCACGGCGCCGACGATCGCGACGGCGGCGGAGCCGAGCGCGGTGATGTGCATGGCGTGGATGAACGCGGCGTTCGCCTCGTCGGTCAGCGCCTTGCCCGTCGGGCCCAGGTGCCGGGCCAGCCCGAGCGTCGCCTCGATGGACTCGCCCGCCGCGTGCCGGACGCCGTCCGTCAGGCCGGGGACGGACCGCAGCGTCCCTTCGATGCCGTCGCGGTAGACCGTGGACAGCACCGAGCCCAGTACGGCGACTCCGAGCGTGCCGCCGACCTGCCGGAACGTGTTGTTGAGCGCCGATCCGGAGCCCGCCTTCTCGCGTGGCAGCGCCTGCATGATCGATACGGTGACCGGCGGCATGATGTGCGCCGTGCCGGTGCCCTGGACGAAGAAGAGCACCTCCAGCACCCAGATCGGGGTGTCGGTGTCCAGCAGCAGGAAACCGGACATGCTGAGGGCGACCAGCAGCATCCCGGCCGTGCAGACGACGCGGGAGCCGAAGCGGTCGACGACGTGCCGGGCCCGCGGCGAGAAGATCATCTGGGAGACGGCCAGCGGCAGGATCAGCAGGCCCGCCTGGAGCGGTGTGAAGCCGCGCACGCTCTGGACGTAGAAGACGATGAAGAACGTGACGCCCATCAGCGCGAAGAAGACCAGCGCGATGGCGCCGACGGCGGCGGAGAAGGCCGGTTTGCGGAAGAGATTGACATCGATCGACGGGTGATCGATGCGCTTCTCGTACAGCACGAAACCGACCAGGACGAGCAGTCCGCCCAGGACCGTGCCCAGCACCTGCGGATCGGTGAAGTCGGCGAGCTGGCCGCCCTTGATGATCCCGTACACCAGCAGCACCAGGCCGACGACCGAGAGCAGCACGCCGACCGGGTCCAGTCGGCCCGGCCGCGGGTCCCTGGAGTCGGGCACCAGGAGGACCATCGCGACCAGCGCGACGAGCACGATCGGCACGTTCACGAGGAAGACCGAGCCCCACCAGAAGTGGTCCAGCAGCAGACCGCCCGCGATCGGCCCGATCGCGATGGCCAGGCCCACGCCGCCCGCCCAGATGCCGATCGCCCTGGGCTGCTCGTCCCGCTCGAAGACGTTCATCAGGACGGCGAGGGTGGAGGGCATCACGAAGGCGCCGCCCAGGCCCATCACGGCCCGGAAGGCGATGAGCTGGCCGGGTGACCCGGCGACGGCGGCCAGCACCGAGCCGACGCCGAACACCAGCAGGCCGAAGAGCAGCACCTTCTTGCGGCCCAGCCGGTCACCGAGCAGGCCGGAGGTGAACAGCAGACCCGCGAAGACCAGCGTGTAGGAGTTGATCGCCCACTCCAGTTGGCTCTGGGTGGCGCCGAGGCCGGTGGGGGCCGGGGTGGCGATCGTCTTCATCGCCACGTTGAGGATCGAGTTGTCCAGCACCACGATCAGCAGGCTGAGCATCAGGACGGACAGGATCACCCAGCGGCGGCGGTGGATGTGCTCGGGTACGTGCCGGGGCGCTTCGGCTATGCCGGAGGTCGTTGAGCTGGCCATGCCCACACCTTACGCCGATTCCGATACGGGCCCGTTCCGTATCGCTGGGGGTCGCGGTGCCCCTTGCGTGCTCCTTCGACGCTCCTACGGCACCCCTTCCACTTCCCCCGCGGCACGTGCCAGCATGGAAGGGAGTCCGGAGACGCCGTCAGGGCGCTTCGAGATGACGAACAGGAGCCGTCGCCATGACGCAGCTTTCGCCTGCCCAGAATCCACCCGCGGACGGGACGTCCGCGCCCGGCGGAACCGCCGCCGAGCCCGTGTCCGACAGCAGCGGCAAGGCGCTGTACGGAGGAAAGAGCTCGCGCCGCGTGACCGTGCGCGACATCGCCGCCGCCAAGGAGCGCGGCGAGAAGTGGCCCATGCTCACCGCCTACGACGCGATGACCGCGTCCGTCTTCGACGAGGCCGGCATCCCGGTGCTGCTGGTCGGCGACTCGATGGGCAACTGCCACCTCGGGTACGAATCCACCGTGCCGGTCACGATGGACGAGATCACGATCCTGTCCGCGGCCGTCGTCCGCGGCACCAAGCGCGCCCTGATCGTCGCCGACCTGCCCTTCGGCGCCTTCCAGGAGAGCCCGGTCCAGGCCCTGCGCAACGCCACCCGCCTGGTCAAGGAGGCCGGTGTGGGCGCGGTCAAGCTGGAGGGCGGCGAGCGTTCCGCCCACCAGGTCGAGCTGCTGGTCTCCTCCGGCATCCCGGTCATGGCCCACGTCGGCCTGACGCCGCAGTCGGTCAACGCGTACGGGGGTTACCCGGTGCAGGGCCGCGGCGAGGAGGCGGCCCAGCAGTTGCTGCGCGACGCCAAGGCCGTCCAGGACGCGGGGGCCTTCTCCGTCGTCCTGGAAGCCGTACCGGCCGAGCTGGCCGCCGAGGTCACCCGCTCGCTGCACATCCCCACGGTGGGGATCGGCGCGGGCATCGGCTGCGACGCCCAGGTCCTGGTCTGGACGGACATGGCGGGCCTGACCAGCGGGCACGTGCCCCGCTTCGTGAAGCGGTACGCGAACCTGCGCGAGGTCCTGGGCGGCGCGGCCAAGGACTTCGCGGAAGAGGTCGTCGGCGGCACGTTCCCGGCCCAGGAGCACAGCTTCCGCTGACGCACCACCGGTGGCGGCGTCTTCCCGGCGCCGCCGCCGGTCCGCCGCCACCGGTCCGCCGTCTCCGCCCTCCGCGCGGCTCCCACCCGGGCTGTCGGTCAGCTGTCGGTCGTTTGTCAGTGGTGCCTGTCATCGTGGGGGCATGACGCGAAAGACGACATCCAACGGCGCGGGGAACGCCGTCGAAGTGCGGGGGCTGGTCAAGCACTTCGGCGAGGTGAAGGCCGTGGACGGGGTGGATCTCGATGTACGGGAAGGCACCGTGCTCGGCGTGCTCGGGCCGAACGGCGCGGGCAAGACGACGCTGGTGCGCTGCCTGTCCACACTGCTGGTCCCGGACGCCGGCACGGCGACCGTGGCGGGCTTCGACGTGGTGCGCCAGCCGCGAGCGCTGCGCCGCACCATCGGCCTCACCGGCCAGTACGCCTCGGTCGACGAGAAGCTCTCCGGCCGGGAGAACCTCTACATGATCGGCCGGCTGCTGGACCTCTCCCGCAAGGACGCCCGCGCGCGGGCCGACGAGCTGCTGGAGCGGTTCTCCCTCACCGAGGCCGCAGGCCGGGCCGCCGCCAAGTACTCCGGCGGCATGCGCCGCCGCCTGGACCTGGCCGCCTCGATGATCGGCCGGCCCGCGGTGCTGTATCTGGACGAGCCGACCACCGGCCTCGACCCCCGTACCCGCAACGAGGTCTGGGACGAGGTCCGCAGCATGGTGCGGGACGGCGCGACGGTCCTGCTCACCACCCAGTACATGGAAGAGGCCGAGCAACTGGCCCACGAGCTGACGGTCATCGACCGCGGCCGGGTCATCGCCGAGGGCAAGGTCGACGAGCTGAAGACCAAGGTCGGCGGCCGTACGCTCCAGATACGCCCGGCGCGGAGCGCCGAGCTGGACCGGATGGTCGGCGCCATCGCGCAGGCCGGCCTGGACGGCATCGCGGGCGCCACCGCCGACCATGAGGACGGTGTGGTCAACGTGCCGATCATCAGCGACGAGCAACTGTCCGCCGTGGTCGGCATGCTCGGCGAGCGGGGCTTCACGATCTCCGGCATCAACACCCATCTGCCCAGCCTGGACGAGGTGTTCCTGGCCATCACCGGCCAGAAGACCTCGGAGGCCGGCGGCGGCGACCAGCAGGACGGGCCGCAGGACCCGCAGGGCGTTCAGGACAAGCAGTTCGAGGAGGTTCCGGCATGAGTGCCGCGACGGTGACGGCGCCGGTCAAGCCGCAGCGGCCGGGTGCCGACGAGGGCCGGATCGGCCTGCGGGCCCATCTGCGTCACACGGGCGCCCTGGTGCGCCGCAACGCGATGCAGATCAAGAACGACCCGGAGTCGATGTTCGACGCCCTGTTGATGCCGATCGTCTTCACGCTGCTGTTCGTGTACGTCTTCGGCGGCGCGATGGGCGGCAGCCTGGGCGGCGACCGTTCCGCGTACGTGAACTACATCATCCCCGGCCTGCTGGCCATGGGTGGTCTGAACATCGCCATGTCGGTCGGTTCCGGCGTCAACGACGACTTCAACAAGGGGGTGATGGACCGCTTCCGCACCATGCCGATCGCCCGCTCCTCGGTGCTGACGGCGAAGATGCTCGTGGAGTCCGGGCGGATGCTGGTCTCCACCGTCATCCTGCTGTCGCTGGCGTTCCTGATCGGTTTCGACCTGCGGACCGGTCCGCTGGAGCTGCTGGCGGCCGTCGCCCTGGCGCTGCTCTTCGGCTCCTCGCTGACCTGGATCTTCATGCTGCTCGGGCTGACCATGAAGACACCGCAGGCGGTGCAGGGTGTGGGCTTCATGGTGCTGATGCCGCTGCAGTTCGGCTCCTCCATATTCGCCCCGCCCACGACGATGCCGGGCTGGATGGAGGCGTTCACCAAGATCAACCCGCTGTCGAACCTGGCGGACGCGGCCCGGGCCCTGATGAACGGCCAGGGCGCGGTCGCCCAGCCGGTGCTGATCACCCTGGCCTGGACCGCCGGCATCACCCTGGTCTTCGCGCCCCTCGCGGTGAACAAGTTCCGCAAGAAGACCTGACGCGTCACCTTCGCCCGGCTCGCGTCAGATGAGGGCGGTGGCTTCTTCGAGCGAGAGGCCGCCGCCTTCGGCGTACGCCCGGTCGTAGGCGGCGTCGTCGCCGAGCGCCGCGCGCGCCTCCGCCTCGGCCGCCGCCCGGTTCTTCCGGAGGACCCGCTGCGGCCGGTGCGAGCGGGAGCGGAGCGTGTCGTACGCGCCGATCAGCCGCGCCGCGTCCGGTCCGCCGACCGCCGCGCCCCGTACGCCCAGCAGCGCCCGCGCCCCGGTCAGGAGCTGGATCACCGGCAGGTCGGGGGCGACGATCTGCGTCAGTTCGCCTTGGAACAGCTCCAGGGCCGACCGGATCCTGGGCAGCATGTCGGCGGCGTACTTCCCCTCCTCGATGTCCAGGGCGACCAGGGACATGGTGAGCACGCCCTTGAACAGCTCCGGCCCTCGCTGGCCGAACGCCTTGCGCACCTCGTCCAGGTGACCGCGCGCTTCCTGGAGGCGGCCGGCGCACGTCAGGTGCATCGCGAGCGTCAGATGGGCGAACGACACCGCGTCCCGGCCGCTGTTCTGCTCCTTCGCCAGCTCCAGCACCTCGTACAGCAGGCGCTCGCCGGTCGCTTCGTCGTCGGCCTCGATCAGCACGCTGCCCAGCCGGGTCTGGAGCAGCAGAACCTGGCTGCGCGCCCCGAGTTCCTCGGCGTAGCGGATGGCCGCCCGGTAGTCCTCGGCGGCGAGCGCGTACTCGCCGCGCCCCTCGCGCGACTCGCCGCGCCCCGCGATGGCCTCCGCCGCGCCCCACGCGTCCCCGAGCCGTACGAAGATGTCCAGGGACTCGTCGGCGTCCCTGCGGGCCTGGGACAGGCCGCCCTGCCGGTCGTTGAAGATCTTGGAACGGAGCTGGAGGACGTAGGCCAGCTCCCACACGTAGCCGTACTCCCGGCAGGCGCGTACCGCGTCCTCCGTCATCTGTACGAGGTCGTCGAATCGCCCCGTCAGCATCACCGCGTAGTACCACATCACGCCCGGCAGCTTGCAGGTCTGCGGCATGCCGCTGCGGTAGGAGGCCAGGATGCCGGTCAGTTCGTCCCGCCGTTCCTGCTTGCGCAGCACCTCTATGTCGCTCTCGACGCTGGCCAGCCCGACCAGCCGGACCTCGCGGCGCGCCTCCTTCAACTGCTCGGGGTCCATCGGCGGCGGTGCGTCGATGGGCCGGGCGTGCAGGACGGGCGCCGGTTCGACGGGCAGCGCGAAGGGGTCGGGGCCGAGGGCCGCCACCGCGGTCGACCAGGCGCGGGCGTCGGCGCGGTGATCGCGCAGCGTCCAGAACCACTGGAGCGAGAGCACGAGGCACAGGGCTTCGTGCTCGTCGTGGGCGGTGACGGCCCGGCGCAGCGCGGTGCGCAGGTTGTCGTGTTCCAGTTCCAGCCGGTCCAGCCAGGCGCACTGCTCGGGGCCGCGCAGCAACGGGTCGGCGTTACGGGCGAGTTCGCGATAGGTGACCAGGTGCCGCCGTTCGGTCGCGGGCCGCTCCCCGGCCTCGTCCAGGCGCTCACCGGCGTACTCCGAGACGGTCTCCAGCAGCCGGTAGCGCATCCGCCCGTCACCGTCCTGGGCCGTGACCACCAGCGACTTGTCGATCAGCGAACCGAGCAGGACGGCCACGTCGCGGGGCGCCACCCGTGTCCGGGAGCCCGCCGGCCCGTCCGGCCCGTACGCCCCCTCCGGCCCGTCCCCGCAGACCTCCTCCGCGACGACCAGGTCACAGCCGCCGGAGAAGACCGACAGCCGGCGCAGCACAGCCCGTTCGGCGTCGTCGAGCAGGTCCCAGGACCAGTCCACCACCGCGCGCAGCGTCTGCTGCCTGGGCAGTACGGTGCGGCTCCCGCTGGTCAGCAGCCGGAACCGGTCGTCCAGCCGGTCGGCAAGCTGGCGCGGGCCGAGCAACCGCAGCCGGGCGGCGGCCAGTTCGATGGCGAGCGGCAGCCCGTCGAGGCGCCGGCAGATCTCGGCGCAGGCGACCGGGTCGTCCTCGACGCGGAACCCGGGCCGCGCGGCGGCTCCCCGATCGGCCAGCAGCCGCAGCGCGATCGGGTCGGGCAGCGGTTCCACCGGCCGTACCGCCTCCCCCGGCACGGCCAGCGGCTCCCGGCTGGTGGCCAGCACCGTCACGCCGGGGCATTCGGCCAGCAGCCGGTCGGCCAGAGCGGCGGCGGCGCCGATCACATGCTCGCAGTTGTCGATGACCAGGAGCATCCGCCGGTTCTCGCAGAACTCGGCGAGCTGGGCCATCGGGTCGGACCCGGACCGGTCGGCGGCGGCGCGCAGTTCCTCGGCGGTGGTACCGCGCAGCACGGTCTCGCGCGCCCCGAGCGCGGTGAGCACCGCTTCCGGGACGGTCTGCGGGTCGTCCACGGGCGCCAGTTCCGCGAACCACACCCCGTCCGGCCAGGCGTCCGGTGCCGCGGCCGCCGCTGCCTCGGCGCTCTCCTGCGAGAGCCGTGTCTTGCCGGCACCGCCGGGGCCCAGCAGGGTCACCAGGCGGTGGGCGGCCAGGTCGGCGCGGATCGCGGCCAGGTCGTCCTCCCGGCCCACGAAGGAGGTCGGCCGTGACCGCAGGTTGCCCGGCCGTGCACCGACTCCCTTGCGGGCGCCGACCCCGTGACGGGCTCCGGTCCCCGCCGACGGACTCACGGCCGTCTCCGCACCCCGCCGGCCGGACCATCCGCCGTCGGCCCCCGAAGCCGGCACGCCTGAAGCCAGCATGCTCGAAGCCGGCCCGCCCGCCTCCGCCACCTCCGCCCGCCCCGCGGAACCCCCTGCCACCCGCAGCAACTCCCCATGCAGGTCCCGCAGTTCGAGGCCGGGCTCGACGCCCAGCCGGTCGGCGATGGCGGCCCGCACCGAGGCGTACGCGTCGAGCGCCTCCGCCGTACGGCCCGCGGCCCGCAAGGCGCGCAGGCGCAGGGCCTGGAGCGGCTCGTCCAGTGGGTGGTCCGCGCACAGGGCCGTCAGCGCGGGCAGGGCCTGGCCGGGCCGCCCGAGGGCGACCTCCGCGGCGAGCCGGGTACGGCGGGCGTCCAGGTGGCCGCGCTCGGCGCGCGCCGCCTCGCCCGCCGCCTCCGGGAGGTCGGCCAGCGCCGGGCCGCGCCAGAGCGCGAGGGCGTCGTCGAGCAGCGCGGCGGCCTTGACCGGATCGGCGTCGGCCAGGGCCTGCGCCCCCTCGGCGGCGAGCTCCTCGAAACGGTGCAGATCCACGTCGCACGGATCGGCGCACAGCCGGTACCCGCCGTGCACGGAGGCGATCGCTTCCCGGCCCACGGACCGGCGCAGCCGCGCGATCAGGGCCTGCAACGCGCCGGTCGCGTCGGCGGGCGGCTCCGGGCCCCAGACGTCCGCGATCAGCAGGTCGGCGGCGAGCGCCCGGCCGGGCCGCAGCGCGAGCGCCGTGAGCAGTGCGCGCAGGCGCGAGCCACCGAGCGCGACGGGCGTACCGTCGCTCCGATGGGCCTGGGCCGTGCCGAGGATTCCGTAGCGCACCGCCCCATTGTCCTGTACGGGCGGCGGCTTCACGCGCCGCGCTCCGCACACGCCACCTCGACCTCGACGACGACGCCGCGCTCGACCCGGCGATAAGCCCCCTGGCCGCGGCCCGCCCTGCCCACGCCGCCCGACCCACCACCCGGCCCCGTACCGTCCCCGCGGCCCCGATGGCCCACCCCGTCCGGTACCCGGTCGGAGAACCACTTCGGGCAACGCTCGACCGGACGCAGCCACCGTTCACCGGGCACCGGCTCAGCGGCCCGGTACCCCACGATCGCCACGTGTATCGACCGGACACGCCCCGCCAGCCGCGGCGTCCCGGGGCCGATCTCCGGCGACCCACCGTGCAGCGTGGCCACCCGCAGCAGTCCCCGCTCGTCCAGGCAGTCCGCCCAGACCGCCGCGTCCGCCGCCGGGACGCTTTCGAAGACCAGCGGCCACGCGACCTCGTCCCCCACCGAGAACGGCGTGCCGCAGCACTCCATCTCCCAGTCGCGGTGGAACACCCGTACCGTCCGTACCGCGCCCGTATCCGTCATGGGCCCAGACTGCCCGGAACCTCCCGCCCGCCGCCCGTCGTTTTCCGTGCACGGCCGCCCCGCCCGCGGATACGGTCATGGCTGCCCGTAACGGCACCGCACACCGACACCGAGCCCCACGGCAACACCCAGGAGCCCTCCACCATGACCACATCAGCCCAGCGCACCGACCGCCGCGTCAGCCCGGTCTTCCTCGCGCTCGTCGCCGTCATGGCGGTGTCGGGATGGGCCGTCTGGACGGGACGCCTCGCGGCGAGCCCCGGCTTCGCCGTCTTCCTCTTCGTGGTCTCCGGCTGGATCGTCTCGCTCTGCCTGCACGAGTACGCGCACGCCCGCACGGCGCTGCACAGCGGCGACATCTCCATCGGCGCCAAGGGGTACCTCACCCTCAACCCCCTCAAGTACACCCACGCGCTGCTCAGCATCGTGCTGCCGGTGATCTTCGTGATCATGGGCGGCATCGGCCTGCCGGGCGGCGCGGTCTTCATCGAGCGCGGCCGTATCCGGGGCCGCTGGCGGCACAGCCTGATCTCGGCGGCCGGCCCCCTCACGAACATCCTCTTCGCGGCCGTCGTCTCGGCCCCCTTCTGGCTGGGCGCCATGGACGGCGTCCCCGCGCAGTTCCGCTTCGCCCTCGCCTTCCTGGCCCTCCTCCAGGTCACCGCCGCCATCCTCAACTTCGTCCCGGTCCCCGGCCTGGACGGCTACGGCGTCATCGAGCCCTGGCTCTCCTACAAGATCCGCCGCCAGGTCGAGCCCATCGCCCCGTTCGGCCTGCTCGCCGTCTTCGGCCTCCTGTGGATCCCCGGCGTCAACGCCGTCTTCTTCGACGCGGTCGACGCCATCCTGCGCACCCTCGGCATCACCAACTGGGACACCTACTTCGGCCAGCAACTGTTCCGCTTCTGGCAGGGGGAGCCGCAGGTGCCGTAAGGGGCGGCGGAGAGGATGCCGGGCAGCCGCCGCGCGACCGAGTCGTAGCGGTCGGCTTGGTAGAGCGCGTGTGCTTCCTCGATGTCCTGGAGCAGCGGGCCGCGGGGCACCTCTTCCTCGGGCGGCCCGGTCATGTCGACGAGCCCGACGGGCGGCAACAGATGGCGGCGGAGATCCAGCAACTGCTGGCGGCTGGGACCGTCGTCCCGTATGGGTTCCGGGCTGGCAGGCGGCGCGAACAGCATCGCCGTTTCGACATCCAGGGCTGCCGCGAGCTGCGCCAGAGTTTCGACGCGGGCCACGCCGCCCTGCTCCAGCTTGCGTACGGCGCCGGGGGACACCCCGGCCGCCTCGGCCAGTCGCTCCTGGCTCCACCCCAGGCGACGGCGGTGTTTGCGGAGGTTGGACGAGATCTCCGGAGACATGGCATCACCTACCTCCGGCATCAGGGTAGGGGCTCTCGCGGGCGCCGGGTCCCGCGAGATCCCGCGACGACGGGGCCGGAGCCCGGCAGGCCCTCAGCCGGCCACCGAGGCCGCCGCCCCCTCGCGTCGCTCGCGGTCCATCTTCGCCTTGCGGACGTAGAACCACGCCATGTTGCTGGAGATGCCCGCCATCAGGATCCACACGATGCCGAGCCAGCTGCCCTGGACGAACGAGACGACGGCCGCGGCGACGGCGAGGGCGCAGACGACGAGGGCGAAGACGGCGAGGCGGGGCATGGGGTCGGCTCCTGTGCGTGGGGGTATGGGGTTTTCCTCCAGTGTCCACCATGGGCCCCGGCGACCGGTGTCCGGGCCGGACGGCCGGGCCGGAGGGGGCGGCCCGCCGGGGCCGCCCCGGGCCGGGCGGGTCAGTCGCCGTCCGCTCCGGTGACGTGACGGCGCGCCTCGCGTCGCGCCGCGTGGCGCTGCTTGCGGTTGCCGGTCCTGACGTACCGCTGCCACTCCTTGACGCAGCCGCGCTTGTGGCAGCCCGCGCAGCAGGTGGAGCCGAGCAGGATCATGCCGGGGTGTTCCCACCGGCAGCGGGTGTCCGCGGGCTTCCGCGTCGGGCGCGGCGGCAGGTCGCAGGGGCCGTGGCGGTGGTCGTGGACCGGGCGGGGGCCGTGTTCCGCGTGGCGTATCCACAGGGGTTTCGTCTTGTCCGTACGGGACATCGCGTTCCTTCCGGAACCCGCCGCCCGTGCTCCGGACTGTCCGGGCGGGCGGCCGGGGCAACCACCGCATGGATCACGCTCCTTCCCTCGCCCGCCGTACCGGGCGCCATGCCCTCCACGGAAGTGGACAGCCTTGCAGGATATCGAAGAGCGCTGAATACGGGCAAGGGAGGAGCGTCGGCAGGCCGGCCCGGCCCGTGGTTACACGTCCGTGAGCCGCAGCCCCGCGTGGGCCTTGTAGCGCCGGTTGGTGGAGATCAGGTTGGCGACCAGGGACTCCACCTGGTGCGCGTTGCGCAGGCGGCCGGCGAAGACGCCGCGCATGCCGGGGATGCGGGCGGCCAGGGCCTGGATCTGGTCGGTGTCGGCGCGGGACTCGCCCAGCACCATCACGTCGGTGTCGATCTCTTCGATCTCCGGGTCCTGGAGCAGGACGGCGGAGAGGTGGTGGAAGGCGGCGGTGACCCGGGAGTCGGGGAGCAGGGCCGCGGCCTGTTCGGCGGCGCTGCCCTCCTCCGGCTTGAGCGCGTAGGCGCCCTTCTTGTCGAAGCCGAGCGGGTTGACGCAGTCGACGACGAGTTTGCCGGCCAGCTCTTCGCGGAGGGACTGGAGGGTCTTGGCGTGGCCTTCCCACGGGACGGCCACGATGACGATGTCGCTGCGCCGCGCGCACTCGGCGTTGTCCGCACCCTCGACGCCGTGGCCCAGTTCACCGGCGGCGGCCTGGGCGCGCTCCGCGGCGCGCGAGCCGATGATCACCTTCTGGCCGGCCCGGGCGAGCCGGTAAGCCAGGCCGCGTCCCTGGTCGCCGGTGCCGCCGAGGACGCCGACGACGAGGCCGGACACATCGGGGAGGTCCCAGGGGTCCCTTTTGAGCGCCTTCTTGGCTTCGGTGGCGACATTCACGGGCTGCGCGTCGTTACCGGTCCGCGCATCGTCAGGAGTAGTCATGACAGCGATACTGTCACGCCTTCACGCTGCCCTCGGTGAGCCCCGTACGCCAGTACCGCTGCAGGACGGTCATCAGCACCATCAGCGGCAGTACGGACAGGAACGCGCCGCCCACCGTGTACTGGTACAGCTCCGGCCGGCGGTCCGCGTACCCGGTCCAGGCCGTCAGGCCGAGCTGGATCGGATACAGGTCGGAGTCGGAGAGCATGACCAGCGGCAGGAAGTAGTTGTTCCAGATGTGGACGAACTGGAAGAGGAAGACGGTGACCAGGGCCGGGGTCATCAGACGCAGGCCGAGGCCGGCGAAGATACGGGCCTCGCCCGCGCCGTCGATGCGGGCCGCTTCCAGGAGCGCGTCGGGTACGGCGGCCGCCGCGTAGATCCGGCAGAGGTAGACGCCGAAGGGGCTCACGACGCTGGGGAGGAGCACCGCCCAGTAGGTGTTGGCGAGGCCCATGGAGCTGAAGAGGAAGTAGAGGGGGAGAGCGAGGGCGGTGCCGGGGATCAGGACGCCGGCGAGGACGAGGTTGAAGACGGCTTCGCGGCCCGGGAACGGGAACTTGGCGAGCGCGTAGCCGGCCGCCGCGGACAGCAGGGTGGCGGCGAGCGCGCCGACGCCCGCGTACAGGAGCGAGTTGGTGAACCAGCGGACGTAGATGCCGTGGTCGTAGGTGAGGACGTCCCGGAGGTGTTCCAGGGGGCGCGGGTGGGCGAACCAGAAGCCGAAGGTGCCGAAGAGGTCGGCGCTGTTCTTGGTGGCGGAGACGACGAGCCAGTAGACGGGGGTGAGGAAGTAGAGCGCGGCGACGGTGAGGAGTGAGGCGGTGATGACGCGGTAGCGGAGGGGTGGGCGGATGGCGCTCCCGGCGGAGGGGCGCGCGGGGCGTCCGGACGGCCGTACGGAGGCGTCGCGTGCGGAGGCGTCGCGGTCGGCGGCCCGGCTCACCGGTCGCTCCCGTCGCCGCGCTGCCCGACCAGCCGCAGGAAGCCGAACGACAGCACGCAGGCGACCAGGGCCAGCAGCACCGCCTCGGCCGCCGCGACGTGCTGGTTGTTGCTGACGAACGCCTCGCTGTAGGCGTGCAGGTTGGGGGTGAAGCCGGAGTCGATGGTGGCGGCGAGGGGCCGGAGCACCATCGGCTCGGCGAACAACTGGAGTGTGCCGATGATGCTGAAGACGGTGGTCAGCACGAGCGCGGGCCGGATCAGCGGGATCTTGATGTGCCGGGCGAGGTGCCAGGCGTTCGCGCCGTCGATGCGCGCCGCCTCGTACAGCTCGTCCGGTACGGCTTTGAGCTGGGAGATCAGTACGAGCATGTTGTAGCCGGTGAACTGCCAGGTGACGATGTTGGCGATGGACCACAGGACGGTGTCGCGGGCGAGGAAGTCCACGTCCCAGCCGAGCGATCCGGCGATTTCGACCAGCGGGCTGATGCCCGGGACGTACAGGAAGCCCCACAGGATGGAGGCGATGACGCCGGGGACGCCGTACGGCAGGAAGAACGCACTGCGGAAGAACGTGATGCCGCGCGCGCTCGCGCTCTCCAGGAGGAGGGCGAGGACGGTCGCCAGGGCGATCATCAGCGGTATCTGTACGACACCGAAGAGCAGGACCCGGCCGAATCCGGTCAGGAAGCGGTCGTCGGCGAGCGCGTGCGCGTAGTTGGCGAAGCCCGCGAAGACCTCGCGCTCCTGGCCGCCGAGGCCGAGCGGGCCGGTGCGCTCGGTGCGGTGCAGGCTCTGGTGGACGGCGTAGCCGATCGGGGCGACGAAGCAGAGGAGGAAGAGGAGGAGGAAGGGCAGGACGAAGGCGGCCGCGGCGCGGGCGTTGCGGGCTTCGGTCCGCGTGAGCCGGGTGAGCCGGATGTGACGCGTGCGCTGTGCGCTCCCGGTGACGGCCCGGCCCCGGCCGGTTCCGCTCACCCGCCGCTCTCCACCTTCAGGCCCTTGCCCCGCAGGTCGGAGACGGTCTGTGCCTGTACGGCGCGGAGCACGGAGCGGAACGAGCCGCCGCTGTCGAGCGCCTCGGTGAACGCATCGCCGAGCCGCTGGTAGAGGGTGTCCACGCCCGGCCCCCACTGCCAGCCGGTGTCGACGTGCGCGCCCGCGTCCGCGAAGATCCTGCTGTACGCCTGCCCGCCGAAGAAGTCCCGGTGGACGTCGAGGTCGGCGGTGGCGTAGCCCTTCTTCGCACTCGGGAAGCCGTAGCCGCCGTCGATCAGCAGCGCGATGGACTTCGGGTCGGTGTTGAGCCACAGGGCGAAGTCCAGCGCGTCCTTGGGGTAGGAGGCCTTCGCGAAGACGGCGGTGGTCGAACCGCCCCAGTTGGCGTGCGCGTCGGCGCCCTTCCGCCATTGCGGGAGGGGCGCGGCGCGCCATTTCCCCTTGGTGCCGGGCGCGTTGCCCGCCAGCAGCGCGTCGCCCCAACTGGCGCCGATCCAGGCCGGGATCGCACCGGTCTGGATGTCCTTGTACCAGGCGTTCTGCCGGTCCGGGATCGTCTTGACGAGCTTGCGCCGGACCAGCGACTCCCAGTAGTCGGCGACCTTGCGGGTGGGCTCGTCGTCGATGTGCACGGTCCAGGTGTCGCCCTGGGCGGCGTACCACTCGGCGCCCGCCTGCCAGGCCAGCCCGGCGAAGCGGTTGCCGTTGGCGGGGGCGAACGTCTCGATCCAGGCGCCCTGCCGGCGGATCGCCTTCGCCGCCTCCTCGTACTCGTCCCAGGTCTGCGGGAGCTGGATGTTCCACCGCTCGAAGAGGTCCTGGCGCAGGAAGAGCCCCATCGGGCCGGACGCCTGCGGGACGGCGTAGACGCCCTTGCCGAACACCGACTGCTGCCACTGCCAGCCCACGAAGCGGTCCTTGTAGCGGGCGGCGCCGAGGGCCGACAGGTCCATCAGGGCGTTGTCGAGCAGGAAGCTGGGGACGACGGGGAACTCGATCTGGGCGAGGTCCGGCGGGTTCCCGGCTTTGACGGCGGCGTGCATCTTGGCGTACTGGCGGCCGTCCACGGCGGACACCGTCTCCACCTCGACCTGCACGTCAGGGTGCTCGCTGTTCCACAGGTCCACCGGCTTGTCGATGCCCGGCACCCAGGACCAGAACGACAGCGTGATCTTCTGGCCCTCCTTGCGCTCCTGGGGCGCCGCCTGGTCACCGTCGCCGTCGCCGCAGCCGGCCGGCGTGAACCCGGCGGCGGCCGCGGCGGCCCCGCCGAGCAGGGCCCGGCGGCGGAGGCGGCCGTGCCCCCGGCCCGGCCCCCGGCCGCTGTCGTACGTACCGGTGCTCATGCCAGCTCCTCCACGGGGATGCGGCGGAAGGTGATCGTCGAATAGGCGCTGAAGTCGCCCGTCTCGTAGAGCAGGCCGACGGTCGCGGCGTCGATCCGTACGAGGTCGCAGTAGGCGGCCGGGAGCCCGTCGACGGTGTGCGCGGGGCGCCAGGTCAGGCCGCGGTCGCGGCTGGCCCGTACGGTCATCAGGGCGCGGGCGTCCGGGTCGGCGGGGCCGGAGAAGAGCAGCACGTCGGGCTCCCCCAGGTGCAGCGCGCTGCCTTCGACGACGGGCCCGGTCAGTCCGGCCTGCGGACGGAACGGCCTGATCAGGCGCTCGCCGGCGTCCGCGGGGGCGGAGTGGGCGTCGGCGCGGTTGCCGGGGGCCGGGGAGTCGTTGCGCGTGTTGAAGTAGAGCGTGCCGTCGGGGAGTTCGGCGGCGGTCGTCTCGTTGGCGTTGATGTAGCCGTTGGGGTTGCTGTCCGTGTAGCCGATGCGCCAGTTCGCGCCGCCGTCGTCGCTGAGCAGGACGTGGCCGCCGTTGTAGCGGCCCTCGGTGCCGTCGTCGCCGGAGACGGTGGGGGCGATGGAGTGGTTGGCCGGGACGACCAGACGGCCGGCGCGCGGTCCGTGCCGGAGCTGGAGGGCGTGTCCGGGGGTGGTGGCGTACCAGCGCCAGTTGGCGCGCTTGGTCTGCGCCGTGATCTCGCGCGGCGGACTCCAGGCGGCGCCTCCGTCGTCGCTGTGCTGCACCCAGACACGCCGCCCGTCGGCGGCGGACACCAGGCCGCGGCGGATGCGGTCCTCGGTGGCCGTGGCGGCGCTGCGTACGTGCACCAGCAGGACCCGGCCGCCGTCCAGCACGAGCGGGGCCGGGTTGCCCGCGGTGCCCGTGCCGTTGCGGGCGACGGTCTGGAGCGGACCCCAGGTGCGGCCGCCGTCGGTGGAGCGTTTCAGCACGATGTCGATGTCGCCGTGGTCGGCGGCGCTGTGCACCCGGCCTTCGGCGAAGGCGAGCAGGGTGCCGGGGTCGGTGCCGGAGCCGGGGTCGGCGGCAGAGCCGGGGCCGGTGTCGTCGGCGCTTGCGGGGCGGATGCTGACCACGGCCGGGATGCGGAAGCTCGCGTAACCCTCGGACCCGGCACGGAACGGAACGGAAGTCTGGTGAGCCATGGGTCCTCCCCCGGCAGACCGGACGTAGGACGTCCTCTGTCAGCGTGACCATAGGGAGCCCCCAACTGACCGTCAAGGCGCGGCACACGGATGGCGCGGGCCGCCACCCGACCGCGTCACCACGGCGCCCGGAGCACCGGAAAGCCACCTTCCGGACACCTGGCGTCCACCCCGCTCCGCACGACGCCGAGCAGCCGTCGCTGCACGGCATCCGGGAGGGCGCGCGCCACGCCTGGCCGCAAGGAGCCGCGCGACCGGCCGGCCGACATCGAGCTGCTGTCGTACTCGGTCGGGCCGCGGCTCGGCCAGGTCCGCTCGGGCGGTGTGGCGGCCGTCGCGTCCGTAGGGACGTCGGTGCGGGACGTCCGCACGGACGTCGGTGTGGGCGGGCAGGCCGGATCCGGGGCGCGCGCCCGGTCCGCCCCGGCCCGGGACCGGCCCTGCCCTGTCAGGCGGACCCTTCCGCCCCCGGGCCCTGCCCCTTCTCCTGCCCCTTCTCGTGCCCTTTCTCGTGCCAGCGGGGGTCGGTCTCCCACTCCAGATTGCGTTCGCGGGCGGTCTCCATCGCGTGGGCCGCCTCCTCGCGCGTCGCGTACGGGCCGAAGCGGTCGGCGGCGCGGCACTCGGGGCCTTCTTCGACCGTTCCGTGCTTGAGGCAGTAGTACCACTCGCCGGGCTTGCCGGCCGTCCGCCTCTTGAACAGCGCCATCACGTCTCCTGTCTGCGACACCTGTGCCGCCATCCTGCCCGATGGGCCACGGATACACTCGCTGGCATGTCTGGCCAGTCGCTTCTTGTCCCGGGGACGATCTCCCCCACCCGCCCCGTACCCGCCTCCGTCCCGCGTCCCGAGTACGTGGGCAAGGCCGCGCCCACCCCCTATACGGGCCCGGAGGTGCAGGACGCGGAAACGATCGAGCGGATGCGCGTCGCGGGGCGGATCGCCGCCCAGGCGATGGAGGAGGCCGCCAAGCTGATCGCTCCGGGTGTGACCACCGACGAACTGGACCGGGTCGCCCACGAGTTCATGTGCGACCACGGCGCCTACCCCTCCACCCTCGGCTACCGTGGCTTCCCGAAGTCCCTGTGCTCCTCGGTCAACGAGGTCATCTGCCACGGCATCCCGGACTCGACCGTCCTCCAGGACGGCGACATCGTGAACCTGGACGTGACCGCCTACATCAACGGCGTGCACGGCGACAACAACGCCACGTACCTGTGCGGCGACGTGGACGAGGAGTCCAAGCTCCTGGTGGAGCGGACCCGGGAGTCGCTGAACCGCGCGATCAAGGCGGTCAAGCCGGGGCGGCAGATCAACATCATCGGCCGGGTGATCGAGTCGTACGCCAAGCGGTTCGGCTACGGCGTCGTCCGCGACTTCACCGGCCACGGGATCAACTCGTCGTTCCACTCCGGCCTGATCGTCCCGCACTACGACAGCCCGCACCACACCACCGACATCAAGCCCGGCATGACCTTCACCATCGAGCCGATGCTGACGCTGGGCACCCACGAGTACGACATGTGGGAGGACGGCTGGACGGTGGTGACGAAGGACCGCAGGCGCACCGCCCAGTTCGAGCACACCCTCGTCGTCACGGAGACCGGGGCGGAGATCCTCACCCTCCCGTAGCGCCCGGCGTTCCGGCCCCCGCGCCATTCCGGCCCCCGCGGCTTCCGCCTTCCGCGCCGCGGGGGCTTTCGTCGCGGGGTTTTTACCGACATGATGTCGGGAAGGTTTCCGACAGGCCGTCGGGAACGGGTTGACTTAGGTAAGCCTAACCAACCACAATCTGTTCCCGTACGCTCCCCATCGGTCCCCGGAGGTCCGTCTTGGCCGCGCCCAGCTCGACCCCGTCCGCGCACTCCGCCGCATCGGTGCCGTTCTCCACCCTGATCCGCACCGCGTCGCACGAGCAGCACGCGGAGGCCGAGAACTCGTCCTTCATGGGCGACCTGCTCGGCGGCAAACTCGGTGTCACGGCCTACCGGCGCTACACCGAGCAGCTGTGGTTCGTCTACCGCGCGCTGGAAGGCGCCTCCGAGGCGCTCGCCGGGGACCCGGTCGCCGGGCCGTTCCTGCGGCCGGAGCTGAGCCGTACGGCGGAGCTGGAGCGGGACCTGGCCCACCTCGGCGGCCCGTCCTGGCGCGCGGGCCTGGAGCCGCTGCCGGCCACCGCCGCGTACGCCGACCGCGTCACCGAATGCGCCGGCCGCTGGCCCGCCGGTTACGTCGCGCACCACTACACCCGCTACCTGGGCGACCTCTCCGGCGGCCAGATCATCCGCGGCACGGCCGAGAAGACCTGGGGCTTCGCCCGCAAGGGCGACGGCGTGCGCTTCTACGTCTTCGAAGGCATAAGCAACCCCGCCGCCTTCAAACGGGAGTACCGCGAGCTGCTGGACGCGCTGCCGGTGGACGACCTGGAGAAGCAGCGGGTGGTCGACGAGTGCAAGCGCGCCTTCGCGCTCAACACGGCGGTCTTCCGTGAGCTGGGGGAAGAGTTCCCGCTGAGCGCGTGAGCAGACGGACGGGACCCCGGGTCCCGTCCCCGTCCCGTTCCGGCCCCCGTCAGGGCGCTGTCCGTACGGGCACGACACGGCCGCCCAGCGCGATCGTGCCGTCCGCGTGCGGGCGCGTCAGGATGCGGGAGCCGGTGCCCTGGCGGACGTCCAGGGCCCGGCCGAGTTCATGGGTGAGGGTGAGCGCCGCCGCACCGGTGGCCTCGTCCTCCACGATGCCGTCACCGCGGCGCGGGAAGAAGCGGGCGCGTACCGTGCCCGCGCCGCGGTCCTGCCACGCCCACACGTAGAGCGGGCCGTCCCCGGGCGGCGGCCCGGTCAGCGCCTCCACGTCCGCCACCGTCGCGTACTCCTGCGTACGGCGCCCCGTGGACCACTCCGGCCGCCCGCGCACCCAGACGACCTCCCCCTCGTAGGTGACCGGCACCTCGCCGGCTCGCGGGTGCAGCGCGGCCACCGGCTGCCCGAGGTGCCGCAGGAGCCACGCCGTCCCGACCAGCGGATGCCCGGCGAAGGGCAGCCGCACGCTGGGGGTGTGGATGTCGAGCCGTACAGCGGCCGCGCCGTCGGCCACAGCTTCATCGGCGTCCGGCGCCTCCACGAACACCGTCTCGCTGAAGCCGAGTCCGGCGGCGAGGGCTTGGCGCGCGGCGCTGTCCGCTACGGCTGCTCCGTTCCGTACGACGCCCAGGGGGTTGCCACCCCAGCCGTCCGGGCCGCAGAAGACGCGTACGACGTGCAGTTCGGGAACCTCTGGCGCTGTCATGACCGTTATTCCATCGCGCGTGCGGCGGTAGCGGGCCACCGGGGGGCGGGCGCGCCACCACGCCGAAGTACCCGCCGCGCGGAGGCATGCGCGGCGGGTACGGCCGGCCCCTGGGCCCGGGGCGCGCCTGTGTGGGGTGTGGGGACGCGGCCCCTGGGGTGCGGAGCCCGGGGGAAGTGGGGGGGTGGGGTCCGGAGGGAGGGTTACAGGGCGGTGCGGCGGCGTACGGCGTAGGTGGCGGCGCCGCCCGCGACGATCAGGGCACCGGCCACGCCCGCCAGCGCGCCGTTGGGCACCGTGGCGCCGGTCGCCGCGAGTGAGCCGCCCGCGCCGCTGCCACTGCTGAAGCTCGCGGAGCCACCGCCGGCGCTCCCGGAGCCGCCGGCGGTGACCGAGGAGCCGGACGCGGCGCCGTCCGCGGGCAGTTGGGCCTTGGGGTCGACCGTCACGGCGGCCGTCACCGGGTCGAGGGCCTGGCCGGGCTTGTACATGGCGTCGAACGCCTTGGACCCTGCGGCGGTCAGCGTCGCGGGCACGTTCTTGAGGGTGACGACACCGTTCTTGACGGTGAGGGCGCCGGCGGGAATCTTCAGGTCGGCCACCGCCATGCCCGGTGTGTCGGTGACCTTGCCGGTGGCGCGCGCCTTGGCCGAGACGTCCGCGATCAGCGTGCCCTTGGTGCCGCTCGCCGTGACCTTGAGGTTGCTGAACTTCAGGTCCAGGACACCCTCGTGGCCGGTGAACCGGACCGAGCCGTTGAACTGGGCGGCCAGGGCGGCCTTGGCGGCGTCGTACGTACCGTGGCCCTTGGGGAAGCGGTAGCCCGCGGCGGAGGTGACGGCGCCGCCCGCGAGTTCGGCCTTGCCGTGCGCGATGGGGCCGGCGATGTATTCGCGGAAGGACTGCTTGACGCCCCAGTCGAGGGTGCCGTCGAGCACCTTGCCGGCGGCGGCAGCGGACGCGGCGGCGCCCGAGGCGGGGGCGGTGACCGCCTTCCGGTCCGAGGAGCCGGTGCCGGAACCGCTGCCCGAGCCCGAAGCCGAAGCCGAGTCCGGCCCCGAGCCCGCGTGCACACCCTGCTTACCGCCGGCCTGCTCCCCCTTCTTGCCGTCCTTGCCGTCCCCGCTGCCCTGGCCGTTCCCGCTGCCCTGGCCATTCCCGCCGCTCTGGCCGTTCCCGCCCGGTGCGGGCCGCGCCGGCTTCCCGGGCGTGCCCGCCGGGGTCACCGTCAGCGTGGCCGGGTCGAGTTCCTGGCCCTCCTTGTACATGCCGTTGAACGCTTCGGCGCCCTTGGCGGTCAGCTTCACCGGGATCTTCGCGAACGTCATCGCGCCGCCCGTACCGCTGCCCGGCCGCACCGCCGACAGGTCGAGCGAGGCCAGGGACACGTCGTCCTGTGTCCTGCCCGCCGCCGTGACGTCCGCGGTGATGGCACCCGACGTGCCCTTCGTGGCGACCTTCAGGTCCGCCAGTTCGATGTCGAAGCCGTGCGCCTTCGAGGTGAAGCGGACGCTGCCCTTGAAGGTGGTGGCGACGGCGTGGGTGCTCATGTCGTAGGTGCCGCTGCCGCTCGTGAAGGTGAACGGGCCGTTGTCCGGCGCCTGCCGCGCGCCGTCGGCGGTGGTGATCCCGCCGTGCGCCATGCCCGTGACGTACTTGCGGAAGGACTCCTTGACGCCCCAGTCGAGCGTGCCGTTCTTCAGCGGGATCTTCGGCGCTGCCGTGCCGGTCGCGGGGGCGGCCGCGGCGAAGGACGGCAGGCACAGGGCCGCGGTGGTGGCGGCGGTGGCGACGGCTGCCGCGAGGGCGAGCGGACGGCGTATGGCGGCCATGGTCGGTGGCTCTCCTTGGTGGGTGGGGGTGCGGTGGGGGTGTGCGGTGGATCAGTCCTGCGGGGGCGCCGAGGGGGCCGTACGGCGACGGCGGGCGCGCAGGACGGGGAAGGCGGCGACGGCGACGAGCAGCACGCCGGCCGAGATGAGGAGGACGACGGTGCGGGTGGCGCCGTCCGAGGCGGGCGCGGTGGGCGCGGCCTGCTCGGGGGCGGCCTGCTTCGCCTGCTTCCCGTCCGCCGCCGCGGCCTTGGGGTCGGTGCCGAGGTCGGGGAGGGCGGGCAGCGTGGCCTTCGGGTCGACGGCGACCGCGAGGGAGACGGGGTCCATGTCCGTGCCCTCCCGGTACAGGCCGCCGAACGCCTTCGCGCCGCCGGCGGTGAGCCGCGCCGGTGCCTCGGTGAGCTTGATCAGGCCCTTCTCCGGCGTGAGCCGCTTCGCCTCGAAGGTGGCCAGCGGAGTGCCCTCGGTGGTCCTGCCGTCGTGGGTGACGTCGGCGGCGAGGGTGCCACGGCCGTCCCGCACCGTGACCGAGACGGCGGTGAGGGTCAGGTCCAGATTCTCGCCGGTGAAGTGCAGCTTTCCCACGAAGTCGGCGTCCAGGGTGCCTTTTCCGGCGTCGTACGCGCCCTTGCCGCGCGGGAAGCGGAAGAGCGCGCCGCCGTCCTGGGCTCCGTCGGACAGCCGCCACCTGCCGTGGGCGAGGTTGCCGGTGACGTACTCGCGGAAGGTGCGGCGGACGCCCCAGTCGACGGCGGCCTCGGTGAAGGTGCCGCGCCGGGCGTCGCCGCCCTCGGTGCCGTTGTCGTCACCGTCGCCGTCGCCGGAGGCTTCCGGACCGGGCGCCGGGCTCGGCCCGCCGTCCGCGCGTACGTCGGCGGACAGGCTCACCGGATCGAGTCGCGTGCCTTCCGTGTAGTACCCGGCGAAGGCGCGGGCGCCCTGCGCGGTCAGCTTCGCGGGGACGTCGGTCAGCGCGATGGGCGTACCGCCGCCCCGGGTGTCGACGCCGCCGAGTTCCAGCGTGGCGAGCGGTACCCGGGTGGCCGTGGTGACGCGGCCGGTGCCCTTCTCCTTGCTGGTCATGTCGGCGAAGAGGGTGCCGCGGCCGTCGGCGACGGTGACCCGGGGGCGGCTGATGGTCAGGTCCATCTCGTACGAGCCGTCCGGCTTGCGGTGACCGGTGAAGTGGACGCCGCCGGAGAAGCCGGCCGTCAGGGCGCCGCTGTCCGGGTCGTAGCTGCCGGTGGCGGAGTGGAAGCGGAACCGACTGTCGCCGACCGTCGCGGCGCCGCCGTTCACGGTCCAACTGCCCTGCGCGATGGGCCCGGTGACGTACGACTGGAAGGAGGACTTGATGCCCCAGTCCAGCCGGCCGCCCGCGACCGTGCGGGCCGCCGCCTGGGCGGGATCCGCAGGCAGCGCGGGGAGCAGCGTACCCAGCAGCGCCGTCAGGAAGGCGGCGGCGAGCACGCGGGCGCGGCCGTGTGTACGGCCGCGGGCCGGTCTGAACGGCAGCATCGAGGACCCCTCCGAGATCTAGCGGTTAAGGTAAGGCTAACCTAAGCTAAGCGCGACCGAAGCGGAACCCCGGGAGTCACCCGGCCCCCCGCCCGCGCCACCGGACCCGGTCAACTGACGTACACAGAAAGGCGGGACAGTGACAGCAACCTTCCGGGAGCAGGGGAGCCGGCGCCTGTCACGCCCCGCCGCGGCACTCGCCGCCACCCTGGCGTTCGCCCTCGCACTCGCCGGCTGCGGCGACGGTACGGACACCGCCGCTCCCCCGGCGAAACCCGCGGCCCGGCCCGCCGCCGACCGTGTGGAGCCGCTGTCCGGGCCCGCGCCCCGGCCCGAACTGCCCGCGACCGTACGGTCTGCGGACGGTCATGACGTGACGGTGCGCAAGACCGACCGGATCGTGCCGCTCACCGGCTCCCTCTCCGAGATCGTCTTCTCCCTCGGGCTCGGTGGCCGGGTCGTCGCACGCGACATCACCGCCACCTTCGAACAGGCGACGAAGCTGCCCGTGGTGACGCGCGCGCACGACGTGTCGGCGGAGGGCGTGCTCTCGCTCAAACCCGACGTGGTCCTCGCCGACACCACCACCGGACCGGCGGAGGCCGTCGGCCAGATACGCGACGCCGGTGTCCCGGTCGTCACGTTCAAGCCCGCGACGGGGCTCGCCGACGTGGACACCCGGATCGACGCGGTCGCGGCGGCCCTCGGCGTCCGTACGGCGGGCGACGCCCTCAAGGCCCGGACCGACCAGCGGATCGAGGCCGTCCGCAAGAGCATTCCGCACGGCGGCACGGAAGCGGCCGACCGCCCCCGGGTGGCCTTCCTCTACTTGCGCGGCTCCGCCTCCGTCTACCTCATCGGGGGCGCCCGCTCCGGTGCCGGCTCGCTGATCGAAGCGGCCGGCGGCATCGACGCGGGCAAGGAGTCGGGCCTGACGAAGGACTTCACACCGATCACGAGCGAGGCACTCGCCAAGGCCGCGCCGGACGTCATCCTGGTGATGACCAAGGGCCTGGAGTCCGTCGGCGGCATCGACGGGCTGGTGAAGATCCCCGGCGTGGCGCAGACACCGGCCGGGATGGACCGGCGGGTGGCCTCCGTCGACGACGGTGTGCTGCTCAACTACGGGCCGCGCACGGACGCGGTCCTGCGGTCCCTGATCCAGCAGATCCACGCCAAGGGGAAGTGAGATGACGCCACTCCCCCGGACGGATACGGACGCGGACGCGGACAAGGACGCGGACGCAGGCACGGACAAGGGCGCCGGCACCGGTACAGGCACGCGTACGGCCCCGGCCCCGGACCCGGCGCCCGGCGAAAGAACGGACGCCCCCGCACCGCCACCCCCGCACCGCTTCCCCCGCACCGCCCTCCTGACCACCGGCCTCGCCCTCGCGCTGCTGGCCGGCTGTCTGCTCTCCGCCGGGCTCGGCGCGTACCGCATCCCGCTCGGCGACGTCCTCGGCTCGCTGCTGCACCATCTGCACCTCGGCGGCGCGGAGCTGGACCGGGTCGGCGAGAGCGTGCTGTGGAACGTGCGGCTGCCGCGCGTCGTGCTGGCTCTGCTCGTCGGCTCTTCGCTCGGCTGCGCGGGCGCCCTGATGCAGGGCGTGTTCGGCAATCCGCTCGCCGAGCCGGGCGTCATCGGCATCTCGTCGGGCGCGGCGGTCGGTGCCGTCGGCGCGATCGCGCTGGGTCTCGGTTTCCTGGGCATGTGGACGGTCCCGGCCTGCGCCTTCGCCACCGGTCAGCTGACCGTCCTGGTCGTCTACGCGCTGTCCCGCTCGGGCGGCCGTACCGAGGTCGTCACGCTGATCCTCACCGGCATCGCGGTGAACGCCTTCGCGGGCGCGCTGATCGGCCTGTTCCTCTTCTTCGCGGACAACGCGCAGGTCTCGCAGATCACCTTCTGGCAGCTCGGTTCGCTGTCCGGGGCCGTCTGGCCCAAGGTGCTGGCGGTCCTGCCGTGCGCCGTCGCCGGGCTGGCCGTCGCTCCCTGCTACGCCCGCAAGCTGGACCTCCTGGCGCTCGGCGAACGCCCCGCCCGGCACCTCGGTGTCGACGTGGAGCGGCTGCGCGTCGTGCTGATCCTGGTCGTCGCGCTGCTCACTGCGGCGGCCGTGGCGGTGGCCGGCGTCATCTCCTTCGTCGGCCTGCTCGTGCCGCACCTGCTGCGGATGGCCGCCGGTCCGGGGCACCGCTTCCTGATTCCGGGCAGTGCCCTGGGCGGCGCGCTGGTGCTGGTCGTCGCCGACCTCGCCGCCCGCACCGTGGCCCAGCCCGCGGAACTGCCGCTGGGTGTCCTGACCGCCCTGTTCGGCAGCCCGTTCTTCTTCTGGCTGCTGCGCAGGACCCGTCGCAAGCAAGGGGGCTGGGCATGAGCCGGGGCCGGATTCCGGTGATCGGTACGTGGTTCGGCGGGCGCTCCAAGGCGCTCCCCGCCCCCGTGTCCGCGGGGACGGCGTACGCGCGGGCCGACGGTCTCGGCGTGCGGCTGGGCGGCCGTACGGTGCTGGACGGCATCGGCCTGGAGGTGACCGCCGGCCAGGTGCTGGCGCTCGTCGGGCCGAACGGCGCCGGCAAGTCCACGCTGCTGGCCGCGCTCGCCGCCGACCTGCCCGCCACCACCGGCGAGGTACGGATCGACGGCCGCCCGGCCACCGCCTGGACCGCACCCGAACTCGCGCTGCGCCGGGCCGTCCTGCCACAGTCCGCCGCGCTGTCCTTCCCGTTCACGGTGGCGGACGTCGTACGGATGGGCCGCGCGCCCTGGGCGGGCACCCCGGGCGAGGACGAGGACGCGGCGGCCGTCGCGGAGGCGATGGCAGCGACCGAGGTGACCGGCTTCGCCGGCCGGCCGTTCTCCGCGCTGTCCGGCGGCGAACGTGCCCGCGTCGCACTCGCCCGTGTCCTGGCGCAGCGCGCACCCCTGCTGCTGCTCGACGAGCCGACCGCCGCACTGGACCTGCGCCACCAGGAACTGGTGCTGCGGCTCTGCCGGGAGCGGGCGGCGGCCGGGGCCGCGGTGGCGGTGGTCCTGCACGACCTGGGGCTGGCCGCCGCGTACGCGGACCGGGCGGCCCTGCTGCACGGCGGGCGGCTCGCCGCGCAGGGCCCGCCCGGCGAGGTCTTCGGCGCCGAGTTGCTGAGCCGGGTCTACCGGCAGCCGGTCGAGGTGATCGGGCATCCGCGCACCGGCGTTCCCCTGGTCATGCCTTTGCGTGAAGCCTGAACCGGCCGGTGCCCCGGCGCGGCCCGTCCCCTGCCCCCGTCCGCGCCCCGGCACGGCCGTTGCGTCCCTTAATGGCCGGTGGGGCCGGGCGTCCGGCAGGTCACGGTGCGGATGCTGTTGCCGGTCCCCGCGCCCGCCCGCTCCCCCGCCCCCGGTAGGGTTGCGCCGAATCTCGCCACCCCGGCGGCCGCCCAGGCCGCCCCGGCCCCGGTCGCCCCGAAGGAGCCCGAGCCCCATGACACGCAGGTCGCCGTTCCGGGTGCCCGTAGCGCTGACCGCCGCGAGCGCGGCGCTGCTGACGCTGAGCGGGTGCATGACCGTGCACGGCGAACGGGAGATGCTGCCGGCGGTGTCGAAGGACGAGGCCGCCACGGCGCTCCAGCAGTTCGTCGACGGCTTCAACACGTCCAACACCAAGCTGGACCCGAAGGTGAACCCGACCTACGAGACGGACTCGCTGCTCGCCGTCGACCAGGCGCTCACCAAGGCGGGGCAGGCGATCAGTCCGCAGGGCAACCCCAAGTTCCCGCCGCTGAAGCTGACCAGCCCGACGTTCACCGTGCCCAAGCAGGCGGGCTGGCCGAAGGTGTTCCTGGCGGACGCGGTCAGCAACCGCAACAACACGCGGTGGTTCCTGGTCTTCACCCGGGACGCGGTCGGCGCGAAGTGGAAGGCCAGCTATCTGTCCTCGCTGGCCGACGCCGAGATCCCGCAGTTCAAGACGGACCAGGACGGCTTCGCCGAGGTGGTGCCGGCCGACGCGAAGGACTCCGGGCTGAAGATCGCGCCGGGCAAGCTGGGCGCGGCGTACGCGGCGTACCTGGACACCGGCAAGGGCGACACCTTCGCCCCGGGACCGCACACCGACCGGTGGCGGGCGCTGCGCGAGCGGCAGGGGCGGCAGCCGGGCTCCCGTATCCAGTACGAGGACCAGGCGTCCCCGTACGCGCCGGTCGCGCTGCGCACCAAGGACGGCGGGGCGCTGGTCTTCTTCTCGACCTACTACCACCAGCAGAAGACGGTCTCCGCGGGGTCGCGGATCAGCATCGGCCCGGAGCTCAAGGGGATCATGGAAGGTCCGGCGAAGCCGTCCGACCGGATGACCTTCACGACCCTGTCGGAGCAGGTGGTGAAGGTTCCGGCGGCGGGCGCCGCCGGGAAGGTCGGTGTCCTGCACCGGCTGGAGGCGAAGACCTCCGCGAAGTCGCTGTAGGCGGGACGCGCGTCGCCGGAAGCGGGACTGCGCGTCGCTTCAGGCGGGACCGTACGTCGCTGGAAGCTGGACCGCACGGGTTACGGGACGCCGGGCGTGGGTCCGGCGGGTCCGGCGGCCGTACCGCGGACCCGGTCGCGGGACGGGCGTCAGCGGCCGATCGGCCAGGCGGCCGCTTCGTGGTCGTGGTCGGGCTGCTGGTCCGCGTAGGCGGCGCAGGCGTCGGTGAGCGACTCCAGCAGCGTCAGCGGGTCCGGCACCGGCCGCTCGGGGCCGCGCAGCCAGGACACCGCGGGCTGGTCACCGGGCAGGCGGGAGGGCGGCAGGAGGACGTAGCTGCCGCGGCAGTGCCAGCGCAGGCCCGGATGCTCGTCCATGGTCTCCGGATGGCAGTCCAGCTCGCAGGGCCACCACTCGTCCTCGTCGTCCGGGGTGCCGCGGGTGGCGGTGAAGAACAGCATCCGGCCCTGTCCGAGCGCCGCGCCGCTCAGCGCGACCGGGCCGACCTCGATGCCGGCCGCCTCCAGCCGCTCCAGGGCGCTGCGGCCCGCCTCGGCGGGGACGTCCAGCACGTCGTGGGCGATGCCGGTGGCGGTGATGAAATTGGCCTGCGGATAAGCGCGCGCCCAGCCGGCGACCTTCTCGCGGTCGGTGCTGGCGACGGTCTGCCAGCCGAAGGAGACGGGGTGCCGCCCGGGCGTGGGACAGCCGATGCGCTCGCAGGAACAGCCGTAGCCGGAGGGATGCGCGGCGGGGGCGAGCGGGAAACCCGCGTCGGCGACCGCCAGCAGCAGGTCCTCGCGGCCTTGCGCGGCCGCCGATCCCGTGTCCGTATCGCCGCCGTCCGAACCGCTCCTCGGCCGGCGAAGCCACTGGGAGAACCTGCTCTTGCGTTCCATCTATCCCCTCACTTCGAGCGGTGGTCTGGGATCAATGCTGCCACCATCCTCCTCTTCGGGTGACCGGAGTGCGGATCCGGGGTGACCGGAGAACGGGCGAATCCCACCAATACGGTCGGTTTCCACCCCACTTCGTTCACTTTCCTTTACCTTGCGCGCCCCCTGGGTGATCCCGGCACCTCACCCCGGAGTGCACCCGCGGGAGGGGCCGGCCAGAGGCGCGGGCGCGGATCAGACGGAGGCGCGCGGCCGCAGACCGGCGAGCACCATGTCGACCAGCGTGTCCACGTACGCGTACGTCAGCTCGCCGGTCCGCATCAGCCAGCGCTGGGAGAACGGGCTCAGCACCATCTCGGCCGCCACCCGCACGTCCACGTCCGGCCCGATCTCGCCCGCCTCCTGGGCGGCCCGCATCCGGTTCACGTACACCGCGATCCCGGGCTCCAGCAGCCGCTCGACGAAGCGCGCCGACAGCTCCGCGTCGTTCGCGCCGGCCGCCGCGAGCGCGCGGTAGGGGGCCTGCCACTTCTCGTCGTTGAATTCGTCGGCGGTGGCCCGCAGGACGAACTTGAGGTCGGCGGCGAGGTCGCCGGTGTCCGGCAGCCCGGCCTCGTACCCCTCGACGTCCTGGGTGAAGGCGTCGAGCAGGACGGCGGCCTTGGAGGGCCACCAGCGGTAGATCGTCTGCTTGCCGACACCGGCACGGGAGGCGATGCCCTCGATCGTGAGCTTCTGGTAGCCGACCTCGCCGACCAGGGTGAGGGCCGCGTCGAAGATGGCACGGCGGGAGCGTTCGCTGCGGCGGGAGGCGTCGGGCGCCGTCTTGTTGGCCATGCCCGGAGTCTACCGATCGGTGAGGCGAGACGTATCGTCTTGACAAGACGGTGCGTCTCGCCCAGACTCGGCATCGAGCGAGACGAACCGTCTCGTTGTTCGGCGGACGAAGGAGACGATCCCCATGAGCAAGGGAAGCGCGGGCAACCTGCTCGGCGTCGGCGGCACCCGCAGCAAGCTCTCCCGCGGCGCGCTGCGCGGCGGCCGGGGCGGCAACGGCGTGGGCGGCGGCACCGACCCGATGGCGCAGCGGCGCGCGCTGCTGCGCCGACTTCAGGAGCAGCGCGGCGCCGGAGAAACCCGCCAGGGGTGAAAACCACCCGATCGGATCACTGCGCAACAGGCTCCTCACGGAGGACGATTTGAGCGCGTACGCACCTCGTACGCCTCCGCGTCCCACCCACCGTGAGGAGCCTTCCTTGCGTACTGCCCGACGCAGCGCCCGGTTCCGGCGCTACCTGATGTGCCCGCCGACCCACTTCAAGGTCAGCTACTCCATCAACCCCTGGATGGACCCGGACAAACCCGTCGATCTGCCGCTGGCGCTGGCCCAGTGGGAAGTGCTGCGCGACCGCTACCGCGCGCTCGGCCACACCGTCGAGGAGCTGCGGCCCCGCCCCGACCTGCCGGACATGGTCTACACCGCGAACGGCGCCACCGTCGTGGACGGCCGGGTGCTCGGCGCGCGGTTCGCCTTCGAGGAGCGCCGCGGCGAGGCCGCCGTCCACGCCGCGTGGTTCCGGGACCACGGCTTCACCGAGGTCCGCGAGCCGGAGAACGTCAACGAGGCGGAGGGTGACTTCCTGGTCACCGCGTCGTGGCTGCTGGCCGGGCGCGGCTTCCGCAGCAGCCCGCTCTCGCACGCCGAGGCGCAGGAGTACTTCGGCCGCCCGGTGATCGGCCTGGACCTGGTCGACCCGCGCTACTACCACCTCGACACGGCGCTGTGCGTGCTGGACGACACGACGGACTCGGAGGTCATGTACTACCCGGGCGCCTTCTCGGCGGGCAGCCGGGCCGTGCTGGCCCGGCTCTTCCCCGACGCCCTGATCGCCTCGCGTGCGGACGCGGAGGCGTTCGGGCTGAACGCCGTCAGCGACGGGCGGCACGTCCTGCTGCCGCAGGCCGCGGTGGGACTCTTCGCTCCGCTCCGCGAGCGCGGGTACGAACCCGTCGGCATGGACCTGACGGAACTGCTCAAGGGCGGCGGCAGCGTCAAGTGCTGCACGCAGGAGCTACGGGCCTGACGCCCGCCCCCCCCCCGAGCGCGGGTGGAGCGGTCAGCCGGCCGGCCGCTCCCAGGCGTCGCCCCATTCGGCGTCGCGGGCGGCCTTGTAGCGGTCGCCGTGCCGTTTGGTGACCGTGTCGCGCCGCAGTCCCTGCTCCGTGCACAGGTCCAGCAGGACCTGTCCCTTGCGGAGCTGGGGCTTGCGGACGATCCGCGCCGGGGCGGCGGCCGCGCCGTCCACCGCGTCCGTGCCGCCCACCGCGTCCGGCCGCACCGCCGCGACATAGCTGAACTTCTCGTCCTCGTACGGCAGCGAGCCGCCCTTGACCTGGCGGTGCAGCGAGGAGCGGGCCACCCGGGCGGCCAGGTGGCACCAGTCCTCGCCCGGCACGATCGGGCACGCACCGCTGTGCGGGCACGGCGCGACGACGCGCAGACCGGCGTCGGTGAGCTGCTCGCGGGCCTCGCGGATGCGCAGATAGCCGTCCGGGGTGCCGGGTTCGATCAGGACGGCGGCCCGCGCGCCGGCCGCCGCCGCGACGACCGCCCGGCGGTCCTCCGGGCGCAGCTCGCCGAGCACGTACGAGACGGTGACCAGGTCCGTGCCCTCCGGGACCGTCATGCCCGCGCCGATGACCCGGCGCTGCCAGTCCGTGTCCGGCAGGACGCCGTCGGCCAGCTCGCGGCCCAGCTCCAGCGCCGGTTCGGCCCAGTCGTACACGGTCGTGCGGTGACCGTCCCAGGTGGCCGCGACCGCCCAGGTCGCGGCGCCGGTGCCGCCGCCGATGTCCACGTGGGAGGCGGGCGCCCAGCCGGGCAGCCGTGCCGCGAAGGCGTCCAGCGCGTGCCGTACGGCCTCGAAGGTCGCGGGCATCCGGTAGGCGGCGTACGCGGCGACATCCGCGCGGTCCCTGAGGACCGGGGCGTCGGTCGGTGTCCGGCCCCGGTAGTTGGCGATCAGCCGGTCGACGGCCCGCGCGGCCTGCGTGGGC
The DNA here is from genome assembly GCF_055567735.1 of Streptomyces sp. NPDC026394. Lineage (NCBI taxonomy): Bacteria > Bacillati > Actinomycetota > Actinomycetes > Kitasatosporales > Streptomycetaceae > Streptomyces > Streptomyces sp. NPDC026394. The sequence continues at coordinate 49,041 of NZ_JBVHPX010000002.1, forward strand.
GGCAGGCCGTCGAGCAGGCCGGCCAGTGCGGCGCGCAGTTCGTCGTGCATTCCCGCCATTTTACGGGGCCGGGGCGGGCGCCCCGACCCGTCTCACGGCGGGCCGGGACGCCCGGGACCCGCCGGGAGCCGCCCCGGGCCGCCCCGTCCGGCCCCCGGCGGGCCGCCGCCGTCCCGTACCGCCCGCGCCAGCCGGGTCGCGGCGGCCGCCCGCGGCGCGCTGCCCGCCTCGCGCCGCCGCGGATGGACGGTGTTGGCCAGCAGCACCAGGAACGTGTCGGTCGCCCGGTCCAGCACCAGGCTCGTACCGGTGAACCCGGTGTGCCCGGCCGCGCCGCGCCCCGCCAGCTCGCCCATGAAGTACGGCTGGTCCACGCCGAAGCCGAGACCCGGCGGGTCCAGCAGCAGCGCCACCGACTCCGCGCTCAGGATGCGGTCCCGGCCGTACGCGCCGCCGCTGAGCAGCGTCCGGCACAGCACCGCCAGGTCCTGCGCCGTCGAGAACAGGCCCGCGTGCCCGGCGACGCCGCCCAGCGCCCACGCGTTCTCGTCGTGCACCGCGCCGCGCACCATGCCGCGGTCGGCCTTGGCCCACGGCCGCCGCTGGTCCTCGGTCGCGGCCACGCCCTGCGGAGCCAGCGGCCCGAACGTGGTGCTGGTCATGCCCAGCGGGCCGGTGATCCCGCGGGCCACGAGGGCGTCCAGCCGCAGGCCGGTGAGCCGTTCCAGGATCAGCTGGAGGGCGATGAGGTTGAGGTCGGAGTAGCGGTACGTGCTGCCGGGCGGCGCGGCGGGCGCCGCCGCTTCCTCCCACAGCAGCTCCAGTTGGGCGGCGCGCCCCCGGCGCTCGTAGAACGGCAGCTCAGGGCGGAGTCCCGAGGTGTGGGTGAGCAGGCTGCGGACGGTGATGCCGGCGGCGAAGCCGGGCAGCCAGCGGCCGGCTGCGGCGTCCAGGTCCAGCAGGCCCCGCTCGGCCTGCTGGACGGCCACGATCGCGGTGCACAGCTTGGTCAGGGAGGCCAGGTCGAAGACGGTGCCGACGCGCATCGGCTCCCGGAGTTCCCGGGGCAGTTCCACCCCGCGGTCGTCCTCGGGGTCGTAGCCCGCATAGCGCAGCGCCCAGCCCGCCGCCTCCTCGGCGGCGACCACCGGGCCGCGCCCGGCGAGGACCACGGCCCCCGCGCACCAGGGCGCGGGCCCCTCGGTCGCCTCCCGTACGCCGTGGACCAGGCGCCGCATCCAGGCGGGGTCCAGCCCCGCGGCGGCGGGGGTGCCGTGTCGCAGTCCGGTTGCGTTCAGAGCCTGGTCCTCTCGCCGGTCCCGGTGGCGGTCTCCTCCCTACGCTGCCACGGGCGGCACATTCCCAGGAAGCTCAGCAGCGCCAGTACACCGCAGGAGAGCTGGACCACGGCCATCGGTACGGCGGTGTGCTCGCCCGCGATGCCGACCAGCGGCGAGGCGACGGAGCCGAGCAGGAAGGTGGAGGTGCCCAGCAGCGCCGAGGCGGAGCCCGCCGCGTGCCCCGAGCGCAGCAGCGCCTTGGTGTTGGCCGACGGCATGACCAGGCCCATCGCGGACATCAGGACGAACAGCCCGGCGGCCATCGGCCACAGCCCGACCTCGCCGAAGACACCGGCGGCCATCAGCAGCAGTGCCGTCGCGGCGGCGGTGATCAGGCCCAGGCCGATGCCCAGCACCTTGTCCAGGCTGACCCGGCCGACCAGCACCTTGCCGTTGATCTGGCCGACCAGGACCAGGCCCACGGAGTTGACGCCGAACAGCAGGCTGAAGGTCTGCGGGGAGGCGCCGTAGATCTCCTGGATCACGAACGGCGAGGCCGAGATGTACGCGAACAGCGCGGCGAAGGCGAACGCACCGACGATCAGGTAGCCGGAGAAGGCACGGTCGGCGAGCAGGCTGCGCATGGTGTGCAGGGCCTCGCCGAGGCCGCCGGAGTGCCGCCGCTCGGGCGGCAGCGTCTCGTGCAGGCGGCGCCAGACCAGCAGGGTGAGCAGTACGCCGACGACGGTGAGCACCACGAAGACGCCGCGCCAGTCGGTGACCTGAAGGATCTGCCCGCCGATCAGCGGCGCGACGACGGGGGCGACGCCGGAGATCAGCATCAGGGTGGAGAAGAAGCGGGCCATCGCCACGCCGTCGTACAGGTCACGCACCACGGCGCGGGCGATGACGATGCCGGCCGCGCCCGCCAGGCCCTGGAGCAGCCGGAAGGCGATGAGCAGTGCGGCGTTGGTGGCCAGGGCGCACAGCGCGGTGGCGACGATGTAGATCACCATGCCGGCGAGCAGCGGCCGGCGGCGGCCCCACTTGTCGCTCATCGGGCCGACGACCAGCTGCCCCAGGGCCATGCCGGCGAGGCAGGTGGTCAGGGTGAGCTGGACGGTGGCGGCCGGGCTGTGCAGCGCGCTCGTGACCTCCGGCAGGGCCGGCAGGTACATGTCCATGGAGAGCGGCGGCACCGCGGTCAGGCCACCGAGGACGAGGGTGACCAGCAGGCTGGTACGGCGGGACGCGGCGGGCGGCGCCGCCACGTCCCGCTCGGCTATCGGAACGCTGTCCTGGGGCTCCGTCGTTCCGGTGCCGGGGTCCGTCATGAGTGTCTCCATGGATGGTTGATGGCCTGACCATGGTGTCATGCACGGAATGGGCCCCCGGGCCCTTTCGGACAGGACCTTCGGCGGGGGGCCACGGTCCTAGGACCGGACACGGGCCTCCGGCGGACCGGGGGGGCAGCCCCCGGCGGCACGGGATCAGGCCGGCTTCAGCCCCGGATCGCCCGCCTCGGACACGAACGACCCGGCCGTGATCACCGGCGCCCCCGGCTTCGTCACCTTCGCCACCGTGCGGAAGTCGGCCCGCGCCTTCTCCCGGTCCAGCGTGACGGTCACGTACCCGCGCCGGCCGTTGTAGAACTTCAGGTGCGGGTTGGCCGCCAGGTACGTGCCCCAGTTGGCCGGCTTGTCCGCCCCGTCCTCGCCGCTGGCGATCGAGGTGGTCACGAACTCCACGCCCGCGGTCCGCGACTTCTCGTCCCGGAAGTCCCGCTTGATGTCGAACGCGTAGTGCACGTGCACATCGCCGGTCAGCACGACGAGGTTGTCCACGCCCGCCGCCTCCGCGCCCTTCAGCACCCGCTCCCGGGAGGCCGGGTAGCCGTCCCAGGAGTCCATGCTGAGCTTGTAGCCGGGGCCGGTGGCGTTGCGCCGCTCGGAGAAGGTGACCTGCTGCGGCAGCACGTTCCACAGCGCCGAGGAGGAGCGCCAGCCGTCGACGAGCCAGCGTTCCTGCTGCGCGCCGGTCAGGGTGCGGGCGGCGTTCGTGGACTCCGGGCCCGGCGCGTGCCAGCCGTCGCCGTACGCCTGGTCGGAGCGGTACTGGCGGGTGTCCAGCACGTCGAACTGGGCGAGCTGCCCGAAGTGCACACGGCGGTAGAGCTGGGCGTCCGGGCCGTTGGGGCGCTGCGGGCGGCGCAGCGGCTGATTCTCCCAGTACGCGCGGTAGGCGGCGGCCCGGCGCAGCAGGAACTCGCCCTTGGGGGCGTTGTTCTCGCTGATGTCGTCGGCGTAGTTGTTCTCCACCTCGTGGTCGTCCCACGTGACGATGAACGGATGCGCGGCGTGCGCGGCCTGGAGGTCGGGGTCGGACTTGTAGAGCGCGTACCGCAGCCGGTAGTCCTCCAGCGTCACCGTCTCGCGGTTGAAGCGCGCGGGCAGCTTGCGGTCGGTGTACTTGCGGGCGCCGCCGACGGCGTCCACCGGGTACTCGTACAGGTAGTCGCCGAGGTGGAAGACCACGTCCAGGTCCTCGGCGGCCAGGTGCCGGTGGGCGGTGTAGTAGCCGTCGTGGTACGCCTGGCAGGAGACGACGCCCAGCCGCAGCTCCTTGTTCTGCGCGCCGCGCGCGGGCGCGGTACGGGTCCGGCCGACCGGGCTGATCCAGTTTCCGGCCCGGAAGCGGTAGTAGTAGACGCGGTCCGGGGCGAGGCCGGTGGCCTCGATGTGCACCGCGTGGCTGAACTCCGGGTGCGCCTCGGCCCGCCCGCGTCCCGCCAGCCGCCGGAACTTCTCGTCGTACGCGACCTCCCAGCGCACCGTCATCCGGGCCTTGGGCATACCGCTGCCCGGCTCGTACGGCTTCGGGGCGAGGCGGGTCCACAGCACGACGGAGCCGGGCAGCGGGTCGCCGGAGGCCACCCCGAGCGTGAAGGGGTTCTCGGTGATCTTGCGGGCGTCGGCCTCGGCGGCGGCGTACGCGACGCCGGTGCCCGGCAGGTTGGCCGCGAAGGCCAGCGCCGCGGCGGCCCCGGTGCCGGTGAGGAAGCGGCGCCGGGCGAGCTGTGCGGCGGCGGCCCGCATCTCCTGCGTGTACGGGGCGCCCTGAGGCCCTTGTTCGGGGCGCGCGTCCTGCTCGTACTGACCTTGACGGGCCATCTGCCCCTCCCTGGACTGGTGTTGTCACCAGCGATTGGAGGGGCGGACGACGGCATTCCGCTGTCCCAGGTTCGACGCACACATGACAACCGGATGATGTCTGCGCCCGTATCGGACGCCCATGGACAATCACGGCGGTGCCCGGCGGGTCCGGAACTCCGGCAACGCCAGAAGCGCCCGGCAGCCCCGGGGCCGCCGGGCGCACCCTCCACCGCCGGGACGGCGCTTCCGTAGGATTCGGGACATGGCTGAACTGATGGTGCGCGACGGCACGTGGTCCTTCGACGGTGACCGGGTGTGGATCGTGCCGGGGCAGGAACGGGGCGTGCACCGACTGCGGCAGGATCTCGGTGAGATCTCCGTCCCCCTGGAGGCACTGGCGGGCATCGCGTACGAACCGGCCCGCAAGGGCGGCCGGTTGCGCCTGCGGCTGCGGGACGGCGCCGACCCGCTGCTGCACGTCACCGGCGGTGGACTGCCGGACGACGCGAACCCCTACCAGGTGAGCGTCGATCCCGACCGTACCGGCGTCGCCGAGTACTTCGCCGACGAGGTGCGCCAGTCCCTGCTCCTCGACCAGGTGGTGACCGGCCCCACCGACCGCTACCTGCTGCCGGGCCCCGCCGTGCCGCTGTCCGCCGCGGGCGTGGACGGCGTGGCGACCTTCGACGGGGAGCGGGTGCACATCGACTGGCGCTGGACCACCAGCGAGAGCAAGAAGCACGCGGGCGCACGGGACTTCGCCCTCACCGACCTGGCCGGGGTCGACTGGCGCCCCGCCTCCGGGCTGGAGTCCGGCTATCTGCGCTTCCGCCCGAAGGGCGTCACGGCGAAACTCAAGCCGGAGCACGACCCGAACGCCATCGAGCTGTGGGGCTTCAAGAAGGAGAGCGGCCGCACCGCGCTGCTCGCGGCCGCGGTCGCGGCACGGCTGCCGCACCCGTCGGGCGGGGCCGCACCGACGGAGGCGGGCCCGGTGGCCGCGGCCCAGCCCGCACCGGCCCTGAACGCTGCGGCGGACCCGGCCTCCCAGAGCGGCGGCCAGGACGCCGACGTCCTGCTCCGCCGACTGCGTGAACTCGGCGAACTCCATCGGGACGGCATCCTGACCGCCGAGGAGTTCGCCGAGGCCAAGGCGGCCGTGCTCAAAAGCTTTCACGGGGCGGGGTGAGCAGGGGGCGAGGGAACACGGGGCGGGGGGGGGACACCGGGCAGGGTGAACCGGACGCCGGACGCCCGGACACTGGACGCCGGACACCGGTACCCCGGGCGCCCGCCCCGCGGCCTACCCTGCCGCCATGACGACACCCGACGCCGGTACGGCATCCCGTAACGACACCCCGCCCGCGTCCGCACCCGCGCCGACCGCCCTGATCACCGGTGCCGGTTCCGGCATCGGCCGGGCCGTCGCCCTGGCCCTCGCCGGGGCCGGCTGGTCGGTGGTGCTCGCCGGGCGGCGCGCCGACGCCCTGGAGGAGACCGCCCGCCGGGCGGAGCGGAGCGGCGACGACCCCGAGGGCCCGGCCGCCCTGTGCGTCCCGGCCGATGTGACCCGCCCCGACCAGGTGGACGCCCTCTTCGCCGCCGCTCGCGCCCGCTTCGGCCGGCTGGACCTGCTCTTCAACAACGCCGGAACGTTCGGCCCGCCCATACCGCTGGAGGAACTGGCGTACGACGACTGGCGCACGGTCGTCGACACCAACCTCACCGGCGCCTTCCTCTGCGCCCAGGCCGCCTTCCGCGCCATGAAGGAGCAGGACCCGCGCGGCGGCCGCATCATCAACAACGGCTCGGTCTCCGCCCACGCACCGCGCCCGCACTCCGTCGCGTACACCGCCACCAAGCACGCCATGACCGGACTGACCAAGTCGCTCTCACTGGACGGGCGTCCGTACGGCATCGCCTGCGGGCAGATCGACATCGGCAACGCGGCGACCGAGATGACCGGACGGATGCGGACCGGCATCCTCCAGGCCGACGGCCGTACGGCGGTCGAGCCGGTGATGGACGCGGCGGACGTGGCCCGTACGGTCCTGCACATGGCAGAGCTGCCGCTGGGCGCGAACGTGCAGTTCGCGACGGTGATGGCGACGGCCATGCCGTACATCGGCCGCGGCTGACGGCCGCCCGCCTTCCGTCCGGCCGTCCGTCCCACCGTCCGTCCCCCTTCCTTCCGTCCGTCCGGACTTCGGCGCGACGCGCTCCTGACAGACGGCGCGTCCGGTGGGACTCTTCCTGACGCACGTCCATCCGCACCGCTCATCTGCCGGGCCGCGGTACCCGCGGCCACGTAGTCGACGGCCGCGCGGTTCGCCACCGCGCGGCCTTGCAGAAGGAGTCACGCGTGAGACGAAACGTCAGCACCTCCCCCGGCATCCGTCGGCGCGGCGCGTCCCGTGCCGTCGCCTGTGCCCTGACCGCCGCCGGCGCCCTGCTCGTCTCGGCTCTCCAGACCGGTGCGGCGGGCGCGGTCGGCGCGGACCCGGCCCGTACGGGTACAGGTTCGAGTACGGGCTCGGCCTCCTCCGTGGCCGACTTCTGGACGGCGGAGCGGATGCGCGAGGCCGCCCCGCTGGATCTGCTGTCGGCCGGGGCCGACGGGCCCGCGAAGCGGTCCGCCCTCGCGAAGAATCGATCCGCCGCCGCAGAGGAACGGCCCGCCGCTGCGGAGAAACGATCCGGCAGTACGGCGGACCCGACCGCCGCACCCGTCCGACGCGGCTCCGAGCGCACCGTACGCCCCACCCTCCCCGCCACCACATCCGCCTCCGCCCCGGCCCCCAAGGCGTTCCCGCAGACGGGCGCCCCCTGGACCGGTGGCGGCGCCGTGTCGCACACCGCGGGTCGGGTGTTCTTCACGTACCAGGGCCGCACCGCCTCCTGCTCGGGCAACGCCGTCACCAGCGCGAACAAGAGCACGGTGCTCACCGCCGGGCACTGCGTGAAGCTCAACGGCGCCTGGCACGGCGACTGGGTCTTCGTACCCGGCTACCACGACGGCCAGGCCCCGTACGGCAAGTGGGCCGCCGCCAAGACCCTCGCCACACCGCAGTGGACGGCGAGCGAGAACATCAACTACGACATCGGCGCCGCGGTCGTCGCCCCGGTCGGCGGGCAGCGGCTGACCGATGTCGTCGGCGGCCAGGGTCTCGCCTTCAACACCGGCTACAACAAGCCGATGTACGCCTTCGGTTACCCCGCCGCCGCGCCGTACGACGGCAGCGAACTCATCTACTGCAGCGGCAACACCATCAAGGACCCGCTGTTCTCCACGGACCACGGCCTGTCCTGCAACATGACCGGCGGCTCCAGCGGCGGCCCCTGGTTCACCTCGTTCGACGAGGCCGCCGGCACCGGCCTGCAATCCTCGGTGAACAGCTTCGGCTACACCTTCCTGCCGAACACCATGTTCGGGCCGTACTTCGGTGCCGACGCCGAGAACCTCTACGACGAGGCGCAGTCGAGCTGACCGTACCGCCCCGTACCGCACCGTCCGGCCCGCGAGCGGAACCCGCACCGGGCCGTCACACACACGCCGTCCGGAGGGGTGCGCCCAGCGGCCGCCCCTCCGGACGGCGGGCACCGCACGGGGTCGTTCCCCGGAGCTCTCCTTTCCGGGGCTGCCCGACAATTCACGCACACGTTATGCAGAAATCGGTATGCCCCCGGCGCCATTCTCACGCTTTTCATGCCCTTCTCATCGAAAACTCATCAACACCCGCCCACCAGCCGTCATTGCGCCGGAACGACACCCCTGAACGGATCATGCATTCCCTGCCCACCCCTGTCCGAATTTTTTCCTTGCGGAATGGGGGACCCCCACTCCGGGTAATTCGGTGCTAGCGTCCACCGAGCAGAAGTGCACTTCCTGCGCACTGATTCCTTGCCCGACCATTCGTCGCCGAGGGGACTTCCATGACCATGTCCGACAGCAGTGCGAGCAAGGGCCCGGCGCCCGCTCCCGAAGAAGTCGGCGCGATGTACGACCGGTTCGGCGACCTGCTCGCCATGGTGCTCGGCCGCAGCGCCCTGCACGTCGGCATGTTCGTCCCGCACGACGAACGGACCGCGGCCGCCTCCCTCCTCGGCCTGTCCGACCTCGCCCAGGACCGGCAGACCGAGTTCCTCGCGGACCTCCTGGCCGACGTCCTCCCGCCGTCCCCCCGCCTGCTCGACATCGGCTGCGGCACCGGCGGCCCCGCCCTCCACCTGGCCCGGCGCACCGGCGGCCGTGTCACCGGCATCACCGTCAGCAGGGAACAGCTGGCCCGCTGCGGGGAACGGCTGAGCACCGCCACCGACCTCGACGGCCGGGTCGACTTCAGGTACGGCAACGTGATGCGGCTCGACCACGCCGACGCCACCTACGACGCCGCCTGGTCCATCGACTGCTTCCCGCACCTCTCCGACCGGCCCGCCGGACTGCGCGAGGCCCGGCGCGTCCTGCGGCCCGGCGGCCATCTGTTGATGACGGAGTTCACCCGGCGCGGCACCGACGTCCCCCCGGAGACCGAGGCATTCACCCGGCTGTGGGCGTCCCCGCCGCCCACCCCCTTCGCCACTCTTCTCGAAGAGGTCGAAGAAGCCGGGTTCCGTGTCGCCCGCGTACAGAACATGACATCGAACGTCGCACTGTGCGGCGAGCTGATGTACGCGCTCTACCAGGAACAGCGTGACGCCATCGAGCAGCGCTTCGGAAAAGAGGCCGTCGCCCACACCGATCCGCTGATGGAACCGTTCCGCACATTCTGCCGAGACCACGTGGACTATTACCTGCTGCTGCTCGGCAAGCCGGAGAACTGACCGGCCGGCCCGGGCCCGACAGCCCGTCCGCACCGATTCGAGAGCTGACTTCCCCCTATGGCCGCCAAACCGCCCTTCGGCCTGCCCGCTTCCCCGCCTTCCGCCGCCTCCCCCACGCGATCCGCGCCGCTCTCGCCGCCTGCCCGGCGCACGCCCCCCTTACCTCTGGACACCCCAACGGGCCGGCGACCGCGCCGCCGGTGGGAGGTGTGGCGCTCACCCGAGGGCCAGCCCCGCTGGGCACGGCCCGCGCTGCTCGGTGTCGCGGCCCTGGCCGCGCTCCTGTACGCGTGGAACATCACCGCCAGCGGCCTGGCCCCGTACTACTCGGTGGCCGCCCGCAGCATGACCGAGAGCTGGAAGGCTTTCCTCTTCACCGCCTACGACCCGTCCGCCACCATCACCCTCGACAAGATCGGCGGCTTCCTCTGGCCGCAGGCCCTCTCCGCCCGCCTCTTCGGCTTCCACGACTGGGCCCTGACCCTGCCCCAGTGCGCCGAAGGCGTCGTCTCCGTCCTGGTCCTGTACCGGGTCGTACGCCGCTGGCAGGGCCCCGCCGCCGGACTCCTGGCCGCCGGACTGCTCACCCTCACCCCCGTCACCGCCTCCCTGTTCGGCCACGCGATCCCCGACGCGGCCCTGATCATGTGCCTGGTGCTGGCCGTCGACCGCTGCCAACTCGCCGTGCGGGGCGCCCGTTTGCGCTCGCTGGTATGGGCCGGTGTGTGGGTGGGGCTGGCCTTCCAGGCCAAGATGATGCAGGCGTGGCTCATCGTCCCCGCCCTCGCCATCGGCTACCTCGTCACCGCCCCGGTCACGGCACGCGCCCGGGCCGGTCATCTGCTGACCGCCGGGGCCGTGCTGTTCGCGGTGTCGTTCTCGTGGGTGCTGATGATGACCTTCACTCCGAAGGACGTACGCCCGTACGCGGACGGCTCGACGAACAACAGCGCGCTGTCGACGGTCTTCGAGTACAACGGCTTCAGCCGCCCGGCGGACAACGGACCCGGCGGACCAGACGGACCGGGTGGACCCGGCGGACCAGACGGACCGGGCGGCTCCGGCATCCAGTCCGGAGGCCGCACCGACCGGACCGGCCCGCCCGCCACGGACGCGCAACCGCGCCCCCGGCCGGCCACCGATGCGAAGCCCTCCGGCGCGCACCGCAAAATGGTCAGCCTGGGCAGCGAGAAGAACACTTGGTACAAGCTGCTCACCTCCCGCTTCACCCAGCAGATCGGCTGGCTGTACCCCCTCGCCCTGATCGGCCTGGTCCACGGCCTGGTGCTGCGCGGCAGGCGCCCCCGTACGGACCGGCTGCGCGGCGGCTATCTGATGTGGGGCGGCTGGCTGCTGACCACGGCCGTCGTCCTGAGCGTGGTCGACATCCCGCACACCGCGTACGTGGCGGGTCTGGCCCCCGCACTGGCCGCGCTGGCCGCCGCCGGAGCCGTGACCCTGTGGCGCACCCACCGCGCCGCCACCACCGGTCCCGCACGCCTGCTCCTCCCCCTGACCGTCACCGTCCAGGCCGCCTGGGCCTCCTTCCTCGCCGCCGACCACACCGATTTCGCCCCGTGGCTCATCCCGGCGATCACCACTGCGGCGCTCGTCAGCATCGTGAGCCTTCTCTCGTACGGCCGCGCCACCGGCCGCCGCTTGCGCCCCGTCGCCCTCACCGCCCTGGCCGCCACCTGCGTCGCCCTGTTCGCCGCCCCGGCGGCCTGGTCACTGTCCGTACTGGACCAGCGGTACGCGGGCTCGTCGTTCGAGGCGCACGCCGGTCCCGGCGGCCAGAGCGCCACGGCCGGCGTACCGGGCAGCGCGGTGTACGGAGGCGCGGGCGGCGCCTCGTACGACATGTCACCGGCCCCGCTGACCGCCGCCCAGAAGCGCCTGCTGGACTACGTGCAGCGGCACGACGGCAACGCCATGTACACCCTCTCCGCCGACGGCGGCTGGGCCCGCTCCCGGGCCATCACCCACACCGGCCTGCCGATCCTGCCGCTGGGCGGCTTCGCCGGAATGGCCACGTCCGTCACCCTCGCCCAGTACCAGCACCTCGTCGCCTCGGGCCACCTGCGCTTCGCCCTCCTGAACCCCACCACCCCCGCGTCCGGCGACGCCTCCGAGACGTCCAAGATCAACACCTGGGTCCGCGCCACCTGCGCCGAGGTCGACCCGAAGGCGTACGCGGCGTCCGCCGACCCGTCACTCCCCGAACCCCTCTACGACTGCGCCCACCCCCACTGACCTCTTCCCACCGCCTCCCCTCCTCCCCGCACCCTCCCACCCCTCCCCTCGTTCACCGTGATGTGTCTCACGAGACGTGTGGTGTCCCCTGAGTCGGGTATCCGGCCCCGGGACCGCAGGACGGACCACCGCCATGAAATGGTAGAAATGCGGAGGAAAGCCCTGCGAACCCCTGCGGAGAGGAGACGCCATGTCGTCGAAGCGACGCCGTAAGAAGAAGGCGCGCCGGAAGAACGGCGCCAACCACGGCAGCCGTCCCCAGTCCTGAGCGGCCCGACCGCCGGACTCCGGACATGCGAAGACCCCCGGGACACCGTCCCGGGGGTCTTCGCTGTCTCAGGGCGCTGCGTACCCGTTACGCGGCGTCCACCACACCCGAAGCCGCCACCTCGATCGTCGCGGAGGTGGCACCGGAGCGGGAGCCCAGGCCCTCGATCTTCTTGACCAGGTCCGAGCCCTCGACGACCTCGCCGAAGACCACGTGCGCGCCGTCCAGCCACGGGGTGGCCACGGTCGTGATGAAGAACTGCGAGCCGTTGGTGTTCTTGCCGGCGTTCGCCATGGACAGCAGGAACGGACGGTCGTGCTTGAGCTGGAAGTTCTCGTCCTCGAAGCGGTCGCCGTAGATGCTCTTGCCGCCCGTGCCGTTACGGCGGGTGAAGTCGCCACCCTGGAGCATGAACTCCGGGATGACCCGGTGGAAGGGCGAACCCGCGTAACCGAAGCCGTGCTCGCCGGTGGCCAGCTCACGGAAGTTGCGCGCGGTCTTGGGCACCACGTCGTCGTACAGCTTGAAGACGATGCGGCCGGCCTTGTCGCCGTTGATGGTGATGTCGAAAAATACGTTGGAACTCATAGACGCCATCCTTCCACTTCCCGGCCGCCCCTCGTTCCCGCAGGTCGACGCAGCCCGCCGCCACTCCTCCACAGTTGCGAAACCCGTAACCACTTGCAACCCTGACAACGAAGCGCTCCCCGGCCCCGGAGGGACCCGTGCCCACCCAGCTCGGCCCCGCCGCCCGGCTCAAGGCCGTGGACGGCGCCCCCGCCCTGGCCCGCGGCGCATCGGTGTCCGAGCGGTACTGGGGCCCGGTCTCGGCCGGCGGCGTGTACGCGCTCCTCGCCCTCGCCGCACACCGTGGCCTCCCGACGTGGGGCGGCGTCGCGGTGCTCGCGGTGGCCCTCGCGATCATCGTGGGCTGGCGGGGCTTCCACACCGACAGAGCCCGCCGACGACCGCACACCTGGGTGGAGACGGCGGCCGGCGTCGCCGCGGCGTGCGGGCTCGGTCTGCCCGGCAGCCAGATCCTGTGGAACGCCCCGCTGGACTGGCCCGCCGCCCTGGCCGCCGCCCTCCTGCCGAGCGTGGCGCTGCTCGCCTTCCTCGTCCTGCGCTGGAGGCGCTAGGTGGGCGAGCGGCAGCCGAGGGACTACCTGTCGACGGTCCTGCACTCCCCCCTGCGCCTGGCGATCCTCGGATCACTGCGCCACGTGCACAACGTCGCCTTCGCCGACCTGCAAGAGGCCCTGGGGCTGACAGCCCCCGAACTCTCGCGCCAGCTCCGCATTCTGGAGGACGAAGACATCGTGCAGGTGGCCAAGGCCCGCGAGAACCGCCGCGTACGGACCTACGTACGCCTGTCGGACACGGGCCGCGCACGTTTCGAGGAGTACCTGACCCACCTACGGCGCGTGGTCCAGGAAGACGACGCCTGACAGGCCTCACGGCCCAGCAGGCCGAGGCGTGAGCACGTACGGGTTCCGACGCAGTCGCGGCGCCCTTTCGTAGGGCATGAAGCCCCGCCGCTCCGGCGAGGGATTGGCGGGGATCATGACCGGGTGGGGCGACAGCACCACATCACGTGGCGGAGAACGCGCCACCCTTGACGCCCGCGATGAACTCCACGAACGAACGGGAAGGGACGGAGAGGGCGGGGCCGCTCGGGTCCTTGGAATCACGGACGGGGACTATGCCGGTGGTCGTGGCCTGTGCCGGAGCCCACTCGACACAGGTACCGCCGTTGCCACTGTAGGAAGACTTGCGCCAGATGAGGGGGCGGGAGTCGGTCGTCACAAGGTGCCCTTTCGAATCTGTTGGATCATGGCCACTGATTCTGCCTGAGAGAGCGCTTCGGTTTGTAGCTGATGGTAGGCCCTCACCAGCGGCAGCACGGACGTCAGTTCCCTGTCCAAACGACCGTGCGTCTCGGACTCGACGTAGGAAATCACGGAGCGATCAGGCAAAGTCAGAAGGTTCACCGAGCGGTTGAACGGGCGACGCTCACCTATGGCGTAGGGAGCCACCTGAAGAGTGGTGGTCGGCTCGTCAGCGAACTCGACCAGTCGGGCCAACTGGGCGTCCATGACGGCGGGGCCACCGATCGGCCGCCGAATGCAGCTCTCGTCCAAGACCACGATCACCACGGGGACCACACGCCGCACCAGAGACGCTTGCCGCTCCGCCAGGGACTCGACTCGCTCACAGGCTTGTTCGGGGCTGAGCGTGCCACGCCGCACGTTGCCGTCTTCCAAGGCTCTCGCGTACTCCGGCGTCTGAAGCAGTCCAGGGACCACCCCTACTTCGAACAGTCGGATCTCGGCCGCGCGGGATTCCTGTCCCAGGTACTCCGGGAAGCCTTCCAGCAAGCTGCCGTTCCGGATCTCCGCCCACGCGCGCTCGAACGACTCTGCGGTCCCCGCGAGTCCAAGAATGGCGTCCAAGGCGCGCGAAAAGCGCAGAGTTGGTGGTTTGCAGCATGTTTCGACCGCCGAAACATGCCTCCCCGAATACCCCATCCGCTCCGCCAACTCGTCCTGCTTCCACCCGCGCCTCTCCCGCGCGCTGCGCAAACGCGCACCGTAGGCCGCTTGGGGAGACGCGTCAGGGTTCAACTGCTTCAGGTTTACCAATGTTCTCCCCATTTCCCGAACGTTGAAGACAGGGCGACTGTAGGCCAGCCTGGTCCCCTCGGTAGTGGTGCGACTACGGAGAGGGATGAACTTGCCCCAAAACCACACCCACCAGCCCCCGGTACTCCACAATGACGGCCCGCTTGTCCGGCTGTACCTCCTCGCTGCGGAACGCCCGAAGGCCGCCGAAATCACAGCCCCCAGGAACGGTGACCACAAGTGATCGACCCCGACCCCACCCCCCACCGGGAAAACCTCACCCGGCTCATGCGCTCGCGCGGACGCGACGGCATGCTCCTGTTGCGTACCGGTGGCGGCAGTGACGCAGCCCCCGACGTCCCCCGATCCGAAGGCACGCACATGACGTCTCCCACCCCCGTACCGACCCGCAAGGAAATCCAGATCACCGGCATCCGGAGGCACGTCGCCGAGTGCGTCACGTCCGTCAAGGACAGTCCGTGCGGCGCCCGTTCGAACTCCTGGGACACCGCCCTGCATCTGGACGTGTGGATTCGCGCCCACGCGGACGAGTACGAGCACAAGAAGTTCGTGAAGCGCACGGAAGAACCGGTCAACGTCTTCACCAAGCCCGCCAGGAGGCAGCCGTGAGCGAGAACGGCGGGGCGTCGGCAACCCGACGCTGAGCCGCCGAGACCCCGTCCCCTGCCGCAAGGGCCCATTGCCTGAGAGCCGAAAGCCCCTCCGGCCCGGCGTTCTGCCGGGTCGGAGGGGCCTTTTCACGGCTGGGCGGCGGACGAGTCGGCCTGTACGCCGGGTTTTGTCACCGAAAGGCCTTGCGGCCCGTCGGGAGACGGCCATCCATCTAGGGCTGCCGTTGCCGGCAGCCTCGTGCGGTCTACCCGCGGACTCGGGCGGGCCGCCCTCGGTCGTCCGCGCAGAAACACCGGGGTGTTTCCTCTTGACCTTGCTCCGGGTGGGGTTTACCTAGCCCTCCGAGTCACCTCGGAGGCTGGTGGTCTCTTACACCACCGTTTCACCCTTACCGGCGCCTTACGGCACCGGCGGTCTGCTTTCTGTGGCACTGTCCCGCGGGTCACCCCGGGTGGGCGTTACCCACCACCCTGCCCTGTGGAGCCCGGACGTTCCTCGGGAGGATGCGGTGCATCCCCACGCGGCCGTCCGGCCGGCTCGTCCGCCGTGCGGACCATGGTACCTCCCGGCCGACCGGGGCTTGACCTTGTCGTAGCGGCAACGTTTTTACTGGGTGCAGGAACGTATCGGGAGGGGGCGTTACGTGAGCGAGGGACGCGGTGGAGGCGTCGGGCAACGGTTACTGGCGTACGAGAAGCGGTGGATGGCCAGTCTGGGGCTGTGGGTGGCGCGGCGGCGGGACGGTGTGGGGGCCGGGGAGCGTGCGCTCGGGTACGCGCGGGCGCAGGCGCCGATGTGGTACGGGTTGCTGTTCGTGTGCGTGGTGGAGACGGTCGGCGCCACGGTTCTGCTCGCGAAGCTTCCGGTCCTGCACTGGGTCATGCTGGTGCTGGACGGCTACACCCTGGCCGTGGTGCTGGGCCTCCAGGCCGCCGCCGTGACCCGGCCGCACGTCGTGGGGCCCGACGGGCTGCGCGTCCGCAACGGCGCGCTGCTGGACGTGTGGATACCGCTGGAGCGGATCGCGTCCGTCCGCTACGACCTGCGCTTCCCGAAGACGGAGACGGCCGGGCGGCAGGCGCGGGAGCGGGACGAGGTGCTGGAGGTGGCGGTGGCGTCGCAGACCTGCGTGACGGTCGAGCTGACCGGACCGGTCACCGCCGTGAAGCTGCTGGGGCAGCGGGTGGAGGTCCGTACCGTCCGGTTCCACGCGGACGAGGGCCGGGCCGCGGTCGCCGCCGTGCGGGAGGCGCTGGCCCGGCGGGCCGACGAGCGGGAGCGGGACGGTGAGGACGACGGGGACCGGGGCGTGATCACGCCGGTGTGAAGCGGACCGGGGCCCGGCCCGGGTCGGCTTCGGTGAGGCGGACGCGCAGGCGTCGGCCCAGCGGCAGTTCCGGCAGCCGCTCGCCGCCGTCGACGCGGCCGATCACCGCCGGGTCGTCCAGGTGCACCGTGCCCCGGTCGGGCCGCTCGTCCTGGACGTCGACCACATAGCCGTCGAAGATCTCGCCCAGCCGGTCCCGCATGAGGGCCGCCTCGACGAGGTCGACGCACTCCCGCTCGACCCGGGCGGCCCGGCGGCCGCCTTCCGTCATCGCGCCGGGCAGGGCCGGCAGTGCGGTACGGACCCAGTCCGGCGGTTGCCTGCCGGCCGCCGCGGCCAGGCAGAGTTCGGCGCCGTAGCGGTCGGCGAGGCGCCGCAGCGGCGCGGTGACGTGCGCGTACGGGGCGGCGACGGCGGCGTGCCGGGCGTGTTCCGAGGGCGGCGGGGCGCCGTCGAAGACGGTGTAGCCGGCGCCGCGCAGCAGGGCCGTGCAGTCCTGGAGGAAGGCGGCGTGGGTGGTGCGGGTGGGGTCGAGGGTGCGGATGAGGGCGGCGTACGAGGTGTGGAGCGGCCAGTCGACGCCGAGGGCGTGGGCGGTACGGCGCAGGCGGGCGACGGCACCGTCCGGGGCGGTGGGCAGCGTCCGCAGGACGCCGGTGCCGGAAGCGAGCATCAGCTCGGCCGCGGCCATGCCGGTGAGCAGGGAGATCTGGGCGTTCCAGGCGTCGGCGGGGCGCGGTGCGCGGTAGGCGAGGGTGTAGCCGTCCGGGTGCTCGACGATCTCCTGCTCGGGGACGTTGAGGGAGATGCCGCCGCGGGCGACCTCCTGCTCCTCCCGGAGGCGGCCGATCGTGCGGAGGAGGGACAGCGGCTCCTCGGCGGCGCCGGAGTCGATGGCGCGCTGTACGCCTTCGTAGTCCAGCCGGGCCCGCGAGCGGACGAGGGCCCGGCGTACGTCCGTCGAGCGCAGCGCGCCGTCCGCGTCCAGGTCGAGCCGCCACAGGACGGCGGGGCGGTCCTCGTCGGGGAGCAGGCTGGCGGCGCCCTCGCCGAGGACGGGCGGATGCAGTGGGACGTGACCGTCGGGGAAGTACAGGGTCGTCACGCGGCGGTGCGCCTCGGCGTCCAGCGCGCCGCCGGGGGTGACGAAGGAGGCCACGTCGGCGATGGCGTAGTCGACGCGGTAGCCGCCGCCGGGGCGCCGGGACAGGTGCATCGCCTGGTCGAGGTCCATCGAGCCGGGCGGGTCGACGGTGAACAGCGGGATGTCGGTCGCGTCGGTGGCTGCGGTGTCGGCGGGCGGGTGCGGCCAGCGCGCGGCACTGTCCGCCTCGGCCTGCGCGGAGGGCGGGAACGTCTGGGGGATGTCCAGCCGCGCCCGCAGTTCCCGCAGCGCGGCACGCACGGGCGCCTCTGCTGCTGCGGTCACGCGGAGGTGGCGGCGGGGCATGCTCTTGAGCGTAGGGCGGTTGGGGGGCGGGGGCACGTCAGGGTCGGGAGGGGGAGCCGGCCCCGCCCCGAACGTAAAGTGGCGGAGCCAGTGCACAGAAGGCTAAGGAGAAGCGCGTGCTCGTGTTGTTGCCGCCGTCCGAAGGGAAGGCCGCGTCCGGGGGCGGGAAGCCGTTGGACCTGGGGGCGCTGTCGCTGCCCGGGCTGGGCCCGGCGCGGGAGGCGGTCCTCGAAGAGCTGGTCGGGCTGTGCGCGGCGGACGAGACGAAGGCTCAGGAGGTCCTGGGGCTGAGCGACGGCCTCAAGGGCGAGGTCGCCAAGAACGCGGCGCTGCGCGAGGCCGGGACGCGGCCGGCCGGGGAGATCTACACGGGCGTGCTGTACGACGCGCTGGGGCTCGCCACGCTGGACGCCGGGGCGCGGCGGCTGGCCGAGTCGTCGCTGCTGGTGTTCTCAGGGCTGTGGGGCGCGGTGCGGGTGGGCGACCGGATTCCGCCGTACCGCTGTTCGATGGGGGTCAAGCTGCCGGGCCTGGGCGCGCTGGGCGCGTACTGGCGGGCGCCGATGGCCGAGGTGCTGCCCGAGGCCGCCGGGGACGGGCTGGTCCTCGACCTGCGGTCGGCGGCTTACGCGACGGCCTGGAAGCCGAAGGGCGAGGTCGCGGGCCGTACGGCGACGGTGCGGGTGCTTCAGTCGAAGATCGTGGGCGGGGTGGAGAAGCGGTCCGTGGTCAGCCATTTCAACAAGGCGACGAAGGGGCGGCTGGTCCGTGACCTGCTGACCGAGGGGCGGACGCCGGACAGCCCGGCGGAGCTGGTCGAGGCGCTGGGCGATCTCGGGTACGTGGTGGAGGCCGGGGCGCCGGAGAAGGCGGGCAAGGCGTGGGCGATCGATGTGGTGGTGAAGGAGCTGTAGAGGACGGGAGGCGAGGCGGCAGGCACGGACCCACTCGCCCACTTCCAGGGCGGCGTTGCAACATCCGCAATGAGCGTTGCGGATGATGCGGGGCGAGCGCACTATGGGCACCGTGACTGACGCTGCCCCCTCCCCCGCCGCCCCGTCCTCCGTGCTGGGCCTCGCCCCCGTGATCCCGGTCGTGGTCCTCGACGACGCGGCCGACGCCGTCCCGCTCGCCCGCGCGCTCGTGGCGGGCGGGCTGCCCGCCATCGAGGTGACGCTGCGTACGGCGGCCGCCCCGCAGGCGATACGGGCCATCGCCGACGCGGTCCCGGAAGCGGTCGTCGGCGCCGGTACGGTGCTGACCCCCGAGCACGTGGACACGGCGGTCACGGCGGGCTCCCGCTTCCTGGTGAGCCCGGGGTGGTCGCCGCGCCTGCTGGCCGCGATGAAGGCCGGCGGCCTGCCGTTCCTGCCGGGCGTCTCGACGGCGTCGGAGGTGGTGACGCTGCTCGACGAGGGCGTGACCGAGATGAAGTTCTTCCCGGCGGCGGCCGCGGGCGGCACGGCGTACCTGAAGTCGCTCGCCTCGCCGCTCCCCCGCGCCCGCTTCTGCCCGACCGGCGGAATCGGCCTGGCTTCGGCGCCCGAGTACCTGGCGCTGCCGAACGTGGGCTGCGTGGGCGGCACCTGGATGCTGCCGACGGACGCGCTGCGCGCCAAGGACTGGGGCCGGGTGGAGCAACTGGCCCGCGAGGCCGCGGCGCTGCGCTGAGGCAGCGCCGCAGCCGGGCGGGCGCTACGGCCGGGCGGATGCTACGGCCCGGCGGGTGCTACGGCGTGACGATCGGGAACGACGGGTCCGGTACCGTCAGGTAGCCGAAGACGGTGTCCGCCGCCGGCTGGTCGTCGACGCGGACACCGCCCGCCTTGACCGCCGCGTCGAAGTTCCGCTGGAACAGCGGGCCTTCGAGGATGAGCGAGTCGAAGGCCGACCTGGTCAGGGTGATGGTGGCCTGCGGCTTGCCCGCGTACAGGTCCTTGCCGTCCACGTACACCAGCACGCCGTTGCGCAGTGTGGTGGTGCACTCCTGGCCGGTGTCGGTGAACTGCCACTGGAGGACGATCGCGGCGCGCTGCTCCTGCGCCGCCCTCGGCCCGTCCACGCTGCGGGCCATCGCCGCGAAGACCTGCTCCAGGGTCATGCTGCGGACCAGGTCGGGGGCGCCCTGGCCGGTGGGCCGCGGCGGGCCGGACCGCAGTTCCTCGGCGCCGGTCAGGTAGAAGTTGCGCCACGGTCCGTTCTCCGCGCCGTAGCCGAGCTGTGCGAAGGTTTTGATCTGGAGCGCCTTGGCGTCCCGGACCGCCTTCTCGGAGACGGTGGCGGGGTCGGCGAAGATGACGTGGTTGAGCAGTTCCACGACCCAGCGGTACGCGTCCTGGTCACCCTCGTGCCCGTCGTACGCCTCCTGCGCCTTCTGCACGACGGCCTCGGCGCCGCCCATCGCCGCCACGTACCGCGTACCGGCCGCTGTCGGCGGCAGGTTCCACAGGTGGGCGGGATTTCCGTCGAACCAGCCCATGTACCGCTGGTACACGGCCTTGAAGTTGTGGCTGAGCGAACCGTAGTAGCCCTGGTTGTACCAGTGCTCGGCGAGACCGGCCGGGAGGTGCTGGAGTTCCTCGGCGATCTCGATGCCCGTGTATCCGCGGTTGATGAGCCGCAGCGTCTGGTCGTTGAGGTACGCGTACATGTCCCGCTGATTGCTGAGGAATTCAAGAATGCTTTCCTTGCCCCAGCGCGGCCAGTGGTGCGAGGCGAATTCCACTTCGGTGTGCTCGCCGAAGGTCTGGATCGCTTCGGTGAGGTAGGTGGCCCAGGCGTGCGCGTCCCGTACCTGGGCGCCGCGCAGGCTGAGGATGTTGTGCAGGTTGTGGGTGGCGTTCTCGGCCATGCACAGGGTCCGCAGTTCGGGGAGGTAGATGTTCATCTCCGCGGGCGCCTCGGTGCCGGGCGTGAGCTGGAAGAGCAGCCGTACGCCGTCGATGACCCGGCGGTGCAGCCCCGCCCGCCACGGAATGACGTCGGCGGGCGACCAGTCGTCGCTGGTGACGGCCTGGGCGCTGCCGATGTAGTCGGTCGGCGGCAGCAGGGTGACCTCGCCGGTGGAGACGGTCAGCCCCAGGCCCGAACCGACCTGGGCGTACGGGCTCTTGTCCAGGTCCGCCGCGTACATGTACCCGGCGCGGCGCTGCATCGCCGGGCCCGCGTAGACGTTCTCGCTGACGGCGTGCTCCAGGAACCCGTCGGGCGCGATGACCGGGAGGCCGGCGGGGATCTCGTCGTTCCGCTCGGCGAACAGGCCGCGGGCGCCGCCGAAGTGGTCGACGTGGCTGTGGGTGTAGATCAGCGCGCGGACCGGGTTCCGGTTCCCGGTGCTCTCGCGGTACAGGGCCAGGGCCGCCTGCGCGGTCTCGTAGCAGGCCAGCGGGTCGATGACGATGATCCCGCTGTCCCCCTCGATGATCGTCATGTTGGACAGGTCGTAGCCGCGCACCTGGTGGACGCTCCGCCGCGCGTCGGAGACGACCTGGAACAGGCCGGCCGTCGCGGTGAGCATGCCCTGGCGCCACAGGCTCGGATCGACCGTCGGGGGCGCCTGCTCGCCACCGTCGGCGAGGAAGCCGTACGCGGCGAAGCTCCACACCTCCTTGCCGCTGTCCGACCGGGAGTGGATCGCCGGTACGTCCGGCACCGCCAGCAACCCCCGCTGCGCGTCCTCGAAGTCCCGCGAACCGCGCTCCCGGAGGCGCTCCGCTGACGCCCGGTTGGCCTCCGCCACGGACGGGGAAATCTCGACGGGTCCGGTGTACTCGCTGGGCATACCAACCTCCGTACAGGCATGCGGAATTCACGCATGCGGCGAGGGAAAGGCGCCGATGGCGCCGTTTACGTGCGAGTGACGCTAGGAAACCGGTGTGCGAGTTACAAGGAACCAATCAAGCCAGCAGCCTGAACCGGCCCCGCGCCGGAGAAAAGCGCAGGTATCACGCCAGATATTCGGGGCTGGGAAAGAGGGGACCGCAGGCCGGCAGCGGCTCGGGGAAAAACCGGCCGGTGACAAGGAAAACCCGCCCGCGGCCCTTCGGGGGCGTACGGGCGGGGAGACGCCTCAAGGGCACACGGGCGGGGAGGCGCCCCGGGGGCCCGCCGGCGGGCCGGCACCTCACGGGCACACGGGCGGGCAGGCGCCCCCGGGGCGTACGTACGCCCTGCCCCTCAGCGCAGATGCGCCGTCTCGTTCAGCAGCCGTACCGACGCGTTCCCGTCGGCGTAGTACGCGACCGCCGACAGGGACGCGGCGGAGAGCTCCATCCGGAACAGGGAGTCCGGCGGGGCGCCGAGGGCCAGCCGTACCAGCGTCTTGACCGGGGTGACGTGCGTGACCAGCAGCACAGTGCGGCCCGCGTACCGGGCCAGCAGCTTGTCGCGGGAGAGGGCGACGCGGCGGGCGACCGAGGCGAAGGACTCGCCGCCGGTCGGTGCCGCCTTGGCGGAGCCGAGCCAGGCGGCCAGGTCCTCGGGGTGGCGCTCCTGGACCTCGGCGAAGGTCAGGCCCTCCCAGGCGCCGAAGTCGGTCTCGCGCAGGCCCTCGTCGACGCGTACGTCCAGGCCGAGGCGGGCCGCGACGGTCTCGGCCGTCTGCCGGCAGCGCTTGAGGGGTGAGCTGACGACGGCCTGGACGGTGCCCCGGGCCGCGAGCGCGGCGGCGACCGCCGCGGCCTGCCGGTGGCCGGCCTCGGACAGCTCCGGGTCGGAGCCGCCGCTGCCGGAGAACCGCTTCTGCGGGGTCAGCGCGGTCTCGCCGTGCCGCAGCAGGACGAGGGTGGTCGGCGCGCCCAGGTCGGCGGGCGCCCAGCCGGCCGGCGGCGTCCTCGGCCCGTCGGCCGGCTCGGTCTCCGCGGCGTCCGCCGCCGCGTCGGCCGCGCGGGCGGCGGCACTGCGCGCCGGGCCGCCCGCGTCCAGTCCGGCCCGGGAGTCCCGCGGTTCCCACTGCCGGCCGGCCTTGCCCGCGTCCATGGCCTCGTTGGCGAGCCGGTCGGCGTGCTTGTTCTCCTCGCGCGGGATCCACTCGTACGTCACCTGCGAGGGCGGGAAGACGCTCCGCGCCTCCGCCGCCAGCGGCCGCATGTCCGGGTGCTTGATCTTCCAGCGCCCGGACATCTGCTCGACGACGAGCTTGGAGTCCATCCGCACCCGGACGTCCGCCTCCGGGTCCAGCGCGTACGCGGCGCGCAGACCGGCCAGCAGCCCCCGGTACTCGGCGACGTTGTTGGTCGCCGTGCCGATGTACTCGGCGGCCTCGGCGAGCGCCTGCCCGGTCTCCGGGTCGATGACGACCGCGCCGTAGCCCGCGGGCCCCGGGTTGCCCCGGGACCCGCCGTCGGCCTCGACGACGAACGTACGGGCCACGGCCTACAGGCCCGAG
This sequence comes from Streptomyces sp. NPDC026394, assembly GCF_055567735.1. Taxonomy (NCBI): domain Bacteria; kingdom Bacillati; phylum Actinomycetota; class Actinomycetes; order Kitasatosporales; family Streptomycetaceae; genus Streptomyces; species Streptomyces sp. NPDC026394. The sequence goes on from NZ_JBVHPX010000002.1 coordinate 72,232, forward strand.
TCGGGCGTGCGCACCAGGATGCGGCTGCAGTTCTCGCAGCGCACGACCTTGTCGGCGGGCGCGCTGCGCACGTCGTTCAGCTCGGTGATGTCCAGCTCCAGGCGGCAGCCCTCGCAGCGGCGCTGGTAGAGGCGGGCGGCGCCGAGGCCGCCCTGCTTCTCGCGCAGCCGGTCGTAGAGCTTGAGCAGGTCGGCCGGGATGTCGGCGACGGTCAGTTCACGCTCCTTGCGGACCGTGTCGGCCTCGGCGTCGATCTCGGCGAAGGCGGCGTCCCGGCGGCCGGCCGCGTCGTCGACCTTGGCCTGTACGGACTCCACGCGTCCGGTCAGCTCGGCGACGCGCTCCTGGGCGGACTCGCGGCGCTCCATGACCTCCAGGACGACGTCCTCCAGGTCACCCTGGCGCTTGGCGAGGGAGGCGATCTCCTTCTGGAGGTTCTCCAGGTCCTTGGGCGAGGTGATGGCGCCGGAGTCCAGGCGCTGCTGGTCGCGGGCGGCGCGCTGGCGCACCTGGTCCACGTCCTGCTCCGCCTTGGTCTGCTCGCGGGTGGTGTCGCTCTCCTCGGTCTGCGCGGCGACCAGCAGGTCGCGCTGCTGGGTGAGGTCGCCCTCCAGGGTCTGGATCTCGGCCAGCTCGGGAAGGTTCCTGCGCTTGTGCGCGAGCTGGCTGAGCCTCACGTCCAGGGCCTGGACGTCGAGGAGGCGGATCTGGTCGGCGGGCGCGGCGTTCAGCGGGGGGCTCCTGATGTATTCGTCGGGGTCGTGCGGGCGTCGGACGCCGCGTGGGCGGTCCAGGGGTCGGTGACCGTGCGCGACACATGGGTGCGCAGGTTCCAGCCGTGCCGGTCGGAAATCTCGTCGAGCTGGGCGGCGGCCTGCTCGCACCAGGGCCACTCGGTGGCCCAGTGGGCGGCGTCCAGCAGCGCCAGCGGGCTCTTCTGGGTCGCCTCGGAGGCGGGGTGGTGGCGCAGGTCGGCGGTGAGGAACGCGTCCACGCCCGCCGCCCGTACGTCGTCGAAGAGGCTGTCACCGGAGCCGCCGGAGACGGCGACCGTGCGGAGCGTACGGTCCGGGTCACCGGCGATCCGGACGCCCTGCGCGGTGGCGGGCAGCCGGGCGGCGGCGTACGGGCCGAACTCCGCGAGCGTCATCGGGTGCGGCAGCTCGCAGATCCGGCCCAGGCCGCGGCGGCCGTGGGGGTCGGTGTCGTCCGGCACCAGCGGACGCAGGATCCGCAGGTCCAGCGCGCCGGCCAGGGCGTCGGAGACGCCGGGGTCGGCGGTGTCGGCGTTGGTGTGCGCGACGTGCAGCGCGACATCGTTCTTGATCAGGGTGTGCACGACGCGGCCCTTGAAGGTGCCGGCCGCGACCGTGGTCGTACCGCGCAGGTAGAGCGGGTGGTGCGTGACGAGCAGGTCGGCGCCGATCCGCACCGCCTCGTCGGCGATCTCCTGCACGGGGTCGACGGCGAACAGGACCCGGCGCACCTCGGCGTCCGGATCACCGCAGACGGTGCCGACGGCGTCCCACGAGGCGGCCCGCTCGGGGGGCCAGAGGGCGTCGAGCGCGGCAAGGACTTCAGACAGTACGGGCACGGGTGGAAGGTTACCTCCCAGCCGTACCGGTATGCCGGGCCGCTTCGGGCAGCGGTCCGGCGGGCCGGGAGCGCCGTGGCCACCGAGGCGTACGGCGAGCACCGGGTTGACCGGGGCCGTCCGGCGCCGTGGCCACTCCCGCCGGCGCCCCATCCTGCGGCACAGAGCACAACCACCCCCCACACCTCAAGGCGAACCGGACATCAGCCACTCTTTCGCGTGAAGTGCCGCAACCTTCTCTGCTCGTTTGGGAGTGCGAAAACTAGCTTCGACCGCACTGACTGGAGGTGAGCACTCGATGACAGCCTGTGTCACCGAGGACGCCGCGGCGCCGGACACCCGGCAGCACGGCGCGGCGCTGACGATCGCCGCCGACGGCTCCTACGCCGCCCGGCTCGCGCGGCACGAGAGCACCGGGAGCTGGTACCCCGAGCGCTGGACGCTGGCGGGTCCCGAGCCGTACGCGGTCCCCCTGCCCGGCCACCAGCCCGAGGAGGCGGACACCGGGCTGCTGCCCCTCACGGACGGCCGGGTGCTGATCCGGCGCCGGGTCGCGGACCGCTGCACGCTCGGCCTGCTGTACCCGACCGGTCCGGGCACCGGCGAGCTGCCGCTGGGCGCCGTCGAGGCGGCGGAGCTGACGCTGCTGCCCGCCGCGCCGTGCGGCTCGCGCGCTTACGCGCTGGCGCCCGGCGAGCACTCCACCGCGCTGTGGCTGGTGCACGACGGCCGGCAGTCCACCGTCCCCGGCCGGGCGCGCTCCGTCCCCGCCTGCGTCGCCGAGATCGAGGGCCGCTGCACGGGCGGCGTCTGGCTGGACCGTACGGGCCGGCTGCTGGCCCTGGACCAGGAGCTGGCGGGGCGTACCAAGACGGTGGCGGTCGACCTGGAGCGCGGCGGCGAGGTCAGTCCGCTGCTCCAGATCACCGAGGAGAGCAACGACCGGCTGCTGCTGGCCGACCCGGACAGCGGGCTGCTGATCCTGCGGTCGGACGCGGCGGGGCACGACCGGCTGGGCTGGGGCGTGCTGGGCAGCGCGCTGCCGGTGCGCTTCCCGGAGTGCCTGCGGCTGCCGGACGCGGCGCTCCGGCCGTTCGCCGTGCAGTCGGGGCAGGCACTGGCGCCGGAGAGCAGCGCGGTGGCGTTCCGGGTGGACGCGGCCGCCGGGACCTGGCTGGGCGTCTGGCGGCCGGCGGAGCGCCGTCTGCGCCAGTTGCCGCCGCCGGGCGGATGGCTGGCGGGCACCGGGCTGTGGACGCCGGACGGCGAACTGCGGCTGCCGTTCGAGACACCGGCGGTGCCGTGCGGAGTGGCCCGGCTGCCGGCCCGGGCCACCGGGGCGCAGACCCGGGATGCCGCGCCCCTCGTGCTGTCCGCCGACGCCGGGCGTCGCGCGGAGCCGCCCGGCGCGCCCCGTTCCTCCGGTGGTCCCTGCGGTGCTCCCTCCGGTGACCTGACGCCCGCCGGTTTTCCGGTCAGAGCCGCACGATGGGTACGTATCCCCTCAACTCCCGTGGAGCTGCACGTCCGTACGCAGCCGCCACCCGCTCCCTCCACATCATCCTCACAAACGGAACCCGGGACGCAGGAACCGTTCGGCGCCTCCGCGCATCCCTCTCCGTGCAGACCGGTGCCGCTGCAACAGGCGCCGCTGGCGGCCCGGGAAGCCCGGTAGAGCAAGATCGTTCGCTTCGTTAGTATCGACGGTCGACCGGCCGCCGACGGCATCTCGCCGCGGCACTTCCCAGTGGTGACTGGGAGAGGTCCGACGCGTACCGCCGTAAGCGATCTGACGGAGTGACTTCCCGCATGTCCGAAGCCCGAACCGATACGACCCAGGCGCGCCTGCAGGACGCCGACCGGGCCGCCGCGGCGGCAGGCGCCGGCCGGCACCGTGGCCCGGCCGCCTCGGAGGACACCGACGCGTCCCCGAACGGCAGGCACCGCCGGGACAGGCAGCCGCAGGACGCCTGAGACCCCGCGTCCGAGCCTCCGGGGCCCGCCCCGGACCCGTGTGCCACCCGACGGCCGTGACCTCCGTACCGCCCGGTCAGGGGTACGGCGGGCACGGCCGTCGGGTGCGCGCAGGGACCGGAGGGCTCACCTCCGCTTGAGGCCGAGCACCTCCGTCGCCGCGAACGTCTCGTTCGGCGGGCGATCCGCGTAGTACGGCGTCAGTACGCCGTCCAGCTCCGCATACGTGAACGCCTCCTTCGCGGTGTCGAACTGCGCCGCCACCCTGGGCCGTTCGACCACCGCGACCATGCCGCCGTGCACCACCAGCAACTGTCCGTTGACCCGCGCCGCGGCGGGCGAGGCCAGGTAGCCGACGAGGGGCGCGACGTGTTCCGGGGACAGCGCGTCGAGCGCTCCGCCGCCCGGCTCCTCGAACCCGGCGAAGACGTCCTCGGTCATCCGGGTACGGGCGCGCGGGCAGATGGCGTTGACGGTGACGCCGTACTTGGCCAGGGCGAGGGCCGAGGAGGTGGTGAGGCCGACGACGCCCCCCTTGGCCGCCGCGTAGTTGGGCTGCCCCGCCGAGCCCGCGAGGAACGCCTCGGACGAGGTGTTGACGATCCGCCCGTACACGGCTTCACCGGCGGCCTTGGACCGTTCACGCCAGTGCGCGGCGGCGAAGTGCGTGGTGTTGAAGTGGCCCTTGAGGTGGACGCGGATCACCGAGTCCCACTCGTCCTCCGTCATGGAGAACACCATCCGGTCGCGCAGGATGCCCGCGTTGTTGACCAGGACGTCCAGCTTGCCCCAGCGGTCCACGGCCTGCCGGACCAGGTCGCGGGCCGTCTCGTGGTCGGCGACGTCACCGGCGTGCGCGACGGCATCGCCGCCCGCCGCGCGGATCTCGGCGGCGGTCTCCTCGGCCGGGCCCGCCGACGCGGCGCCGGAGCCGTCGCGGCCGGGCTGCCCGTAGTCGTTGACGACGACGGCCGCGCCGAGCCGGGCCAGTTCCAGCGCCTCCGCCCGGCCCAGGCCGCGGCCGGCGCCGGTGACGATCGCGGTCAGACCGTCGAGCGGCCGTTCGGTGGGAGCAGTCACGTTCTCGGCTTCCTCTCGTTCGTCGGGGCGCCACCCGCGCCGGGACGGATCACATCTCGATGCACGTACGGAGCGCGGCGCCGGTCCGCATCTGCTCCAGTGCCTCGTTGATCTCGGCGAGCCGCACCCGGTGGGTGATCAGCCCCGCCAGGTCGATGCGGCCCGCCCGCCACAGGGCGATGGCCCGCTCGTAGGAGCGCAGCACGTCCCCGCCCCCGTACAGCGACGGCAGAATGCGCTTCTCGTCGAAGAACAGCTCGAACATGTTGACCTGGAAGTGGTCGTCCATCGCCCCGGCACCGACGACGCAGAGGGTGCCGCCGCGCCGCGTCGCCTCGTAGGCGGTGCGCGCCGTGGCGGACTTGCCGACGACCTCGAAGACGTAGTCGAAGCCTTCACCGGCGGTGATCCTCTGTGCGGCGTCGGCCAGCGCCTCCGGGGCGACCGCTTCCGTGGCACCGAAGCGCAGCGCCGCCTCGCGCCGCGTCTCCACCGGGTCCACCGCGACGATCGACGCCGCCCCGCACACCCGCGCGCCCTGGACGGCGGAGATCCCCACGCCGCCGCAGCCGATGACGGCGACCGACGAGCCGGGTTCCACCCGCGCGGTGTTCAGCGCGGCGCCCAGCCCGGTCGTCACCCCGCACCCGATCAGCGCCGCGATCTCGTACGGCACGTCGTCCGGGATCGGTACGGCGCAGTTGCCGGCGACCACCACCTCCTCCGCGAAGGTGCCGGTGCCCGCGAAGCCGAAGACGTCGGACGGGTCGGCGCCGGGGCGGCGGAAGTTGGGGGTGCCGGCGTTCATGAACCCGGCCAGGCACAGGTGGGTCTGGCCGCGCTTGCAGGACGGACACGTACCGCAGGCGGGCAGCCAGCACATCAGCACCCGGTCGCCCGCCGACAGGCCCTCGACGCCGTCGCCCACCTCCAGGACCTCACCCGCGCCCTCGTGTCCGGGGACGAACGGGGCGGGCTGCGGCAGTACCCCGCTCATCGCGGACAGGTCGGAGTGGCACAGCCCGGTCGCCCGGACGCGGATACGGACCTTCCCCGGGCCGAACCCGACCGCCTCGATGTCGTCGACGACTTCCAGCTTGTCCTGCCCTGTCTGGTGCTGAATCGCTGCGCGCATGTGCGCTCCCTTCGCGGGGCGGCCAGAGTGGGGTGGTCAGGTACGGCCAGGCATGTCCTTACACACCCGGCGGGCCGGTCTCGACAGCGGTGTCCGCCAGGACCGGCGCGTCCTCCCGGTCGGCCGCCGTGACCGACACCAGGACCCGCCCCGGCTCCCGCCACATGCGGACGCGCAGCGTCTCGCCGGGGAAGACCACCCCGGCGAACCGGGTCGTGTACGCGGTGACGCGCGCCACGTCACCGCCCAGCACCTCGTCCACCACCGCCTTCAGCGTGATGCCATAGGTGCACAGCCCGTGCAGGATGGGCCGGTCGAAGCCGGCCAGCGCGGCGAACTCCGGGTCGGCGTGCAGGGGGTTCCAGTCGCCGGACAGGCGGTAGAGGAGGGCCTGGTCCTCCCGTACGGTCCGTTCGACGGTTCGGTCCGGCGCGCGCTCGGGAAGCTCCCGCCGGCTGGACGGCCCCCGCTCCCCGCCGAAGCCGCCCTCCCCCTTGACGAAGATCTGTGTGTCGCACGTCCACAGCGGCCCGTCGTCGTCGGCCGTCTCGGAGCGCAGCACGATCACCGCGGCCTTCCCCTTGTCGTACACGGCGGGCACGGTGGACGTCTGGACGGCCCGGCCCCGTACGGGCAGGGGCCGGTGCACGGTCACGGTCTGGCCGCCGTGCAGGACGGCCGCCAGGTCCACGTCGATGCCGGGCGCGGACAGGCCGCCGGCCAGTGCCATGCCACCGCCCGCCACCGTGGCGAAGCTGGGCAGTACGTGGAGTTTGCTCTCCAGGGTGTAGCGCAGCTCGCCGGGGTCGGTGGCGGGCACGCCGGCGCCGATGCCGAGGTGGTAGAGCAGGACGTCCTTCGGCTCCCAGGTGAGTTCGGTGGTCCGCGGCTCGGCGGAGGTGGCCTTGGCGGCGTCGATGGGCATGGGGCGGCTGCTCCTTCACCACGGTGGGAAGACCCCGGCCCGGCCGTCCGCACCGTCGGCCGTGCCGGGGTCGCCTGCGGTCGGCCGTCGCGTCGGCGGTCCGGGCGGTACGGGGCCGGCCACGGTGCCCGGCCCGCCGTTCTAGAACGCGTTCTATCCGACGGCTCTCATGTATAGCCGATCCGGCGGACGCCCGGAACCCCTGACGCCCCGTCAGGTGAGCGCGACGCCCCCACCCGCCCGGCTCTGTGACATTTGTCGGTGCCGACCGCGTACATTCACCCCTGCCGAGGCCGCGGACGGCGTCGGTAGCGTCGCGGGCAGAGCGCGGACAGCGGCGCGGAAAAGGGAAGAGGCAGTACGGAACGTGCGCAGGAACCGGCAGACCGAAGCGGACGGCCAGGACGGGCGGGGCGGCCAGGAGGGGCGGGACGGCCAGGGTGGCCAGGAGGCGCAGAGCGCGTGCGGCGGGCGGGGCCGGCTCGGCCGGCGCCGTACGCGCAAGCCGGCCGCGCCGGGCTGGTCCGGCCTGCTCGATGTGCCCATCGAACCGCACCAGGGCGCCGGGGCCCAGGAAGCCGACGGGGGCGACTCCGCCAAGGGCAGGGGCCCGCGCGCCTTCACCTTGCTGCCGTGGCTGCTGATGGGCATCGGCGCCCTGTCGAACATCATCAGCGGCAAGTCCCAGAACACCTGGCTGGCGGGCTTCGGCCTGCTCGCCTTCAACTCCCTGTACATCTTCGTCGTCTTCGCGGCCTTCAACCCCCGCTACCGCGACTCCCGCGTCCCGGTGTACGGGCTCGCCGCCCTGGCCGCCGTCACCTACACCATCTCCATCGCCTTCGGCCACGCCTGGCTGCTCTTCTTCCCGCTCCTGTCCCTGGCCTCCGGCGCGGTCCGGGCGATCCGCGGCAGGCCCCACTTCATCCTGCTGTTCGTCCTCAGCGGTTCCGCGGGCACCATCGCGGGCCGGCTCGTCGGCGACCACTGGCAGGCCGCCGCCATCGGTTACGGCACCTTCATCTCCGGCATGGTCACCGCCACCGTCCTGAGCCTCTTCGACACCGTCAAGCAGCTCGACGCGACCCGCCAGGAGCTGGCCCGCACGGCCGTGGAGAAGGAGCGCCTGCGCTTCTCCCGGGACCTGCACGACCTGCTCGGCCACACCCTGTCGGTGATCGTGGTCAAGGCGGAGGCGGTCCGGCGGCTGGCGCCGCGCGACCTCGACGCGGCCCTGGCCCAGACCGCCGACATCGAGGCGGTGGGCCGCCAGGCGCTCACCGAGATCCGCGAAGCGGTCACCGGTTTCCGCGAGGGCAGTCTGCGCACCGAGTTGGACCGCGCCCGGTCCGCCCTGGAGGGCGCCGGCATCGAACCCGTCGTACGCGAGTCGGGCCCGCCGCTGCCCCCGCAGGCGAGCGCGCTGCTCGGCTGGGTCGTCCGCGAAGGCGTCACCAACACCGTGCGGCACAGCGGCGCGACCCGCTGCGAGATCGAGGTCCGTACCGACGCCGCCGGCGACCGGGCCCGCCTCACCGTCACCGACGACGGCCACGGCCCCACCCCGTCCGCCACACCTCCCGCCACCGGCGGCACCGGCCTCAAGGGCCTCACCGAACGCCTCGCGACCGCCGGCGGCACGCTGGACGCCGGGCCGGACGGCCGCCGGGGATTCCGGCTGGTGGCGGAGGTGCCGTTGGGCGGTGAGGAGCCCCTGGGGCGCTAGCGTGTTCCTTACCGCACAGTTCCGCCCCACGGTGCAACTTCGCTCTCATGGGATAACTCCCGCCCCGTCCGGGACAACCTGTAGCTGAGTTCCCGCGACTACGAACGGAGAACCCCTGTGCGCATGACCGACATCCAGCGTTGCGAGGTCCGGCCCGGACGCCTCGTGGAGTGGACGCTGCACCCGGCGGTCGTCGAGGCCGCCATGAGCTTGCCGAACGACGCGCGTCCGCCCGCGTACATCCAGGAGTCCCACGTGCGCACGGCACGATCGGTACGCGAGGACGGGCTGTTCGTCCCCACCTGGCTCGGCACGGCCTTCGACATACCGCGGAGAGCCGACCTCGACGTCCTGCAGGAAGCACTGCGGACCTGGACCCTCCGGCACGAGACGCTGCGCAGCGGTTTCCGCTGGGCCGGAGACGAGATGCAGCGGTTCACGCTCGACGCCGACGACGTCGTGCTGCACCGTACGGAGGTCGGCGACTTCACCGACGCGGCGGCGCTGACCCAGCATCTGCAGGATCGATTCGACACCGCGGCGGACGCGCTCCGCTGGCCGAACTTCATCTTCACCGCGGTCGTCCGGGACGACTGTACGAGTGTCTACATGGCGTTCGACCACAGCAACGTCGACGCGTACTCCATCCAGCGGATCACCGCCGAGATCCATGAGCTCTACGCGGCCGGTCTCGACCGCCGCACCGTCGACACGGCGCCCGTCGCCAGCTACGTCGACTTCTGTGCGACCGAACGCAGCACCGCCGACCAGGTCGACGACACCCACGAGATCGTCGCCCGCTGGCGGAAGTTCATCGCCCAGTGCGACGGGAAACTGCCGAACTTCCCGCTGGACCTCGGCCTCGACCCCGGCGGCCCGCTGCCCACGCAGAAGTTCCTGCACGAGATGCTGGTGGACGACGCGGCGGCGGCCGCCTTCGAGGCGTACTGCCGCCCGTACGGCGGAAGCTTCATCGGCGTCCTCGCGGCCACCGGCCTCATCGTCCGCGACGTCGGCGGCCACCCGGTGTACCGCACCGTCGTGCCCTTCCACACCCGGGCGAAGTCCCAGTGGTCGGACTCCGTGGGCTGGTACGTGGGCGGCGCGCCGATCGAGGTGCCCGTGGGGCAGGCGCCGGACTTCGAGACCGCCATGCAGATGGTCCGTGCCGCCTTACGCGAGAACCGGTCGCTGTCCCGGGTCCCCCTCGCCCGGGTGCTCCGGCTGCTGGGCTCGGACTTCCGGCCCACGTCCCCCGACCTGTACTCGATCGTCTCGTTCGTCGACGCGCGCGGCGTCCCCGGCTCCGAACAGTGGCAGCACCTCAAGGCGTACGGGCTGATCCGGGTCTCGTACGGCGACCAGGTGTGCGCGTGGATCACCAGGCTCCACGAGGGCCTGCAGTTCGCCGGCCGCTACCCGGACACCGACGCCGCGTACGGCAGCCTGCGGCTGTACGTCGAGCGGCTGCGGGAACTCATCCTCTCGGTGGCCCGAAAAGACGTCGTGACACCCGTCTGACGTCCCGGTCCCGTACCGGCCGGCGCCGGGGCCCGCGCTGTTCTCGCGGGTGCCCTCGGCGCCGGCCGCAGGTGCTCTCACCGGGACCGCGGCAGCGTGGTCAGCGCTGGATCTTCACACTGATCCCCCGGGGCGCTTTCGCCGACTTCCCCGGCGGGACGACCTGCCCGACGGTGCCGGTGCAGTTCGTCCCGCGGTACACGACCACTTCGCGATTCGTCTGGTTCTTGAGGTCCAGGCCGGCCTTGGGCCAGGAGAAGCACGAGCCGTCGTGCGGATTGACGAATTTCTCGTTGCCGTTGACCGTGAGCGTGCCGGTAGCCGCCTGGGCGCTCGTCGGACACGTCAGGCACAGGACCACAGCGGCGCACGAGATGCCGACCGCGGCGCGCAGACGTTTCAAGGTTCCTCCCGGGGTGCGCACTGCATTCCCCCTATCGCTACCTCGCCTCCTGACCACCACACCACCCGTTCGGATGGTGTCGCGGCGCTCTACCCTGGTGCCATGAGCTGCGTAAGAGTCCTGCTGGCCGAGGATCAGGGAATGATGCGGGGCGCGCTCGCGCTGCTGCTCGGTCTGGAGGACGACATGGAGGTCGTCGCCCAGGTGTCGGCCGGGGACGAGATCGTGCGGACGGCCCTGGAGGCGCGGCCGGACATCGCGCTGCTGGACATCGAGCTGCCGGGCCGCAGCGGGCTGGACGCGGCGGCGGAGCTGCGGGAGGCGCTGCCGTCCTGCAAGGTGCTGATCGTGACGACGTTCGGCCGGCCCGGGTACCTGCGGCGGGCGATGGAGGCGGGCGCCTCCGGTTTCCTCGTCAAGGACGGGCCGGTGGAGGAGCTGGCGGCGGCGATCCGGCGGGTGCTGGCCGGGGAGCGGGTCATCGATCCGGGGCTGGCCGCCGCCGCGCTCAGCGCGGGGCCCAATCCGCTGACCCCGCGTGAGCGCGACGTGCTGACCGCGTCCGTGGACGGGGCGACCGTCGCCGACATCGCGGGAAAGCTGCACCTGTCGCAGGCGACGGTGCGCAACTACCTCTCCGGTGCCATCGGCAAGACCGGTACGCGCAACCGTATGGAGGCGGCGCGCACCGCCCGCCAGAACGGCTGGCTGTAGCGCCGCGCCGGGCCGTCAGCTCCCCGTGCCCTCCTGGAGGTAGCTCTCGTACCCCTTGGCGTCCAGCAGGCCGTCGAGTTCGGCGGGCCGGGACAGGCGCAGGACGGCCAGCCAGCCCCCGCCGTACGGCTCGTCGTTGATCTGCTCAGGGGCGTCGTTGACGGTGTCGTTGACCACGAGGACCGTGCCGGTCAGCGGTACGTAGACCTCGGTGACGGCCTTGACCGACTCCAGCGAGCCGAACGCGTCACCCGCCTCGAACCGCTCGCCCTGCTTGGGCAGTTCGGCATAGACGATGTCGCCCAACTGCCGCTGCGCGTGGTCGGTGATGCCGACGGTGACCTGATCGCCTCTGACCCGGACCCACTCGTGGTCCTTGGTGTACGAAAGATCCGCGGGGATGTTCGCCATGCCGCGGACGGTGCCACCGCCCCCGGGCGGAGGGAAGGCTTCCGGCGGGGGAAGGGACGTCCGGCGGCCGGGGCCCGGGGCGGGCGGGCACCTTCGCGGGTACGCGCGGGCACGTACCCGGGTGCGGCCGGTCACGTCCGCAGGTACGACGCCCCGTTCAGGTCCAGCACCGCGCCCGAGCTCCACTGCGCCTCCGGGGACGCCAGCCACCGTACGGCGGCCGCGACCTCCTCCGGGACGGCGACGCGGCCGAACGGGCTCTGGGTGCGGATCGCCGCGCCCTCGGCGCCGGTCAGGCGGTGGGCGACCCGCTCCGTGTCGATGAAGCCGGGGGCGACGGAGGCCACCGCGATGCCGTACGGGGCGAGGGCGACGGCCAGCGACTGGCCGAGGGCGTGCACGGCGGCCTTGGTGGCGCCGTAGGCGGGGTGGTCGGGCTCACCGCGGAAGGCCCCGCGGGAGCCGACGTTGACGATCCGGCCGCCGGTGCCCTGCGCGATCATCGCCTGGGCCGCGCCGTGGCTGAGGTGGGCCGTGCCGAGCAGGTTGACGGTGACGTGCTGCCGCCAGGCGGCGGCCCACGCGTCGTACGGGGTACTGGCGGGCGGGTGCGGGGTGTTGACGGCGGCGTTGTTGACCAGGACGTCGAGGCCGCCGAGCGCCTCGACGGCCGCCCCGGTCAGCGCGGCGGCACCGGACGGGTCGGTCAGGTCGGCGCCGAGCAGCACATGGCCGCTGCCGGGCAGCTCCGCGAGGGTCCGCTCGGCGTCCGCGCGCCGCGATCCGTAGTGCACCGCGACCCGGTCGCCGTTCTCGGCGAAGGCGTGGGCGACGGCCCGGCCGAGGCCGCGCGAGGCGCCGCTGACCAGGACGCGACGGCCGGTGGCGGGGAACTCGGGGACGGGCGCGGGTGCGGGTGCGGGCTCAGTCATGGTGGGCGTCCTCGGGTCGACGGGGCAGGGCGAGGACCATCAGGAGCACGCTCGCCAGCAGGATGACCGTGCCGACCTGGAAGGCGAGGCCGTATCCGCCGGCCATCGCGGCCCGGCCGCCGTGGCCCGCCGCGATGCGGGTGGCGGCGACCGTGGACAGGATCGACAGGCCGAGCGCGCCGCCCATCTGCCGCGAGGTGTTGATCAGGCCGGAGACCAGGCCCTGGTCGGAGACCGCGGCGCCGGAGGTGGCGATGGAGGCGATCGGGGTGGCGGTCAGGCCCGCGCCGAAGGCCATCAGGACGCCGGGGCCGAGCAGTGTGCCGAGGTAGGTGCCGTCGGCGTCCATCTGCCCCTGCCAGAACATGCCCGCGGCGGAGATCAGCGCGCCCGCGACGGCCAGCGTCTTGGCGCCCGCCCGGTTCATCAGACGCGGCGCGATCTTGGAGCCCAGCACGATGCTCAGCGAGTGCGGGATGAAGGAGAGGCCGGCTTCGAGGGGCGTGTAGCCGAGGACGTTCTGCACGTAGAGGGAGAGGAAGTACCACATGGAGAACATCGCGGCGCCGGCCAGCACCATGGCGCCGTTCGCCGCGTACACCGAGCGCAGCCGGAAGAGCGTGAGCGGCATCAGCGGCGCCTTCGTACGGGCTTCGACGGCCACGAAGGCGAGGAGTACCAGCAGACCGGCGGCGAGCGGCAGCAGCGCGCTCGCGGAGGTCCAGCCGTCCGACTCGGTCTGCACGATGCCGTACGCCACCAGGGCCAGGCCCGCCGTCACCAGCAGGGCGCCCGGGACGTCGAGCCGCCGTCCCTCGCCGCGCCGGCTCTCGGTGAGCCAGAGCAGCGCCCCGGCCAGCACGAGCGCGCCGACCGGCACGTTGATCAGCAGCACCCAGCGCCAGGTGAGGTACTCCGTCAGCACACCGCCGACCAGGCCGCCGACGGCGCCGCCGCCCGCGCCGACCGCGGTCCAGGTGGCGATGGCCCGGGTCCGGGCCGGGCCCGCGGGGAACGCGGTGGTCAGGATGGTGAGCGTGGCCGGGGAGAGCACCGCGGCGCCGACGCCCTGGACCGCACGGGCCGCGATCAGCTGCCACGGCTCCTGCGCCAGGCCGCCCGCCAGGCTGGCGACGGTGAAGAGGGTGAGCCCCACGACGAATATCCGCTTGCGCCCGAAGAGGTCGGCCACCCGGCCGCCGAGCAGCATGAACCCGGCGAAGGTGATCACGTAGGCGTTGACCACCCATTGCAGTCCCAGCTCGCTGAGCCCGAGGCCGGCGCGCATGCTCGGCAGCGCGACATTGACGACCGAGACATCGAGGACGACGAGGAACTGCCCGGCACAGACCAGCAGCGTCACCAGCCAGACGGGCGGGGTGCGGCGGGCGTTTCCGGGCAGCGTGGCGGGGGTGGCTGTCGGGGGCATGGTCTCCATAGTTGCACCTGACACGCGTCAGTGGCATCGGATTATCGGACCGGAAGTGGCCGGTCGGCGGGACCAGGACGAAGGACGCAGGGCCGGGGCGAAGGTCACCTGGTCCGGGCCGAAGGTCGCGGGGCCGGACCGGAGGCCCCGGGCCGGGCGCGGCGGTACGCGGGCGTCGGCGCCCCGGCGGCCCCGGCCGCCCCCGCCACGGCCGGCCGGGCCCTCACCCCTTCCGCAGCAACGTGACCACCGCCGCGCCGCCCAGCCCGATGTTGTGCGCGAGGCCGACGCGCGCGCCGGGCACCTGACGGGCGCCCGCCGTTCCGCGTAGCTGCCACACCAGCTCGGCGGCCTGGGCCAGGCCGGTTGCGCCGAGCGGGTGGCCCTTGGAGATGAGGCCGCCGGACGGGTTGACCACCCACCGGCCGCCGTGGGCCGTGGCACCGTCCTCGGCCAGCTTGCCGGACCCGCCGTCGGCGCACATGCCGAGCGCCTCGTACGTCAGCAGTTCGTTGACCGAGAAGCAGTCGTGCAGCTCGATCACGTCCACGTCCTCGATGCCGAGGCCGCTCGCCTCGTACGCCTGCCGGGCGGCCGCCCGGGACATCGGGCGGCCGACGACGTCGATGCAGGACCCGGAGGCGAAGCTGTCCCGCGTGTCCGTCGTCATGGCCTGCCCGGCGATCTCCACCGCCCGGCCGGCCAGGCCGTGTTCGCGGACGAACCGTTCGGAGGCGACGACGACGGCGGCCGAGCCGTCCGAGGTCGGTGAGCACTGGAGCTTGGTCAGCGGCCGGTGGACGGTCCGGGCGGCGAGGATCTCCTCGATCGTGTACACGTCCTGGAACTGGGCGTTCGGGTTGTCCGCCGAGTGCCGGTGGTTCTTGGCGCCGACCGCGGCGAGCTGCCGTTCGGTGGTGCCGTACCGGTCCATGTGCTCGCGTGCGGCGTTGCCGAAGATCTGGGCGGTGGGCGGGGTCGTCCCGAAGCCGTGGGCCGCGGCCATCACGCCGTAGTGGCGGGCCACCGGGGAGGCCGCGAAGTCACCGCTGTCCGCGCCGCCGCCGAGCGCGCCGCGTTTCATCTTCTCGAAGCCGAGGGCCAGTACGCAGTCGTTGAGGCCGGAGGCCACGAACTGCCGGGCCATCATCAGCGCGGTGGCGCCGGTCGCGCAGTTGTTGTTGACGTTGTAGACGGGGATGCCGGTCAGGCCCAGTTCGTAGACGGCGCGCTGGCCGGCCGTGGACGCCTGGTAGCAGTAGCCGACCGATGCCTGTTCCACGGCGCTGTACGGAATTCCCGCGTCGGCGAGGGCCGTGCCGCACGCTTCCCCGGCCATGCCCCAGTACTGCCGGTCGCGGGTTTCCGGCTTCTCGAACCTCGTCATCCCCACGCCGATGATGTACGCCTTGCCGGCCATGTCCGTCCTCCTCCTCGGAGCGTCCCCGGGGCCCTGGTGTCCGGGCACCCGGGCTCAGATCAGCGGGCGCGGCTCCGGGTCCCTGGGCAGGCCGAGCAGCCGCTCCGCGACGACGTTGAGCTGCACCTGCGTCGTACCGCCCGCGATCGTCAGGCAGCGCGACATCAGGAAGCCGTGCAGGGCGCGTTCCGCTTCGCCCTCGCCCGTCGCGCCCTCCGGGCCGAGGAGTTCGAGGGCCAGCTCGGCGACCTTCTGCTGGTGCGCGGTCTGCACCAGCTTGCGGATGCTGGCACCGGCGCCCGGTTCCCGGCCCGCCACCTGCTGGAGGGTGGTGCGCAGCCCGATGCAGGCCAGCGCGTGCGCCTCGGCGGCCAGCGCGCCCACCCGCTCGCGGACCGCGCCGTCCAGCCCTGCGGTCCGCTCGATCAGCGCCTCCAGGCCGGTGCCGAAGGTCACCTGGTCGGCCATGTGGACGCGCTCGTTGCCGAGGGTGTGCCGGGCCACCTTCCAGCCGTCGTCCACCTCGCCCACCACCGCGTCGGCCGGCAGCAGGACGTCGTCGAAGTACACCTCGCTGAAGAGCGCGTCACCGGTGATCTCCCGCAGCGGCCGCACCTCGATGCCGGGTGCCGACATGTCGACCAGGAAGAAGGTCAGGCCCTGGTGCTTCGGCGCCTCCGGGGACGTCCGGGCGAGCAGGATGCCGTACCCCGCCCACTGGGCCGCCGACGTCCACACCTTCTGGCCGTTGACCCGCCAGCCCCCGTCCACCCGCTCGGCCCGGGTCCGCAGGGCCGCCAGGTCGGACCCGGCCTCCGGCTCGGAGAAGAGCTGGCACCACAGCCGGTCGCCGCGGAGCGTCGGCAGCAGGTGGCGCTCCTTCTGCTCCGGCGTCCCGTAGGTGATCAGGGAGGGCACCACCCAGGTGGCGATCCCCAGGTCGCTGACCCGGACCCCCGCGTCCCGCAGTTCCCGCTGGACGGCCAGTTGCTGTACAGGGCCGGCGCCCAGACCGTACGGGGCGGGCAGATGCGGCGCCGCGTACCCGGTGGGCGCCAGCTCGCGCCGTACGGCTCCGGGGTCCAGGCCGTGCACCTTCGCGATCACCGCACGGGCCTGCTCGCGGTACCGGGCCGCCTCCCGCGACCGCTCCGCCGGCAGGTCCGTGCGCAGCTCGCGCCGGGCGCCTCCGGCGCCGTACCCGGCCGCCCGCAGCCGGTGCTCCGCGCCGGCGCCCAGCAGTTGGCGGGCCACGGTCGCCCGCCGCAGGTACAGGTGCGCGTCGTGCTCCCAGGTGAAGCCGATGCCGCCGAGGATCTGGATGCAGTCCTTGGCGCAGGAGAAGGCGGCGTCCAGGGCGGTGGCGGCGGCCAGCGCGGCGACCATGCCACGGACCGGCAGGGCCTCGTCCGCCGCGCGCGCCGCGTCCCACGCCAGGGCGCGGGCCTGCTCGACGCGTACGAGCATGTCCGCGCAGAGGTGCTTGACCGCCTGGAACTGGCCGATCGGCCGCCCGAACTGCTCGCGTACGCGGGCGTGCTCGGCGGCGGTGTGCAGGGCCCGGTCCGCCGTACCGCACGCCTCGGCCGCGAACAGCGTCGCGGCCAGGTCCCGTACGAGGGCGGAGTCGATGTCCAGCACCCGGGCGGCCGGGACCGTGACGCCCTCGGCCGACACGCGCGCGGCGGGGCGGGTCGGGTCGGCGGCGGACGGCACCTGTACGGAGAGCGTGTCGGCGTCGACGGCGAGCCAGAGGGTGCGGGGCGGCGGGGCGACCGCGTCCGGGGGACCGGCCGGTGCCGACGCTTCCGCCGATGCCGCCGGTTCCGCCGGTTCCGCCGGTTCCGCCGCCAGGACGATCAGGTCGGCGTCGCCGCCGCCGAGGACGGGCGGGGCGGTGCCGTCCAGCACATACCCGCCCGCCGTCCCGGCCGCGCGGAGCGTGCCCGCGCCGAGTGCGACGGCACCGATGCGTTCACCGGTGGCCAGTGCGCGCGCCAGGTCGGGGGCGCCGCCGCGCAGCAGCAGCTCGGAGGTGAGCACGCTGGGCAGGTACGGGCCGGGCAGCGTGGCACGGCCGGCCTCCTCCAACACGACGGCGAGGTCGAGCAGTTCGCCGCCGCCACCGCCGCACTCCGCCGGCAGGTGCGGCCCGAGCAGGCCCATCTCGGCGAGCCCGTCCCAGTACGCGGGGCGCCCGCGCCGGCCGGGCCCGGCGTCGAGCAGCTTGCGCACCTCCTCCGGAGGCACGGCCCGGGCCGCCCAGCCCCGTACCGCCTCGGCCAGCTCCCCTTGCTCCGGTGTGATTCCGATGCCCATGCCGGGCAGACTAGAACACGTTGCAAACTGACGGTAGGTCAGATCGGGCACGGGAAGGGCCCGTCCCGGGTGGGCCGGTCGGCCCTGCCTCGGGCCGTACGGCCGGCCGTACGGCGCCGCCGTCCGGGCAGCGCCACCGCCGCACGGCACCAGCGGCCGCACGGCACCCGGCACCACCCGGCCGCCGAACTCCCGCACCACCGGATTCCCCGCGGCCTGCAACACCTCCGCATTCCCGTACTCCGGAATTCACCGCCCCATTCCCCACCGTCCCGCCACCCCGCCACCCGTCTTCCCCGGCGCGCCACCGAACGCCCGCCCACCCGACCGTCCCGCGCATTACCGGCACGTACGATCCGTCGTTATGAGTCACCGCCGTACTCCGGTGACCGTACGACCGAGGAGGAATCCCCATGGCCGCCGCGAACACCCCCAAGCCGGAGATACTCGCCGCATTCGAGGCGGCAAAAGGGTTCATGCCGGTCGACGAAGGACTGGCCCTTTACGAAGCCGCCGGTGAGGCCGCGGCACTGGGGATGCCGCTCGTCGAGGTCGGCACCTATTGCGGGCGCTCCACGATTCTGCTCGCCGACGCCGCGCGCGCGGCGGGCGTGACGGCCGTCACCGTCGACCACCACCGCGGCAGCGAGGAGCAGCAGCCCGGCTGGGAGTACCACGACCCGACCGTGGTCGACCCCGAGG
Organism: Streptomyces sp. NPDC026394; assembly: GCF_055567735.1. Taxonomy (NCBI): domain Bacteria; kingdom Bacillati; phylum Actinomycetota; class Actinomycetes; order Kitasatosporales; family Streptomycetaceae; genus Streptomyces; species Streptomyces sp. NPDC026394. The sequence goes on from NZ_JBVHPX010000002.1 coordinate 90,517, forward strand.
TGGGCCTGATGGACACCCTGCCCGCCTTCCGCCGCACGCTGTACGCGGCCGGGCTGGAGGACCACGTCGTCGCCCTGGTGGGCCGCTCCCCGCAGGTCGCCGCGCTCTGGAACACCCCCGCCGGCCTGGTCTTCATCGACGGCGGCCACACCGACGAGCACGCCACCGCCGACTACGAGGGCTGGGCGCCGCACGTCGCGCCCGGCGGGCTGCTCGTCATCCACGACGTCTTCGCCGACCCGGCGGACGGCGGCCAGGCCCCGTACCGCGTCTACCGGCGCGCCCTGGAATCCGGCGCCTTCACCGAAATGTCGGTGCACGGATCGCTGCACGTACTGCGTCGTACCGGCGAAGGGCACTGACCCCGCCACTACGATCGCGATGTGACGAACGGCAGTACATTCCCCCCGCGCCGCCGTTTCGGCGGCACCCTCGTCGTCGTCCTGGCCGCACTGCTGGCCGCCTGCGCGGCGGGCTGGCTGATCTGGCGGTCCGCGAGCGGGCACGGCGGCGACAAGCCGCCCAAGGCCCTGCCCGCCGCGAGCCCGGCCTCCCCCGACGGCCGGCCCGGCACGGACGGCGCACACGGCGAGGACGGCACCCCCGGCGACGGCGGAGCGGACAGAACGGACGGCGGCGACGGAACGGACGGAGACCGGGACGGCAAGGGGGACCAGGCCGGGCCCGGCGGCCGCGCCGGAGCCCGGCTCCAGGGCAAGGTCGTCCTCCTCGACCCCGGCCACAACCCCCACAACCGCGACCACACCCGCGAGATCGCCCGCCAGGTGGACGTCGGCAACGCCCGCAAGGAGTGCGACACCACCGGCACCTCCACCAACGACGGCTACGCCGAGGCGTCCTTCACCCTCGACGTGGCGCGCCGCGCCCGTACCCTCCTCCAGGCGGAGGGCGCGAAGGTCGTCTTCACCCAGGACGGCGACCGCCCGTACGGCCCGTGCGTCGACGAGCGGGCCCGCGCCGGGAACGAGGCGAAGGCCGACGCCGCGGTGTCCGTGCACGCCGACGGGGCGGGCGACGGCAACCGCGGCTTCCACGTGATCCTGCCCGCGCGGGTCACCGCGGGCGCGGCGGACACCTCCGCCATCGTCGGCCCGTCCCGGCAGCTCGGCGAACGGCTGGCGGGCCGCTTCGTGGCGGCCACCGGGAGCGCGCCCGCCAATTACCTGGGCGGCGGGACCGGGTTGGTCGTCCGGTCCGACCTCGGCGGCCTCAACCTCTCCAGCATTCCCAAGGTGTTCCTGGAGTGCGGCAATATGCGCGATCCGAAGGACGCCGCGCAATTGACCGATCCGCAATGGCGGGAAAAGGCGGCCCGCGGGATCGCCGAGGGCATTACGGGGTTCCTGACCCGGTAGCGGCCGACGCCGATACCGACTCGATACCTGACCGATACCGACAAGACGGCCCACAGGATCCGGCGGTAGGTTCCCCCTTACGATGGGGGGCCACCCCGTGCCTCGCCACGCGCCCACCAGCGCTTACGGCAGCGACAGCGAAGACCAGAACACCGGAACCGACAAAGGACCCTTACGTGAACATCCGCTCCCTCACTAGAGGCGACGGCGTGGTGATCGGAGCAGCGGTGTTGCTGTTCATCGCCTCGTTTCTCGACATCAGCTCGTACGACGGATCCGACTGCACCGGCAGCTTCTGCCCGAAGATCACGTCCACGAACGCCTGGGACTCGCTGTCCCTGCTGATGGGCATGTTCCTGGCCGGCGTGATCGCCGCCGCCCTGATCGTGGTGGCCCGCGCCCTGCCGCAGCCGCTGAAGGTCGCGGGGCTCGACCTCGGGCAGTTCGGCGTCGCGTGGACCGTGTTCGTCGCCTGGTTCGCCTTCTGGACGACGGTCAACAGCAGTGGCGCGGGCGCCGGCCTGATCCTCGGCCTGATCGCCGCGCTCGTCCTGGCCGCCGCGGCCGTGGCCACCCCGCTGGTACCGGCCCTGAAGGCCGGCCTCGTCCCGGCCCCGCGGCCGCAGACCCCGTCCCCGTACGGCGCCGCTCCGGGCCAGGGGTACGGCTACCCCGGCGCCCACCAGCAGCAGCCGGGCCACGGCGGGTACGGCTACCCGGGCGTCCAGCAGCCCGGCCAGGGCCAGCCGCAGCCGGGGCAGGCCCAGCCCGGCCCGCAGTCGTACGGCGGGCAGCAGCCCTCCCCGGCCGCCGCGCAGCAGCCCGCGCCCGCCGCGGACTTCGCGCCGTTCTGGTTCGCGGTGCCGGTGGCGCGCCCGCTGTACGGCGAGGACGGCGCGCCCACGCCGATCGCCGAACTGGCGCCCGGTACGTGGTACCTCGCCGTGGACCAGCGGGGCCAGGCGCTCATCGCGCAGACGCAGGACGGGCGCCGCGGCGTCCTCCAGGACACGACCGGCATCCAGCGCGGCTGACACCGGCCGCCGCCCGCACCGCACGGCCCCTCCCCCGTTCCTTCCGGGTGAGGGGCCGTCGCCGTATCCGCCCTTCCTTTCGCCCCTCGCCCCTCATACAGTGCTCCGACCGCCCACCGGACCTGACCACCCGTCACCTGGCTCCGTGTCCCTCCCAGTCCGTCCCAGAAGGGGCTCATCATGCGACTCGGCCTGGCACTCGGCTACTGGGGCCGCGGCCCCGACCCCCGGCACGTCGAGCTCGCCCAGGAGGCCGAACGGCTGGGCTACGACTCCGTGTGGACCGCGGAAGCCTGGGGTTCCGACGCCTTCACCACCCTCACCTGGATCGCCGCCCGCACCACCCGGGTCAGGCTGGGCACCGCCATCGCCCAGATGGCCGCCCGCACCCCCACCGCCACCGCGATGCAGGCCCTCACCCTGGACCACCTGTCCGGCGGCCGGATGCTGCTCGGACTCGGCCTCTCGGGGCCGCAGGTGGTCGAGGGCTGGTACGGCCGCCCGTTCCCCGCGAGTCCGCTCACCGCCACCCGCGAATACGTGGACATCGTCCGCCAGGTGCTGCGCCGGGAGGCCCCGGTCACCCTCGACGGCCGCTTCCACCCGCTCCCCTACCGCGGCCCCGACAGCACCGGCCTCGGCAAGCCCCTCAAGCCCATCACCCACCCCCGCCGCTCCGGCCTCCCCGTCCTCCTCGGTGCCGAGGGCCCCAAGAACATCGCCCAGACCACGCGCATCGCCGACGGCTGGCTCCCGCTGTACTGGTCCCCGTACCGCACCGACGCCTACGAGGCGTCCCTCGCCGACGCCCCTGAGGGCTTCCTCGTCGCCCCGATGGCCCGCGCCCGGCTCTGCGACGACGTGGCCGAGGGCCTGCTCCCGGTCAAGGCCATGCTCGCCTTCTACATCGGCGGCATGGGCCACGCCTCCCGCAACTTCCACGCGGACCTGATGTCCCGCATGGGCCACGAGGAAGCGGCCCACCGCGTCCAGGACCTCTTCCTCCAGGGCCGCCGCGACGAGGCCGTCCACGCCGTCCCCGACACCTTCGCCGACGACATCTCCCTCGTCGGCCCCCGCCCCCGCCTGGCCGACCGCCTCACCGCCTGGCGCGAGGGCCCGGTGACGGACCTCCTCGTCACGGCCCCCGACCTGAAGACACTGCGGGTACTGGCGGAGCTGAACGGCTGACCCCACCGCACGCCACACACGAGCGGGTGAATCGGGTTGTCGGTGGGTCAGCCGACCCGCCGGACAGGGCTCGCCGAGGACGAGACCGAGCGGATCGAGGGGGCGGCACCGTGCCGACGCTGCCGTCGCTGCGCCGGCTGACGGGCGCCCTCGATGCGCAGCTCGATCTGTCCGTCGACTCGGACGAGATGTCACTGTCCTTCGTCCCGCACACCGCCTGACACGAGGCGGCCAGCGCCCGTCACATCAGCCGAACACCGCCATCCCCAGCCACTCCTCCAGGAACGCCCGGTCCCCCGTGACCTCGATGCCCGGTGTGTCGACCGGGAGGCGGCGGTAGTAGACGCGGAGGAGATCGGCGGCGGGGCCCTGGAGGGTGGTGGTGGCCGGTTCGGTGGAGTGGCGGTAGGCGGGGGCGGTGCCGGTGAAGTCGAGGAGCCAGTCAGCGGGGGCGCCGGGCGGGGTGTCGGTCGCGTGCAGGCGGAGGGTGCGGTCGCCGCCGAGGAGGGTGGTGAGCGGGTGGTCGGGCCGGAGGGTGGGGAGCAGGCACATCAGCTGCGACCACTCCTCTATGGTGTCGGCGGCCACCTCCGGGTCGAGGGGGAAGGCGGCGCCCGTGGTGGCGGCCGCGTCCGCCCGGTGGACGATCGTCTCGTGGGTCATCCGGCGGGGCCAGAAGCCGGAGGGCTGCCCCGGGGCCCAGGCCCAGACCGGCGCGTCGGGGCCCGCCTCGCGCATCGCCCCGGCGGCCAGCCGTGCGCCTTCGTCGAGCCAGGCGTCCAGGGCCGCCGGGTCGTCGGCGGACGGGCCTCGGCCCTCCGGGACCGCCTCGTAGGCCACCATCTCGGTGGCCCGGGTCCGTACGGTCATGGCGGCCCAGCGGTAGGCGCCACCGACGTGCCGGACGAGGTCTTCCAGGGTCCAGTCCGGGCAGGTCGGTACGGTCGCCTTCAGGTCGGCGCCCCGGATGGTCTGCCGGAACCGGTCGGCCTCCACGAGGACTTCGGCACAGTAGCGGTCGTGGTCGAGTGTTCCGTTCATGGTCGTCATGGACCGCACAGTAGCGGCTGAGAGCGGTGGATGCCTCCGTTTATTGTGGAACGGAGGGCGCGGAGCGGGGAGTTGTTTATCACGGGTCGGCGCGGCTACCCGGGGGTCATGTCCAGGAGACACCGGTACGGAAGCAGTCACGCGGCCACGGCCGTCACCGTCGTCGCGGACGTCATGGCCGTCATCCTCGGCCTGTGGATCGCGATGTACCTGCTCGACGCGAACCGCGCCAACGACCTGGTGCACTTCGTCCAGGGCGCGGCGCGGTGGCTGGCGGGCTGGTCCTACAACCTCTTCACCTTCGACGCCGACTGGCTGCGGACGCTGCTGAACTACGGGCTGCCCGCGCTCGTGTACCTGTTCGTCGGGCACGCGCTGGCCGCCCGTATCCGGCGGATCGAGCGGTGAGGAGGGGCGGCCCCGGGGCGCCCCTCCGTACCCGTCAGGCGCAGCAGTCGGGGTCCAGCCCCGTCGGCAGGCGTTCGCCGCCGAAGACGGCGGTGGTGGCCTCGTCTCCCCCCAGCGCGGCCACGGCCAGCAACATCGATCCGGCCGTCCAGGAGGTCTGCTCCTCGGGCCAGACCGCGTCGTCGTCGAAGACGTAGCCGGTCCAGTACATGCCGTTGTCGGCGCGCAGGTGCTGGACCCACTTGAGGATCTGCACGGCGCGGTCGGACTCGCCCATCGCCCAGAGCGCCAGGGCCAGTTCGGCGCTCTCGCCGCCGGTGACCCACGGGTTGGGCAGGACGCAGCGCACGCCGAGGCCGGGGACCACGAAGTCTTCCCAGGCGGACTCGATGCGGTCCTTGGCGGCGGTGCCGCGCAGGGCGCCGCCGAGGACCGGGTAGTACCAGTCCATGGAGTAGCGCGCCTTGTCGAGGAAGCGTTCGGGGTGGTGCCGGACGGCGTGGCCGAGCCGCCCGAGGGCCAGTTCCCAGTCGGGCTGGGGCTCTTCGCGCTGTTCGGCGAGGGCGAGGGCGCAGCGCAGGGCCTGGTAGACCGAGGAGGAGCCGGTCAGCAGGGCGTCGGTGACGGGTGTGCCGTCGTCCTCGCGCTTCCAGCCGATCTCGCCGCCGGGCTGCTGGAGTTCCAGGACGAACTCGATGGCCGCGTACACGGCGGGCCACATGCGGTCGACGAAGGTGTCGTCGCCGGTGGACAGGTAGTGGTGCCAGACGCCGACGGCGAGGTACGCGCAGAAGTTGGTCTCGCGGCCGCGGTCGGTGGGGGCGGCGGCGTCCCCGTCGGCGTAGGCCGCGTACCAGGAGCCGTCCGGGTTCTGGTGCCGGGCCAGCCAGTCGTACGCGGCCTCGGCGCGCTCGTGCTCACCGGCCGCGTCCAGGGCCATGGCGGCCTCGGTGTGGTCCCACGGGTCGAGGTGGTGGCCGCGGAACCAGGTGATGGCGCCGTCCTCGCGCTGGGCCGCCAGGATGCCGGCGACCGTGCGGGCCGCCTGTTCGGCGGTCAGCACTCCGGGCAGGACCAGGCGTTCGGTACGTCCTGGTGTGGTCACTTGGCGGCCCCGGCGGCGGCAGCGTCGGTAGCAGCGGCGGCGTCCCCGGCGGTCGGGCCGGCGGCCTGGGCCGGCAGGTGCGGCTTGGTGGCGTACGCGACGAAGCTCTTGCCGATGACCGGGTTGAGCAGCTGCTCGGCCATCCGCGTGGCCAGCGGCTTCTTCATGATGTCCCAGACCAGCAGCTTGTGGTACGCCTTGACCGGCAGCGCCTGGTCGTTGTCGACGCCGAAGGCGCACTTGAGCCACCAGTAGGGGCTGTGCAGCCCGTGCGCGTGGTGGGTGCCGTACGGCTTCAGGCCCGCCTCGCGCATCTTGCCGAGGAGTTCGTCGGCCTTGTAGATGCGGATGTGGCCGCCCTCGACCTCGTGGTACGCGTCGCTCAGCGCCCAGCAGACCTTCTCCGGACCGTAGCGCGGGACGGTCACCGCGATCCGCCCGCCGGGCCGCAGCACCCGCACCATCTCGGCGAGCACCCCCTTGTCGTCGGGGATGTGCTCCATGACCTCGGAGATGATGACGACGTCGAAGCTCTCGTCGGGGAACGGCAGGGCCAGCGCGTCGCCCTCCATGGCGGTGGCGGTGGCGCCCGCGGGGGCCTCCCCGGCCTCCTTCATCGCGGCGAACCACTTGGCGACCTCGCGGATCTCCTCGGCGTTCTGGTCGAGCGCCACGACCTGCGCGCCGCGCCGGTAGCACTCGAAGGCGTGCCGGCCCGCGCCACAGCCCAGGTCCAGGACGCGGTCGCCCTGCGCCAGCGGGAATCGGGAAAAGTCGACGGTCAGCAAGGGCTCTCTGCTTTCGTCCTGGGGGGGGGAAGCCGGGGCGGGTTAAGCCCGGCGGCGGCGGGTCCTGGCGGTGGTCGTGACGGTGGTGGTCGTGACGGTGGTGGTGGTCGGTGCCCGTCCGGGCCGCATCAGGCGCGGCCTGCGGGGGCCGGGGCGGACGCGGTGGCGCGGCGGGTGCGTGCGGCGCGCCCGCGCGGGTTCTGCAGGGCGATGGCCTCCCGGTAGCGCTCGGCGGTGCCGATGGCGGCCTGGCGCCAGGTGAAGCGGGCGAGGACGCGTTCGCGTCCGGCGGCGCCGAGCCGGCGGCGCAGGTGGTCGTCGTCCAGCAGCCGGGTCAGCCCGGCGGCCAGCGCGTCCGCGTCGCCGGGCGGTACGGACAGACAGGTCTCGCCGTCCGGCCCGGCGACCTCGGGGATGGCGCCGCCGGTGGTGGCCAGCAGCGGCGTACCGGTGGCCATGGCTTCGGCGGCGGGCAGCGAGAAGCCTTCGTAGAGGGACGGGACGCAGGCGATCTGGGCGCCGCGGACCAGGTCCACGAGTTCGGTGTCGCTGATGCCCTTGACGAATTCGATGGCGTCGCCGAGGCCGTGCCGGGCGATGGCGGCGGCCACCGGGCCGTCGTCGGCGCGCTTGCCGACGACCACCAGGTGGGCCCGCGGGTTGCCGGTACGGACCTTGGCGAGGGCTTCGACCAGGTGGACGAGGCCCTTGAGGGGGACGTCGGCGCTGGAGGTGGTGACGATGCGGCCGGGGATCTCGGGGACCGACGGATCCGGCGAGAAGAGGTCGGTGTCGGCGCCGATGTGCACGACGTGGATCCGGCCGTCCCGTACGCCGAGGTGGTCCACGATCTCCTGGCGGGAGGAGCCGGAGACGGTCAGCACCGACGGCAGGCGGCGGGCGACGCGCTTCTGCATCCGGGTGAAGCCGTACCAGCGGCGGACCGAGGCGCGCCGCTTCCAGCCGTCGGCGGCGTCGAGGTCGAGCTGCCGGTCGACGGTGATGGGGTGGTGGATGGTGGTGACCAGGGGCGCGCCGAGGTCGCCGAGCAGGCCGTAGCCGAGGGTCTGGTTGTCGTGCACGACGTCGAAGTCGCCGCGGCGGGCGGCGAGGTGGCGGCGGGCGCGCAGGGAGAAGGTGAGCGGTTCGGGGAAGCCGCCGGTCCACATGGTGCCGACCTCGACGGCGTCGATCCAGTCCCGGTACTCGCCGCGCTTCGGCGTGCGGAAGGGGTCGGGCTGCCGGTAGAGGTCGAGGCTGGGCAGTTCGGTGAGGGTGACGCCGCCCCCGGACTCCGTCCGGACGGTGTCCGCGTCGTCGAGGACCGGGTACGGCTGGGCGCCGATCACTTCGACGGTGTGGCCGAGGCGGGCCAGTTCGCGGGAGAGGTGGCGGACGTAGACGCCCTGACCACCGCAGAACGGGTTGCCCTTGTAGGTCAGCAGGGCGATGCGCAGGGGGCGGTCGCCGTCCGGCCCGGCGGAGGCGGCGGGGGCCTCGGCGGGGTGCTGCGCGGCTGCCTGGACGGCCTCGGCGGACACTCTCGGCCCCCTTCTCGCTGGACTTTCGCCGGAGCGTAACCGCTGGCGCTAATCTAGAACAAGTTTCAGTACGGTTCGGCCGCGGCCGGCCGGCGGCACCCGCGGGCCACGGCGGCCGGCAGGCTACTGATCAGTTCAAGGAGCTTCGAATCTACCGGCCGGAAACCCGGCGGAAAGAGCCGCACCAGGTGATTCGCGCCACCACCTGCGCCCCTGCCATGCTGTGCCGATCGCAGGACCGGTACGCGCCGCACCGCGGACGGACTGTCACGGAATGGGACATATGACTACGGACTCCACAGCGGCCGGAGCGGCACTCCCTCCCAGTCCGCCCCTGACCGCACGTCAGGAGGCCCGGCGCCGCCGCATCCTGCACGCCAGTGCCCGGCTGGCGGGCCGCGGCGGGTTCGACGCCGTGCAGATGCGCGAGGTCGCCGAGTCGTCGGACGTGGCGCTCGGCACCCTCTACCGGTACTTCCCCTCCAAGGTGCACCTGCTCGTGGCGACCATGCAGGACCAGTTGCGGCACATGCACGAGACGCTGCGCAAGCGCCCGCCGACGGAGCGGGAGCCGGGCGCCCGGGTGGCGCAGACCCTGATGCGGGCCTTCCGGGCGCTCCAGCGCGAGCCGCAGCTGGCGGACGCGATGGTGCGCGCCCTGACGTTCGCCGACCGCTCGGTCAGCCCGGAGGTGGACACCGTCTCCCGGCTCACCACCGCGATCATCCTGGACGCGATGGGGCTGGACGGCGCGCCGACGCCGGAGCAGCTCTCCGCCGTCCGGGTCATCGAGCACACCTGGCACTCGGCGCTGATCACCTGGCTCTCCGGGCGCGCCTCGATCGCCCAGGTGAAGATCGACATCGAGACCGTCTGCCGGCTCATCGACCTCACCGCGCCGCAGCCCCGCGCCTGACGTAAAGGCTACGAACGGGTAACCCCTGACGTGGCGCATTCGGGGCGCGCACTCCCCCAACGCGCGCCCCCACGCCTCCGCTTGGCCAATTCTCCGGGTCCATGACAGCGGCATTGCCGGTATGAATTCCGGGTACTCGCAACGGTGCCGGTACGCGGGGTCTTGGAGGGGGACTGCAGTGATCCGGGTGCTACTCGTGCATGACATCTGTCTGTTCCGGTGGGCATTGGCAGAGGTGCTCGACCGGGAGAACGACATCGACGTCTCCGCCGCCACCACCCGTGACGCGGCGGAACGGGTGCGCGCCGTGCGCCCCGACGTCTGTGTGGTGGACGCGGAGAGCCCGGAGCCCACCGGGTCAGGCATATTGCGCAAGTTATCCAAACTCGCGAAAGGGAAAGGCCCGGGGAAATCACCGGCCCTGCTGGTACTGGGCTCGGCACACCGGCCGGGCCCGCTGCGCCGGGCGTTCGAGGCGGAGGCCCTCGGATACGTCGACAAGGAGGCCTCACCGGTGCAGCTGACCACCGGGATACGGCAGGTGGCGGCGGGGAAACGGTTCATCGACGGATCGCTGGGCTTCGGCTTCCTGCAGGCCGCCGACATCCCGCTGACCCGCCGGGAACTGAGCGTGCTGTCACTGGCCGCCGAGGGCTCCTCGGTCTCCGAGATCGCCGGCGTCCTGCACCTGTCGGCCGGGACCGTGCGCAACTACATGTCCGCCATCACCCGCAAGACGGGTGCCCGCAACCGCGTCGACGCCATCCGCATCTCGCGCGGCGAGGGCTGGCTGTAGGGGGTGCCCGATGGAACAGGGGCGGACACGCCGCGGAGTCCGGCGCGGTGCGTCGCGAGGCGCCGGAGCGTCCTGACAGCGGAGCTATCGGGGCGTTTCGGCGACGCCGCGAGGTGCCGTGCCAGGCGTCGCGGCCCCGGCCCCGGCCCAGCGGGCACCCCCTGTCGGCGCGGCGGCCGGGGGCTCCTCGTGGGCCCACCCGCCCGCCAGCTCGCGGTAGAGCGCGGACCGCCGCAGCAGCTCGCCGTGCCGTCCCGTACGGACGTGCGTACCGTCCATCACCAGCACCCGGCCGGCCCGCAGCGCCGAACTGATGCGGTGCGCGACGACGATCAGCGTGCCGCCGGGCCGGGCCGCGAAGGCACGTTCGGCGCGGGCCTCGGCCTCCGGGTCCAGGTGGCAGGTCGCCTCGTCCAGGACCACCAGCGACGCCGGCGCGAGGTAGGCGCGCACCAGCGCGAGCAACTGGCGCTCCCCCGCGGACAGTTCGGCGGGGACGAGCATGGCGTCCGGCCCACCCAGGCGTGCCAGCAGCGCGCCCGCCCCGAGCTCGGCGGCGGCCGCCAGGAGGTCGGCGTCCGGGACCCGGCCGCCGGGACACAGGTAGGCCAGGTTCTCCCGTACGGTGCCGGAGAAGACGTACGCCTCCTGCGGTACGAGCACCCGGTCCGCGGTGGCGGGGCGGCGGACCTCGCCGCTGCCGGGCTCCAGCATGCCCGCGACCAGCGCGGCGAGGGTGGACTTGCCGATGCCGCTCGGGCCGACGACGGCCAGGTGCCCGCCGGCCGGCACGGTCAGGTCCAGGTTGCGCACGACCGGGTCGGCGTGCGGGCCGTACGCGAAGGTCACACCGGCGAGTTCGACGGCGTACCCGTCGCGGGGCGTACGGTGCGGCCCGGCGTCCGCCGCGCCGGTGGCCGGTTCGGCGGTGAGGCGGCGCAGCACCACACCCAGGCGGGTGCCGGCCGTACCGAGTCCGTGCATCAGGCTCTGCAGCGCGGGCAGCAGCGACTGTGTGAGGTACGCGAGGGCGCCCACCAGCGCGCCGGGCGTCACCCCACGGTCGAGCAGCCAGGGCGCGGCGAGCAGCAGCAGGACGATGGGCAGCCGGCCGCTGATGCCGAGGGCGAGCACCCGGCTCACGCTCCAGCGGGCCAGGGCGCGGGACGCCCGCAGTTCGGCGTCGAAGCGTTCGCCCGCCGCGGCGGCCACGGTCCGCTCCGCGCCGGCCGCGGTGATGTCGCGCAGCCCGCCGACCGCCGTACCGGTCTCCGTGGCGATGGCCTCGTCCGCGGCGAGGAACGTCTCCTGCCGCCGGGCCATCGGCCGCAGCGCCCCGGCGAACAGCGCCAGGCCGAGCACCAGCGGCGGCACCACCAGCAGCAGGAGTACGGGCGCGAGCGAGCACAGGCCGACCAGCGCGCCGGCGGTGACGAAGACGAACGAGCGGGACACCAGCACCAGTCCGGCGAAGGTGTCGCGGGCGATCTCGACCTGGTGGGTGAGCCGGGAGACCGCCGCGCCGTCCGGGGCGTACAGCCCGCGGGCGACGACCTTGCGCACCAGGGTGTCGCGCAGCGGTTCCACCAGGTCGGCCACGGCCCCGTAGACCCGGGCCGTGCCGTACGCGCCGGCGCCGACGCAGACCGCCGCGGCGGCCAGCCAGGCGGCGCCGACGACGGGGCTGCCGCGCAGGAACCCGTCGTCGATGGCGTGCGCGAGCGCGAACCCGAACAGGAACGTCTGCCCGGACTCGACCAGCGACCACCCCGCGAGCCGGGCCAGGACCGTACGCCGCCGCTTGAGGAAGCGCAGCCCGGACCGCCGCAGCGGGGCCCCCGGGACGACCCCCTGCCGCTGGGCTTCAGACATGCGCGGGCTCCTTCGGGGCCGAGGCGAACAGCGCCCGGTACGCGGGCAGCTCCCACAGTTCGGCGTGCGGCGCAAGGGCGCGAATCCGCCCGTCGTCGAGCCAGGCCACCAGGTCGGCGCGGGCGGCGGTGGCGGCGCGGTGCGCGATGACCATCCGGGTGGCGGCCTTGACGTCGTGCAGCAGGGCGCGGGTGACGTTCAGTTCGGTGACGGTGTCCAGGCTGGAGGTGGCGTCGTCGAGGACGAGCAGCCGCTCGGCGTGCGCGAAGGCGCGGGCCAGGCCGAGGCGCTGCGTCTCGCCGCCGGACAGCGGGGCGTCGGCGCACGGGGTCGCGTAGCCGTCGGGCAGCCGGTGGATGAACGGCGCGGCGCAGGCGGCTTCGGCGGCGGCCTCCACCTCCTCGCGCCCGGGGGCGTACGAGCCGAGCGTCAGCGTGTCGCGGAGGGTGGTGCCGAGGAGCGCCGGGCGTTCGAAGGCGTAGCCGACCGCGCGGCGCAGGGCGTCGTGCGACAGGTCGCGCAGCGGTACGTCGTCGAGGGTGATCATTCCGGAGTCGGGGTCGGCCAGCCGTCCGGCGACGGCGGCCAGCACGGACTTGCCGGTGCCGGAGCGGCCGACGACGGCGAGCGAGGTGCCGCCGGGCACGGTGAGGTCCAGGCCGCGCAGCACGGCGCGGTCACCGCGCCGCACGGTCACGCCGTGCAGCTTCAGCGTGCCGTCGCCCGTGCCGAGCTGCCGCCTCCCGTAGGGCATCGCGGGGACCTCCAGGGCCTCCGCGATGCGCCGGGCGGCGGCGCGGGCGTGCACCAGGCTGTTCAGCCGGCCGACGATCTGGCCGACGCCGGTGGCCAGCGCCGCGTAGCGGGAGGCCGCGAGCAGCGCGCCGACGGTCAGCGCGCCCTGTGACAGCCGGACACCCGCCACGCACAGCACGGCGATCTGGAGCAGCGGTACGAGCATGGCGGCCTGGGCCGTGGACCGTCCCAGGACGTGCCACATGCGGTGCCCGTGCCGGGCCAGGCCGGGCAGCGGGGCGAGGATGCGGGCGGCTTCGCGGCGCTGGGTGCCGGCGGCGGCGATGGTACGGGCGCCGCCGACCGCTTCGACCAGGCGTCCGGCCATGTCGCCCTGGCTCTCCTGGTACCGCCCGACGCAGTCGCCGGTGTCGCGCGCGAACGCGCGCAGCAGGAGGGCCAGCAGCGGCATGCCGAGAAGGAAGGCGACGGCGGTCCACACGTCCACCAGCGCGAGGGCGGCCAGCGCGCCGACCGGCGTGATGACGGCGGCGACGGAGGCGGCGAGGGCGGTGGGCGCGGTACCGGCGTGCGTGGCGTTGCCGACGACGCGGGTGACCAGGTCGCCGGTCCCGTACCGCTCGGTGGCGCGCGGTCCGGCGGCGAGCAGATGGTGGGTCAGGCGGCGGCGTATCCAGGCGGTGCCGCGGGCGTCGGTGGTGCCGGTGAGCAGCCCGTCGAGAGCGTCCAGCAGGACGATCAGACAGGTCAGGGCCGCGCAGAGGGTGAGCCAGCCGGCCGCGGGGCGGTGGTCGAGCAGCAGGTCGAGGGTGCGCCCGAGGGCGGCGGGCAGGGCCAGGCCGAGGCCGGCCGATGCGGCGGTGAGCAGCAGGAGCGCGGTGGCGCGCAGGGCACTGTGGCGCAGGGCGCCGGCCAGCAGCCGGTCGGCGGGGGTCACGGTCACAGCCTCTCGACGGGGTGTGCGTGCGGCCCGCGCAGGGGCCGCACGCACGTCCGGATCACAAGTCCCGGATCTGGGCTACCGGTTCAGGCATTCCGGCAGCGGTGTCCGACCGGTCAGGTCAGAGACACAGGACGATGCTGGCCTCGCTCCAGCAGAGCAGCAGGCTGGCCTCGCTGCCGCCACCGCCGCCGCCGTGCTCGGGAGCGTCCATCGCCTGGAGGTCGAGAAGCGCCATGACATTTTCCTCTCACTATGGGGACGTAGTCGTACTGGTGTTGCTGTGTTGCTGTGTTGCTGGTGGTGCTGTGTTGCGGGTGTTGCTGCGGTTCCGGGTGACGGGTCTCCCCGTGGCACCCGGGGTACGGCTCCGGCACTGCGGCCGGGGCCGGCTCTAGGGCCGCCTGGCCTCCGCGGAGGGGGGCGGCAGGAAGGGCAACTGGACGGGCCGGTCGTGCAGCGCGGCACCGAGGGCCAGCAGGCAGCCCGCCGTACCGGTCGCCAGGTCCATCGACAGGCGCATCATCTGGTCGCCGGGGAAGGCGAGGTGCTTCCGGTAGGGCATGGCGTACCAGCCCAGGTAGGAGATCTGGGCCGCCAGCGCGCCGTCCAGGTCGGCACCCGGTGTGGTCGTACGCGCCAGGTGCAGGACGCATCCCGCGCGGCCGCGGAAGAGGCCGGGCTGCGCGTAGAAGCGGGATCGGGCGGCGGGCAGGATGGCGGTCCGCGCCTCCTGGAACTCCTCGTCCGCGCGGTGCGCCAGGTAGTCGTCCAGCACCGCCGCGATGCCGACACTGCCGGCGCCGAGGTACGGCAGCGTCCGCCAGCCCTCGTCGACGACCAGGGTGCCGTTCTTGTTCCGTACGCAGCGCGCCAGGTCGCGCCGGAGCGCCTCGGCCGCGAGGTCGAGCAGGCCCGGGTCGCCGGTGGCCTCGTACAGCCGCAGGAACAGCAGCGCGGGTCCACTGGCGCCGCGCAGCAGGCCGGCCCGCTTTCCGCAGGCGTCCAACCGGTCGGCGGTGTGCCCGGCGGCCTCCAGGGCCCGGTCGCGCAGTTCCCGTTCGCCGCGGGTGCGGGCGAGGTGGTCGAGGGCCAGGCCGACGCCGGCCAGGCCGCCGTGCAGGTCGGGCGCGAGACGGTGCCACTTCTCGGCGAGGACCCGCTCCATCAGCTCCATGGCCCGCTCGGGGTGGCCCAGCCGGTCCAGTACGCAGGCGACGCCGGACAGCCCGTCGTAGAAGCCCAGCGAGGTGCCGGGAGGAGGCGGGGCGGTCTGCCGCAACAACCACTCCTCGCCTTCCCCGTACCTCCCGGCACCGGTCTCGGCGAGCGCGTACAGGACGCCGGCGGCGCCGTACGCGATCCCCAGCCCGCCGCCGTCCGTGAACTGGGCGATGTCGCCGGGGAAGAGCCGGTCGGTGCGTTCGGGGGTGGCCGAGGCCAGGATGCCGGCGACCATCTCGTCGCGGCTGTGCGGCCAGTCGGCGGGCTCGGCGGGGAGGTAGGGCGCGGGGCCGGTACGGCGCTTCACGGGCGGGGCCGTCACCGGAGCGCTCCTGGACGCGTCCGGGGCCGTCGCCGGCGCGGCCGCGTCGGGGACCGGGGCCCCCTGGATCACGTCCACCGCCTCGGCCAGGAACTCCGCGGGTACGTCGGGGAACTCGTGCGCCACGATCTCGGCGAGGTGCGCGGCCTTGTCCCGGTCGATCACCAGCAGCGTGGTCATCGGCAGGAACAGCGCGAGCCGCAGACAGGCGAGCGCGTACCGGTCGACCTCGAAGCCGGTGCGGTCGGCCGGGGCGATGAAGCCCGGGTGGGCCAGCGTCTGCCGCTGCGCCTCGCCGGCCTCCGCCGCCGCCTCGAAGTCCAGGAGTTTCACGCCGCTCTCGTCGGGCGCGACCATGATGTTGAACATGTGCAGGTCGTTGAAGACGACGCCGCGGCGGTGCACGGCGGCCACCACGTCCTCGACCGCCGCGTGGATGCCCAGCGCCCACCGCGTGTAGTCGGCCAGCGCGGACGGCTCCGGCGCGGGCCCCATCAGCGGGTGCCGCTCGGCGAAGAACGCGTTGAGGGTGCGCCCCTCCAGGAAGTCCATGACCAGGAAGCGGTGGTCGTCCAGGGTGAACCAGTCGCGGACCTCCGGCGCGACGCCGAGCCCGGACAGCTTCTCCAGGGCGGCCCGTTCGCGCTCCAGGCGGGTGACGGCGTCGGCGCGGTCGGCGGCCAGCCCGGCGTGCGGACGGGCTTCCTTGAGCACCACCTTGTCGCCGGTGCGCCGGTCGCGGCCGAGGTAGACGCCGCCGCCGTTGGAGAAGTGCAGTGCCGACTCGATCTGGTACGGCAGGTCGGCGACGGTGGTGGAGTTGCGGGCGGCGAGCTGCGGGGCGAGGAAGTCCGGCAGGTCGATCCACTCCGGCACGTGGAACCTCGGCTCGCGCCGGTCGGGAACCAGCTTGCCGTCGGCGTTCTCGATCGCGCCGACCAGGTTGCCGTGCTCGTCGACGCAGTAGCGCCGGGTGAATCCGCCGTACCGCACGTAGAGCGGGCCGTCCTGCCAGCGCAGGTCGCTGAGGATGTACGGGCCCGGCTCGCCGGCCAGCAGCGCGCCCAGCTCCCGCAGGACGGTGTGCAGTTGCTGCTCGTCCGACGGATAGATCGTGGCGAACTTGCCGCTCGAACCGCGGTCGGCGTACTTGGAGTTGCGCAGGTGCAGCGGGCGCGGCCCCGGTACGAACTTGAACGGTATCCGCCGGGCGACGCAGTAGTCCCACACCTGGGACGCCAGCTTCTCGGCGTTGTCCGTACAGGCCGAGACGTGGATCTTCCAGCCCTGCGGGGGCAGTCCGGTACCCGGCTGTCCTTCCGCCTCGACCGGGTTCACGTGGAGCCAGTCCCCGGAGAGGAAACACCGCCACCCTTCGGGGACTGCGCGCTGCGCCGCTTCGTACAGGGGGCCGTGGCCCGACGCGGCTGCGGTCCCTGCGGACAGACGGTCCGGGGTCTCGTAGAAGAACCTGTCGGCGAGACAGTAAACCTCGTACCGCTTGTCCATCGTCTCCCCCCTCGGCGGCGTGGCACAGAGATTTCCACGCCGCCGGGGAGCGTTAACAGTCACAGATGTCACGAGATCACCGTGAGAAGTTCACGAGTTACCGACGGTACGTACCGGTGGGCGCGGGGCTCGCACCCGTACCGCCCGGCGGGGACGGCCACCGCCCCGGTGGCCGGAAGCCGCTCTCCCCGGGCCCGCCCGCGCCCGCGCCGGGCGGGGCCGCTCACTCGTCGGGCGGGAAGACCGCCTCCCCCGTGACGGCGTCCGTCACGGTGATCGCTTCGACGGGGCAGCCCTCGGCCGCCGCCAGCACGTCGTCGGACGCGTCGCACTCGGGCCGTACGGGGTGCGACTGGCGGGCCGCGTCCAGCGCGAAGCCGCCGGGGGCGGTGGCCACGCACAGGCCGGAGCCGATGCAGACGCCCCGGTCGACCGTCACGCGCCAGCGGGGCCCGTCCGGCCCGGCCTCCGCGCCCTTCCTGCCCTTGTCGGCCGTACCGCTCATTCCGTCCCTCACCCCTCCGCCGGCAGATGGATCATCTTGTGCTCCAGGTATTCGCCGAAGCCCTCGGGCCCGAACTCCCGCCCGATTCCGGAGTTCTTGTAACCGCCGAAGGGACCGAGCATGTCGATGCTGAAGGTGTTCACGGAGTACGTACCCGTCCGCACCCGCCGGGCGACGTCGATGCCGCGCTCGGTGTCCGCGGTCCACACCGAGCCGGACAGCCCGTACTCGGAGTCGTTCGCGATCCGGACCGCCTCGGCCTCGTCCTCGTACGGCAGCAGGCAGATCACCGGGCCGAAGATCTCCTCGCGGGCGATGCGCATGGAGTTGGACACCTCGCCGAACAGCGTCGGCTCCACGTACCAGCCGGTCTCCATCCCCTCCGGCCGCCCGCCGCCGGTCAGGATCTTGGCGCCCTCGCGCTGTCCGAGGGCGATGTAGTCCAGCGACCGCTGCTGCTGGCGCCGGGCGACCAGCGGTCCGATCTCGGTCGCCGGGTCCAGCGGGTCGCCCACGCGCAGGGCGGACGCGACGGCGGCGAACCGCTCGGCGATCTCGTCGTAGTGCTCGCGGGGCGCGAGGATGCGCGTCTGCCCGATGCACGCCTGCCCGTTGACCAGCCACGCGAACGGCGCGATGCCCGCCACCGCGGCGTCCAGATCGGCGTCCGGCAGGATGACGGCGGCCGACTTACCCCCCAGCTCCAGCGTCACCCGCGTCAGGTTGCGCGCCGCGACCTCCATGACGCGCCGGCCCGCGGCGACCGACCCGGTGAAGGCCACCTTGTCCACGTCCGGGTGCCCGACCAGGTACTCGCTCACCTCCCGGTCCGCCGGGAGGATGGACAGCACGCCCGGGGGCAGCCCGGCCTCGCTCACGATGTCCGCCAGCAGATAGGCGTCGAGCGGTGTCTCGGGCGACACCTTGAGGACCACCGAACAGCCGGCCAGCAGCGCCGGCGCCAGCTTGGCCGCCGCGGTGAACTGCGGCACGTTCCACGGCACCACGGCCGCCACCACACCGACCGGCTCGCGCCGTACCAGCAGCGGCCCGAGCACACCGGCCCGGCGTTCCTCGAACGGGAAGTCCCGGGCGACCGTGACCGCCGCGTCCCACGCCATCATCGCGGCCAGCGCCTGCACCATCACGCTGGAGGTGTACGGGGTGCCGTTCTCCGCGCTGATGACCCTGGCGATCTCCTCGCTGCGCACGGCGAACGCGTCCTTGATCCGCGTGACCACCGCGATCCGCTCCGCGAGCGGCGTACCGGCCCACACCCCGGAGCCGAAGGAGGCGCGGGCCGCGGAGACGGCCCGGTCCACGTCGGTCCGCGAGGCGTGCGGCACCCGGCCGATGACCTGCTCGGTGTGCGGCGAGACCACCTCGATGGTGCCGCCGCCGGCCGGGTCGGTGAACTCGCCGCCGATGTAGAGCTGTTCGTACTCGACGAGTGCGCTCATGGCTGCCGCCTCCTGAGGGTCGGACGGGGGTCTCGTGGCGATCCAGGACGGTGCGGAGAGTTTCTGACGCTGCATCAGGACTAGTACCAGTTCTAGTTATGCTGGGCAATGCTCGTACGGGGCCGGGTACGGCAGCCCGGTACGAGGGGCTCGGTACGGTGCTCGGCACGGGGGCGCGGCACGTCCGCGCGGAGGCGGAGGTGCGCGGATGACAGCAGCGGCCCGGACCGGGACGGCGGAGGCCGGGCCCCGGGTGACCGACCACCGGGGCGGCGTGTGGTCGATCGCCGTCCCCATCCCGGACAACCCGCTCGGCCACACCCTGGTCCACCTCCTGGAGACCGGCCGCGGCCCGGTCCTCGTGGACACCGGCTGGGACGACCCGGACGCCTGGGACACCCTGACCGCCGGGATCACCGCCTGCGGCTTCGACGTCACCGATCTGCACGGCGTCCTCGTCACGCACCACCATCCCGACCACCACGGCCTGTCCGCCCGCGTACGGGAGGCGTCCGGCGCGTGGATCGCCATGCACGCGGCGGACGCCGCCGTCGTACGCCGCACCCGGGCGGCCGAACCCGGCCGGTGGCTGGACCACCTGATCGCCAAGCTGGCCGCGGCCGGCGCGCCCGACAGTCACCTGACGCCCCTGCGTCAGGTACGCGCCAAGGAGCCGGTGCGTGACCTCCCCGGGCAGCGGGCGGCACTGCCCGACCGCGAGATCGAACCCGGCGCACTCCTCGATCTGCCCGGCCGCCGGCTGCGCGCCGTCTGGACGCCCGGCCACACGCCCGGCCATGTGTGCCTGCACCTGGAGGAGGAGCACCCGGCCCGGCGGCCGGGGCACGGCCGGCTCTTCTCCGGTGACCACCTGCTGCCGGGCATCAGCCCGCACATCGGGCTCTACGAGGACCCGGACGACGCGACACCCGGCGACCCCCTCGGTGACTACCTGGCCTCCCTGGAACGCGTCGCCCGGCTGGCACCCGCCGAAGTGCTCCCCGCCCACCAGCACGCCTTCACGGACGCGGCCGGCCGGGTGCGCGAACTGCTCGCCCACCACGAGGAGCGGCTGGCCGGGCTGCGCGCGCTGCTCGCCGTACCCCGCACGCCGTGGCAGCTCGCCGAGGCCATGGAGTGGAACCGGCCGTGGGAGCGCATCCCGTACGCGTCGCGCACCATCGCGGTCGCGGAGGCGGAGGCGCATCTGCGGCGGCTGGTGCGGCTGGGGCTGGCGGAGGCGGTGCCGGGGGCGGAGCCGGCGGAGTACCGGGCGGTGTGAGGGAGCAGGACGGGTGGCTCCGGGGCCGGGCGGCGCGCGGCAGGCAGGAAGGTGACGGCAGGCCCTGGCGGTCCGGGTGCGGCGGCGCCTCCCGGGCCCGTACCCGGGACTCGCCCGGACCGCCGGTTAAGGTGTGCGAGACAATTTCATCCCGTGCCCGATCGGGGGAAGCCGGTGGAAATCCGGCGCTGACCCGCAACCGTGATCCGGGACGTACGTCCGCCGTACACCCGCCGAGCCGGAGCACCCGCTGGGGCACGACCAAGGCTCCCGCCACCGGAAGGCCGCGCCTCCTCGCGCGGGCGCCCGGTGCGCGGCACCGTCGAGGTATGCGGAGCTGAGCCCGGTGCCACCGCGGCCGGTCGTCGACCGGCGGAGGGCGGGGCGTCCGAGTGCGGCTGCGCACCCACCGCAGCACCCACCACCGGCCCACCGCGGACCCACCGCAGCGACCTGACCCGAGAGGCACCGACCCGATGGCCACCACGGCTTCCCAGGCTTCCCTGGCTCCCAGGGCTTCCACGGCCCCCACCTTCGCCGCCCTGGCGCGCCGCGCCGCCGCGGCGCTGGCCGGGGCCGCCGTGCTGTGCGCGGCCGGTGCCCCCGTGGCGGCCGCCGACTCCCCCGCACCCGCCGCGCAGGCGTCGAAGCTGCCCGACGGGCTGTACGGCACCAAGGACCCGAAGTTCGACGGCGTGTGGCGGCAGTCGCTCGCCCTCCTCGCGCAGCGCACCGCCGGTGTGCGTCCGTCGGTGACGGGCGTCGACTGGCTCGCCGGGCAGCAGTGCTCCGACGGCGCCTTCAGCGCCTACCGCGCCGACCCGGCCACGGCGTGCGACGACAAGACGATGCGGGACACCAACCAGACGGGTGCCGCGGTGCAGGCGCTGGCCGCGCTCGGCGGGCACGACGACGCCGTGCAGAAGGCCGTGAAGTGGCTGAAGTCGGTACAGAACGACGACGGCGGCTGGCCGTCGATGAGCGGCTCGCCCAGTGACGCCAACTCCACCTCCGTGGTGATCGGCGCGCTCAAGGCGGCGGGTCAGAAGCCGGAGTCCGTGCAGAAGGGCGGCAAGTCCCCGTACGACGCACTGGTCACCTTCCAGCTGGGCTGCGACGCGAAGGAAGGGGAGCGCGGCGCGTTCGCCTTCCAGCCCGAGGACGGCAAGCTGGCCCCGAACGCGGACGCCACGGCCGCCGCCGTGCTCGGCGGGCTGGGCGACGGCTTCGTGGTCGACCCGGCGGGCAAGGACGTCAACGCGCCGGTCAAGCCCCTGAAGTGCGACGGCGGCGCGGCGGACAAGGACGCGCGGCGGGACCCGAAGCAGGCCGCCGAGGGCGGTGCCGCCTACCTGGCCGCGGTGCTCGGCGCCAACGGCCAGCACCTGAAGTCCGCGATGCCCGGCGCCGGGGACCAGCCCGACGTCGGCAACACCGCCGACGCCGTGGTGGCCCTCGCCGCCGGCTCGCACGGCGACGCCGCGCAGGCGCCGCTGAAGTGGCTGGAGAAGAACTCCGCGAACTGGGCCAAGGAAGCCGGCCCGGCCGCGTACGCGCAGCTCGTGCTCGCCGCGCACGCCGCGGGCGCCGACCCGCGCTCCTTCGGCGGCGCCGACCTGGTCGCGCAGTTGAACGCCACCGGCCCCAAGCCGGCCGGCAGCTCGGCGCCGTCCGCCGCGCCCGAGAAGGACGCGCAGGACCAGGACGAGCAGAACTCCGGCGTGTGGTGGATCTTCGGCATCGTGTTCGTGGCGAGCATCGGCGCCGGGTTCCTGCTCAGCGGCCGCCGGAAGAAGAGCGACGTCTGATGCGCCCGCCGCGGTCCCGCTCCGCCCGCCTCCTCGGCGCCCTGGTCCTGGCCGGTACGGTCACGGGCCTCGGCGCGGCGCCCGCCCGGGCGCAGGAGTACCGGTACTGGTCCTTCTGGGACGGGCCCGCCGCCGGCGCCCCGGCCTCCGGGGACGGCGGCTGGTCGTACGCGACCGAGGGGCCGGCCACCAGCCGCCCCCGGGACGGCGCCGTGGTGGGGTTCCGTTTCACCGTCAGCGCCGGCTCGGCGGCGGCCGGCAAGCCGCGCCGTGCCGCGGACTTCGCCGCGATCTGCGGGAAGACGCCCGCCCAGGACGGCACCAAGCGCGTCGGCCTGGTCCTCGACTTCGGTACGAAGGCGGACGCGGCGGCCGGGGAGAACCCGCCGCCGGTCCGTACGGAGTGCGCGCGGCTGCCCGAGGACGGGACGGCCGGGGACGCGCTGGCGGCCGTCGCCAAGCCGCTGCGGTACGACGCGAACGCGTTGCTGTGCGCCATCGCCGGTTATCCGAAGGCGGGGTGTGCGGACCAGGCTTCCGGTTCCGGTTCAGCTACGCCGGACCCGGGTGCTTCCGAAGGTGCGTCCGCCGCCGGGAAGCAGGCGGACGACGACGCCTCGGGCGGCCCCTCCGCCGGACTGATCGGTGGCCTCGCCGTCCTGGTCGTCCTGGGCGCGGCGGCCGGGTGGCAGGCTCGCCGCCGCCGCGGATGAGCGCCCGCGTCCTCGGCGCGCCCCGCGCCACCCGCTCCACCGCGCTGCACGCGGGCGCCTGGTGGCTGTGGGCGCTGGGTTTGGCCACCGCGGCCTCCCGGACGACCAATCCGCTGCTGCTGGGCCTGCTGATCGGCGTCGCCGGATACGTCGTCGCGGCGCGCCGCACGGACGCCCCGTGGGCCCGCTCGTACGGCGCGTTCCTGAAACTCGGCCTGCTGGTGATCGGCATCCGGCTGGTCTTCGCGTTCTTCCTGGGCTCGCCCGTCCCCGGTACGCACACCCTGGTGACGCTGCCGGAAGTGCCGTTGCCCGAGTGGGCGCGCGGTGTGCGGATCGGCGGCCGGGTCACCGCCGAGGGGATGCTCTTCGCCTTCTACGACGGGCTGAAGCTGGGCACCCTGCTGATCTGCGTCGGCGCCGCGAACGCGCTCGCCAGCCCGGCACGTCTGCTGAAGTCCCTGCCGGGCGCCCTGTACGAGGCGGGCGTCGCGGTCGTCGTCGCGATGACCTTCGCGCCCCATCTCGTCGCCGACGTGCAGCGGCTGCGCGCCGCACGCCGGTTGCGCGGCCGCCCGGACCGGGGCGTCAAGGCGCTGCTCCAGGTCGGGCTGCCGGTCCTGGAGGGTGCGCTGGAACGTTCGGTGTCGCTGGCGGCGGCGATGGACGCGCGCGGTTACGGCCGTACGGCGCAGGTGCCGCCCGCCGTACGGCACACCACCACCGCCCTCACCCTCGGCGGCCTGCTCGGCGTCTGCGCCGGTACGTACGGGCTGCTGGCCGACACCGGAGCGGCGTACGGCCTGCCGGTGCTGCTCGCCGGGCTCGCCGCGGCCCTCGCCGGGCTGTGGCTGGGCGGCCGCCGGTCCGTACGCAGCCGCTACCGGCCCGACCGGTGGGGCGTGCGCGCCTGGCTGGTGTCGGGCTCCGGCATCGCGGTGGCCGCCCTGATGATCTGGGCGAACTCCTCCGACCCGGCCGCCCTGCACCCGCCCGCCGTCCCGCTCACCGCGCCCGTCCTCCCGCTGTGGCCCGCGACCGGCGTCCTGGTGGGGCTGCTTCCGGCGTTCGTCGCGCCGCTGCCGCAGCGGGCCGCGGGGGCCGAGGCGGAGCCGGGGACGGAGTCGGGGGCCGGGCGGGTACGGGCAGAGAAGTCTCCGGCGCAGGGCGCGCCGCACACGAAGGAGTCCCCTCAGTGATCCGCTTCGACCAGGTGTCGGTCACCTACGGGGACGCCGCGGAACCCGCCGTCCAGGGCATCGACCTGACCGTGCCCGAAGGCGAACTGTGCCTGCTCGTCGGCCCCTCCGGCGTCGGCAAGTCCACCGTGCTGAACGCCGTCTGCGGCCTCGTGCCGCACTTCACCGGCGGCACCCTGCGCGGCCGCGTCACCGTGGCCGGCCGGGACACCCGGACCCACAAGCCGCGCGAACTGGCCGACGTGGTCGGCACCGTCGGCCAGGACCCGCTCGCCCACTTCGTCACCGACACCGTCGAGGACGAACTCGCGTACGGCATGGAGTCCCTGGGCCTGGCCCCGGACGTCATGCGGCGCCGCGTCGAGGAGACCCTGGACCTCCTCGGCCTCGCCGACCTGCGCGACCGCGCCATCACCACGCTCTCCGGCGGGCAGCAGCAGCGGGTCGCCATCGGCTCGGTGCTCACCACCCACCCCAAGGTGCTGGTCCTGGACGAACCGACCTCCGCCCTGGACCCGGCCGCCGCCGAGGAGGTGCTCGCCGTGCTGCAGCGCCTGGTGCACGACCTCGGTACGACGGTCCTGCTGGCCGAACACCGGCTGGAGCGCGTCGTCCAGTACGCGGACCAGGTCATCCTGCTGCCCGCGCCCGGCGCGCCCCCGGTCGTCGGCGCACCCGCCGACATCATGGCCGTCTCCCCCGTCCACCCGCCGGTGGTGGCCCTGGGCCGGCTCGCCCACTGGTCACCGCTGCCGCTGTCGGTACGCGACGCCCGCCGCAAGGCGTCGTCCCTGCGCGAGCGGCTGGCGGGGGTGGAGCCGGGGGAAACCGGGGTGACGGCGCCGGACACCGGTTCCGGGGCGTCCGGTCCCGGCAACGGCTCCGGCCCCGTCACCGGCCGCGGCTCGGAGGACGCTGTCTCCAGCCGTAAGCGCTTCGGGCGGTGGCGCCGCCGCGAGGAACGTCACCCCGCCGGGGTGACGCACGGGCCCGGGCACACGTCCACGCCGGGGCACACCTCCGCGTCGGGGCCCGCGCCTGCGGGCTCCGGTGGCCCGCTCGCCGCCGAGACCGCCGGGCTCTCCGTACGGCGCGGCCGGATCGACGCCCTGCACCGCGTCGGCCTGACCGTCCGCGCCGGCGAGACGATCGCCCTCATGGGCCGCAACGGCGCGGGCAAGTCCACCCTGCTCACCACCCTCGTCGGCATGCACGAGCCGACCGCCGGGTCGGTACACGTCGGCGGCGCGGCTCCGCACCGCACCGCGCCGCGTACGCTGCTGCGGCACGTCGGCCTCGTACCGCAGGAGCCGCGCGACCTCCTGTACGCGGACACCGTCGCCGCCGAGTGCGCCGCCGCCGACCACGACGCGGACGCCGCCGCCGGCACCTGCCGCGGCCTGGTCACCCGGCTGCTCCCGGACGTACCGGACAGCACCCACCCGCGCGACCTCTCCGAAGGCCAGCGGCTCGCCCTCGCGCTGGCCGTCGTGCTGACCGCCCGGCCGCCGCTGCTCCTGCTCGACGAGCCGACCCGCGGTCTGGACTACGCGGCCAAGGGGCGTCTCGTGGAGCTGCTGCGCGGGCTGGCCGCCGAGGGGCACGCGATCGTGCTGGCCACCCACGACGTCGAACTGGCCGCCGAGCTGGCCCACCGGCTCGTCATCCTCGCGGACGGCGAGGTCGTAGCGGACGGCCCGACCGCCGAGGTCGTCGTCTCCTCCCCCGCCTTCGCACCGCAGGTCTCCAAGGTGCTGGCGCCGCTGCCGTGGCTCACCGTGCCCCAGGTCGCCCACGCTCTGGAGGCCACGGCATGACCCGTACGCTCCCCGCTCCCCCGGACCGGCAGGCACGGGCGGTCCGGCTGGGCCCGCGCGCCGTGGCCGCACTCGTCCTGATCTCCGCCATCGGTGTGATGGCCTTCGGCTGGCCCCTGCTGGCCGGCTCCGCCTCCGGCCTCGCGCACTCCAAGGACGCGCCGTGGCTGTTCGCGGCCCTGCTGCCGCTGCTGCTCGCCGTCGTCGTGGCCACGATCGCCGACACCTCGGCGTCCTCGGCGACGGGCGGCGCGCCCAGCCTGGACGCGAAGGCCATCGCCATGCTCGGCGTCCTCGCCGCCGCGGGCGCGGCGATGCGCCCGCTGGGCGCGGGCACCGCCGGCATCGAGCCGATGTTCTTCCTGATGGTGCTGTCCGGGCGGGTGCTGGGGCCGGGCTTCGGGTTCGTGCTCGGCTCGGTGTCGATGTTCGCCTCCGCGCTGCTGACCGGCGGGGTGGGGCCGTGGCTGCCGTTCCAGATGCTGTCGATGGGGTGGGTGGCGATGGGCGCGGGCCTGCTGCCGGGCCCGGACCGGCTGCGCGGCCGCCGCGAACTCATCATGATCGCGGTGTACGGCGGGGTCTCCGCCGTCCTGTACGGCCTGGTCATGAATCTCCAGGGCTGGCCCTACATCGGCGGCATGGCCACCGGCGTCTCCTTCGTGCCGGGCGATCCGCTCCCCGACAACCTGGCGCGCTTCGTCGCCTACTGCCTGGCGACCTCACTGGGCTGGGACCTGCCCAGGGCCCTGGTCACGGTGGTCCTCACCCTCACCCTCGGCCCCACCCTCCTCAAGGCTCTGCGCCGCGCCACGCGCCGCGCGGCGTTCGACGCCCCGGCGACGTTCGCCCCCGAAGCGACGCCCCCGCAGCCGGAGAAGCGGTAAGGGCTGAAGCAAGGGCCCGAAGCAGGCGGCAGTAGTGCCCGAGATTGAGCAGTAATACCTGCACTCCCGTCCCGACCCTTACCTCCACCCGACTCCGTGTGACCCCACCCACAGGACTTCCGCCCCCGTACGACTCTCCTTCGTAGATCCGGCCTCCCGCCGATCCGCTCCCCCTCGGGCCGGAACGGGCAGGACCTTTCACCCCGCGTGCGAGATCCACTAGTACGTCCGGGTATTGCCAACCCCGCCGACCACTTCCCAGGGTGGATGTTGTCGCCGAGCGCAGCGTGCTTCTTCCCCCCTGGCCGCAGCCTCGGCGGCGCCCCTTGCACCCCGTCGGAAGGTTCCCCCTCCCGTGAGCGTCACCTCGTCCACGATCACCAGCCGTCTCGCCGCCCGCAAGAAGGCCGTCGTCGCCGTCGGTGCCGTCGCCCTGGGCGCCTCGGCCGTCGCCTTCGGCGCCACTCCGGCCCAGGCCGCCGCCCCCGCGCAGGCCCCGTCCTCCGCGAGCGCGAGCGACGCCAAGGCCGCGGCGCACAAGCTGATCCCGGACCAGGCCCAGTACCAGTGCTTCAGCAACATCGTCGAGCGCGAGAGCGGCTGGGACCCGACCGCCACCAACCCGTCCAGCGGCGCCTACGGCCTCGTGCAGGCACAGCCGGGCTCGAAGATGGCCTCGGCGGGCCCGGACTGGAAGACCAACCCGGAGACCCAGATCAAGTGGGGTCTGGACTACATGAACTCCACCTACGGCAGCCCCTGCGACGCCTGGAAGTTCTGGCAGTCCCACAACTGGTACTGAGCGGCCCGCGGCAGTTGACCTCCCCTGAAGCGGCCGACGCCTCCGGCGTCGGCCGCTTTCGCGCACCCGCCCCGGTCAGCGCCCGGTCGCCCCGTCGATCCGCTCGCGCAGCAGGTCGGCGTGGCCGTTGTGCCGGGCGTACTCCGCTATCAGGTCGACCATGATGCGGCGCAGGGAGACCGGCTCTCCCGAGGCCGCGTGGGTGCCCGTCGCGTCCAGGGACGGTGCGCCGGCCACGATGCGGCGGGAGTGCTCGCACTGCTCCCGCCAGACGGCCAGGGCCTCCGCCGGGTCGCCGGACAGGTCGTCGAAATCCTGGTCGGGGTACTCGTCGGAGTAGTGGAGCATCGGGGTCCGTTCGCCCGCGAACTGGAGGTGGAACCACCACCGCTCCACGCCGGCGAGATGCCGTATCAGCCCGTGCAGGCTCATCCCGGACGGCGGCACCGTCCGCTCCGAGAGCCGCTCGGCGGGCACTCCCGAGCACTTCAGCTCGAAGGTGGCGCGGTGCCACTCCAGATAGCTGGTGAGGATGTCCCGCTCGTCCCCCACCAGCGGCGGGCGCTGCCGCACACCGCCGTCGTCCGCCCACATCGGCGCGTAATTCTCCTGCGGCACCGCCGCAGGCTTCGTCTCCCGCACCCCTGATTCGGTCATGAGGCGAGTGTGACAGGGACCACTGACAACGCCCCTCGCAGCGCCGTCCCCCGCGCCCCTCGCCCGCCGCGTCGTATCGCCGTCCCGGCCCCGCCCCTCACAGCCGCTGAAGGATCGTCCCCGTCGCCAGCCCTCCACCCGCGCACATCGTCACCAGGGCGAACTCCTTCCCCGTCCGCTCCAGTTCGTGCAGTGCCGTGGTGATCAGGCGGGCACCCGTGGCGCCGACCGGATGACCCAGGGCGATGGCGCCGCCGTTCACATTGACCTTCTCCAGGTCCTGGTCGAAGACCCGCGCCCAGGACAGCACGACCGACGCGAACGCCTCGTTGATCTCGACCAGATCGATGTCCTTCAGTGACATCCCGGCCTTGCCCAGCACGGCCCGCGTCGCGTCGATGGGCCCGTCGAGGTGGTAGTGGGGGTCCGCGCCGACCAGCGCCTGGGCGACGATGCGGGCCCGTGGCTTGAGTTTGAGCGCGCGGGCCATCCGCTTGGACGCCCACATCACCGCGCTCGCGCCGTCCGAGATCTGTGAGCAGTTGCCCGCCGTGTGCACGGCGGTCGGCATGACCGGCTTGAGCCCGCCGAGCGCCTCCATGCTCGTGTCGCGCAGCCCTTCGTCGCGGTCCACCAGCCGCCACATGCCCTGCCCGGCGGCCTGTTCGTCCTCCGTGGTCGGCACCTGCACGGCGAAGGTCTCACGCTTGAAACGTTCCTCGGCCCAGGCCGCCGCGGCCCGCTCCTGCGAGCGCAGCCCGAGCGCGTCGACGTCCGCGCGGGTCAGCCCCCGGTTGCGGGCGATGCGTTCGGCCGCCTCGAACTGGTTGGGCAGGTCCACGTTCCACTCGTCCGGCCAGGGTTTGCCGGGGCCGTGCTTGGAGCCGCTGCCGAGCGGCACCCGGGACATCGCCTCCACGCCGCACCCGATGCCGATGTCGATGACGCCGCCCGCGACCATGTTGGCGACCATGTGGTTGGCCTGCTGGGACGAGCCGCACTGGCAGTCCACGGTGGTGGCGGCCGTCTCGTACGGCAGGCCCATCGTCAGCCAGGCGGTGCGGGCCGGGTTCATGGACTGCTCGCCGGCGTGGGTGACCGTGCCGCCGACGATCTGTTCCACGCAGTCCGGCTGGATGCCGGTGCGGGCGAGCAGTTCGCGGTAGGTCTCGCCGAGGAGGTAGGCGGGGTGGAGGTTGGCGAGCGCGCCGCCGCGCTTGCCGATCGGGGTGCGTACGGCTTCCACGATGACGGGTTCCGCGGCCATGACTGACTCGTCCTCTCCTCACGTCCCGCAGGACGTCCCGGCACCCCCGACGACGGAACTGGTACGCGTTCTAGTTCCCCGGCCAGTCTCTTTGAGCCGCGGGCGGCGGCGCAAGGGTGCTGCACGGGCCTTCCACCCCCAACAGGCGCGCCGAGCCGGTACTTGACGCCCCGCGCCCCCTTGCCACTTATAGAACTCGTTACTACCTTCACCGCCATGAGCTGACGGCCCGTCAGGACCGCCGGTCGGCATCCGTACGACGGCGGGCCGCCAGGACCCCCGACCGGCACGCGACCGGCACCGGGCCGGACCAGAGCTGGAGTCGCCGAGATGCCATGCCCCGCGCTGCCCGACGGGTTCGACTTCACCGACCCCGACGTCTACCACCACCGCGTCCCGCTGCCCGAGTTCGCCCAGCTGCGGCGCACCGAGCCCGTCTGGTGGAACGCCCAGCCGCACGGCATCGCCGGCTTCGGCGACGACGGCTACTGGGTGGTGACCCGGCACGAGGACGTCCGGGAGGTCTCCACCCGGCCGGAGGTCTTCTCGGCGAGCCTGAACACCTCGATCATCCGCTTCAACGCGGCCATGACCCGCGACAAGATCGACGTGCAGAAGCTGATCATGCTGAACATGGACCCGCCGGAACACACCCGGGTCCGGCAGATCGTCCAGCGCGGCTTCACGCCCCGCGCGATCCGCGCCCTCGAAGGGGCCCTGCGCGAGCGCGCGCGGACCATCGTCGCCGCGGCCCGCGGCAAGGAGTCCGGCGACTTCGTCACCGACATCGCCTGCGAGCTCCCGCTCCAGGCCATCGCCGAGCTGATCGGCGTCCCCCAGGACGACCGGTCCCGGATCTTCGACTGGTCGAACAAGATGGTCGCGTACGACGACCCGGAGCTGGCCATCACCGAGGAGGTCGGCAACACCGCGGCGGAGGAGCTGATCTCGTACGCGATGAACCTGGCCGCGGCCCGCAAGGAGTGCCCGGCCCAGGACATCGTCAGCCGGCTCGTGGCGGCGGAGGACGAGGGCAACCTCGCGTCCGACGAGTTCGGGTTCTTCGTCCTCCTGCTGGCCGTCGCGGGCAACGAGACGACCCGCAACGCGATCACCCACGGGATGCACGCGTTCCTGACCCATCCCGACCAGTGGGAGCTGTACAAACGGGAACGGCCCGGTACCGCCGCCGAGGAGATCGTGCGCTGGGCGACGCCCGTCGTCTCCTTCCAGCGCACCGCCACCCAGGACACCACCCTGGGCGGCGCGCGGATCGGCAAGGGGCAGCGCGTCGGCCTCTTCTACGCCTCCGCCAACCACGACCCCGAGGTCTTCGAGGCCCCCGGGACGTTCGACATCACCCGCGATCCCAACCCCCACCTGGGGTTCGGCGGAGGCGGCCCGCACTTCTGCCTCGGCAAGTCGCTCGCCGTCCTGGAGATCGATTTGATCTTCCAGGCCATCGCCGACACCGTGCCGGACATCGCCCTCGCAGGCGCCCCGCGCCGGCTGCGGTCGGCCTGGCTGAACGGGGTGAAGGAGCTGCGGGTCCGGTACGCGTAGGGCGTGCGCGTACGCGAAGACGCGGCGGAGCCGAGCCGTACGGGACGCTCCGGTACGGCGGGGCTGCCGGGCGACGTGCCGCCGCGTCTCTTTTGCGTCTCCTGTGGTTCCTTCGGTCCTCAACCTTGCCAACGGCTACTGGCAGACTTACATTCAACTCGCCAGTAACACCGGCCAGTTCTTCACACCCTCCACCCGATCACCACACGCTTGCCGTTTCCTGGCCCGGTGCCCAGCACGTCCCCCCACAACTCTCGGCTGCGCGATCCACCGCACTTCGAAGGGGACCACTCTCATGAAGGACGCACACGGCAGACACGTCACGGGGCGCGTCAGCTGGCGCAAGTTCGCCGTGCTGTCCGTCCCGGCCCTCGCCGGGACCGCCGCGCTGGGCATCGCCCTGGCCAACGGCGCGCTGGCGGCTTCGTTCGCCGTATCGGGACAGCAGTTCAAGGTGTCCGCCGCCTCCCTCAACGGCGAAGGCTTCGCCCAGTACGGCGGCGTCGACCAGAACGCGCGCGGCGAACTGCTGCCCGTGGCCGTGACCGCCATCAAGAAGGCCGACCTGCACAAACTGTGCCAGTCGGTGGTCACCACACTGCCGGTCATCGGCGACATCTCACTCAACCTCACCGCGGGCGGCGGCAAGACGCCGGTCAAGGCGACCGACCTCTTCGTCGACGCCACCCAGCTCTCCGGCAACGCGGACTTCAACAACATCGAGATCGGCCGGGACGCCTCCACCCTCGACAAGGGACCGGCGACCGCCCAGGGCATGCAGGACCTGTTCGCCCAGCAGGCCGACGACGTCAACATCACCGACCTCAAGCAGACGGCCTGGGCCACCAACGCCGGGACGTTCCGGCTGGCCGGCCTGAGCATGAAGATCTCCAAGGGCAAGAAGGAATGCTTCTGACCGGGAAGGGCTCCTGGCGGCGCGGGCGTGCGGCCTGGCGGCGCTGGCGCAAGGGCCGCCCCTTCTGGGGCGGGCTGGCGGCCGTCGTCGCCGGTGCGGAGATCTGCGCCATCCCGCTGGCACCGCTGAAGATCATGCTCCAGCAGGGCATCGCCGGGATCCCGTCCGTCCTGATGGGCCTGGTCATGATCCTGATGGGCCTGTCCGCGTGGTTCGCGCCGCACTACCGGGGGCTGGCCGGCGTCCTCACCGTCCTGGTGGCCACCGCCGCACTGGTGATGTCCAACCTCGGCGGGTTCCTGTTCGGCACGATCGTCGGCATCCTCGGCGGCGGCATGATCTTCGCCTGGCAGCCACGCCCACTGCCGGAGCCCGAGCCGGAACCGCGGGCGGACGCGGGTACGAGCACGGGCCCGCGGCCGGAGCCGGGTGCGGGCCCGTCCGGCAGCGAGCCGTCCGCACCGCCCCGCACCCAGCCGCAGAGCTGACCGGGCCGCGCGGCAGGACCGCGTCGTACGCGTACGGCGACGCCCTCGTACCCGTACGGTGCACGCCCTCGTGCGGGTACGGCGGCGACCTCGCCCCCGCGGGGCGGCGCTTCCGTGCCCGTACGGCGACGCCTCGTGCCCGTGGAGCGGCGCCTCCGTACCCGCACGGCGACGCCCTCGCCCGTAAGACAGCACCTCCGTACCCGTACGACGGTGTCCGCCACGGGCGGCCCGCCGGGCTCCGTCCTCCGCGTACGGCGGGCTCGCACACCCCCCAGACCCGCAGGTGTTCGCAGGCACCTGCGTCGCCCCACCAACACCGCTCGCAGAAGGAGAACCGCGATGACGCACAGACCCGCACGCTCTCGCGCACACCACTCCGTCGCACGGCGGCCGCGCGCCCTGCTCGCCGCCGGTACGGGCATCCTCGCGACCGCGTCCCTCTCCCTGGCCCTGACCGGCTCGGCCACCGCCCAGCCCACCGGGGCGCCGGTCGCCGCCGGCCCGACCACCGTCACCCCGGCCGGTCACTCCTACGCCGCCACCCTCAGCGGCAAGGCCACCTTCAAGGCCGGTTCGGTGACGGTGACCTGCACCGTCTCCAACGCCACCGGCCAGGTCCCGCAGGCCCCGGACAATGCCAACGCCTCCGGCCCGGTCAGCAACGGCATCTCGGCGCCCAGCTACACCTCGTGCACCACCAGCATGCCGGGCGTCAGCGCCACCATCCAGACGTCCGGCGCCTGGGGCGTCACCATGCAGAACGGCGCGCCGAGCACCGCCGGGCTGACCATCCCGACCGGCGGTTTCGTCCTCAGGACCAGCGGCCTGGCCAGTTGTACGGTGACGGCCGCTCCCACCGGCGCGGCGACCGTGAGCGGTACCTGGGCGAACGGCGCGCCGTCCACCCTGACCTTCACCAACGCCTCGGTGCCGGTGAAGGTCGTCGGCGGCTTCGGCTGCCCGACCAGCGCCACGACGTCGACCTTCAACGCCACGTACAAGGTGGCCGACACCACCGACCCGGCGTCGCAGATCACGGTCACCGGCTGACGGGCGGTCCCTGCTGACAGGCGGACCCGGCTGACAGGCGGTCCCGCCTGACGGCCGGCTCCGGCTGACGGCCGGGAGGCGTCCGCCGGCCGCCCCCTCAGCCGCGGACGCCCCCGGCCGTCGTCAGTCCGTCGCCCTCACCCGCCGGTGAGGGCGACGGCAACCGCCACCGCGCCGATCACGAGCGCCCCCGCCACGGCGAGCAGGCCCGTCACCAGGCGGCGTCGCAGCACCCGGTACACGCCCTCGTACTCGGCGCGGAGTTCGCCGCTGCGTGCGGCGATCCGCCGCAGATAGGCGCGGGAGAACTCCAGTTGGTCCGCCTGGTACTGCCGCTCGACCTCCTCCCGCTGCGCGCGGGTCAGCCACGGCAGCCGGTCGCTGAAGTCGCGGGCACGGGTGCGCGCACGGTCCTTCTCCGCCTCCCAGAGCAGATATCCCTCGATCTCGTTGATGGCCTCGGCCGTGCTCACCGGCGTGCCTCCGCTCATACCAGCACCTCGCGTTCCTTCGCACGGTCCAGTCCGGGCGCACCGACTTCGGGGTGGTGCAGGTCGAATGCCGGGGATTCGGACCGGATACGCGGCAGGGAGGTGAAGTTGTGCCGCGGCGGCGGGCAGGAGGTCGCCCACTCCAGCGAGCGTCCCCAGCCCCACGGGTCGTCGTCCGTGACCCTTTCCCCGTACTTCGCGGTCTTCCAGACGTTGTAGAGGAACGGCAGCAGCGACAGGCCGAGCAGGAACGAGGCGATCGTCGAGACGGTGTTGAGCGTGGTGAAGCCGTCGGCGGCCAGATAGTCGGGAATGCGGCGCAGCATGCCTTCGGCGCCCAGCCAGTGCTGGACGAGGAAGGTGCCGTGGAAGCCGATGAACAGCGTCCAGAACGTGATTTTCCCGAGCCGCTCGTCGAGCATCTTGCCGGTGAACTTCGGCCACCAGAAGTGGAAGCCGGCGAACATCGCGAAGACGACCGTGCCGAAGATGACGTAGTGGAAGTGGGCGACCACGAAATACGAGTCCGTCACGTGGAAGTCCATCGGCGGCGACGCCAGGATGACGCCGGTCAGCCCGCCGAAGGTGAAGGTGATCAGGAAGCCGACCGCCCACAGCATCGGTGTCTCGAAGGACAGCGAGCCCTGCCACATCGTGCCGATCCAGTTGAAGAACTTCACGCCGGTCGGTACCGCGATGAGGAACGTCATGAAGGAGAAGAACGGCAGCAGCACGCCGCCCGTCGCGTACATGTGGTGCGCCCAGACGGTGACCGAAAGGCCCGCGATCGAAATCGTCGCCGCGATCAGACCGACGTAACCGAACATCGGCTTCCGGGAGAAGACCGGAATGACCTCGGAGATGATGCCGAAGAACGGCAGCGCGATGATGTAGACCTCGGGGTGGCCGAAGAACCAGAAGAGGTGCTGCCACAGCAGCGCGCCGCCGTTGGCCGCGTCGAAGATGTGCGCGCCGAATTTGCGGTCCGCCTCCAGCGCGAAGAGGGCCGCGGCCAGCACGGGAAAGGCGAGCAGGACCAGTACACCGGTCAGCAGCACGTTCCACGTGAAGATGGGCATGCGGAACATCGTCATGCCGGGCGCGCGCATGCAGATGATGGTGGTGATGAAATTGACCGCGCCCAGGATCGTCCCGAAACCGGAGAAGGCCAGACCCATGATCCACATGTCGCCGCCGATGCCCGGGGAATGCACGGAGTCGGAGAGCGGCGCATAGGCGAACCAGCCGAAGTCGGCGGCGCCCTGCGGCGTGAGGAATCCGCCCACCGCGATCAGTGAGCCGAAGAGGTACAGCCAGTACGCGAACATGTTCAGCCGGGGGAAGGCGACGTCGGGGGCGCCGATCTGCAGCGGCATGATCCAGTTCGCGAAACCGGAGAACAGCGGCGTCGCGAACATCAGCAGCATGATCGTGCCGTGCATCGTGAACGCCTGGTTGAACTGCTCGTTCGACAGGATCTGGTGGCCCGGCCTGGCCAGCTCGGCGCGCATCAGCAGGGCCAGCAGGCCGCCGACGCAGAAGAACGCGAACGAGGTGATCAGGTACAGCGTGCCGATGGTCTTGTGGTCGGTGGTCGTCAACCACTTCACGGGGGACTTCATGCACCGTAGGTGTCCGGGGCCGCCAAAAACTTCACCGCGGCAGGGTGTGAAGATCGCAGGCGTGCCGGACACCAACAGATCATGAGCAAGGACGCAGCCGCCGGGGACGGCCCGGACGAGGACTTCGGCGCGGGCCCCGGCACGGACCTCGGCCAGGACGTCGACGAAGCCTTCGCCGCCGCCTACCGCGCGCATTACTGGGCGGTCAGCCGCTTCGTCGCCCGCCGGCTGGACAGCGGGCAGGAGGACGACGTCGAGGAGGTGGTGGCGGAGGTCTTCTCCATAGCCTGGCGGCGGCGCACCGAGCTGCCGCCGTCCCCGCTGCCCTGGCTGTACGGCGTGGCCCGTAACTGCCTCTCCAACACGGTGCGCGGCTTCGGCCGCTACCGGCGCCTGCTGCACCGTCTCGGCAATCACGAGGCCGCGCACCGCCGCCAGACCGTGGACAGCCCCGATACGGAACGGCCGGGGTCCTGGGTGCACGAGGCGCTGGAGCGCCTCTCCCCCGCCGACCAGGAAGTGCTGCGCCTGACGGCCTGGGAGGAACTGACGCTCCAGGAACTGTCCGTCACCCTCGACTGCAGCCAGAGCGCCGCGGCCATGCGACTGCACCGGGCGCGCAACCGGCTCCGTACGCAGATAGACCGCCTCCGGCCCAAGGGAGCGCCGGAGCCGGGCCCCGACCCGGGCCCCGTCACGCCCCCGCCGCGCCCCCGCGCGCACCGCACACCCGCACGCCGTACCCCCGCCCGTCCCCCCCTGCCCGCATCCGCGGTGCCGACCCGAGCCGGAGGCCGCAGCCTTGACTGACGAACTGGAGCTGCTGCGGCAGGCCGATCCCGTACGGTCCGACGAGGGACCCTGGCGCGACCGCCCGCTCACCGCGCGCGCCGAACACCGGCTGGCCGCGCTGACGAGCGCCGACGCGCCGTCTTCCCCGCCGGCGCATGCCCCCGAGCGCGCCTCCCGCCCCACCCGCCGCCCCCGCGCCGCCCGGCCGCGCCGTACCCGCCGTCTGCTCATCGGCGCCACCGCCGCCTCGGCCGCCGCGATCGCAGCCCTCACCCTCACCTTCTCCGGCGTCGGTACGGCACCGGCGGCGGCCTCCCCCACCGCGCTCGTCGTGCAGCCCGACGCCCCGGCGCTACCGCTGGACGAGGTCGCGCGCCGGGCGGAGGCGTACGCCCGTGCCCTGCACGACGCGCCCAAGCCGCACCGGGGCAGCCACCTCCAGAGCTGGTACCTGAGCATGGAGACGGGCCCCGACGCGCAGCCGCCGGTCACGATCCCGGAGGAGCGCATCACCCGCTGGAACCCGGACGGCAGCGGCTCCGAACTCGTCGTCGCCACCGACCCCCGGCACCCCGGCCGCCCGGTGATCAACGATGCGGACGGCGAGTGGCGCACCGTCAACGACGGCAAGGTCCTGCACCGCAGGACGTATCCGCCGGGCACCCGGCTGGACGACCCGGCCACCGGTGACGGCACCCTGCCCGCCCGGCCGCCCGCCGACCCGGACGAGCTGCGCTCCTACCTGTCCACCTTCTACAGCGGCGCCGGCACCGAGACGCAGCCGCTCCTGATGGCCCTCTCCTCCTTCCTCCAGGAGTGGACCCCGGGTCCGCGCGAGTCGGCGGCGCTGGTCCGGATGCTCTCCCGGACGAAGGACCTCCGCCCGGCCGGCCAGGTCATCGACCGTCTCGGGCGGCGCGGCCAGGCGTACGCGTACCACGGCACGGACGCGTCGGGCGGGTCCATGGACGGCACCCTGCAACTGGTCATCCTCCACCCGGAGACCGGCCGGCTCCTCGGCATGGAGACGACGTTGACGAAGGACGTCCCCGACTTCAAGATCAAGGCGGGTGACGTGCTGTCGTACGAGGCATGGATGCCATGAGGTGAAGGCGGGCCGCCGGCTGACGCCCTTCCGGCGGCCCCGCGTCCGTCCGCTCAGTGGCTGATGTCCCTCCGGCGGCCCCGCGCCGACCGTTCAGTGGCCGACCCGTTCCAGGGCCTGCCGCGGGTAGCGCGCGCCCGCCACGGCATCGGCGGGCACCGCCGCGCGCAGCCGCGCGACCTGCTCCCCGGTGAGCGTCAGATCCGCCGCGGCGGCGTTCTCGGCGACGTAACGCGCCCGTTTCGTCCCGGGAATCGGCACGATGTCCTCGCCCTGCGCCAGCAGCCAGGCGAGCGCCGCGCGCGCCGGCGGCACCCCCAGCTCGTCGGCCACGCGGCGCACCGCGCGGACGAGCGCCAGGTTGCGCTCGATGTTCTCGGCGGAAAAACGCGGCCAGCGACGCCGGTTGTCGTCCTCGCCCAGCTCCTCGCGCGAGGCGAGCACCCCCGCGAGCATCCCGCGCCCGAGGGGCGAGTACGCCACCACGGTCACGCCCAGCTCGCGGCAGGTGGCGAGCAACTCGCCCTCGACCACGTCCCGGGTGAACAGCGAGTACTCGACCTGGACCGCGCTGACGGGGTGCACGGCGTGCGCCCTGCGCAGCGTCTGCGGGCTGACCTCCGAGAGGCCCAGGTGACGCACCTTGCCCGCCGCGACCAGCTCCGCCATCGCGCCGACGGTCTCCTCGACCGGTACGGCGGGGTCGCGGCGGTGCGCGTAGTAGAGGTCGAGGTACTCGACGCCGAGCCGGCGCAGCGACGCGTCGCAGGCGACCGGCACGTACGCGGGCGAGGTGTCCACCGTGTCGACCCGCCCGGTCGCCGGGTCGTGCCGCAGCCCGAACTTCGTCGCGAGGACGACGTCCTCCCGCGCGCTCCGGCCGCGCAGCCAGTCGCCGACGAACTCCTCGTTCGCCCCGCGCCCGTACGCGTCGGCCGTGTCGAGGAACGTCACCCCCAGGCCAGCGGCCCGGTCGAGCGCCCGTCGCGCTTCCGCCGGATCGGCGGGCCCGTACGCGACGGACATTCCCATGCACCCGAGCCCCACGGCCGACACCGCGGCCCCGCCCGGCCCACCGAGCCGTCGATACCTCATGGCGTTCCTCCATCACTCGCCGGGCCTGCTCCGCCGAGTGGCAGGGTACGGCCGGATGGCTGATGCTTGATGGGCGCGACGATCCCGCGGCGCGGCAGCGAAACGCTGCCGCGCCGCTCGCGTGGGGTGCCCGGCATCCCGCGCCGGGCGCCCGAGGACGTCAGGCCAGGGGAACGTTGACGCAGGCCAGGCGGGCGCCCGCGGTCCCCGCGTGGCCCGGTTCGGTGTGCGTCCTGTGCTCGTGGACGACCACCGAGCGGGCCTGTCCTTGGCGGACGTGCCAGGTGACCCTGGCGACCGAGGCACCGTCGCCGTCCGCGTCCGTCTTCAGGTCGAGCCACACCTCGTTGCGCGGGTTGGCGTAGGCGGGGTCGGTGGAGGGCTGCACCGGGTCGGGCACGTTCTGGTAGTGCGGGCCGGAGTCGGCCGGTACGGGCCCGCACGGCTTGGTGTGGACATGAGCACCGTACGTACGGTCCGGAACCAGACCCGCCAGCCGCAGACCGACGACCGTACGGGCGTCCTTGCCGGACCCGTAGCGCTTCTCCACGACCGTGACCCGGCTGCCCTCGGGCACCAGGGCCGGATCGTGGGTGACGGCCTCACCCGTCGGCGACGCGGTGAAGTGGGCACGGACGGTCACGCTGGTGCTCTGCACTCCCATGGACGGCGCGGTGGCGGGCGCCATCGCCAGTGATGCGGTCAGCACTGCCGTAGCGATAGACATGCGACGCACCCTCGCGTCCCGGCGCGCCGACCGGAACCGGGTATCCGGCCAGGCGGGGCGCACGGAAAAGTTATGTACGCGGGGTTGGGGAAGGGCGCGCGGGGCACACGGGGAGCGCGCGTGACAGCCCTGGAAGCGGGGGCGTGGACGCGGGCCCGGGCAGGAGCCCGGGGCCGGGCGGATGCGCGTCCGGAACCGGCTTCGACAGCATCTGGAAGGCCCTCTCGAAGTTTCTTCCGCGCTGCCTGCATACATCGGTCAGGAGTGGGCAGGGTCAGGTCCGTGCGTTGCGCATGTGGCGCAAGAGAGGGCATTTCGGTTGCGGCGATCGCCGCGAGATGGATCACATCCATAAAGGCCGGATAAAGACCCTCGGGACGCCGCTTCCCCTGCCAGGAGCAGGGTTGCACGCTGTTGCGCGGTCAACCGTGCACTGTCCGTGATGAGGCGCTCTGCCCCTATGGTCGACCTTTGCCCCGTCACGCCATGGCGGGCCGGACCCGCCAGTGCGGGTGTTCCATGCAGTCGTCCCAGAGAGCGCAGGCGAGCGAGCACGTGCCGACGCAGTCACCCGTCGCACCGCGGACCCGTACCGGTGGTCCCGTACCCGATCCGGCAGAGCCGGAGAAACCGGAGAAGCGGGGGCAGGGCAGCGGCGACGTCACCGTCGTCGATCCGTCCATGGTCAAGCGGGCCGTCTCGGCAGCCGCCGTCGGCAACGCGATGGAGTGGTTCGACTTCGGCGTCTACAGCTACATCGCGGTCACGCTCGGACAGGTCTTCTTCCCGTCCGGCAACCCGACCGCGCAGTTGCTGTCGACGTTCGGCACCTTCGCCGCGGCCTTCCTCGTCCGCCCCATCGGCGGCATGGTCTTCGGGCCGCTCGGCGACCGTATCGGCCGCCAGAAGATCCTCGCCATCACCATGATCATGATGTCGGCGGGCACCTTCGCGATCGGCCTGATCCCCTCGTACGCCTCCATCGGCGTCGGGGCACCGATCCTCCTGCTGGTCGCCCGGCTGATCCAGGGCTTCTCGACCGGCGGCGAGTACGGCGGCGCCTCCACCTTCATCGCCGAGTACGCGCCCGACAAGAAGCGCGGCTTCATGGGCAGCTGGCTGGAGTTCGGCACCCTCGCCGGTTACGTCGGCGGCGCCGGCCTGGTCACGCTGCTGACCTACCTCTTCCGCCACGACCACGACGCCCTGCTCTCCTGGGGCTGGCGCATCCCGTTCCTGGTCGCGGGCCCGATGGGCATCATCGGCCTCTACCTGCGGATGCGGCTGGAGGAGACCCCCGCCTTCGCGCAGTTGGAGAAGGAGGCGCGGTCCAAGGAGAAGGAGCGCCGGGAGGCCGAGAAGAGGATCGGCCTGCGCGAGATGATCTTCGGCCAGTGGCGCCCGATGCTGCTCTGCGTCGGCCTGGTCCTGGTCTTCAACGTCACCGACTACATGCTGCTGTCGTACATGCCCAGCTACCTGACCTCGGAGCTGAAGTACGACGAGACGCACGGACTGCTGGTCGTGCTGGCGGTCATGGTCGTGATGATGTGCGTGCAGCCCTTCGCGGGCCGGCTCACCGACCGCTTCGGCCGCCGTCCGGTCATCGCGACCGGCTGTGTCGGCTTCCTGGTGCTGTCCGTGCCGTCGCTGCTGCTGATCCGGCAGGGTTCGCTGGCCGGCATCGCGCTGGGCATGGCCGTCCTCGGCCTGCTGCTGGTGTGCTTCACGTCGACCATGCCGTCCACGCTGCCCGCGCTGTTCCCGACGAAGGTGCGCTACGGCTCGCTGTCCATCGGCTTCAACGTCTCGGTCTCCATCTTCGGCGGTACGACTCCGCTGGTGGTGACCGCGCTGATCGGCGCCACGGGCAACAACATGATGCCGGCGTTCTACATGATGGCCGCCGCCGTGGTCGGCGGGATCGCGGTCCTGCTGATGTCGGAGAGCGCGGGCAAGCCGCTGCCGGGTTCGCCGCCCGCGGTCGAGACGGAGTCGGAGGCGCGCGCGCTGCGCCGGGCCGTCGGCACGGGCTCAGGTCCGGGTTCCAAGGCCGCTTCGGGCAAGCGACGGGTGACAGCGGAGTCGCCTGCCTGATACGGCCGGTGGCGCGAGCCCCTGCCCCGTACATCTGAAACGCCTGTGCGCGAGGACGAGAGCGTCCTCGCGCACAGGCGTTTTCCCGTGTACGGGGCCGTACCTCAGGTGTCGCTCGGGCGGTTCGGGCCCACCCACCCGCCGTTGTCGCAGATGCGCCCCGTCGGGTCCTTCCGGCCGTGCGCGTACAGCCCGTCCCCCGTGGTCGCGCCGGACGGCGAGGGGAAGAAGCTGGTGTAGGCGAAGCGGCAGCTGTCACCGCCCGCCGCACGGCCGTGCGCGGGGCAGGCCGACGCGGCGGGAACGGCGGCCAGGACGGCGCCGACCGCGGACACCGACACCACCGCGGCACGGGTGAACTTCCGCATGGAGTACAAGAGGTTCCCTTTCGTCACCGGGCCGCGCCCTCGCGCGCCCCGGCCGCCATGCTGGCGGGAAACCGCCGTCCCGGCCCGGCCACACTCCGGCGTCCCGGCGGCTGCAACCCCAACAGCGGACGCGACCGTCACCGCCGCGCCGCCGCCCCGTTGAACCCCTCCGGGTCACTGCTCCACGAGCCGTACGAACGGTATGTTCTCCCCCGCCTGCCGGTAGCCCTCCGCCGTGCCGTCGACCTCGAACCCCATGTACGCCGTCAACTGGCGGGCCGCCTTCGGATGCTTCGGCGCGTACCGCGCCATGATCCGGCCGCCCTCGTCGGCGGGGAGGAAATGCGCGATGACGGCACACCGCCTGCGCCCCACCTGGATGGTGGCCCTGGGCTGCGCCTGGAGGTTGCGGTACCACTGCGCGCCCGGACCGAAGCCGGAAGCCAGCGTCCACGTACGGGCCTGCCGGTCGTACGACACCACCTCCAGGACGACGCGCCGGGTCTTGCCCGACGTACGGCCGAGGTGCTCCAGAAGCAGCAGCCGCTTGCCGAAGAGACCGCCTAGACCGAGCCGGTAGAGGTGGATCGGAGCGCGTAGGGCAAGCCGCTTCCAGCCCGTCGGCCGCGCCGGTCTGCCGACCCGCCGCGCCGCCCGCGGCGGCTCCTGTCCCGCTTCTGAGTTCGACATACTCCGACGCTAACCCCGCCCACCGACAACGGAAGTGGCGCAACCGGCCGAGCTGCGGCACTCGGGCGGGCCGCTCCGCCCCGGGGCGCACCAGCGTTCAATACGGCGCTCCGCGTCCGGACGAGACTCACCGCATGAGCACAGACCTGACGGCCGGAACGCCCGCCGGAACACCTGCCGAGACCGCCGAACGCTTCCCCACGAAGATCGCCCTCGTGGTCCGCGAAGACCTCGCCACCTGGCAGAAACTGAATGTGACGGCCTTCCTGGCGAGCGGCGTGGCGCATGCCGCCGACGACATCATGGGCAAGCGCTACGAGGACGCCTCGGCCAACGACTACCTGGCGCTGCTCCGCGAACCGGTCCTGTGCTTCGCCGCCGACTCCGCCGGCCTGGCCCGTACCCGTGCCCGCGCCGTCTCCCGGGAACTGCCCACCGCGCTGTACACCGCGGAGATGTTCACCACCGGCAACGACGACGACAACCGCGCGGTCGTACGCGCCGTCGCCGCCGACGACCTCGACCTGGTCGGCGTGGCGGTCCACGGTCCCCGCAAGCTGGTCGACAAGGTGGTCAAGGGCCTGAAGCTGCACGGCTGATCCCCGCCCTGGCCTCCGCCCGCCGGACGGTATGGGGCACGATGTTCGGTATGAGCATCGTGAAGATCAATGTGCTGACCGTTCCCGACGAACAGCGGGAGGTTCTGGAGAAGCGCTTCGGCGCGCGGGCCGGTTCCGTGGAGTCCTCGGACGGCTTCGAGTGGTTCGAGCTGCTGCGCCCGGTCGAGGGCACCGACCAGTACCTCGTCTACACGCGGTGGCGTGACGAGGAGTCGTTCCAGGCATGGATGGAGGGCCCGATGAAGGCCGCGCACCAGGGCGGCGGCGCGGGAGGCGGCGAGCGGCCCAAGCCCGCCGCTTCCGGGTCCACGCTCTGGTCGTTCGAGGTGGTGCAGCAGGCCGGGCCGAAGGAACAGGGCTGAGCGGCCGGGTTCCGGGGCTTCCGGGGCGGCTCAGAAGTCGAGCAGACGCTGGGCGGTTTCCCGGTAGTGGCGCAGGGCGACGCGGAGCTGTTCGGTGTCGGCGTTGCCCTGCTCCCAGGACGAGTGCAGGGCGCGGCGGCGGGCGGCCAGGGCCTCCGGCAGGAGGGCGGCCAGCTCTTCGTAGATGCCGTCGGCTTCCTGCACGGCCTCGCGGGGACGGTCGACGAAGCCGTTGACGGCGTGGTCGAGCCGCTGCCGCAGCTTCTCCCGGGCGTCGGAGGGGAGCAGGGGTTCGGCGGAGCCCGTCCGGCCGAAGCCCTCGCCGTGCGTGGAGGAGCCGGGGGTGGACGAGGCGGGGGTTCCTGGGTCGCCTGCCGTGCCGGGGCCGCCGGGCGTTCCCGCCGGGTAGTCGGTCTCGGTTCCGGGCAGGCCGGCGTACACGCCCGGTCCGGACCCGGTGGCGCCCGACGTGGCGGTGGGCGGCGGCGCGGCCGGCTGCTGCGCGCTGCGGTCACCCTCGTACGCGGCGGCTCCGCGCTCCGGCGGCGGCATGCCTTCGCTCGCCGCGCGCTCCTCGGGCGTCTCGACGGGACCGGTACCGCGCTCGTCGTAGGTGCTCATCGCGCACCGCCTTCCGCAGTGTCGTGCCCGTGGCCGCGGCCGTGCGTCCA
Source organism: Streptomyces sp. NPDC026394 (assembly GCF_055567735.1). Classification (NCBI taxonomy): domain Bacteria; kingdom Bacillati; phylum Actinomycetota; class Actinomycetes; order Kitasatosporales; family Streptomycetaceae; genus Streptomyces; species Streptomyces sp. NPDC026394. Next base: position 134,402 of record NZ_JBVHPX010000002.1, read on the forward strand.
GGGGGAACGCAGCCGGTCACCGAGCCGCCGGGTGGTGGGCTTGTGGTTCCGGGTGCCGGACCGGCCGGCCGACGGGTCGTGACCGTCGCGGGCCGGGTCGGTGCGGCCGTGCGCCGTGCCGCCGCGGCCGTGGTCACGGTGGCCGTGGTCACGGTGGCCGTGCGAGGTGGAGCGGCCCGTGCCGGCTTCGAGGAGTTCGGTGAACAGGGCGCGCGCGTGCACCACGGCGGCGCGCAGTTCCTCGGTCCCGGCGGCGTTCTCGGGCCGGTTGTTCCGGGCGCGTACGGCGGTCTCGTGGGCCTTGCGGTAGTCGTGGACGCCCTGCGCGTGGTGGACGGAGAGCGCGTCGGTCTGCTCGTCGTAGGTGTCCGCGGGGTAGCCGCGCTCGCGGGCGAGCCGGCCGATCAGCAGGTCGGCCTCGACGACGGCCTGTTCGGGCTCGTCGACGAACTGCCGCTGTACGGCCTCCCACCGCTCCTCGTACTGGAGGCGCAGTTCGGCGGTCAGCGGCAGCGGACGGAACGCGCCGTGGCGGTCCAGCCGCTGGTTCAGTTCGCGTTCGGCGGCCGCGGTGTCGCCGTCGTGCACGGCGACGGCCCGTTCGTACTCCGGGCCGAAGCGGCGCCGCAGACCTCTGCTGCCACTGCGGGCGACCTTGGCGCGTGCCATGAGGACGAGAGCGGCGATCACCAGGAGCGCCACCACAGGGACGATGATCAAGGTGATGGACATACGGATCGGGTAGCCACGCCGCCGGACACCAAACCCCGCCTGCCGACGGACCCTTGGGGCGCCACGGCCCGGCACGGCGGAGTGTGACGGTCCGGCCCGGCAGGGTGTGGCGGCCCGGCCCGACGGGCGCCACGTCCCGGCACGGCGGGGCGCCGCGCGATATCCGGAGGCGGCGCTCCCGCCCGTACGGGCACAATGCCGCCATGACTGACGCCGCCACCAGGCGCCCGCCCGAGACCTGGCACCTCTCGGTCGAGCCCGACGACTCGCCCGCCGCCACCGCCTTGTTCCGCGAGTACTACACCGAGGTCGCGCAGCGCTACCACACCCTGCACGGGTGGCCCCGGATCACGCCCGAGGAGATCGACGAGGGCGTGGCGGAGTATCCGCCCGGTCAACTGACGGCACCGGGCGGCGCGTTGTTCGTCGCCCGACAGGCCGGCGAAGCCGCCGGATGCGCCGGGCTGCTGCTCATCGACGGCGGGCGTACGGCGGAACTGAAGCGGGTGTTCGTCCGCGAACCCTGGCGCGGACGGGGCGCGGCGGGCGTGCTGATGCGCGCAGTCGAGCGCCGGGCGGCGGAACTGGGAGCCGAACGGCTCCGGTTGGACACCCGGCGGGACCTCACCGAGGCCGTCGCGTTGTACCGGGCGTACGGGTACGGGGAGATCCCCGCGTACAAGGAGGACCGGTATGCGGAACTGTTCTTCGAGAAGGCGGTGGCGGGGGTGACCGCGGCCCGCTGAGGCCGGCGCGCCTCCGGGGCGGGGCTCTGCTCAGTGCCCCGCCGGCGGCCGGCGTCTGCGGGTGTCGTCCTTGCGCGGGCTCTCCGCGTCCGAGCCGCACAGTTCCGTCGTCAGTTCGTCGACCAGTTCCGTGAGGTCGGTCGGCCGGTCCTCGGTCCACCAGTCCCCGAGCAGTTCGGCCAGCGACTCGCGGCGCGCGGCGGCCAGCCGTTCGGCGATCGCGCGGCCCTTGTCGGTGAGGACCAGCGGCAGCCCTTCCCGTACGGCCAGGCCGCGCTCCTCGATCTGCCGGGTGGCCTCGGCGATCACCCGGAACGGCACGATGCTGCGCTCGGAGAGCAGCGCGGGCTCCACCGAACCGAAGCGGTTGATGCGCAGCAGCATCCAGCTCGCCGCGGGTCTGAGGTCCAGCCCGGCCTTTTCGGTGATCCGCTCGTAGACCGCCTTGCGGCCCTCCAGGCTGCCCAGCCGGGACAGCGCGCGGCAGACCTCGTCGTACGAGGAACGGTGTACGGGGTTCGAGGAGAGCACCTCGGAGGTGTCGGGCGCGGTGACGCCCCGGCGCAGCGGCTCCTCACGGAGGAACCAGGCCAGGACGAAGGCGATCAGGACGACCGGGACCGCGTAGAGGAAGACGTCGGTGATGGAGGTCGAGTAGGCGTCGAGCACACCGGCCGCGGCGTCGGGGGGCAGTTGTCCCACCGTACGCGGATCTTCCGCGATCTTGGACGGGTCGGTGCCGGGCGGCAGCGGTTTGCCCGCGAGGGCGTCGGCGATCCGGGGTCCCAGCTTGTTGGCGAAGATCGTGCCGAAGACGGAGACGCCGAAGGAGGAGCCGATCGAACGGAAGAAGGTGGCGCCCGAGGTGGCGACGCCGAGGTCCTGGTAGTCGACGGCGTTCTGCACGATGAGGACGAGGACCTGCATGACCAGGCCGAGCCCGAAGCCGAAGACGAAGAAGTACAGGCTCATCACGGTGGTGCTGTCGGCCGGGCCGAGCTGGTGCAGGAGCAGCAGGCCGACGGCCGTGACGGCGGTACCGGCCACGGGAAAGACCTTGTAGTGCCCGGTACGGCTGACGAGCTGCCCGGACCCGGTCGAGGACAGCAGCATGCCGATGACCATCGGCAGCATGTGCACCCCGGACATGGTCGGCGAGACGCCCTGCACCACCTGGAGGAAGGTCGGCAGGTAGGTCATCGAGCCGAACATCGCGAAGCCGATGACGAAGCCGATGACCGCGGTGAGGGTGAAGGAGCGCAGGCGGAACAGGCGCAGCGGGAGGACCGGTTCGGCGGCCCGGCGCTCGACGGCCACGAACACGGCCAGCAGGACCAGGCCGAGCACCCCTAGGCCGATGATCTGCCAGGAGCCCCAGTCGTAGCTGACGCCGCCGAGCGAGGTCATCAGGACGAAGCAGGCGGCGACCGCGGCGATCAGGACGGTGCCGAGGTAGTCGATGCGGTGCGGGGTGCGGCGGACGGGGATGTGCAGCACCGCGGCGATCACGGCCAGGGCGACGATCCCGATGGGCAGGTTGATGTAGAAGACCCAGCGCCAGCTGAGGTGGTCCACGAACAGACCGCCGAGCAGCGGCCCGAGCACACTCGTCGCACCGAAGACCGCGCCGAACAGGCCCTGGTAGCGGCCGCGGTCGCGGGGCGGCACGATGTCGCCGACGATCGCCATCGACAGCACGATCAGACCGCCGCCGCCCAGCCCCTGGACGGCGCGGAACGCGATGAGCTGCGGCATGTCCTGCGCGATGCCGCACAGCGCGGACCCGATCAGGAAGATCACGATGGCGGTCTGGAACAGCCGCTTGCGCCCGTACTGGTCGCCGAGCTTGCCCCACAGCGGGGTCGCGGCGGTCGAGGCCAGCAGGTACGCGGTGACCACCCAGGACAGGTGGTCCAGACCGCCGAGATCGCTGACGATGGTGGGCAGCGCGGTGGCGACGATGGTCTGGTCGAGTGCCGCGATGAGCAGCCCGAGCAGCAGCGCGCCGATCGCGACGAGGACCGTCCGCCGGGACTGCCCCTCGCCGGGCACGGGCGGGGCACCGGTGTCCTGCGCCATGAGCGTCTCTCCTCGTGCGGGTCGTGCGGGCCCGTCGTGCGACGAGGCGGACGACGGGTCATACGGGCGGGTCGTGCGGGCCGGTCTTACGGACCGGTCGTGCGGGCGGGTTCCACGGGCGGGCTCGGGTTTCCCTCCATCCTGATCGTTTCGGTGGGATACGGCCTGCTGAGCGGCGTGCCGCCGGGCGGTGCCCGAAGGCTCCCTGTGCAGGAAGGGACCAGACCGGGATAATCACTGACCGATCGAGAGGTTCAGGAGGGGGAACGCTCGTGACGGCTCAGTCCTGCCCGCACTGCTCGGCACCCACGCGTGACGACGGCCGGCCGAGGTGTCTGTGCGAGGCGGCCGGCGCCGAGGACTTCGATCCCCTGCGGGTACGCCCGTACGTGCGGCTGCCGGACGGGGCGGATGTCACCGGAACGGCGGCGGGCACGACGGCGGACGCCATGCGTCCCGAACCGCGTCCCGCGCCGCGGTTCGGCTCGCGTACGGTGCCCCCGGCCGGGTCCCGGACGGGGGCGCGCGCCGGGTCACGCGCGGGCCTGCGCTCCGGAGGGCGGACGGAGGCACCCGCCGGTCCGCACCGCGATCCGCACGCCGGACCGCACGCCGGTTCACCTGCCGACGCCTGCGCCGCCCCGCACACCGACACCGGCGCCGGGGCCGGGGCCGAGCCCGACGCCCACGCCCGTACGGGCGCCCGAGCCCGCACCGGTGCCCGCACCCCCACCCCCGACGCCTCCCGGCGCCGGAAGAAGCAGGCGGCCCTGGCCGCCATGGCGGTCTCCGCGGCGGGCCTGGCCGCGGGCGCGGTGCTGCTCAGCGGCGCGCTGCTGTCCGATGCGGACCAGGACCGCGCGCTGCCCGACAACCACCGGCACATGCCCAGCGCCGCCCGTCCCTCGGGCAGCGGCGACGGCAACCCCGGAGGAGGCGGCCCGGGGCGCCGCGCCGCGCCGCCGCCCGCGGCCCCCACGCCGGTGCCGCAGCAGGTGACCAGGGCGCAGCCGTCCGCCGGTCCGTCCCGTGCCTCTTCCCCGACGCCCGGTCCGACGTCGGCCCCGAGTACGGCCACGGCGTCCGGCAGCATCACCAGCGCCCCGGAGAGCCGTACGCCGAGCAGTCCGCCGGACGGGCCGATGGTGCTGCGGGAGGGGGCAAGCGGGCCGGAGGTGCTGGAGTTGCAGCGGCGGCTGGAGCAGGTGGCCGTGTATCCGGGTCCGGAGGACGGGCGTTTCGACGTCGCCGTACGCGAAGCCGTCGCCGCGTTCCAGCGGTTCCACGGGCTGCGGCAGGACCCGGCCGGTGTCTACGGGGTGCAGACCCGCCGGTCGCTGGAGGCCCGTACGGTCGAACCGTGAGCCGGGGCGTGCGGGTCGGCCGAGGGGGCGGTTGGCCTCTCGCGGAGGCTCTTTGTATCGTGTAGGAACAAAGTGGTTCCGCCCGCACTCCCTGACCGGCGGGCGGAGCCGCTTGACTCTTTCCTCAGCGCCCAGGAGCCCGCCGATGCCGGCAACCACCCCGCTCATAGCCCGCGCCCTGCTGCTGGACATGGACAGCACGATCGTGAACTCCGAGGCCGTGGTCGAGCGCTGCTGGCGCCGCTGGGCCGCCGAGCAGGGTCTCGACGCGGACGAGGTGCTCAAGGTGGTGCACGGCCGGCAGGGCTGGGCCACGATGGCCGCCCTGCTCCCCGACCGCCCGATGGAGCTCAACCACGAGGACAACCGGCGGATGCTGGAGCAGGAGACCGCCGACGTGGACGGCGTCGTCCCGGTGCCCGGCGCGCCCGCCTTCATGGCCGCCCTCGCCCGGCTCCCGCACGCCCTCGTGACCTCCGCCGACCTCGCCCTCTCCGACGCCCGCATGGGCGCGGCCGGGCTGCCGATGCCGGACGTACGGATCACCGCCGAGTCGGTCAGCGCCAGCAAGCCGGACCCCGAGGGTTTCCTCAAGGGCGCGGCCGAGCTGGGGTACGCGCCCGAGGACTGCGTGGTCTTCGAGGACTCCGAGGCCGGCATCGCGGCCGGGCGCGCGGCGGGGATGCGCGTGGTCGGCGTCGGCGAGCGGGCCGCGGCCTTCGGCCCCGACGTCCACGTGCGCGACCTGGAGCAGGTCCGGGTCGAGGCGCTCGCGGACGGGTCGATCGCGCTGCACATCGAGGGCTGAGGCCGTACGTCGAGGGCGGAGGCCGTAGGTCGCGGCTGAGCCGTACCTCGACGACCGAGGCTGACATCGAGGGCTGAACCGGGCGGGGGGGGGGCCCCCCCCCGGGGGGCCCCCCCCCCCGGCCCCCCGCCCCCCCCCCCCCCCCCGGCGCCCCGGGGCCCCCCCCCCCCCCCCCCCCCCCCCCCCCCCCCCCCCCGGCGGCGCGGGCCCGCCGGGGGGGGGGGGGGGCGGGGGGCCGCCGCGCCCCCCCCCCCCCCCCCCCCCCGCGGGGGGCCCCCCCGGGGGGGGCCCCCCCCCCGGGGGGGCCCCCCCCCCGCCCGTGCCCGTACTCAGCCCACGATCGCCTCGTACAGGCTGAACCCCGCGAGCAGCACCATCACCGCCGCCGCCACCTTCGTGATCAGCTTGAGCGGTACGTACTTCATGAGCGTGCGGCCGCCGAGGATGCCCAGGCCCGCCACCGCCCACAGGGCCAGCACCGCGCCGACGCCCACCGAGACCGGGTCGTCGTAGCGGGCGGCGAGGTTCGCGGTCATGATCTGGGTCAGATCGCCGAACTCGGCGACCAGGATCATCATGAAGCCCGCCCCGGAGACCTTCCAGAAGCTCTGGTCGGCGGGCTTCTTGACCTCTTCCTCGTCCTCGTCCTTCTTGAAGAGCAGCACGGCCGCGCCCGCGAGGAAGAGCACGCCGACGACCGCCTGCACGAGGCGGTGCGGGAGCAGGGACAGCACGCTGCCCGCGGCGATGGCGAGCGCGACGTGCACGGCGAAGGCCGCGGCGACGCCGGCGAACACGTACGAAGCGCGGTAGCGGGTGCCGAGCATCAGCCCGGCGAGGGCGGTCTTGTCCGGCAGCTCGGCCAGGAAGACGACGCCGAAGACGACGGCGGCGACGGTGAAACTGAACACGGGGTGTCTTACCTCGATCGGTCGGGCCGCACCGAGGGGCCCGGAAAAGGGGTCGCTTCGGCACGGCAGCGTCTCTTGCGCACACGTGCGTCTGCGCAAACACTGCGGCCGAAGGTCTCGCTGGCGCGGCAGGGACACCGGTCTCCTGCCACGCTCCGGGCGCCGGCCCACCGCGGGCGGCCTGTCACCTGGGCGGTGGCGGCCGACGGGCGGGCAGTATGTCGACGGTCCGGCGAAGAGCTACTCCCCTTCTGCTGCGGCCAAGGGTACGCGGTGCAGCCGCCCGCGGGCCACCAGCTCCAGCACCACCGCCACGGCCGCCGTCTGGACAGCGAGCAGCGCCACCAGGACGAACATCTGCACGGCGCCCGCCTGAACGGGTGACGCGCCGCCGAGCAGCATGCCGACGAAGGCCCCGGGAAGCGTGACGAGTCCCACGGTGCGGGTCTGGTCCAGGCCCGGCAGCAGCGCGTCGGACGCGGCCGGACGGGCGACCTCCATCCGGGCCTCCCGGTCGAGCAGGCCCAGCGCCAGCCCCGCCTCCACCTCCCCGTGCCGCGTCTCCAGCTCGTCCAGGGCCCGCCGTCCGCCGAGGACGGTGGCGGTGAGGGCGCCGCCGATGAGGATGCCCGCGACGGGGATGAGGGTGATGCCGCGCGGCGGGACCAGGCCGGTGAGCACCAGGGCGCCGACGACCGGCACGACCCCGGCGGCGAGGGGTGCCGCGGCCCACCACCAGGTGCGGTTCGGGGTGAGGCGGCGGCCCGCGGTCCGTACGGCGACCGTGAACATCAGCACGAGGAAGCAGAGCAGCCAGGGCACGGCCCGGACGACCCAGCCGATGAGGTACGAGACGGCGGCGAGCTGGAGGGCGGCGCGCAGGCCGGCGAGGGCGACGGCCCGCGCGTGGCCGAGTCGGGCGAGCGCGGCGGCGGCCACGGCGGCGGCCAGCAGGACGGCGAGAGCGAACCCGAGGGTGGCGTTGACCGGCAGCAGCACGGGCTCACTGTAGGGCGGCGGCGGAAGTGCGCACCGGGTACGCCACGGCGGAGGCCGGCGCTCCGGAAGGGGCGCACGCGCCGGCGTGAGCCACATCCCGGCCCGCCGGGGGCGGGTGACGTCATGTCAACCCCTTGAACTGACGTGGGCATGTCGTCACTCTGTTACCTGGAGCCCGTCCGGTGGTCACCCCACGGCGCCACCATGAGTTCCGTCCCGCACCTCGACTTCCCCCCACTGACAGGGAGTTAGCATGCCCAAGGTCTACGCGCGTCGCGTAGCGGTCGCCACCGGCTCCGCCGCCGCCCTCGCCTGCACGCTGGTGCTCGGCACCCAGAGCGCCCAGGCCGCACCGCCCACCCCGCCGGACGCCGCCACGGCCCGTACGTACCTCGCCCAGATCAAGGAAGCGCCCCAGGGCTCGCAGGACGGCTACAGCCGCGACAAGTTCCCGCACTGGTCCGACCAGGGCAAGAACTGCAACACCCGCGAGGTCGTGCTCAAGCGGGACGGCGAGAACGTGCAGACCGACGGCAAGTGCGCCTCGACCAGCGGCACCTGGAAGTCGGCCTACGACGACGGTGTGTGGAACAAGGCGTCCGACGTGGACATCGACCACGTCGTCCCGCTCTCGGAGGCGTGGAAGTCCGGCGCCTCGAAGTGGACCACCGAGCGCCGCAAGGAACTGGCCAACGACCTCACCCACGCGCAACTGATCGCCGTCACCGACAACGTGAACCAGGAGAAGGGCGACAAGGACCCGGCCAAGTGGCTGCCGCCGAAGACCTCGTACCACTGCACGTACGCCCGGATGTGGGTGTCGGTGAAACACGTGTACGGGCTGACGGCCGACGCGGCCGAGAAGGCGGCGTTGAAGAAGATCCTGGACCGCTGCTGAACACCGTCTCCGGGCGGCCGCCGCTGAATGGTTACTCCTGCCGTCCCGCCTGACAGGCGCAGGGCCGGGCAGCCCGACGACGCAACCGTACGACCGGATGGCTCCGTCTTTCCCCGCGAGGAGGGCGGAGCCGTCCCGTCACCCGCGACCGGCTCCTATCCTCTGAGCACACACGTACGGGCACCGGCCCGTACGAGGGGAGGATCGCCGATGGCCGGGCTGCGCCTGGGGCCGCTGCTGCGGTACGTGGACGAGATCAGCGCGACGGTGTGGGTCGAGACCGACCGGCCCTGCGAGGTGCACGTCCGCTGCGAGAACGGCGCCGGCGGCGCCGAACGCACGTGGCAGGTGGCCGGGCACCACTACGCGCTGGTGCCCGTCACCGGCCTGACACCGGGCAGCGAGACCCCGTACCGGGTCCTGCTGGACGGCGAGCAGGTCTGGCCGCAGCCCGGCAGCCGCTTCCCGGAGAGCACGATCCACACACCGGCGGCCCCGGGCGACGCCCCGGCGGACCAGCACCTGCGGGTCGCGTTCGGCTCCTGCCGCTGGGCCGCGCCGCCCGCCGACGCGCACGACCCGGTGGGCCCGGACGCCCTGGACACCCTCGCCGCCGCACTCGCCGCCGACCCCGCGCGCCGGCGCCCGGACGTCCTGCTCCTGCTGGGCGACCAGGTGTACGCCGACCAGACCTCGGACGCGACCGCCCGGCTGCTCGCCACCCGCCGCGACACCTCCGAGCCGCCCTGGCAGCAGGTCGCGGACTACGAGGAGTACACCCACCTCTACACCGAATCCTGGCTCGACCCGGAGGTGCGCTGGCTGCTGTCCACCGTCCCCAGTTGCATGATCTTCGACGACCACGACGTCATGGACGACTGGAACACCTCGGCCGCCTGGCAGGCCCGGATGCGCGCGACCTCCTGGTGGCGCGAGCGGGTACTGGGCGGCCTGATGTCCTACTGGGTGTATCAGCACCTGGGCAACCTCTCCCCCGCCGAGCTGGAGAAGGACGAGCTGTACGCCCGGGTCCGCGCCCTGCCGGACGGCACCGGCCTGGTGCGGGAGTTCGCCGCGGCGGCCGACGCCGACCCGGGCTGCGCGCGCTGGAGCTACCGCCGTGACTTCGGCCGCGTACGGCTGGTCATGGTCGACACCCGCGCCACCCGCGTCCTGGACGAGGGGCGGCGGGCGATGCTCGACCCGGCCGAGGCGGAGTGGCTGCGCGAACAGGTGCTGGCCGACCACGGCGCGTACGACCACCTGCTCATCGGCAGTTCCCTGCCCTGGCTCCTGCCGAACCTGGTCCACGACGCGGAGGGCTGGAACGCCGCCCTGTGCGCCGGGGCGCGCGGCGCGCGCTGGGCGCGCCGGAGCGAGTCGCTGCGGCAGCGGGCCGACCTGGAGCACTGGGCGGCCTTCCCGGAGTCCTTCGCCGCGCTCACCGACCTGCTCGCCGAGGCCGGGTCGGGCGACGCGGCACCGGCGACGGTGTGCGTGCTGTCCGGCGACGTGCACCACGCGTACGTGGCCGAGCCGCACTGGCGCGACGGCTCCGCGCCCGCCGCGCGCGTCCTTCAGCTCACCTGCTCACCCGTGCACAACAGCATTCCCGCCAGCATGCGGGCCGGCTTCCGCTTCGGGTGGAGCCGGCTCGGCCGCCGGCTGGGCCACGCCCTGGCCCGGCACGCCCGGCTGGAGCGGCCGTCGATCGGCTGGCGCCGCACGGGCGGCCCGTGGTTCGGCAACCAGTTGATGACCCTGGCACTGAACGGGCGCACGGCGCGGCTGCGGCTGGACCAGGCCCAGCGCGAGCAGGGCGGTGGCGCACGGCTGGTCTGCGCGTGGGACGAGCAGGTGGCGGGCCGCCGGGAGCCGGAAACGGGGACGGAAACTGAAACGGGGACGGGGACGGGATAGAGGCGGAGGCGGGGGGGAGGGTCAGGTGTCCCCGCTCGCCCCTCACCCTTTCGCCGGGCTCTTCACCCGTTCTTTTGCCTGACCTGTCGCCGCGCTTTTCGTCCGACCGGGCTTCTGCTGCCACCGGCGCGTTCCGCCCGGCGGACGGGCGCATTGCGGGGCATCCCGGGGTGAATTCGGTGGCCGATGCAAACAATCTCGCCGCCGCACGCCGCCGCGCGAGCGCCACTTCGCGCCATGACCGTTTTCGGCCAACGGCCGGATATGGCCAGATGTTGAACTTGCAAGTACCTATTAGGTCTCCCTAACCTTTCTCCTTGTCGGTTCCCGTCCCCGAAACCGCAGGAGTTCCTTCATGTCCGCTCAATCCCCGGTGACCGAGCTCACCGAACGAATCAAGCCGCACACCCTCTCGCTCTTCCGCATCGTCACCGGCCTGCTCTTCGCCTGCCATGGCGCGTCCTCGCTGTTCGGCATCCTCGGCGGCGCGATGGGCAAGGGGCTCACCGTGCCCGCGGGCAGCTGGCCCGGCTGGTACGCGGCCGTCATCCAGTTCGTCGGGGGCGTCCTGGTGATGCTGGGCCTCGGCACCCGCGCCGCGGCCCTGATCAGCTCCGGCTCCATGGCGTACGCGTACTTCTCGGTGCACGCCGGCGAGTCCCTGTGGCCGCTGCAGAACGGTGGCGAGCTGTCCGTGCTGTTCTGCTGGGCGTTCCTGCTGCTGGTCTTCACCGGCCCCGGCTCCTGGTCGCTGGACCGCCTGTTCTTCCGCTCCCGGCAGCCGGCCGACGCCACGGCCGGTGCCCAGCGCGAGCCGAGCGCGGCCTGACCGCACACCGGCGGCCCGTACGGCCGTCACCCGGCGACGAGCGGCGGCCCCCGGTACGTACCGGGGGCCGCCGCTCTTTCCGAGCCGCGTCAGAACGTGGTGACGGGCAGCACCGGTGCCGCCGTCAGAAGAGCTTCGACAGGAGGCCGGTGACGGCCTTCGCGGCTTCCTTCGACTGGTTGAACGGCACGGAGTAGCACGCGACCACCCGGCCGGCCGTCCCCGCCACCCCGGCCTTGGTCGCGGTACGCCGCTCGTGGATCACCACGGACCGCGCCTCACCGGACCGGAAACGCCAGGCGTTCCGGGACACGGCGCTCCCCTCGCCCTGCCCGTCGGTCGTGAAATCCAGCCAGACCTCGTTCTTCGGGTTGGCGTACGCCGGGTCGACGGAGGGGGTACGCGGGTCCTTGCGGTGCTGGTAGTGCGGCCCCGAACTCTCCGGGCGGACCCCGCACGTCCCCGTGTGGACGTGCGCCCCGTAGGTGCGGTTCGCCACCAGACCGGCCACCCGCAGGCCGACCCGGGTACGCGCGCTGTCGGCGCGCTCGCTGACCGTGACGCGGGAGTTCACGGGCACCAGCTTGGGGTCGTACGTCAGCGCGCTGCTCAGCATCGCGCCGTTCGGGCGGGTGAACTGCGCCGCGATGGTGACGGAGTAGTCCTGATTGACGGTGTTCTTCGTGACCTTGTCGCCGTCCGCCGCGACGGCCGCCGGGGCGAGCAGGAGCGTGCCCGCCGTGACGAGGGCCGCCGCGGAGGCGCCCGCCGCCCTGACGGCCGTCCGCGGCCGCGTTCGCGTCGGTGCCGGTGCCGGCGTCATGCCACTTCCGGCCCGTCCGCCGTTCACGGACCGTTTGCCGCCGGCAGCCGGTCCCGCCGCGCCCTCCGACGCCTCCGACGACTCCGGCGCCGCTGACGACTCCCTCAACGTCTGCATCCCTGTCTCCATTCGTGTGCCGTTCCGCTCCGGAGCACCCTGTTTGCGCGCTTCACAAGGCGCTTATATCGGCACATAACATGCCCAAAGCCGCGCTCTTTTGCGCCACGGCCGGAGCAGACGGGTGACAGTGCCGCCCGGGGCGGTCCCGCGGGGGTGTGAAGCCGACAACACCGTGCGCCCTGGAACGTCACGGCGGACCGGCCAGGCGTACGCTGTATGGCGGTACAGCCGCCCCAGCCGCCGATGCGACGTCGCGGCAGGGGATCGGATCAGGAGTAGGACGTTGTTGGAAAGCCTGGGGTCGTTGAGCGACACCCCTTGGGTCTACGCGATCGTCGGTCTCTCCGTACTCCTCGACGTCTTCGTGCCGATCCTGCCCAGCGGTGTCCTGGTGATCACCGCGGCCACCACGGCCGCGGGCACCCGCACCGCGGCCGGCGCGGTGGGCGTCTCCACCTCCGTACGCGGTGACGCCGACATCGCCGAGATGCTGGCCCTGGTGCTGTGCGCCGCGACCGCCTCGGTGCTCGGCGACATGGTCGCCTACCGGCTCGCCTGGCGCGGCGGCGACCGGTTCGACCGCGCCATCGCCCGCTCCCGGCGGCTGACCGCGGCACAGGAACGGCTCGGTGCGGCGCTGACGCGGGGCGGCGGCGGCATCGTCGTCCTGGCCCGTTTCGCGCCCGCCGGACGGTCGGTGGTCAGCCTCGGCGCGGGGGTCGCGCACCGTACGGTCCGGGAGTTCCTGCCGTGGTCCGCGCTGGCCGGGCTGGCCTGGGCCGCGTACGGGGTGAGCCTGGGCTATGTGGGCGGCCAGTGGCTGGGGGTGTCGTGGATCAGCACCGCCATGTCGGTGTTCGCGCTGTTCGCGGCCGGGTCCGCGGCGGTCTTCCTGATGCGCAGGCCGGAACGCCGGGCTGCGGCGTTCCCGGCGGCCGGCTCGGACTGACCGCCTGCCGGAGCCCGGCAGGCGGGAGATCCGGGGGGGGAGGATCGGGAGCGGTCCGGGCGGAGGGCCGGGAGGTGTCCGGGCGGAGGGCCGGGGCCTCAAGGCCGGAGGAGAAGCCCGGGCGGATTGTCAGACCCCGGTGCGACCATGTGGGCATGAACACCTGGCAGTGCCGCCCCGAGACTCCCGAGGACGTCCCGGCCGTCCGCCGGATCAACCTCGCCGCCTTCGAGACCGCGGGCGAGGCCGACCTCGTCGACGCGCTGCGGCAGGACCCGGCGGCCTGGCTGCCGGGCCTCTCGTACGTGGCCGGGCCCGCCGCCGAACCGGCCGGCACCGCGGCGGCGCCCGCCCCCGTCGTCGCGCACGCGCTGCTCACCCGCTGTCACATAGCCGGCGAGCCGGCCGTCGCGCTCGCGCCCTGCGCGGTGCTGCCCGAGTACCACGAGCAGGGCGCGGGCAGCGCGGTCGTCCGGGCCCTGCTGGACGCGGCCCGGTCGGCCGGCGAGCGGACGGCAGTCGTGCTGGGCCACCCGCCGTACTACCCCAGGTTCGGCTTCGAGCCCGCTTCCCGCTTCGGCATCCTGCCGCCGCAGGAGTGGCCGGACGAAGCGTTCCTGGCCCTGTCCCTGGACGGCAGCACACCTCCGCGCGGCACGGTGCGCTACGCGGAGGCGTTCGGCATCGACTGAGGAGAGGGGCAGGGGGAGGAGCGCTCGCGCTACTCCGCTTCCCCGCTCCGCTCCGTCCCCTCCGGCACGACCGCGATCGGGCACACCGCGTGCAGCAGTACGGCGTGGGCGACCGAGCCGAGCCGACGGCCGACCGGCAGCCGCCTGCGGTGCCGGGCGACCACGACCAGATCGCTGGCCTTGGACGCCTCGACGAGCTGCCCGGCCGCGTCCGCGTTCCGCAGCTCGGCCGTCACCGCCACCTCGGGGTAGCGCTCCCGGTACGGCGCGAGCGTCTGCGTCACCTGCTCGACCAGCGCGTTCTCGTACTCCTGCTGGGTTCCTTCGTAGGCCGCGATGTATTCGAAGGACGGCGGTGTCAGCATCGGCCAGGCATAGCCGGAGACCACCTTGAGGCGGGCTCCGCGACGGCTCGCCTCGGCGAAGGCGAAGCCGATCGCGCCCGGTTCGTCCGAGGAGGCGTCGACGCCCAGGGTGACCTGCGGCGGGTCGGGGCGGACCGCCTCACCGTCCGCACCGGGCCCGGCGCCGGCCCGGTCCGGGCGCGGCACGACCACCACCGGCCCTTCCGAGTGCGCCGCGCACGCCATGCCGTTCGAACCGAGCAGCAGGCTGGCGAAGCCGCCGCGCCCGCGCGAGCCGAGCACCAGCAGCTGCGCCTCGGCGCCGAGGGCGGGCAGCAGCGTGTCGGTGAGCCCGCTGAGGCTGCGGAATTCGATGCCCGGCAGCCCGGCCGTGTCGGCCTGCCCGTCCAGCGTCTTGCGCAGTTCGTCCAGGACCGGGTCGCCGATGCCGGATTCGGCCGCCGCGCGGCCCTCCGAGGTGACGTACGGCCAGACGTGTACGACCTGGAGCGGCGCGGACCGCAGCCGGGCCGCCTCGATCGCCCAGCGCAGCGCCCGTTCGCTGTCGGGAGATCCGTCCACCGCGACAATGACCGGCAGGGTGTCCATGTACGCCTCCATACGACCGACAGCGTGTGCTATGCCCAACTATTTACATACTCCTACCCCGGGCCGTCCCGAAGACAGGGGACGAAGGTCCCTCCCCGGCACGGAGTAGAGTCGAACGTCACTTCTCAGCCCCTTACCTGGGACGCAATGAACACACTTCAGGCCCCGCAGTCCGTCGAGTGGACCGAGGCCGGCGCGGCCCGCACCGCACGCTGGCGTTCCGAGAGCGGCACGCCGGCGCCCCGCCGGGTGGTCGTCGCCGACGACCGTACGAAGGCCGACGACGCCTACAAGCTCGCCTGCGAGGGCACGGCGCTGCTGTGGCGCGGCGACTTCCACAACGCCCGCCAGCTCTTGACGGCGCTGGCCCGCCGCATCGACCGCCGCCCGCGCAAACGGCCGCCGGCCGACCCCGCCCAGGCCTTCCACCTGCACCGGGCCGCGCAGAGTCAGCGCGCCCGCATTCTGGGCATGCTGCTGGTGTCCCTGGACCCCGGGTACGAGCTCCTACTGCGCCGTGCGCCCGACGTACGGGAGGCGTGCCTCCAGGCGTACGGCCCGGACAGCACGGACGCCCCGGACGGTCCGGACGGCACCGCACACCGCTCCGCGACGCACCCCGCCCCGCCCCTGATCGTCTCGCTGCGCGAACTGCTCGGTGTGATCGGCGCGTACGAATGGCGCAGAAACGGCGTCCGCATACCGGCGCTCGGCGGCGACCGTGTCCACCCGTACTACGGCGTCTTCTCCCCCGTGCGCGGCGAGTACGTCGACCTGGTGGCCCAGGCACCGCTCCCCTCCGTCCCCGGGCCGGCGTTCGACATCGGCACCGGCACCGGCGTCCTGGCCGCGGTGCTGGCCCGGCGCGGTGTGTCCCGCGTGGTGGCAACCGACCAGGACCCGAGGGCCCTGGCCTGTGCGCGGGAGAACACCGAACGGCTCGGCGTGGCCGACCGCGTGGAGATCCTCGAAGCCGACCTGTTCCCGGCCGGACGCGCGGCGCTCGTCGTCTGCAACCCGCCGTGGGTACCGGCCAAGCCCACCTCCCCCGTCGAGTACGCGGTCTACGACCCGGGCAGCCGGATGCTCCGCGGCTTCCTGGACGGCCTGGCCGCCCACCTCGAACCAGGCGGCGAGGGCTGGCTGATCCTGTCCGACATCGCCGAACACCTCGGGCTGCGCTCCCGCGCCGAACTGACCGCCGCGTTCGACGCGGCGGGCCTGACGGTCCTCGACCGTCTGGACATCCGGCCCCGGCACCCTCGGGCCCGGGACGCCGACGACCCCCTGCACACGGCCCGCGCCGCCGAGGTGACCTCGCTGTGGCGGCTGGGGGCGGCGGGAGCTGCGGAGTCCGCAGGGGCCGGGCAGGAACCGAGGACATGACCCAGGACATGAGCAAGGGCCTGAGCGAGGATCTGACCGAGCTCACGCACCTGCGACAACTCGTCGACCGTGCCCGGCGGCTCACCGCCTCCGCCACTCCGGCCCGCCGTCGGCTCCTCGGGATCGCGGGGCCGCCCGGCTCGGGCAAGTCCACCCTGGCCGCCCGTCTGGTGGCCGAGCTGGCCGGGTCGGCGGTGCTCGTGCCCATGGACGGTTTCCACCTCGCCGAGGCGGAGTTGCGCCGCCTGGGGCGCACGGACCGCAAGGGAGCGCCGGACACCTTCGACGCCGCCGGTTACGCGGCCCTGCTGGCCCGCCTGCGCTCCCCCGCCCCGGACACCACGGTCTACGCCCCGGCCTTCGACCGCCGTGTCGAGGAGCCCGTGGCGGGCAGCGTCCCGGTGGCGCCCGACGTGCCGCTCGTCGTGACCGAGGGCAACTACCTACTGCTCGACGACCCGCCGTGGACGGACGCCAGGGCGTGCCTCGACGAGGTCTGGTACGTGGACCTGGACGACGCGGAACGGGTGCGGCGCCTGGTCGACCGGCACGAGCGGTTCGGCAAAGCACGCGCGCACGCCGAGCGGTTCGTGCGGACCTCGGACGAAGTCAACGCCCGCCTGGTGACGGCCGGGCGGGAGCGCGCCGATCTGGTCGTCAGGTTCGCCCCGGACGCGGCACCGGAACCGTACGGCGGGGCGTGAGGACGCCGGGCCGGCCGGCGCGGCCGGGTTCGGTGGCCCGGTCACCGCGGCCGGGTTCGGTGGCCCGGTCACCGCGGCCGGGTTCGGTGGCCCGGTCACCGCGGCCGTCGCCGTACGGCTGGGCGTGCGGGCCGAGTGCTTCCGTGGCCGGTCAGCGCACCTTCTCGTAGACCTCTATGCGGCGGCCGACGGTGTCCGTGCGGTCGGTCCGCTCGAAGTGCCGGCCGAGGACGCGGAGTTTCTCGGTCTCGCGTACGGGTGCGGGCGGCGCGGCCCGGCGGGTGTCGGTGACGACCACGATGCGGGACGCGGCCAGCATGGCGGTACGTATCTGCTCGGCGCTGCCCTCGACGCCCTTGATGGTGCCGGAGGCCGCCGGGCTCTCGGCCAGCGCCAGATCGTCGAGACCGGTGAAGGCCGACGGCGTCACCAGTGCCGTGTCGCGCCGGGCGGCCGGTATGAACAGCACGCCGTCGCCCGTCCGCGCGACCGCCGCGACCCGGTCGGCCGCCCGCAGCACGTCGTCCGCCCGGCTCTCCGGCGCGCGCAGGCCGGTCTCCACGGGCAGCAGCGCCACGAAAGCCGTCGCCGTCACACCCGCGAGCAGCACCCCCGTACGGGCCGGGAGCGCCTGGACGGCAGCGGCGACGCCGACGCCGAGCAGAAGGGCGAAACCGAGGTTCGTGTAGAGGACGTAGCGGTCCAGGTAGACGGGCTCCACAAGGACGGAGGCCAGCAGCAGACCGCCTTGCGGCACGGCGAGCAGCGGCAGCCCGACGGAGGCCGGTGACACGGCCGCGCGGCCACGGCCCGGGTACGGGACGCGGGCGCACACCAGCGCCACGAGCAGCAACACACCGACGCCCAGGACGGTGGACACGGCGACGGGCTTTATCCACGACACCTGGTCCGACTGGGCCCGGCTGGCCAGGATGAGCGGCAGTGCGCCGGCCAGCACCACGGCGGCCGACACCGACCACGGGACGAGCAGCGGGCGCGCACCGCGGCGGCGGGCGACGAGCACGGTGACGGCGTGCGCGGGCAGGACGAACAGCGAGAACCAGTTCAGCAGGGCCGTGGTGAGCATGACCAGGACATAGCCGGCCCAGCCCGCCCAGCCCACCCAGCCCGCCCAGCGCGGCCGGCGGCGCCGCCCTACGGCCGCCCCTGCGTTCTGCGACGCGTCCGCCGCACTCACCAGAAGCCGGGTGGCGATCGCCACGCCGGCCGTGACCAGCGCGTACGCCCGGCCTTCCTGGGCGTAGTGCTGGATGTTGGGTATCAGCGCGAGGACCAGCCCGGCGGCGAGACCGGCCCACGGCCCGGCGAGGCGGCGTCCGGCCGCGGCGATGGCGGCAACGGCCGCGGCGACGGCCAGGACGGACGGCATCCGGAGGACCACCGGGCCGGCGCCGAAGAGTTCGAAGACCCCGTGCATCAGCACGTAGTAGAGGCCGTGCACGACGTCCACCTGGCCGAGCAGGTCCCAGATCTCCGCCACCGAGCGCTGCCCGACCTGCCAGGTCACGGCCTCGTCCCGCCACAGGCTGTCCTCTCGCCGGATGCCCCACAGGCCGAGCGCCAGCGCCAGCAGGGCGGGCAGCGCCGGGACGGCGAGCCGCGCGAGGGCGGAGGCGGGAACGGGTGCGGGAGCAGACGCGGAAGCGGGCGCGGGTGCGGTGGTGACGCCACGTCGGGCAGGGAGGGCAGTGGGGGCAGCGGCCGGTGCGGCGGGGGCGGCTTCAGCGGGCATGACGAGGACTCTACACTGCACGTATACATCGCATGTATACACCTTGTGCGTAGGCCGCGACCTGCCGACTTCACAGGTCTGCGCCGTACCGCCCTACCGCCACCGCCCTGACGCACCACCCCCCGTACGAAGAACGGAGCCCTCGGCGCAGTGCCCGACCAGACCGCCGCCCGCGCCATCGCCGCCGTCGCCCCCGCGACCACCCCGGCGCCCGCGCCCGACCCCACGCCCACCCGCCCCCGTACGGCACTCCCGCCCCTGCTCGCCGTCTGGTTCCTCACCCGGCTCTGGCTGGTGCCCGCCGCCCTGAAGATCAGCCCGTTCGTGGGAGGCGGCGGGCTCGATCCGTCCGTGAGCAAGGTCTACACCGGCTGGTACACGGTCCTGAGCGGCGGCAGCTTCCCGCTGCACGACATGAGCTGGCAGTACCCGCCGGGCGCGGCCCTGCCGATCCTGGCGCCCGGACTCGTCCCCGGCCTCGGCTTCGGGCACGCCTTCATCGTGCTGGCCGCGCTGTGCGATGCCGCGATCTTCGTACTGCTGGTGCGGGTGGCGCGGCGGCGCGGGCGTTCGCTCGCGGCGCCCTGGCTGTGGACCGTGGGCCTGGCCGTCCTCAGCACCATGCCGTGGAACCGTTTCGACCTGCACGTGACCGCTCTGGCGATGCTCGCCCTGGTGGCCGCGTCCGCGCGGCGCGCCTGGGCCGACCGGGTCTTCGGGGCCGTGACGGCGCTCGCCGCCGTCGTCAAGGTCTGGCCCGCGCTGCTGCTCGCCGGCACGGCGCGGGGCCGCCGCACCCGTACCGCCTGGACGGCCGCCGCCGTCACCGGCGCGGCCGTGACCGCCGCTCTCGCCCTCGCCATGCCGAACGCGTTCTCCTTCCTCTCCGCCCAGGAGTCGCGCGGCATCCAGATCGAGTCGGTCGGTTCCCTGCCGTTCCATGTGGCCCGGCACCTCGGCTGGAGCGGCACCTGGGCGGCGAAGGACGGATCACACGAGTTCGTCGGCCCGTGGGTGAACGGGGTCAGCGCCGCCATGCAGGTGTCGACCGTGCTGGCCTTCGGCTGGCTGCTGTGGTGGCGGCACCGGTCGGACCGCACCGCCGCCCGGGTCCTGCCGGACGCCGCGCTGACCGCCACGCTCCTGTTCGTGGTCACCAGCCGGGTGATCAGCCCGCAGTACATGGTCTGGCTGCTCGGTCTGGCCGCGGTCTGCCTGCTGCGTGGGGACACCACCCAGCGTCCGGTCGCGCTGCTGATCCTGGCGGCCTGCCTCTTCACCACACTGGACTTCCCGCTCCTGTACCGCGGGCTGCGGGACGACGCGTCCTGGCTGTCCATCGCCAACCTGTACGCGCGCAACCTGCTGCTGCTCGCCGCGGCCCGGCTGTCCGCCCGGCGCCTGTGGCGCGGGACCGTACCCGTACGCCGCCCTCTGCCATGAGACAAGAAAAAGACGGCATCGGGTCGGGAACTTCGCCGCCCCCTCATCCGTACACAGAACGGAATCAACGGATTTCGCGGATGCGACGCGCGTCGCGGAAGGCGGTAACTGCCGGGCGCGGGGGGCGACTTCCGTAACGACACCGCCGATGTCATCATGACACCATGAGTGTCACCGAGGGCGGCGCGGACTCCGCCGAGCATCTCGCGTACGAGGTGATCCGCCGCCTGTGGCCGCTGCACCGGGCGGTCGTACGCGCCGTGGAACGGGAACTGGCGGGTACGGGCCTGACGGCCGGTCAGTGCGCCCTGCTGGACACCCTGCGTACGCACGGCCCGAGCACCGTACCGGAGCTGGCCCGCGCCCTGGGCCTGGACCGCCAGCCCGTACAGCGCCGGGTGAACCACGCGACGGACCTGGGCTTCCTGGAGGCCGTCCCCAACCCCGCGCACCGGCGCTCCCCTCTGATCCGGCTCACACCGGAAGGCGCCGAGGTGCTGAGCGCGCTCCAGCAGTCCGAGGCGGCCGGGCTGCGGCGGATGCTGGCCGGGGTGCCGGCCGCCGACGTGGCCACCACCCTGCGCGTGCTCGACCGCCTCGGCGAGGACCTCCGGGCGCCGGCCCGGGACGAACCGGCGCACCCCGGCCCCTCCCGTACGGCGGTTCCGCCCCGGGAGCCTCGGACATCCCGTGAACCTCGGACACCCCGGGAACCTCGAAGGCCCCAGGCACCTCAAACCTCCCGGGAGCCCCAACCGCCCCGGACCTCCCCGGCAGGCCGGGCACCGCGAGCAGACCGAGCGCCCCACCCGACAGCAGCACCCCACACAGGACGGCACGGAGCATGACGACCGACGACATCCAAGGAATTCACGGAATCCAAGGAATCCAGGAGACCGGGGCCTGGGGTACGGAGGTCGAGAACGACACGGTCCCGGTCGAGAACGGTGAGCTGTTCTACGAGGCGGCCGGCGCCGGCACGGAGGGCGACCCCTCCGTGGTGCTGCTGCACGGCGGGATGCTCGACCAGCGCATGTGGGACGAGCAGTTCACCTGGCTCGCCCGATCCGGCCTGCGCACGGTCCGCTACGACGCACGCGGCCACGGACTGTCCTCCACCGTCGACGGTGACTACGCCAACCACGAGGACCTGCGCGCCCTCCTCGACCACCTCGGCATAGCGCGCGCCATCCTCGTCGGCCTCTCGCACGGCGCCCGCATCGCCCTGGACATGGCGCTCGCCCACCCGGACCGCGTCTTCGCGCTGGCGCTGGCCTCGCCCGGGGTGAGCGGCCGGGCCTTCACCGACCCGTTCATCCTGGAGCACATCAAGGAGCAGGTGGCCGCCGTCACCGACGAGGAGGACGGCACGGAGCGCTACATCGAGCACTTCCTGCGCATGTGGGTGGACGGCCCGCACCGCGCCCCCGACGCCGTGGACCCCGCCCTGCGCGAGCGGATGCGGGCCTCGGCGGACGCCAACGTGGTCGTGCACGCGGGCGGCATGGGCGCCGGAGTGCCGATCGAGGTCGGCGCGTACGAGCGGCTGGCGGAGATCCGCGTACCGACCCTGGTCCTGGACGGCGACCTGGACAGCTCCGACATCTCCGCCAACGCGCACGCCATCACCCTCGCCGTGCCGGGCGCCCAACGGGTACGGATTCCGGGCGCGGCCCACATGGTGAACCTGGAGAACACCGGCCACTTCGACCACGCCCTGCACGGGTTCCTCTCGGGTCTTCCGTACTGAGCCTGTCCGGCCCTGAGCCTGCCGGCCACCCCGCCCCTGCCCCTGCCGTCGGGCGTCCGGGGCGGGGTGCAACCATGAGCGGGTCATGATTGCGGGGCACGTTCTCAGGGGATTGCGGGCCGGGGTGTTCGCGGCGGTGTGTGTGCTGCTCGCCGCCCTCGGCCACGTCCTCATGTCCGGCGCGCCCGTGCCCTGGTGGGTACTGCTCGGCGCGATGACGGCAACGGCCTTCGGGGCGTGGAGCCTCGCCGGCCGCGAGCGTGGACCGCTGTTCGTGACCTCGCTGACGCTGGCGACGCAGGCCGCGCTGCACTCCGCCTTCTCCTTCGGCCAGTCGGTGGCGGCCACCCTGCCCGGCACCGTGGGCGAGCAGGCTTCCCTGGCCCAGCGGTGGGCGGCCTCGCTGACGTGCGGCACGGTCGGCCCGATCCCGCAGCGCGAGGCCGAACAGATGCTGCACGAGGCGGGGATCGGGCGTCGGTACGGCGAGGCCATGGCCGACATGCGGTCCACCCACGGAGTGCACTCCGGGCACGCCATGCACTCCGGACACGACATGCATGGCATGCACGACATGCCGGGTATGCACGACATGCCAGGTATGGGGGGCAGCATGACCGGCATGGTCGCGGCGCACGTTCTGGTCGCGCTGCTGAGTGCCTGGTGGCTGTGCGGCGGCGAACGGGCGGCGTTCCGCGTCGTACGGACGGTCTCCGTACGGCTCTTCGTGCCGCTCGCCCTCGTCCTGCGCGCGCTCCTGCCGGACCTGCCCCGGCCTGCCCGCCCGGTACGCCGCGAACCCCGGCAGCCGCTGCGGCGGCTGATCCTCGTCCACGTCATCTGGCTCCGCGGCCCGCCCCGGGAGAACGCTGTCCGCTGACAGCACGGTCACATCCAGGACTTCGCACCGCACGCCGGCCGGTCCTGGTCCTTGTAATCGTCATCGGTCCCGACCGTCGTCCGTCGAGTACGCGGCGGGGCCGGATCTCCCGAAGGACTACTGATGATGACTCCTGTCCTCGCCGTCACCGTATGCGGCGGACCGCCGCAGCCGGTCGAGCAACCCGTCCAGCGCCGCTGCCCGCTCCGACCAGAGACGGCAGTCCGCGCACCCCGCCAGGTGGGCGTCGAGCAGCCCGCCCGTGACGCCCGGCGGCAGTTGTTCGCCGTCCAGGCGGGCGGAGACGGCGGTTCGTACGCGCGAGCAGTGCATGACCCCATCCTCCCCGACGTGCGCGGCAGCGGTTCCGCGACCGGCGGCGAGGAGGTGCGGCATGCGCGATGACCGTACGGTGACGGCCTGGGCCCTGGCGGCCCGCGCCGGGGACGAGACGGCCGTGGAACGGTTCGTCCGCGCGACACAACTGGACGTACGGCGCTACGTCACGCACCTCAGCGGCGACGCGCAGGCCGCCGACGACCTGGTGCAGGACACCTACCTGCGGGCCCTGCGCAGCCTGCCCCACTTCGAGGGCCGGTCGTCGGCCCGTACGTGGCTGCTGACCATCGCCCGCCGGACGGTCGCCGACCGGCTGCGGTCGATGGCCAGCAGACCGCGGCTCACCGGGACCGACGACTGGCAGACCGCGGTGGAGAAGGCCCAGCCGCGCGGTGTGCCCGGCTTCGACGAGGGCATCGCCCTCACCGAACTGCTGTCGGCGCTGCCCGCACCCCGCCGGGAGGCGTTCGTACTGACCCAGGTGCTGGGTCTGCCGTACGCGGAGACGGCGGAGATCGCCGGCTGCCCGGTGGGAACGGTGCGCTCCCGGGTGGCACGGGCCCGCGAGACGCTGGTGTCCTTGCTGGCGGAGCAGGAGCAGCACCCCGCCCGGGTCCCGGCGGGCTCCGCCGCGTGAGGCTGAGGGCTGGGCCGGATGCTTGAACGGCCGGTGTCCTGGGCGTGCGCCCGGGACACCGGCCTCCGGCTCTCGGCTCTCGGCTCTCGGCGTACGGCCGGATCAGAGCCGCAATTGGCCAGGGCGTACGGCGACGGCCTGGGCGGTGACGGGACCGCTGTGGCGAAAGTGCAGTGTGAAGGTGAGCCGGTCGCCCGGTGCCAGTCGCGGTGGCGGGCTGACCATGACGTCCAGACCGGTCGGCGCCATCCGCAGTTCGCCGCGCGCCGGGACGGTGACGGTGCCCGCCATCTCCATCCGGTGCGCCCCTTCGGCGATCTCGACATCGCGGCCGATCATGGCCCGCAGCCCGGCGGGGCCGGTGACGCCCGTCAGTTCGTCGGCGGTGGTACCGGTGTTGCTGATGGTGAAGAACGCCGCGGTGGCTTCCGTGTTGGAGGCGGTGAGGATACGGCCGTCGGACACGCCCAGCCGGGGCGGAGTGCCCGCGTTGCCGGTGACGGTCCAGGCGGTGAGGCAGCCGAGCGTCAGCACACCCGCGAGGAGCGGTGCGGCGGCGGAGCGCAGAGCGGTGCGTGCGGTGGTGGCTGTGGTGACAGGGATGGCGGCGGGTGTCATGGGGCGTCCGGGGTGATCGTGGAGGAGGTGCGGGAGGCAGGAGAGGTGCTCGGGGCACGAGAGGCGCGAGAGGTGTGGGAGGTGCTGGCGGCGCGGGAGGTGCGGGAGGCCGGCTTCCATGCCCGTAGGCGCAGACTGTTGCCCACCACCAGCAGCGAACTCGCGGACATCGCGGCGGCCGCGATCATCGGATCCAGCCGTCCGACGGCGGCGAGCGGCACGGTGACCAGGTTGTAGCCGAAGGCCCAGACGAGGTTGGCGCGGATGGTGCCCAGCGTGCGCCGGGCCAGCCGTACGGCGTCGGGTACGGCCTGGAGGTCCTCGCGCAGCACGGTGACGTCGGCCGCGCCGATCGCGGCGTCCGTACCGCTGCCCAGGGCGATGCCGAGGTCCGCACGGGCCAGCGCGGCCGCGTCGTTGACTCCGTCGCCGACCACCGCGACCCGGCCGCCGTGTTCCTTCAGCGTCGTGACCAGCGCGGCCTTCTCCTCGGGGAGCGCCGCTGCGTGGATCTCGGTGATTCCCAGGTGCCCGGCGACGGCCCGCGCGGTGGCCGCGCGGTCCCCGGTGGCCAGCACCGGCCGCAGACCGAGGCGGCGCAGGTGGTCGACGGCCCGGTAGCAGTCGGGCCGCAGTGTGTCGCCGATGGAGAAGACGGCCTGGGGGGTGCCGTCGACGGTCACGAGTACGGCGGTGTGCCCGGCGGTCTCGGCCGTACGGACCGCGTCCGCGAGCGAGGCGGGCAGGGCCGTCAGCTCGCCGGGCCGCCCGACGGTCACGGTCCGGCCGTCCACCTCGCCGGTCACGCCGTACCCCGCGGTCGCGGCGAAGTGCCGCGCGGTGGGGGGCGGCCGGTGGTCGGCGAGGGCTTCGCGGCGCTGGTCACCGTACGCGGTGATGGCGCGCGCCAAGGGGTGTTCGGAGCCGTGCTCGACGGCGGCGGCCAGCCGAAGGGTCTCGTCGGCCGTAAGGCCGGGGGCGCACGTGGGGTGCGCGGGGCCGTTGGTGTCCGTGGGTTCCATGGGGTCCTTGCTGTCCCTGGTACCAGCAACTGCTGTGACCCCAGCGGCCCCCGTGTCGCTCGTGTCCCCTGTGCCTCCCTTGCCCCCCGTGTCCCCCGTGCGGACCGTCATGGCGATCACGCTCATCCGCCCGGTGGTCAACGTGCCGGTCTTGTCCAGCACCAGGGTGTCGATGCGCCGCAACCGCTCCAGGGCCTGCGGCCCGCTGACCAGAATGCCCAACTGCGCGCCCCGGCCCGTGGCGGCCAGCAGGGCGGTCGGGGTGGCCAGTCCGAGCGCGCAGGGGCAGGCGACGACCAGGACGGCCACCGCGGCGGTCACCGCCGCCTGCGGATCGGCGCCCGCGCCCAGCCAGAACCCGAGGACGGTCACGGACACCGCCAGCACGGCCGGGACGAAGACTCCCGCGACCGCGTCGGCCAGGCGCTGCGCCTGGGTCTTGCCGGTCTGCGCCTCCTCCACGAGACGGGTGATCCGGGCCAGCCGGGTGTCCGCGCCGACCGCGGCAGCCCGTACTTCGAGGAGGCCGCCCACGTTCACCGCGCCGCCCACGACCGCCGATCCCGGCCCGACCTCCACCGGGCTGCTCTCACCGGTGACGAGGGAGAGGTCGAGGGCGGAACTGCCGTCCACCACCGTGCCGTCGGTGGCCACCCGCTCTCCGGGGCGTACGAGGAACCGGTCGCCGACCTGGAGCCGGGCGACCGGAATACGACGTTCCACAGTGGCGGCACCGTCCGCGAGGCCGCCACCGGAACCCCTGTCCGCCGCGTCGGCCGGTACCCGTACGGACACGTCCTTGCCGACCAGTTCGGCCAGCGCCCGTAGCGCAAACCCCGTACCCCGCCGGGCCCCGGCCTCCAGCCGCCGCCCCGCGAGGACGAACAGTGGTACGCCGACTGCCGCCTCCAGGTAGAAGTGCGCGGTGCCGCCGCTGAGGAAGAGCGCGTACGCGGACCAGGCGAACGAGGCGGCCACACCGAGTGAGACCAGTGTGTCCATCGTCGCGGCACCGTGCCGCAGACCGCCGGCCGCGCGGCGGTGGAACGGCAGCGCACCCCACACGGCGACCGGCGCGGTCAGCGCGAAGCAGAGCCACTGCCAGTTGCGGAACTGCCAGGCGGGGACCATCGACAGGACGAGTACGGGGACGGACAGCAGCGCGGTGACGAGGAGACGGTCGCGTTCGCCGTCCGGTGCCGGCCCCTCGGCAGGAGGGGCATTCTCTGCCAGGTCGGTCCGTCGGCTCTCCGGGAGTTCCGCCGTGAATCCCGCGGCCTCCACCGTCGCCAAGAGATCGGTCACCGGCAGTCCGGACGGGTGGCGGACACGGGCCTTGCCGGTGGCCAGGTTCACCGTGGCGGTCACCCCGTCGAGCCGGCCCAGCTTCTTCTCCACCCGGTTCACGCAGGCAGCGCAGGTCATGCCGCCCACCGTCAGTACGGTGACGCGCTCGCTCATCCCATACCGCCCATACCGCTCATGCCGTCCATGCCGTCCATGGAGTCACCGCCTCCGGGTTGCTGCGGCGCTCCGGGGAGCGTGCCGCTCGGGCGCATGCCCGGTGCCGCGGGCCCGGCGGCCGAGCCCGCCCCGTACGCGCACAAGAACAGGACGGCGAGCAGTGCCACGAACCCGATCACCGGTTTCGCGGGCCGTACGGATGACAGACGTTCTACGAGAGGCATGGCCGCTCCGATACACAGATGCAGACTCGGACACAGACGACGGAAAGAGAAAAGGGGAAAGGGGAATGGGCTCACCGAGCCCGAAAAGGCGAGGCGGGAGAATCGGAGAACGGAAACGGGAGACCAGGCGCGAGGCAGCTCAGGTTTCCCGGGCCCCGGGCCCGCGCCCCGTATCCAGCGCCCAGAACCTCGCCGCCCCGCCCCGCCGCCCGAAGCGCCATCCTGGCACGGCGACCGGCCCCCTCCCCCTCTCTCACCGCCTCTTGTCCCACGTGAGGTTTGTCCTGGTCATCCGCTGGAACCCGGCCGGCCGCCCGGCCGACTACCTAGGGCTGCGACCGCCGTTCACGACGTCACCCCACCGGAATTCCGGTACCCCCTCGGCGGAATTCCCGTAACGCGCCGGGAACTCGTCCGCCCTCCCGCCCGACCTCTGAGTGAAGCGTGCGCACGACCGGCCCCGGACGTGTGAGCGGACAGTTGCCGATCGCCGAGGAGTTGGGTCCATGTGTGGCATCACCGGATGGATTTCGTACCGCGAGGACCCCCGCGCCCAGATTTCCGTCATCGAGCGGATGACCTCCGCGCTGGCCCGCCGCGGCCCCGACGCCTCGGGCACCTGGTGCGGCCCGTACGCCGCGATCGGGCATCGGCGCCTGGCCGTCCTGGACCTGGAAGGCGGTACGCAGCCCATGGTCGCGCCCGCCGCCGTACCCGTACCGCCGTCCTCCGACGAGAGTCACAAAGGGCTCCGCACCCCGCGGAGTTCCGCGGGTGCGGTGTCGCCGGACGCCGTCCTCACCTACAGCGGCGAGATCTACAACCACCACGCCCTGCGGGCCGAACTCCGTTCGCGCGGGCACCGTTTCGCGACCCGCAGCGACACCGAAGTCGTGCTGCGCGCGTACCTGGAGTGGGGCGACGGCCTCACCGAGCGCCTGGAAGGCATGTACGCCTTCGCCGTCTGGGACGCCCGCCGGGAGCGGCTTCTCCTGGTACGTGACCGGCTGGGCGTCAAACCGCTGTTCTTCGCCGGAATCCCGGGCGGCCTGGTCTTCGGTTCCGAACCCAAGGCCCTGTTCGCGCACCCCGCCTGCCGGCCGCGGGTCGACGCGCGGGGGATGCGGGAGGCGTACGGCCTGCTCTTCGGCACCGGGGAGACGCTCTGGTCGGGGGTGCGGGAGGTGCAACCCGGTGGCGTGGCGGTCTTCGACCGGAGTGGTCTGTCCGAGCGTGTCTACTGGCGCCTTGCGGCCCGCCCGCACCCGGACCGCGGGATCGCCGCGACGGTGGACACCGTCCGTTCCCATGTGGAGCGGGCCGCCCGTGCCCAGGTGGAGGCGGACGTGCCCCGGTGCACCCTGCTCTCCGGCGGTCTCGACTCCACCGTGCTGACCGCGTTGCTGGCGGACGAACTGCGCGTACGGGAGGGGCCGGCGGCCCGGCTCCGTTCGTACGCGGTCGACTACAGCGACCAAGTGGAACGTTTCACCGGCGATGTCCTGCGCACCGGCCACGACACCCCGTACGCGGCCGAGGCCGCCGCCTTCATCGGCACCGACCACCACCTCGTCGTCCTCGACCCGTGGGACCTGCTGGACCCGGCGCACCGCGCGGCCGTGGTGGCGGCCCGCGACTCGCCCATCGGCGTCGGCGACATGGACACCTCCCTGTACCTCCTCTTCGGCGAGATGGCCCGGCACTCGACGGTCGCGCTGTCCGGCGAGGCGGCCGACGAGGTCTTCGGCGGCTACCCCTGGTTCCGCAGCACCGCCGCGCGGGACGCCGACACCTTCCCCTGGCTGCTCGTGACCGGCGACCAGGCCGCCATGCCGCTGCACCCGGCGCTCGCGGACACGCTGCGCATCGGCGAGTTCCGCGCCGACACGTACCGGTCCGCGCTGGCCGCCGTCCCGCACCTGGACGGCGAGACACCGGCACAGCGCCGCCGGCGCGAACTCCAGCACCTGTCCCTGACCCGCTGGCTCCGCCAACTGCTGCACCGCAAGGACCGGCTCAGCATGGCGCAGGGACTGGAGGTGCGGGTGCCGTACTGCGATCACCGTCTCGTCGAGTACGCCTTCAACGCCCCCGCAGCGCTCCAGGACTTCGACGGGCGGGAGAAGAGCCTGCTGCGCGCCGCGGGCGCCCGCCTCGCCCCGCACTCCGTACTCCACCGCCCCAAGAACCACTACCCGGCCACCCACCACCCGGCGTACCACCGCGGCCTCCAGGACATGGCGCGTGACGCGCTCTCGGCCGGTCAGGGCCGCGTCCGCGACCTGGTGGACGAGGGCGCCGTCAAGGACCTCCTAGACACCCCGCCCGAACACCTCCAGTGGGGCCACCGCCTGCGTCTGGAACGCGTCGTCGACCTGTCGCTGTGGCTGGACGAGTACCGCCCGGAACTGGCCTTCTGATCCGCTCGCGCACCTACGAGCCCGTGCGCGCCCACCTCTGAGGAGCACCCACCCATGCCTCTTCCCGAACCCGAACCGATCCCGCTGTACGGAGAGAGCTACAAGCGTGATCCGTACCCCCTCTACACCGAGTTGCGCGAGCGCGGCCCGGTCCACCGCGTCCGGTTCCCGAGCGGTGTATGTGCCTGGCTCGTCACCGGATACGAAGCCGCTCACCGGGCACTGAACGACTCCCGGCTCGGCAAACACCACTCCCGGGGCAACGCGGCCTGGCGCGCCCGCGCCTCGATCATGCCGGAGCCGCAGCACTCCCAGCTCCAGGTGCATCTGCTGCACCAGGACCCACCCCGGCACACCGCCCTCCGCCGACTGATCACCGACACTTTCGCGCCCCGGCGCGTCGCGGCACTCCGTCCGCGCTTCGCGGCACTGGCGGACGCGCTGCTGGACGAGTTGCCGCCGGCCGGGAGCCGGGAGCGCGGCGGCACCACCGACCTCGTCGCGTCGTTCGCCGCCCGCTTCCCCTTTCTCGTACTCGCCGAGGTCATCGGCCTGCCGGAAGAGTTCACCGGACGCTTCGACCGGGACTGGGGCAAGGTCGTCCAGCCCGTCGGCCCGGCGGACCCCGGCCGCCCGGCCTATGAAACGAGGCTGCGCGGCCTACAGAAGTACATCGCCGGTCTGGTGGGCCACAAGCGGCGAGAACGCGGCACCGACCTGCTCTCCCGTCTCGTCGCGGCCCACGACGAAGGGGCCCTGGACGGCGCCGAACTGGACTCCATGATCTTCCAACTCCTCGTCGCCGGCCAGGAACCCGTCACCCATCAGATCACGACGGCCCTGATCGCCCTGCTGCGCCACCCGCACCACCTCGCCGCACTCCGCGACGACCCCGCGTTCCTCCCCCGCGCCGTCGAGGAACTGCTCCGCTACGACAGCGCTTTCGAGCTGACGACCTGGCGCTTCCTCGCCGAGGACGCGGACGTGTCCGGCACCCGGGTTCCGGCCGGCGACTCCGTGATCGTCTCGCTGTGCGCGGCCAACCGCGACCCCGCCCGCTTCCCCACACCCGACACCCTGGACCTCGGCCGGTCCCCCAACCCCCACCTCGCCTTCGGCCACGGCATCCATTTCTGTCCGGGCGCCACCCTGGCCCGTACCGAACTGCACATCGCCCTGGAGACGCTGCTCCGTCGCCTGCCGGGTCTCCGCCTGGCCGTACCGGACAGCGAACTGAACTGGATACCGGCGGTGCTCGCGCGGGGAGTCGGCGAGCTTCCGGTGGCGTACGGCGGGCCCTCCGCCGGGCGGCCTGCGGCGGGGAGTTCCCCCGCGGCTCGGTCCCGGGCGGCGGATTCCCCAACGGGGCGGTCGTCGGCGGAGAGTTCCCCGGCGGCAAGCTCGGGTGCTGCTCGCGGTTGCCCCTTCGGCACCGCCGTATCCGCCGCCACGGTGGACACTGTTGTCGCCGCTGACCCCGTCGCCGCACCCGCACCCGTCCCGGCACCCGCACCCGCTCCCGCTCCCGCTCCCGAGGAAGCCCGATGAACAGCACGGCGGCAGCGGCCGCCATCCTCACCGCCCTCCTCCCGCACCGCCGCACCCCGGAGGCGACGGCCGCGGACCGAGCGGCCACCGCGGCCCATTTCCCGTACCACCTACGACAACTGGAAGCCCTGACGGCGGCCCGCCGCCCGATCCGCTTCACCCTCCCCGGCTTCCCCTGCAAATCCCCCAACCCGGCCAAGGTCGTCGGCCGGCTCCCCGACGAGGGTGAACGCCTCGCCCTGCGCTTCCTGGACCAACTGTGCGCCCGGATCGGGGAGCTGTACGCGCCGGGCGCGCGGCTCGTCATCTGCTCCGACGGACACCTCTTCAGCGATCTGATCGGCGTCCCGGACCCGCACGTCGACGCGTACAACGACGCGCTGCGCGCCATGATCCGTACGGCCGGGCTGTCCCACCTCACCACCTTCGACCTGCGGGACGTCTACGGGGACCGGCCCTGCGACGCCAAACGCGCCGAGGTGCACAGCCGGTACGCGCCCTCCCTGGACTCGCTGCGCGCCGAAACCCGGAACCCGGCCGCCGACGGCGGCGAAACGCTTCGCGTCTACCGCGGCATCACCCGCTTCCTGTTCGAGGACACCACCGGCTTCGAAGGCACCCGCTCCGCCCTGCAACGTGCCTGCCGCACCCGCGCCTACGGAGTCGTCCAGCGCAGCCGCGCCTGGGGTGCGCTGATCGCCGAGCACCATCCGGACGCCGTCCGGCTGTCCATCCATCCGCAGCCGCCCGGCACGGCGAAGTTCGGCATCCGCCTGCTCGACGCGCCCGACGTGTGGATGACGCCGTGGCACGCCTGCGTGCTGCGCGACGCGGACGGCGGTGTACGGCTGATGCGCGCGGCTGACGCGGCGCGGCTCGGACGGCTCGTCCACCGGGACGGCCGCCCGAGCCATTACGTGCAGGACGTGAACGAGGCCGGGCGGCCGGCACCGGCTCGGACGACGGCCATGGCTCAGCTCCCCTGCCCCACAACGGCATCCGCAACCGCATCTGCCTCTGCCTCTGCCTCTGCCTCTGCCTCTGCCTCTGCCTCTGTATCCACGACGGCACCTGCGACTGCACGCTGATCGAGGGCGATCAGCGGGTCCCCCGTCAGCGGGTGGTCGACCACCGCCGCCCGTACCCCGAACACCTCGGCCAGCAGCTCCGGTGTCAGCACCTCGCGCGGCGCACCGGACGCCACCACCGTCCCTTCGGAAAGCACATGGAGCCGGTCGCAGACCGAGGCCGCCGCGTTCAGGTCGTGCAGGGAGACGAGCGTCGTACAGGCCCGGCCGCGCAGCAGGCTCAGCAGCTCGACCTGGTGCCGTACGTCCAGGTGGTTCGTCGGTTCGTCCAGGACGAGGACGTCCGGTGCCTGGGCGAAGGCGCGGGCGAGCAGGGCACGCTGCCGCTCCCCGCCGGAGAGCGCCGAGAACCGCCGCCCGCCGTGCTCCGCCAGCCCCACGTCGGCCAGGGCGCGGGCCACGGTCTCCCGGTCGGCCCGGTCGTCGCCCGCGAACGCCCGCTTGTACGGGGTGCGGCCCATCGCCACCACCTCGTGGACGGTGAGTTCGAAGTCGCCGCCGCGTTCCTGGGGCAGGGCGGCGATGTGCCGGGCGGTGCGCGACGGCGGCATGGCCCGGATGTCCTCCCCGGCGAGCAGCACCCGGCCCGCTTCGGGGTTCAGATGCCGGTAGACCGTACGCAGCACCGTGGACTTGCCGCTGCCGTTCGGGCCGACCACACCCGCGATCTCACCGGGCGCGGCCATCAGCCGCACCCCAGCCACCACGCACCGGCCGGCGTAGGACACCCGCAGGTCCTCGATGTCGATCCGCATGCCCTGCCCCGTGGCCGCTTCCGTACGTACTCCTCCGCCGGCCGTGCCGGTGCCCCTCCTCGCACTCATGCTCCCGCTCCCGATCCCAGCCGCCGGTCCAGCACGTACAGCAGTACGGGCGCGCCGATCAGCGCCGTCACCACGCCCACCGGCAGTTCCTGGCCGTCCATGGCGGTACGGCACACGATGTCCACCACGATCAGCAGGAGCGCCCCGGTCAGCGCGGCCAGCGGCAGCAGCCTGCGGTGGTCGCCCCCGACGATCAGCCGGCACAGGTGCGGCACCATCAGCCCCACGAAGGCGACCGCCCCGGACACCGACACCAGGACACCGGTGAGCAGGCTGGTCACCACGAACAGCAGCCGGCGCAGCCGCACGACGTCCACGCCGACGCTCGCCGCCGTCTCGTCCCCCATCGTCAGCGCGTTCAGCGCGCGGGCCCGCGCCTGGAGGACCAGCAGCCCGGCCGGTACGGTGACGGCCGGCAGCAGGAGCGTGCCCCAAGTGGCGCCGCCCAGGCTGCCCATCAGCCAGAACAGCACGCCGCGCGTCTGCTGCTCGTCACCGGCCTGCAGTACGAGGTAACTGGTGAACCCGGCCAGGAACTGCCCGATGCCGACCCCGGCCAGCACCAACCGCAGCGGCGCGAAGCCGCCGCCCCGGCGGGCCAGCGTCCACACCAGCGCGAACGAGGCGAGCGCCCCGGCGAAGGCGGCCGACGACAACCCCAGGCCCCCGCCCAGCCCGAACACCCCGCCCGCCCCCGCCACGGTGCCCGCGCCCAGCACGATCGCGGCCACCGCGCCCAGCGAAGCGCCGTTGGAGATGCCCAGCAGGTACGGATCCGCCAGCGGGTTGCGCACCAGCGCCTGGGTGGCCGTACCGACGAGCCCGAGGCCCGCGCCGACCAGCGCGGCGAGCAGCGCCCTCGGGACCCGCAACTGCCAGACGATCAGGTCGTCCGTCCCCGGCCGGGGCGGCTCGCCCCCCAGGCGCCGGAACACCACCGACCACACCTCGGCCGGGGCGATGTCGGTGGCACCGAGTGCGACGGCCGCGGTCAGCGCGACGAGCAGGGCGACCAGCAGCCCGAGAGCGAGCCAGACGGCACGGGCCTGGCCGGGCCCCCTTCCCTCGGCACCTCCGACCCGCCCTTCCTCAGCACCTCCGACCCGCCATTCCGCGGCACCTCCGGCCCGTCCTCCCTCAGCTCCTCCAGCCCGCCGTTCCTCGGCTCTTCCGGCCCGCCCGTCGTCCTGCCCGACGGCTCGCCCGAGGTCCGGCCCCGGAGCCTGCTCGACGGCCTCCCGCCTCGCGCCCGGCGCTGCCATCAGCGGTCCGCTCCGGGCTCGGCCAGGCGGTCCGGGTAGAGCGTCGCCGCGATCCGCCGCACCGTATCGGCATTGCCCACCCCGGCGATGGTCGTCTGCTCCGAGCCGATACGCAGGAATTTCCCTTCCCGCACCGCGCGCAGTCCCGCCGTGGCCGGGAATTCCTTGAGGAACTTCTCAGCTTCGTCGAATGCCTTCCCGGTGGCCGCGGCACTTCCCCGGTTCCGTACGCCGAGCTGGATCCAGTCCGGGTTCTTCGCGACCACGTCCTCCCACGACACCGGCTGGAAATCGCTCGCGCAGTCCGCGAAGATGTTCCGCGCCCCCGCTTCGGTCAGCACCGCGTTGGCCACCTGCCGGTTGCAGACCGCCACGGGCTGTTTCGTCCCCGCGTCGAAGTCGAAGAAGAAGTACGACGGCCGCTTCGCCGCAGGCACGTCGGCAAGGGCCGCACGTACCGAGGAAACCTTCTTCTCCATCTCCGCCACCAGTCGCCCCGCACGGTGCGAGGTACCCGTGACCTGACCGAGCCGCCGGATGTCGGCTTCCACCGCGGACAGGTCCCGCTGCGGCACCTTCTTGCGCGGCGCACACGCCGTAGAAGCCAGATAGACGTGCTTGATGCCCGCCGCGGCGAATTCCTCCTCGGTCGGACCGGTCGCCGCGCCGCCCATCATGCCCATGGACGCGAACGTGTCGATATAGACATCGGCTCCGGACCCGAGCAGCTTCTCCTTCGGGATCACCGTCTTCCCCAGCACCGGGACGCGTTGCGCGCGGGCGTCCAGTTCGGGAGGCAACGTGCCTTTCCCCGGCGGGAATCCGGTACCGACGACCCGGTCGCCCGCTCCCAGCCGGAGCAGCATTTCCAGGCTCGCCGCATTGCTCGTGACAATCTTTCGCGGCGCCTCGGAAAACGTCGTCCGCCGCCCCTCGCAATCGGTGACCGTGGCGGGAAAGCCACCCGCTCCGCCGCCCCGCCCGTCCGCGGCGTCCGCCGCCGTCTGCCCGCCGGAACTACCGCAGCCGGTGGCCAGCGCGGCCACCCCCAGCACCCCCACGATCGCCGCCACCGACCGGCCTCGCCACGCCGACCGACCTTCCGGCACCATCCGGCCTTCCCAAGCCGACCGACCTTCCGGCGCTGCCCGGTCTCCCGACACGGACCGGCCCTTCGACACCGACCGGCCCTTCAGCACCGGCCGGCTCCCGGCCACCGGCTCCACCAGATCCATCCGAGGACGCATACGTCCGCTCTCCCTGCCTCTCGACCGCCCGAGGGCCCGCGCGTGCGGGCCCGGGACCAGGTAGTCGAGCGGACGGCGCCCCGGGTTCCCGCCGTATTGGTCCGATGACCACACCGCGGCCGGGCGTTAGAGTGTGCGGGCCGTGGTGTCGGGAAGACCGGTGAAGACCGTCAGGTCCAGACCGGAGCGGCCCTCGCCACTGTGATCGGGAAGTTCCCGCCCCGTTCCGTACGCGCCCCGCGCCCGTACGGAGCCACTGGCCGCAGCCCGCGACCGGGAAGGCAGGGGCGGGCGCGCACACCCGTCAGCCAGGAGACCGGCCACGGCATCTCACGAACTGATCCACGAGGTGCTGGAGCGTGACCACCGGATGCCCCCGTCCGCCAATTCCCCTTCCCCTTCACCGTCCCCGTCTTCTCCCCCCTCCCCCTCCCCCTCCACTTCGCCGTCCCCGCCGTCCGCTTCCGCGTTCCGCTGGCGGCGGCAGGACACCGTGCGGACCGCCGGGCTGATGGCGGTCATAGCCGCCCTGCACGTCATCGCCTTCGGTGTGCTCTTCCTGCTGGTCGTGCCGCAGCACTACGCCGTCGGGTCGCAGGTCTTCGGGGTCGGTCTCGGCGTCACCGCGTACACCCTCGGTATGCGGCATGCCTTCGACGCCGACCACATCGCCGCCATCGACAACACCACCCGCAAACTGATGGCCGACGGCAAACGCCCGGTCTCGGTGGGCTTCTGGTTCGCGCTCGGGCACTCCAGCGTGGTCGTCGCCATGGCGGCGCTGGTCGCCGGCGGCGCGCAACTGGCCGGCACCCTGCTCGACGACGGATCGAGTGCCCACCAGGTGCTCGGCACCGTGGGCACCACGGTCTCCGGCAGCTTCCTCTACCTCATCGCCGCGCTCAATCTCGTCGCGCTGGCGGGCATCTGGCGGGTGTTCCGGGCGATGCGGCAGGGCCGGTACGACGAGGCGGAGCTGGAGCAGCACCTCGACTCCCGCGGCTTCATGAACCGCGTACTGGGCCGCTTCACCCGCTCCATCACCCGGCCCGGCCAGATGTACCCGCTCGGCCTGCTCTTCGGTCTCGGCTTCGACACCGCGACCGAGGTGACGCTGATGGTGATGGCGGGCAGCGGCGCGGCGGCCGGTCTGCCCTGGTACGCGATCCTGGTGCTGCCGCTGCTGTTCGCGGCGGGGATGAGCCTGTTCGACACGCTGGACGGTACGTTCATGAACTTCGCGTACCAGTGGGCGTTCTCGAACCCGGTGCGCAAGGTCTACTACAACCTCACGATCACCGGTCTGTCGATCGCCGTCGCCTTCTTCATCGGGACCATCGAACTGGTCACCGTCCTGCACGAGAAGCTGAACCTGACGGACGGCGTGACCGGCTGGATCTCGGCGATCGACCTGGACAACGTGGGCTTCATCATCGTCGGCCTGTTCGTGGTGGTCTGGGCGGCGGCGCTGGCGTACTGGCGGCTGGCCGGGGTGGAGAAGCGCTGGTCGGCGCGGGCCACCGAGGCGACCGGGGCCCCGGAGGCCGCACGGGCCCCGGAGACGGCCGGGGAGACCGCCTGACCCGTCGCCCGACCTACCGGGCCCGACCTACCGGACCCGGTCTGTCCGCTCCCCGCCCCGCCCTTCATCAGTGGGGGCCGGGCCACCGCCCCCACCCGCCATCGGCAGGGTCGGCCGCCGCCCCACCCTCCACCGGCAGGGTGGGGCGGTGACTGCTCCCGCCCTGCCTCAGGTCGCCGAACCGGCCGCCGCGCCCGTCTTCAGATCACGGCCCCAGCGCGCCAGCTCGGCTTCGAGGTCGAGCGGGCGCAGCCGGTCCGGTTCGTCCGGGCCCGGCCAGTCCGTACGGGGCACCCGCCACATGACCTCGAACTCGTTGCCGTCCGGGTCCTTGGCGTACAGCGACTTGGACACCAAGTGGTCGGTGGCGCCGACCAGCGCGCCCCGCCCCGCCAGGTCCGCCGCCACGTCCGCCAGCTCCCCGAGGGTGCCGACCTCCCAGGCCAGGTGGTAGAGCCCCACCCGGCCGTGCTCGGGGCCCGGCGCACCGGCGCCGACCGCGAACAGTCCGAGATCGTGATCGTTGGCGGTCCCCTCGGCGCTGAGGAACGCGGCCCTCCCCGGTATCTCGGTGTCCACCCGGAACCCCAGCGTTTCCGTGTAGAAGGCCACAGCGCGCGCCACGTCCCGTACGTAGAGCACCGCGTGATTCAGCCGCCGCACTGCCACGTCAATCCCTCACCTTCCGCTTCTCCCCGCACCCATCACTTCACGGCACATCACGTCATGCCACACTCGGCTCCCCCGGCTCCACCCGGCTCGCCAGGAATCAGTCGCGCACCAGCAGCATCACGAACGCGACGATCACGCCGAACACCAGGGCGGCCACCCCGTACGCAAGGCGGTGGTTGCGCAGGACCGGGAGCAGCCGGTCGACCGCGTACCGGCCGGGGCCGGTCAGTGCCAGGGCTCCCGCGCCCGCCGTGAGCAGCAGCTCGTACTCGACGCCCTCGGGCGCGAAGAAGCCGCCGCCCCACTTCACCGCCAGCGCGTTCACCATCGTCCCGACGACCGCCGCGCCCGCCAGCGGCGTCAGCAGCCCGAGGACCAGCCCGAGGCCGCCCAACGTCTCGCTGAGGCCCGCCACCACGGCCATGGCCTTGCCGGCCGGGTAGCCGCTGGCCGTGAAGAACTGTCCGGTTCCGTCCAGCCCCGGTCCGCTGAACCAGCCGAACAGCTTCTGCGCACCGTGCGCAGCCATGGTCAGGCCGACCGCGAGCCGCAGAACCAACAGACCGATGTCGTACGCGTGCGGGGTCGCGGCATGGCGGTCGTCGACGCCGCTGCCGTAGTCGCGAAGGGGGCTGAGGGGGGAGGACATGCGAGCGCTCATTTCTGTCTGTCTGGTCCGTCCGGACCGGCGTGCCCTACGGGAGGACCGACGCCGCCCCGACGGAAGTACTTGAAACTTCAAGTCACACACCGACGATACACATCACTTGAAAGTGAAACAACACCCCCACCCCTCACCCTCCGAACGCCACCCCACACGATGCGTAACCCTTAAACCTACCCCCCACACCCCCACCACACACCGCATCCACACCAAGACCCACCCCACCCCACCCCCAGAAAAACCACTCCCCAACACCGCCCACCCCTCCTTTCCCTCCCCTCCCCCCTCATCTCCCTCTTCCTCCTCATCCCCCTCCCCCTCGCCCACCTCTGCCGCCCTCTCCCCACCCCTCCGCAACCGCCCACGTGTCCTTGTCCCCACCGCGCCACTCGACGAGCCCCGGAGTGTCCAGGTCGATGTCCTCGGCATCCGGCGCCAGCCCCGCATGCCGCAGGAACTCGGCGACATCACCACGCCCGTGCGCCAGCCCGACGATCTGCCCGTGGACAGTGACCCGCCGCCCACCGGACGAGGAGGGCGGGTGGACGATCACCGGCGGATGCTCAGCCATGCTTTCAGCGTGCACCGAGACCGCCCACCACGCATGTCGGCCGCACCGCACCATGCCGGCCCCATTGCCGGAGAGCTGCACGGAAGCGCGCCCACCGATACTCACCGAACCAGCGTCGCTGGTCGTGGCGTTGACGTACGGAACAACCGCGCCAGGCTTGACGAGCCGCCCGGCGTCCGCGACGCACCACACGGCAAAGCCGGCGCACCGCCCCGGCTCGCGACATCCAAACACCGTCCGACCAGCAACATCGACGTCAACCCCAAATGCCGAAGACCCCCCGTCAAGATCGACGGGGGGTCTTCGCGCTGGTGGGCACAACAGGATTTGAACCTGTGACATCTGCTTTGTAAGAGCAGCGCTCTACCGCTGAGCTATGCGCCCTGGCTGGACCGACAGACTACCTTGCTTCCTGGGCTGCTTCACAAACCAGGGGCCTCAGCTCCGGCGGCGGGCCGGGGAACCAGCCCCCGAGATCGCGAACCAACCGGCCGCTGTATTCGTTCTCACTGGGTGGGAGAATGGCAGCCGGGCCTGGGGCGATGCGATCGGGAGAGGGATGTGACGGCGACACACACGCAGCCGCACGAGCAGCGAGCACGCCGTGCAGTACGCCGTCGCCCCCGCGGGGGCGCGTTCCGGGACACGATGGCTCTGCTCCTTCTGCCGCTTCCTTTGCTGGCCGCCGCGGCGCCGGCCGCGTTCGCCGGTGGCGGTACGCGGCGCTGGTTCGGGCGCGGGGAGAGCCAGCGGGCGGACGCGCAGGCCGCGAAGGATGCCGCGGCTGCGGCGTTCTACGAGCTGGACACGGCACAGCGCGACCTGCGGATCTCCATAGAGACGATCACGGCGGTCGACAGTTCGCCGGCGGCCGTACGGGCCGCGAAGGACTACGAGAACTTCGGGCGGCGGATCGACGAGGTCAGCCAGGGCTACATCAGCGCTGTCGACGCCCACGATCTCGACCGGGACGATCTCGACGCCGGTGCCGCCTCACGGGCCCGCGCCGACCTGACCCGGGCCAAGGAGGAGCTGGAGCGGGTCAAGGCCGACCTCGACCGGTTCGCGCAGGGGCTCGGCCCGCTGCTGCAGACCGCGGAAACGCAGTTGGCACGGCTCGCACCGGCGGTGGAACGGGCGCGGCAGGCCCTGCTCGCGGCGAGCAACGCGCTGGACGCCGTCCGGGCGCAGGACTTCAAGGCCGACGATCTGGCGGCCCGGCTGGCCGCCCTGTCGCCCGAGCTGACCAAGTTGAACCAGGGCGCCGGTCAGCACGGCGTGCAGGAGACGATCCGGCGCGCCGACGACGTACTGCGCCAGGCCGAGTCCGTACGGACCGAGGCGGAGCGGCTGCCCGAGAAGGCCGCGGAGATCGACAAGCGGCTGGTGTCGCTGCGGACCCGGGCGCAGGCCATCACGACGCGGGCGAGCAAGGTCGACCCCGTACTGAGCGAATTGCGGCGGCGGTACAGCGCTGCCTGCTGGCAGGACCTCCAGCATGTGCCGGACCAGGCCGCGGACGCCGTCGCGCAGGCCGAGAGCAAGGTGCGGGAGGCGCAGCGGGCGCGGGACGAGCAGCAATGGGCCGACGCCACGAGCCTGCTGGCGACCGTGCGGGCCCTGCTGAACACCACCGACGAGGCCGTCTCGGCGGCCGGCGACCGGCTGCGGCGGCTGGACGAGGTGTCCTTCGACCGCGAGAAGGAGGTCGAGCGTACGCGCTTCGCCGTACGGGACGCGCAGCGTCTGGCGATGGCCGGACGCAGCACGCCCGACCCGCGGCACGCACGGCCGCTGGACGATGCGGTGGCACGTCTGGAGCGCGCGATCGCCGGTCTGGAGGGGCGGCACCCGGACTGGTGGCACTTCCTGACCGAGACGGAGGCGGTACGGCAGACCGCGTCCCGCGTCGTCCAGGAGATCCGCGACGAACGGGGCGGCGGCGCAGCGGGCTGAGTCGGCTACGGTCCGGACGGTCGGCAGGAAACAGGGCGGCAGAAAGCTGCCCGACGTCGGCGCCTGCCGCCCCGGCTCTCCCGCCTCAGCTCTCCCCCCCAGCCCTCCGGCCTCCGGGGTCCGCGCTCAACCCTTCACACGCGGCTCACCGGCCCACCAGCAGGCAAGTACGCCGGCACGCCGACACGCCGGGCCCACCGGCACGCCAGCGCCCCACCCCATCGCTCCGGCGGATCCTCCCGTCCTCCCCTCCCACCCCCATGACCTGCCGCTATGGCGTTACGCCCGGTTCAGGCGGATGCTGGTGTCAGGCACGGCCCAGGCGGTTCATCGCGCTAAGGAGGCCGGAACATGGACGCTGGCCAGGCTCTGCACGGGCCCACCCGGACGCTGCGCGGCAAAGTGCGGCACACACGGCTCGACGAACATCTGCCCGTCGATCACCGGCTCAGCACGGTGTACCGCTTCGGCGCCGGTTTGATGGGGTTGGTTCTCGTCGCCTTCGGCATTCTCGGACTGATCGACAAGATCGGATTCTTCGACACGGGCGGCGACACCGTCGCGGGCCTGAACACCAACGGTGCGCTGAGCGTGCTGTCGATCATCGTGGGACTGGTCCTCTTCGGGGGCATGGTGATCGGCGGAAACCTCGCCTCCACGCTCAACATCGTGCTCGGAGTGGCCTTCCTGCTGAGCGGCTTCATCAACCTCGCCATCCTGGAGACCGGCTTCAACTACCTGGCCTTCCGCATCCAGAACGTCCTGTTCAGCTTCCTCGTCGGCCTGATGCTGCTGGTCTTCGGCATGTACGGACGGGTCTCCGGCGGCCTGCCGCACGACAACCCGTACTGGCGCGCCCGGCACCCGGAAGCGGCGCAGCGACAGCCCCGGCGCCCTGTCCCGCCCCCGCCCCGTACCGGCGCTCATGTGTCACCACGGCACGAGCCCCCTACAGGTGGCCGCCACCGCCGCCCGAAACACCGCAGACGCGCCGTATGACAAGGCCAGCCCGGGTGGCACCACCGAATCTCCGGCCTCCCCTCCCTGGATCTCCTTCCCTCTCCCTCGCGCCCCGACCTCCCACCCACCCGCCCACCGATTGATAACCCCCGCCTCGCATGCCAGCCTCTGACCAGCCACGATCAGAGGAAAGGCGGCGGCCTGTGAAGATCAGCCGTGTCGAAACGTTCCTGGCTATCCCACGCTGGATGTTCGTCCGCGTGGAGACCGACGACGGCCTCGTCGGCTGGGGTGAGCCGGTGGTCGAGGGCCGCGCGGAACCGGTACGCGCCGCTGTCGAGGTCCTGTCCGAGTACCTCCTCGGTCAAGATCCGTCGCGTATCGAGGACCACTGGCAGGTCATGACGAAGGGCGGCTTCTACCGCGGCGGCCCGGTACTCTCCTCCGCGGTCGCCGGGCTGGACCAGGCCCTGTGGGACATCAAGGGCAAGCAGTACGGCGTGCCCGTCCACCAACTCCTCGGCGGCCCCGTACGGGACCGCGTCCGCGCATACGCCTGGGTCGGAGGCGACGAACCGCACGAGATCCGGGACGCACTGACCGCCCAGGTCGAGGCGGGCTTCACCGCCGTCAAGATGAACGGCTGCGGACGGATGTCGCCGGTCGCCACCCGCGCGGAAGTACGCGCCTGCCTGCGTCGGGCCGAGACCGCCCGTGACGTGCTGGGCGATGAACGGGACTTCGGCCTGGACTTCCACGGCCGGGTCTCCCCCGCCAACGCGCGCCGCCTCCTTCCTCTGCTGGCCGAGCACGCACCGATGTTCGTCGAGGAACCCGTGCTCTGCGACTACCCGCACGCACTTCCCGACCTGGTCAACGCCTCCAGCATCCCGCTCGCCCTGGGCGAGCGGCTCTTCACCCGCCAGGAGTTCCTCGCTCCTCTCCAAGCCGGTGTCGCCATCCTCCAGCCGGACATCTCGCACGCGGGCGGCATCTCCGAACTGCGCCGGATCGCCGCCCTCGCGGAGACGTACGGAGCCCAGCTCGCCCCGCACTGCCCCCTCGGCCCGGTCGCCCTCGCCGCCAGCCTTCAGGTCGCCTTCACCACCCCCAACTTCCTCATCCAGGAACAATCCATCGGCATCCACTACCACCAGGACGCCGAACTGCTCGACTACGTGGCCGACCCGGAACCCTTCCGTTTCCACGACGGTTTTCTCCTGCGCACCGACCGCCCAGGGCTGGGCGTGGCGGTCGACGAGCCCGCCGTACGAGCCGCCGACCGGCAGGGGCACGCCTGGCGCAACCCGGTCTGGCGTCACGCGGACGGTTCGTTCGCCGAGTGGTGACCGACAACCACGCCCCCGACCGACAAGCCGCACGAGGACACATCAACGACTCATCAGCGCACGCACCAGCACGCGCACCACCGCGCGCGCCAGAGAGGCACAGGCCCACCGCTCGAACGGGCCGTGCCGACCGGCGCCTTCGCGATCGCCTCGCCCGTTGACTGGAAGAGCGCCCCCTCCCGGGCCGAACTGAGCTGTCTCGGCACACCTCGCGGCACCGCCGTACGTTGCCCCGGACCGCTACCTCCCCACGACCCGCCCCCTCTCCCCCACTCGCGAGCTAATCTGTCACCATGCCTCGTTACGAATACCGCTGCCGTTCCTGCGGCTCGACCTTCGAGCTGAGCCGCCCGATGGCCGAGTCCTCCGCCCCGGCCGCCTGCCCGGACGGGCACGAGGACACGGTCAAGCTGCTTTCCACGGTCGCCGTCGGCGGCGCGGCCGCCTCTCCTGCTCCGGCCCCCGGCGGCGGCTCAGGTGGTGGCTGCTGCGGAGGCGGGTGCTGCGGTTAACACCGGTCACCGGTAGTTCCAGAGGTACCGGCGGCACCGACAGCACACCGGTGCCGCCGATGGCTTCGGCTTGCCGATGGTCGCTCCGGGGCCCGGGTGCCTGCCTCGGCCTCAGCTCGGCTCCAGGGGTCCAGGCACCGCGGGCCTCGCGCTGAGCCCACCTCCCTGCGCCCAGGGCCCGGCGCCGGTTCGCCACATCCGCCCGGAGCCCGCACCCGCACCCGCACCCGCACCCGCACCCGGCGATCACAGTTTGCGTGCCACCGTCAGTCCGTCTGCCACAGTGAGTATCACCGCCTCTACCCGCTGGTCCGCCATGACGTGGTCGTTGAACTCCCGGATCGCCGCGGCTGCGCCTTTCACCTGCGGGTCGGTGACGGTGCCGCCGAAGAGGACGTTGTCCGCGGCGATCAACCCACCCGGCCGCAGGCGCGGCACCAACTCGTCCCAGTAGGGAATGTAGTTGCCCTTGTCCGCGTCCAGGTAGGCGAAGTCGATGTGCGGCTCGGCGGGCATCGCCCGCAGGGTGTCCAGTGCCGGTGCGATGCGCAGGTCGATCCGGTCCGCCACACCGGCTCTCTCCCACGCTTCACGGCCGTATGCCGTCCATTCCTCGGACACGTCGCAGGAGATCAGCTCACCGTCCGGAGGCAGGGCCTGCGCCATCGCCAGGGTGGAGAAGCCGGTGAAGGTGCCGACCTCCACGATGCGGCGTGCACCGCACAGACGGGCCAGAAAGGCCAGCAGCGGGCCTTGCTCCTGTGCCGACTGCATCTGCGCCTCGTCGGGGAAACGCTGGTAGGTGGTCTCCACCAACTTCCGCTGAACGGCGTCCAGCGGCGGATTGTGCGCGAGGACGTAGTCGTACAGCTCCTCCGTGATCGCGGTGGATTTGCTCTTGGTCACCGGTCCTCCTCAGGCACCCAGATAGCGCAGAACGGCCAGAACGCGGCGAGAGTAGCCCGAAGTGCCCGCCAGACCGAGCTTGTCGAAGATCGCGTTGGTGTGCTTCTCCACCGCGCTCTGTGAAATGTGCAGCCTCCCGGCGATGGCAGCGTTGGTGTGGCCTTCGGCCATCTGGGCGAGCACCTCACGCTCACGAGCCGTGAGCGAGTTCAGCGGATCGGTGCGGCTGCTACGAGAGAACAGGACGCGTACGACCTCCGAGTCGAAGGCCGCTTTGCCGGAGCCGACCCGCTCCA
The DNA here is from genome assembly GCF_055567735.1 of Streptomyces sp. NPDC026394. Taxonomy (NCBI): domain Bacteria; kingdom Bacillati; phylum Actinomycetota; class Actinomycetes; order Kitasatosporales; family Streptomycetaceae; genus Streptomyces; species Streptomyces sp. NPDC026394. The sequence goes on from NZ_JBVHPX010000002.1 coordinate 179,302, forward strand.
GCGCGTCCAAGAACTCGTCCACCTGTACGACTCTGTCCTTGAGCAGGTAGCCGACGCCTTCACTGTCCTCGGTCAGCAGTTCGGTGGCGTACCGCCGCTCGACGTACTGCGAGAGGACCAGCACACCGACATCCGGCCAACGCTCACGGATCTGCACCGCCGCCCGCAGTCCCTCGTCCGTGTGCGTAGGAGGCATCCGTACGTCCACGACCACCACATCGGGCCGCTGCTCCGCCGGCGCGCGCTCCAGCACGGTCATCAGTTCGGCGGCGTCCGCGACCGCGGCTGTCACCTCGTGGTCCTCTTCCGTCAGCAGGCGCACCAGGCCTTCCCTCAGCAGGGTCGAATCGTCGGCAAGTACTACGCGCACGGCAACTCCGCGGTGATCGTGGTCGGTCCGCCGATCGGGCTGTCCACCCGTAACCGGCCGTCCAGGGCGGCGACCCGGCGTGCCAACCCGACCAGCCCGCTTCCCGAGGCATTCGCACCGCCCCAGCCGTCGTCCTGGATCCGGACGGACAGCATGTTCTCGTCCCGGCCGACAATGACGGTTATCCCTTCCGCGCACGAGTGTTTCACCGCGTTGGTCACCGCCTCGGAGACGACGAAGTAGGCGACGGTCGCCACGGCGGTCTCGGGCTCCTGGGTGAGACGACAGGTCAGCCGGACCGGGACCGCGGAACGCTCCGCGACGGTTTCCAGAGCGGCCTGCAAACCTGCTTCGTCCAACACCGTCGGATAGATGCGCCAGGCGACCTCGCGCAACTCGGTCAGGGCCTGGCGGCTTTCGGCGTGGGCCTGTCGGAGCAGTTCGACCGCATGGGCCTCGTCCTTGCTGCGCACCGCACGGCCGAGCAGCATTCCGAGGGCCACCAGTCTCTGTTGGACGCCGTCGTGCAGGTCGCGCTCGATGCGACGGCGTTCGTCGTTGACCGCGGCGACGACCCCGGCTCGGCTGGAGGCCAGTTCGGCGACCCGGCGTTTCAGATCTCTCTCGTGTGTGGGGCCGAGGAAGTGCCGCGCCAGCCGGGCTTCCAGGGCCGCCACCCCGAACACCGCCTGCAGACTGAGGAAGAGCAGGAACAGGGCGCCCACGCCGGTCTCCGCGACGTCGACCGGATGCTCGACATGGGTGAACGTCCATACCGTCGACGCCCAGAGGACTATGGTCGCCCCCGTGAGCGCGGCGAAGACCACACCCGCGCCGAGAAGTCCCAAGAGCCAGCGGACCGCGAGGTATTTGAGCGCACGCTCGTCGTCGTACCCGTAGGCGAAGTCGGCGCCGCCGAACCGCAGACGGCGGCGCGCCGACTCGATGAGCCACCGGGCCACGGCCATCACCGGCGCGAGCACCTTGCGTCTCCCGCGCGGCCAGACGAAAACGCAGAGCAACGCGAGCCCCGAGAGCACGATGAACGGCAGCTCGACCGCCACCGTGCCCGCGCCGACCAACAATCCGACCGTGAGGCGCATCCCGCGCCGTGCCATCCCCCGCATGATCGAAACGCTAGTGGCTGCGACGACACCGCCGCACTGCGGAAAACCGCAGTGTTCCGTGCGGTTTTCCGCAATGTGCCGCCGCCCGCGGATTTCTAGCGTCGAAGCATGAACGAACACGCGGAAACCAGCTGGATCACCGGGCTCATGGACACGCTCGGCGCACCAGGCGCCGGCCTGGCCATCGCCGCCGAGAATCTCTTCCCGCCCCTGCCCAGCGAGTTGATCCTGCCCCTGGCGGGCTTCGCGGCGGGCCAGGGCCGGATGACTCTGTTCTCCGCTCTGCTGTGGACGACGCTCGGATCGGTACTCGGGGCCCTGGCTCTCTACGGCGTGGGCGCGCTGCTCGGCCGGGACCGGATGCTCGCGATGGCGGCCAAGCTGCCGCTGGTCAAGGTCTCCGACATCGAGAAGACGGAGCGCTGGTTCGAGCGGCACGGCAACAAGGCGGTCTTCTTCGGCCGGATGGTGCCGATCTTCCGCAGCCTGATATCGGTCCCGGCCGGTATCGAGCGGATGTCGTTACCGGCCTTTCTCGTCCTGACCACTCTCGGCAGTCTGATCTGGAATGCGATCTTCGTCCTCGCCGGCTACGCGCTCGGCGAGAACTGGGAGGAGGTGACCGGCTATGTGGACGCGTACTCGAAAGTGGTGCTGGTGGCCGCCGTGCTGGCGGTCCTGGCCTTCCTCGTCGTACGGCTCAGCAGGAGTGGACGGGGGCAGCGACGCCGCGGGTGAACGCCCGCAGGATCTCCTCGCCCGCCACGGCTCCGCGCGCGTCCAGCGCGGTGACGTGGGGAACGTTCCACCCGGAGTCCGCCAGCTCCCCGTGGCCGGGACGCCACCCGCGGTCTGCGGCCAGCAGCAGGTCGGCGTCCAGCAACGAGTCGCCGGCGGCGAGGACCTGCGAGGCACCGGTCCGGCGGACGACTTCGGCGACGGCGGCGCTCTTGGTGAGCGGCTTCGGCACGGCGTAGACCTTCCGCCCCTGGAGCGAGACGGTCCAGCCGCGGGCGTCCGCCCACTCGGCGAGTTCCTTGACCCAGGTCTGCGGCAGCAGCGAGCGCTCGACGACGAGGTAGGCGAAGAGGCCCTCGGCCACGCGTTCCTTGAGCAACCAGGCCGGGTCGGCGGTCCGCAGCAGGTGCGTACGGACCTCGTCGAGCGATGCGCACTCCGCGCTCAGCCGGGCGGCGACGGTGCGCTGCCAGCTCGGGTCGGACTCTCCGTCGACGAGCAGGTGTCCGCCGTTCGCGCAGATGGCGAACCTCGGTGCGGGGCCAGGGAGGTGGATACGCCCGTACTGCTCACGCGTGCGCGTGGTCGTGGGGACGAACGTGGTGGCGTCGGCGAGAACGGCGAGCAGCTCCGCCGCCGTCTCCGTCATGTAGGAGAGCGGCCGGTGCTCGTAGACCTCGACGCAGAGCAGGCGGGGCGCCTCGGCGTCGGGCACGGCCAGGTCCAGTGCGGCGGCCGAATAGATGAGGGTGCGGTCCAGGTCGCTGGCGACGATCGTGCTCACGGCGCGGTCACCGCCTTGCCGTCCGCACCCGTCGCGTCCCGCGTGAAGCGGGGGTGGATCAGTCCGACACAGGTGTAGGGGAGTTCGTCGACCTCTTCGACGGGGACGCCCCGCTGTTCAGCCAGGAGACGCACATGATCGAGATCCGTTCCGGCGCCGCGCCGGGCAAGAATCTTCCAGGGGACGCGCCGGAGCAGTACCCGCGTGGTCTCACCGACACCCGGCTTGACAAGGTTGACGTCGTGGATACCGTACGCCTCACTGATCCGCTCGACCGCGGCCCAGCCCGCCCAGGTGGGTGTCCGGTCGGCCGCAGCCAGTTCCTTCACGTCGACGGCGACCTGGTCGGCGACTTCGTCGAACCGCGCCGCGACGGTGTCGACGAGCACCCGCGAAAGGTCGGCCGGCGCGAGGTCACGGTAGAACTTGGCGCCGTGGAAGTCGTCGGGCCCGACGAGATCGTCGCGGAGTACGGTGCGCGAGATCAGACCGGAGACGGTCGAGTTGAGGCACGCCGAGGGGATGAGGAAGTCGTCGCGGGTGCCGTAGGTGTCCACGCAGCCGCCGGGATCGGCGAGGACCGCGATCCGCGGGTCGAAGCCGGGGAAGTCGCTCAGCGCCTGGGCCAGTTCCCGGGTGATGGCGCCCTTGCCCGTCCAGCCGTCGACGAAGACGATGTCCGCCGGATCGTGGTGGGCGGCGAGCCAGCGCAGTGCGGTGGTGTCGATGCCACGACCGCGCACGATCGAGACCGCGTAGTGCGGCAGGTCGAGCCCGTGAGCGTGCAGGGCCCAGCGGCGCATCAGAACGCCCACCGGGGTGCCGGCGCGGGCCAGCGAGACCAGTACCGGACGGGCGGAGCGCTCGGCGATCACCGTTTCGGTGACGGCACCGACCGCCCGCGCGATGCGGCCGGCAGAGGCCTCCAACGCACTGTGGAACAGCGCCTGGTACTGCTCGCTCGGCTGGTATTCGACGGGCAGCGACTCGGCATAGTGGGCGCCACCTGCCTGTATCGCTTCCTCGCGCTCCTCCGTCGGCGCTTCGAGGGTGATCGAGGACAGATCCTGGAGCAGCCAGCCGACCTCGTCGGGGGCGTAGGAGGAGAAGGCGGGGCCGCGCAGCGGCTCGGGGAGGGGCATCGGTCAGACCTGTCGTCGCGTGGCGTGGGACGTGTGCTTCGGGGTGGGCTCCGGCGTCTGCGGCAGCGTGCCCGCCGGTGTGTAGGAAGGGATGACGGCGAGGAGCAGCCGGTCGGTGTGCTCGGCGAGTCGGCCCAGGAGGCCGTCGGCGCCGTGGAGTTCCGGGGTGTCGCCGTGCGAGTCGGTGACGGCGACGACCGCGTCGAAGCGCCGCTGCGGGTCCGCGCCGGCCGCGACGTTGTACGCGTACCGCTCCCCCGGTCCGTCAGCCGGCCGGTCGTGGGCGGGGAAGGCCAACCGGGTACGTATGGCGTAGCCCGGGTCGTCCACGGCGAGGACCGGGGAGCGGGTGGTGGTCGAGAAGTACACCTCGGCCGATGTACTGGCCTCCAGGGCTCCGGCGAGGCGCAGCGGCGCGTACATCAGCTCTTCGTTGCCGAGGACCAGTACCCGGCGGGCGCCGGTGAGGCCATCGGCGATCCGGGTGGCCATGCCGGGCAGCGCCGTCTCCAGGCGGGACCGGTGGGCTGCGGTGAAGCCGTGGCGCCCGCCATCCGGAACGCCCTCCGGCCAGTCCAGGTCGATCCGCACGGCTTGCACCGGGCCGCTCGGGGCCACGGGCGTGTCCGAGGCTGCGTCCCCGGCCTCACGGCTGCTCCCGCTCTCGCCACTGGCACTGCTGCCCTCCCCGGCGCCGGCCGCCGGGGCCCCCGAAGCCCGGCTCGCGGGCATCGGCACGGGCGTGGGCGTCGTGTGCTGATGGGCGGCTACGAGGGCTTGGCCGCGTTCGAGGACGTCGGCCGGGAGTTGTACGCCGCCGGCGGCCAGGGCGATGAGGTCGACCCGTGCCCCGAGGTCTGCGGCGAACTTCCGCAGCCGGCCGCGGTCCGTGTCCGAGCGCATGTCGACCAGGGCGACGACGACGTACCGCTCGCGGGGGAAGCGGGCGTGCAGCGCCTTGATGGTGTTCAGGACCGTGCGGCCGGTGGAGAACTCGTCGTCGACGAGGACCAGGGGGCCGTCGCCGGCCAGCAGCGCCGGGTCCTCCGGGAGCAGCAGGTGCGAGGTCGCGTGACTGTGTTCCTCCTCGAAGCCGCCCGCCTGCTCGACCCCCGCGACCGGCCGCCGTGTGGAGTGCAGATAGGGCGCGAGGGCCAGACCGTCGGCCACGCTGTGCCCGAGTCCCGTGGCGGTCTCGGCGTATCCCAGGACGACGGCGCGCGCCGCCTCGGTGTCGCCGAGCAGTTCACGGACCTGGCGTCCGAGCCCGAGACCCGCGCCGTAGACCGTGTCCGGCCGCTGCGGTACGTGCTTGCCGAGCACGTTCGACACGAGCAGGTGCGCCCGCTTGGGATTGCGCCGCAACGCCAGCCCGAGCAGCCTGGGCAGCTCCGGCCCGCCGCTCAGCGAGACTCCGAGCCGCTGGGCGACCCACTCTCCCGTCCACACCACTGTGCCCGTCTCCTTCGTCTCTTCCGCCGTCGTCATCGTCCGTTGCTTCCTGGACGTCGTCGGCCCGGTGGGGCGGTGACCGCCAGGCTCGAACCGTTCGCCGTCTCAGGTGTGCGGAAGGCCGGCCGCCAGCAGTTCCACGAAGCCGACGCCCTCGCGGGCGACGCCGAACACCTCGGCGCGCAGCAGGGTCCGTTCGGCCCAGGCGCGATGCGGCTTGATCTCGTTCATCTTGTTCGTGTACGCGGAACGCAGCACGCCGCCGGCGCCCCGCTCGGGCCGCAGGATGTCCACGGCGTCGCTGAACTCCTCATGGCTGACGACCGAGAGGGCGTGCACCGGGGCCACGTGCGAGGGGTGGATGCAGGTCTTGCCCTGCAGGCCGTTCGCGCGGTCGAGTTCGATCTCGCGCAGCAGGCCGTCCATGTCATGTTCGATCAGAGCCGTCCGGAGTTCCTCCGCCCTGCCGAGGAAGGGGCTCTGCCGCAACTGCGGCTTGAACATCCGCTCGTGCAACCGGAAGTACTCCCACACCGGGCCGGTGACCGTGAAACCGGTGCCGTCCGCCCGGCCGAGGACGTTCACCACGTCGGCGATCACGGAGGCGACGATCTGCACGTCGTACGCGGTCATGTCGGGGGCCCGGCGCAGGCCGTAGGCCGAGCAGAAGTCGGTGACACCGAGACGCAGCGCCAGAATGCGGTCACGGTACTTGTCCACCGTGCGCGCGATGCCCCGCAGTGTCTCGCCGCGGCTCTCCAGGTGGAGGAGGTCGGGCGATTCGAGCACCGGCATCGCGAACAGCCGCCGCCCGCACTCCCCCTCCGCGCCGGTCAGCGCCTCCAGGAACGGGACGCCTCGCTCCTCGGTGAACTTGGGCAGCACGAATCCGGACAACAGTCGCACGTCACGACCCAGTCGGCGCACCAGGTCGGGAATCTGCGCGACCGCGCGCACCCGGATGAACAGCAGCGGGAGGACCGTACCGTTTTCGACCTCCTCGCCGAGGGCCGCGAACTGCCGTACGAGGTTCTCCTCACCGGCGGTCACGTCCGCGTCGCTGATGGAGTCCTCCAGGCACAGCACCATGGACACCACTCCACGTCCGGCCTGTTTGACGATGTCCTCGGCGAGCCGTGGACGGGTGGCCGGGCTGTAGAGCGTCGCGCCGAGGGCGACCGAGAGCATGCCGGGCGGGGAGTCGGCGGTGAACTCGGCCGGCTCCTGGTGGAACAAAGCGTTCCGGATATCGGGCGCAAGATGCCCAAAGTGACGCATAGAACTCCCCGTGAGCAGGCGGGGCCGGGGCCACCCCGCGGCGACTCGCTGTCTGGATCCGGCCGGTAATCGTACGTGCGGCCGTGAGGAGAAAGTTCCCGCCCATGTGAAAAGCACGTAACCCGCACACGACGGCCAGGTGTCGCGGGCACCGGGCGGGCCACGCCGGGACGGCCCCCGCGTTGTCCCCCCGACCTCCGGGAAGGCAGGATTACGGACATGACGCACGCGATGCTGAAAGGGTCCAACGTACCCCTCGACACCACGGCGGTCCGGGCCGTCCTGCGCTGGGCCCCCGGCGCGGGAGTGCCCGATGTCGATGCCTCGGCCCTGCTCCTCGGTGCCGACGGACGCGTGCGTTCCGATGCGGACTTCGTCTTCTACAACCAGCCACGGCACCCCAGCGGCCTGGTGCGGCACCTGCCGAAGACGCAGCTGGCCGACGGAGTGGCGGACACCATCGAGGCGGACCTGTCCGGACTTGAGGCGTCGGTGGACCGTGTCATGCTCACCGCATCGGCGGACGGCGGAACCTTCGCGCACGTACGGGATCTACGCGTCCTGCTGCACGACGCCTCCTCGTCGGACGACGAGCCGGTCGCGGTCTTCGACGTAGTGCCGGAGACGGGCAAGGAGACGGCCCTGATCTGCGGCGAGTTGTACCGGCGCGGAGACCGGTGGAAATTCCGTGCGCTCGGGCAGGGTTACGAGAACGGGTTGATCGGCCTGGCCACCGAGTTCGGGATCTCGGTGGAGGAAGAGGACGAGTCCGCGGTGCAGGAAGCCGGTGCGACAGTCGGCCCGACAGCGGCCGCGTCGTCGGCCGCCACCGCACCCGCAGAGGGCTCCGGCACCGGAGCCGTCGGGGCCGGTGCCGGGTCCGGCGAGGCGGAGGGTCCGGCGTCCCCTGCGGACCCCGAGGCCGCGACACAGCACCTTCCCGACCCGAGCCCGAGCCCTGGCCAGAACCAGGCGCCAGCACCGGCGCCGACGCCCCCCGCCGCAGGCCAGGCACCGGCGGCCCCGGACTCCGGTGTGCAGTCAGAACCGGACTCGTTTCCACTGCCGCCGCCCACCGCTCCGCCCTCGACCGCCCCGCACGCGGCTGCGGCGTTCCCGCCTCAGCCGCAGCCCGCCGGCGGGGGTTACGGCTATCCGCAGCACGCTCCGAACATCCCGCCGCCTCCGACGCAGCCCCCGGCTCAGCCCGCGTACGGATACCCCGGTCCGACGCCGCAACAGCCACAGCAACCCCAGCCCTCGTACGGCTATCCGCAGCCTCCACATCAGCCTCAGCACCAGCCGTATCCGACGGGCCCCATGGCTCCGGCCGTCCCAGCGCCTCCGGCCTACGGTTACCCGCAGCAGCCGCCCGGCCCCGGCCCGGCTCCCGGGCCCGGGCTGGACCCGAACTTCGTCCTCCCGCCGCAGGGGCCGCAGTTCCAGCACCGCTGACGGGCGGGCGGCAGTCCGTCACCGCTCACCCGTCACCGGCCGGCCGCTCACTCGTGGACGGCTACTCGTCACCGCTCAGGGTTGTGGCGCCCGGCGGCAGCTTCGTTCGGGACAGCCGTAACGGGGCCATGGCCGCCCCTTGCTCGGCGTGGAGTGAAGAGTGAGTGGAGTGGAGGGTGAGCAGACCCCAGGGGCCTGCCCTCACACGGCTGGCCCACAGCCGACCGTCCGCAGCCGGCCGTCCACAGCCGAACAACCAGCGGCCGGGCGGCCAGCGGACTGGGCCGCCGGATCGCCGGGCCAGCGGGCTGGGCCGCCGGACCGCCGGGCACAGAGCAGCACAAGGCCGACCGGCCCCAGCCTCAACAGCCGCGAATCCAGGCTCCCGCCCCGCCCTCCACACCAGCCGTAACGTTTCCCCACCCCGCCTCACCAGGCCCCACCCGTACCCCAGGGCCGACGCCCCAGGGTCCCCGGCCCCACCTCACACCTTCGACTTGTACCCTCGCCCCCACTGCAGGCCCCAGCCGTACAGGCGGTCCAGTTCGGACTGGAAGCCGTAGACGTACTTCACCTCGCGGCGGACGGTGAGTTCGCCCTTGTTGTTCTCCAGCATGAAGATGGCGCAGGAGCGGGCCTGTGGCGCGCGTTCGTCGAGGCCGATCTCCACGCGGGGGCCGCTGCTCGGGTAGAGCGTCACGACGGCGTGGGTGCGGTCGAAGGCCGGCGTTCCGTCGTAGATGTAGACGAAGATCAGCAGGCGCTTGATCTCGTCGCGGTGGTCGAGGTTGATGTAGAGCGTTTCGCCGGAGGGCGAGCCGAACCGGTCGTCGCCGCTGAGCTTCACGTACGGCGCGGCGTTGATGTCGCCCAGGAAGTTGCCGAGCGGCTGCACCACGCCCTTGGTGCCGTCCTTGAGCTCGTACAGGCAGGCCAGGTCCAGGTCGATCTTGACGACCGCCGGCCCCTGCGCCTGCACCACCTCCGGTTTGAACATCTTGCCCGGATTGCGCAGCAGGCTGCCGCCACGCTGCGAGCTGCGCATTCCGATGTCGGACGTGCGCATCTGCCAGGACAGGTTGACCCGCAGGTGCCCGGAGGCCGCGCCCTGCTTCGTCAGCGAGACGACCGGATTGCGTTTGGTCAGCTCGACCACGTACGACGCGCCACCGGCTTCGAACTTCGGCGCCCCGCCCCGACGCCAGTTGTCCAAGAACGACACCTTGCCCCACCCCATCGATCCGACCCGGAGGCCGCCCGCCCCGATGGCTCGGCGACCCGACTGCTGCGTGCGTCCCGGCTGTACCGGTGCATCCCGGCTGTGCCGGTTCTCCCCGGCCGTACCGGTTCATCCCGGCCATACCGGTTCCTCCCGGCTGTCCCGGCCGCCCCGCGGCCCGGTACGGCCGCGGGGCGGCCATGGAGTGAGCACTCCATGGCCGCCCCGCTGAGAGCGTTCCTCAATCAGGCCCTCGTCACACTCCGGAGGTGACTTCCGACTTTGCCGCGGAGTCTTCTCCCGTTTTGGCTTCCTTGCGGTTCTTGCGCACGGATGACCAGAAGGACGCGGCGATCAGAACGATTCCGACCAGGCCGGTGATGACCTCGTTGATCTCGTACTTGATCGTGGCGAGCAGGATGACGGCCAGCGCGCCGATGGCGTAGTGCGCGCCGTGCTCCAGGTAGACGTAGTCGTCCAGGGTCCCCCTGCGGACCAGGAAGACCGTCAGCGAACGGATGTACATCGCGCCGATGCCCAGACCCAGCGCCATCTCGAAGATGTCGTTGGTGATGGCGAAGGCGCCGATGACGCCGTCGAAGGAGAACGACGCGTCGATGACCTCCAGGTAGAGGAACAGGAAGAACGCGGCCTTGCCCGCGAGCCCCACGCCCGAGACGGAGCCGCGCTTGGACGACTCGCCGTTCGGACCGGCTTCCTGGCCCGCCACCGCCGGCTTCGCCGCCGAGCCGTTCCCGGCGTCCTCGTCCTCGGCTTCCTGTGCCTCCTCGGCCTCCTCCAGCTTGTCTTCGAAGTAGCCGGAGACGCCACCCACGACCAGGTACGTCAGCAGGCCGGCGACGCCGGACAGGAGCACTGTCGCGCTCTTGTCACCCCCGCCGTGCGCGACGTCGGTGGCCACCGTCATGGCGCCGACGAGCAGGACGACCAGCGCGACGATGACGGACAGCATGTCCAGCTTGCCCATTTTGGCCAGCGGCCGTTCCAGCCAGCCCAGCCACTTGTGCTCGCGCTCCTCGAAGATGAAGTCGAGGAAGATCATGAGCAGGAACATGCCACCGAAGGCCGCGATGGCCGGGTGGGCCCCCGTGACCAGGTGCTCGTACTGCGCCTTGTCGTTGATCGCCAGATTGACGGCCTCGATCGGCCCGATCTTCGCGGTGACCGCGACGATGACGACCGGGAAGACCAGACGCATGCCGAAGACGGCGATGAGAATGCCGACGGTCAGAAAGATTTTCTGCCAGAAGGCGTTCATCTTGCGCAGGATTCCGGCGTTGATGACCGCGTTGTCGAACGAGACCGAAATCTCCAGGATCGACAGGATGCCGACGATCGCTAGCCCCTGCCACCCCCAGAGGACGCCGGCCAAAGCCAGGCCGGCCGCCGTGACGGCGAACGACCAGCCAAAGGTTCTCAGGAGCACTGCCTAACCCAATCCCTCGCTGTATGGGGTCCCCCGCGCGCAGTGCGCGGCGCTTTACGAAACGTTGACCCCGAAGTCTAGAGCGATGCCTCGCAACCCCGACGCGTACCCCTGGCCCACCGCGCGGAACTTCCATTCACCGCTGTACCGGTAGACCTCACCGAAGATCATTGCGGTTTCGCTGGAGGCGTCCTCGCTGAGGTCGTAGCGCGCCAGCTCGCTGCCGTCCGCCTGGTTGACCACCCGGATGAATGCGTTGCTGACCTGGCCGAAGCTCTGGCCGCGGACATCCGCCTCGTGGATCGAGACAGGAAAAACGATCTTGTCGACCTCTTCGGGGACCGTGCTGAGGTCCACGAGAATCGACTCGTCGTCCCCTTCACCCTCACCGGTGAGATTGTCGCCCGTGTGCTCGACCGAGCCGTCCGGGCTCTTGAGATTGTTGTAGAAGACGAAGTACTCGTCGCCGAGCACCCGCCCCGACCTGCACAGCAGCGCGCTGGCATCCAGGTCGAACGGCGCTCCCGTGGTCGAGCGCGCGTCCCAGCCGAGACCGACCATGACCTGCGTGAGATTCGGAGCGGCCTTGGAGAGGGAGACGTTGCCTCCCTTTGCGAGCGTGACGCCCATGGTGTTCGCATCCTCCCCGGTGACGGTGGTGCCGCGGTTGCCCACGGCTTTCATACGGGTTCGTACCTGGCCCGTACGGCACGGACACGGCCCCGGATACGCCATCCTTACGGCTCTCACCTGGACTCCGTGCGGTGCGCGTCCGCCGCGCGCCGGGATCCGGGTACCGCACGGCCTGCGTACGGGCTTCAAGCGCGCCCGGCGTCGTACTCCCCGGACAGGGGGCACGACGCCGGGCGCGAAAGGGTGGTGACTCGGGTCAGACGTTGACGCCGAAGTCCTGCGCGATGCCGCGCAGGCCCGAGGCGTACCCCTGGCCGATGGCCCGGAACTTCCACTCCGCGCCGTTGCGGTACAGCTCGCCGAAGACCATGGCGGTCTCGGTCGAGGCGTCCTCGCTCAGGTCGTAGCGCGCGAGCTCGTTGCCGTCGGCCTGGTTCACGACGCGGATGTAGGCGTTGCGGACCTGGCCGAAGCTCTGCTGGCGGTTCTCGGCGTCGTAGATGGACACCGGGAACACGATCTTGGCGACGTCGGCGGGCACGCCGGCGAGGTTCACCTTGATGGCCTCGTCGTCGCCCTCGCCCTCACCGGTGGTGTTGTCGCCGGTGTGCTCGACCGAGCCGTCCGGGCTCTTCAGGTTGTTGAAGAACACGAAGTTCTGGTCGTTGGCGACCTTGCCCTGGTCGTTGGTCAGCAGCGCGCTGGCGTCCAGGTCGAAGTCCGTACCGGTGGTGGTACGGGCGTCCCAGCCGAGACCGACGAGCACCGCGGTCAGATTGGGGGCTTCCTTCGTCAGCGAGACGTTTCCGCCCTTGCTGAGGCTGACTCCCACGAGTCCTCCCTGGGTTCGAGGGGTACGAATTGCTTTGCGCCCCCATCGTGCATGGCATCAGATCAACGATTTGATCCTAGTGACCGGTTCCCACCGATTACAGGTAGCGGTACGGACACCGCGCCGATGTCGTGGCGGGAGCCGGTCGCGGCGGGAATCAGAGGGTGCCGAGCGCCTTGAGGTAGTCGTTGAGGTCACGGGCGTCGGGCAGGCCGTTGACGACCGTCCAGCGCACCACGCCCTCCTTGTCGATGATGAAGGTCCCGCGCACCGCGCAGCCCTTCTCCTCGTCGAAGACGCCGTACGCGCGCGAAGCCTCACCGTGCGGCCAGAAGTCCGACAGCAGCGGGTACTCCAGGCCCTCCTGCTCGGCGAAGACGCGCAGCGCGAAGGGCGAGTCGTTGGAGACGGCCAGGAGCTGCACGTCGTCGTTGACGAACTTCGGCAGCTCGTCGCGCAGGGCGCACAGCTCGCCGGTGCACACGCCGGTGAAGGCGAAGGGGTAGAAGAGGAGGACCACGGCCTTCTCGCCGCGGAAGTCGGAGAGCTTGATCAGCTCACCGTGCTGGTTCTTCAGCTCGAACTCCGGAGCCTTCGAGCCGACCTCGATCGCCATGGGGACCGTTCCCTTCGCAGACACCGTGCGCGGACGCCTTTGCCGTGCCCGGCGCCGTCACCGGCGTGCGGCGCGGGGCACCGCCGGCAGCGTCCGCTCCGGCGGATTCCAACAGGTTGCGGCCAACCCTACGCGCCGGGGCGCACACGCCGAGCCCCCCACCGGATCATCCGGCGGAGGGCTCGGTACGGAACGTGGGGGGCGCGGCTCAGCGCTTGCCCGACTTGGCGCCCTTGGGGGTGACCAGGCGGCTGCCGCTCCAGTCCTTGCCGGCGTTGATGCTCCTGGTCTGGGACAGGCCTGCGGTCTGCGCGGCTTCGTTGATGTCGCTCGGCTCGACGTACCCGTCGCGGCCGGTCTTGGGCGTCATCAGCCAGATCTCGCCGCCCTCGTCGATCAGACCGATGGCATCCACCAGCGCGTCCGTGAGGTCGCCGTCGTCATCGCGGAACCACAGCACGACGACGTCGGCGACGTCGTCGTAGTCCTCGTCAACGATCTCCTGGCCGATCACGGCCTCAATGGCTTCGCGGAGCTCCTGCTCGACGTCGTCGTCGTAGCCGATCTCCTGGACCACCTGTCCGGGCTCGAACCCCAGCTTGATGGCCGGGTTGGTCCGCTCCTCCGCGTGGTCCGCGGTCGCGCTCACGGATTGCCTCCTGTCATGTTTCGGTAAATGACGTGCACCCACGCGTGCGCGGGGCATTGGGCGTAGTCCACACGGGCCGGGCGGATCGCGCAAGTACCCGGCGGCCGAGACCGTCGAAACGGTGACGTTTACCGCCGTCTCGCCGCAACTGCGACCCCGCACACACGGCAAGAAGTGATTCACCCCACACCCTTTTATTGCCTTTATTACGTTTTGGCGGGGGACTGGGCTCTTTGGGGGGCGGCGCCCGTCACACGTACTTCTTCTCGGGGGTCGCACGACCGTACGGCAACCGGTTCCGGCGTGGGCGTATGGTTGCGATTTGGCCGACCTCAAAAACCGGCCTGCGAGCGCCCGTCTCTTAGGGGGTGGTTACCCACCGGTAGAGATGACGTATCCCGGTGAGCCGGTACACGATGGAAGACGGCGCGACACCAAAGCAGAGCAAGACCGAACAGCGAAGGAACAGCGTGGCTTCCGGATCCGATCGCAACCCGATCATCATTGGCGGCCTTCCCAGCCAGGTCCCGGACTTCGATCCCGAAGAGACCCAGGAATGGCTCGACTCGCTCGACGCAGCCGTCGATGAGCGAGGCCGGGAACGTGCCCGCTACCTCATGCTCCGCCTGATCGAGCGGGCCCGCGAGAAGCGCGTGGCCGTGCCCGAGATGCGCAGCACGGATTACGTCAACACCATCGCGACCAAGGACGAGCCGTTCTTCCCCGGCAACGAGGAGATCGAGCGCAAGATCCTGAACGCGACCCGGTGGAACGCCGCGGTCATGGTGTCGCGGGCGCAGCGCCCCGGTATCGGCGTCGGCGGCCACATCGCCACCTTCGCGTCCTCCGCCTCCCTGTACGACGTGGGCTTCAACCACTTCTTCCGGGGCAAGGACGACGGCAAGGGCGGCGACCAGATCTTCTTCCAGGGCCACGCCTCGCCCGGCGTGTACGCCCGCGCGTACCTCCTGGACCGGCTCACCGAGAAGCAGCTCGACGCCTTCCGCCAGGAGAAGTCGAAGTTCCCCGACGGCCTGTCCAGCTACCCGCACCCGCGGCTGATGCCGGACTTCTGGGAGTTCCCGACCGTCTCGATGGGCCTCGGCCCGCTCGGCGCGATCTACCAGGCCCGGATGAACCGCTACATGGAGGCGCGCGGCATCGCCGACACCTCCGACTCGCACGTGTGGGCCTACCTCGGCGACGGCGAGATGGACGAGCCCGAGTCGCTCGGCCAGCTGTCCCTCGCGGCGCGTGAGGGCTTGGACAACCTGACCTTCGTGGTCAACTGCAACCTGCAGCGCCTGGACGGCCCGGTCCGCGGCAACGGCAAGATCATGCAGGAGCTGGAGTCGCAGTTCCGAGGCGCCGGCTGGAACGTGATCAAGCTGGTGTGGGACCGCAGCTGGGACCCGCTGCTGGCCCAGGACCGCGACGGCATCCTGGTCAACAAGCTGAACACGACCCCGGACGGCCAGTTCCAGACGTACGCGACCGAGACCGGTTCGTACATCCGCGAGCACTTCTTCGGTGACGACCACCGCCTGCGCGCGATGGTCGAGAACATGACCGACCAGCAGATCCAGCACCTGGGCCGCGGCGGTCACGACCACAAGAAGATCTACGCGGCGTACGCGGCGGCCAAGGCCCACAAGGGCCAGCCGACGGTGATCCTCGCGCAGACCGTCAAGGGCTGGACCCTCGGTCCGAACTTCGAGGGCCGCAACGCGACCCACCAGATGAAGAAGCTGACGGCCGAGGACCTCAAGCGCTTCCGCGACCGGCTGCACCTGCCGATCTCGGACAAGGAGCTGGAGGACGGCAACCCGCCGTACTACCACCCGGGCCGCGACTCCGAAGAGATCCAGTACATGCACGACCGCCGCAAGGCGAACGGCGGGTACGTCCCGACCCGTGTCGTGCGGGCGAAGCCGCTGCCGCTGCCGGACGAGAAGGCGTACGCGGGGGCGAAGAAGGGCTCCGGCCAGCAGAAGATCGCCACGACCATGGCGTTCGTGCGGGTCCTGAAGGACCTCATGCGGGACAAGGAGATCGGCAAGCGCTTCGTGCCGATCGCGCCGGACGAGTACCGCACCTTCGGTATGGACGCGTTCTTCCCGTCCGCGAAGATCTACAACCCGCTGGGCCAGATCTACGAGTCGGTCGACCGCGAACTGCTGCTCGCCTACAAGGAGTCGCCGACCGGCCAGATGCTGCACGACGGCATCTCCGAGGCCGGCTGCACCGCCTCGCTGATCGCGGCGGGCTCCGCCTACGCCACCCACGGCGAGCCGCTGATCCCGATCTACGTCTTCTACTCGATGTTCGGGTTCCAGCGCACCGGTGACCAGTTCTGGCAGATGGCCGACCAGCTCGCGCGCGGCTTCGTGCTGGGTGCGACCGCCGGTCGTACGACCCTGACCGGTGAGGGCCTCCAGCACGCGGACGGCCACTCCCAGCTGCTCGCCTCGACCAACCCGGCGTGTGTCGCCTACGACCCGGCGTTCGGGTACGAGATCGCGCACATCGTCAAGGACGGTCTGCGCCGGATGTACGGCGAGAACAGCGAGGACGTCTTCTACTACCTCACCGTCTACAACGAGCCGATCCAGCACCCGGCCGAGCCGGCGGACGTGGACGCCGAGGGCATCCTCAAGGGCCTGTACCGCTTCAAGCAGGGCGAGAAGGGCGAGCACGCGGCCCAGATCCTCGCGTCCGGCGTGGCGGTGCCGTGGGCGCTCGAAGCGCAGCGGATCCTGGCCGACGAGTGGAACGTCAAGGCGGACGTCTGGTCGGCGACCTCCTGGAACGAGCTGCGCCGCGACGCGGTGGAGGCCGAGGAGCACAACCTGCTCCACCCGGAGGAGGAGCAGCGCGTCCCGTACGTGACGCGGAAGCTCGCCGACGCCGAGGGTCCGAAGGTGGCCGTCTCCGACTGGATGCGTGCCGTTCCCGACCAGATCGCGCGCTGGGTGCCGGGCACCTACCAGTCGCTGGGCGCCGACGGCTTCGGCTTCGCGGACACGCGGGGCGCGGCCCGCCGCTTCTTCCACATCGACGCGCAGTCGATCGTGCTCGGTGTGCTCACCGAGCTGGCCAAGGAGGGCAAGGTCGACCGTTCGCTGCTGAAGCAGGCGATCGACCGGTACCAACTGCTGGACGTCGCGGCCGCGGAGGCCGGCGAGGCGGGCGGCGACGCGTAGTCGCCCCCAGGACAGCTGACACCGAGGCGCCCCCGGCCGGAGAGATCCGGCCGGGGGCGCCTTTTCGCGTCGCTGTCACCGGTCGGCCCGGCCCCTCGGTGGCTCCGGGGGCGGGCAGGTGATCACGTACGCCTGCCGCGGGGCCCGCTCAGAACGGTGCCCCGACGGCCGTGGTGGTGATCCGGATGATCGCCAGCACTGTGTCGATCACACCGAGGACGACGGCCACCAGTGCCGGGAGCGCGCTCCCGCTGTTCCACCGGCGGCCCATCGCGAGCCAGCCGAGGAGCACGGACACCGGCCCGAGCACGATGCTCAGGATGAAGAATCCGGCGACCGCGCAGATCAGTCCGATCACGCCCAGCGTCGCGCGGTCCGGCCCGGTCCGAGGCCCCGTCCGGCCTCGTGAGCGGGGGTTGCTCCGCAGGTGGGTCCGCCATCGGGTGCGGCTGTGCTGTCCGAGGCCCGCCATCATCCCTCCCGAGGGTCGCGTGGTTCGGGCTCGGGCTCCGAGTACCCCGCGTCGCCGTACCCACTCCCCCGGTCAGCTCTCCCAGATTTTGAACGCCCTGACCTGGTAAGGGGATTCGGGCACCCAGCTACCCCCGCCCGGGTAGGTGTCGTACTCCCCGGTCTCCTCGCACTCGGCGCTCTGGTACGTGGTGACGGGCCGGCCGGTGCGGTTGGCGAACGAGGCGCCGCGGATGCCGGCGGGCAGCGTGACGCAGCTTTCGATGTCGGTGCCGGACAGTTCGTAGCTCTGCCGCTTGCCGCCGAAACCGCGGCCCGGCCAGACGCAGAACTGACCGGTGGCGCAGTCGCCCGCGGCCGGTCCCGGGTGCGCCCGGGGCCGTTGCTGCGGTGCTCCGTGCGCGGTCGGGACGCCGAGGTGGGCGGCGGCCAGCGCGGCGGCTCCGGTCAGCAGGGCGACGGCGTGGATCGTACGCATGTGCATCACTCCCCCGTGGAGTACGAAGTGGTCTGCCGCGGCGGGGTGGTCCGCCGCGGGCCGGTGATCCGAGCTTGGCCGCGTGCGGGTGCCGGAGCCAAGCCCGCGCCGGGCGTCCCACCCTGATAGGCGACGCGCTGCTGCCGGGCCGTCAACGGACGTACGGCGGCGAGCCGTTGACGTCACTTCGCCTGCGCACGGCCGGGCGTCGTACGCCGGGGTGCGGTAAGCCTCAGGCCCGTACGGAGGACGGCACGCCTGTGGAGAAACGAAACGCGCGGCCGGCCGGAGCGGGAAGCTCCGGCCCGCCGCGCGTCGAGGCGCCCCGGCCGCCCGGCGGACGGCCGGGCACTCAGGCAGTCGGACGGCAGACGTCAGATGTGTCCGACGCCCGCGCCCGCCTCCGCGTTGGCGCCGCGCTTGGTGAACAGCGCGACGACGGCCGCGACGACCGCCACGGCACAGGCGACGGTGAAGGACAGCCCCATGCCCGACACGAACGTGTCGTGCACCGCGGTGCCGATACGGTCGACGATCTGCGGCGTCATGCCCGGGGCCTGGGCCACCTGCGGCGGCACCGCGCCGACCTCGGCGGCGGCCTTGAGCGCCGGGTCCGGCGCTCCCGGCAGCCCGGCCTTGCTCCAGTTGCCCGCGAAGTCCGAGCTGACCTTGCTGGACATCACGGCGCCGAGCACCGCCGTACCGAGGCTGCCGCCGACCTGCATGGCGGCCTGCTGGAGGCCGCCCGCCACACCGGACAGCTCCAGCGGCGCGTTGCCGACGATGACCTCGGTGGCGCCGACCATGACCGGTGCGAGGCCCAGGCCCAGCAGCGCGAACCACAGGGACATCGTCAGCGTGCCCGTGCCGGTGGACAGGGTGGTCATGCCGAACATGGCGACGGCGGTGAAGACCATGCCGCCGACCAGCGGGACACGGGGACCGAACTTGGTGATCAGCGCGCCCGCGGCCGGCGAGCCGACGATCATCATCGCGGTCAGCGGCAGCAGGTGCAGACCGCTGTCGACGGGGCTCAGGCCGTGCACGTTCTGCAGGTAGAAGGTGACGAAGAAGAGGCCACCCATGAAGGCGAAGGCCATCAGCACCATCAGGATCGTGCCGGCCGTCAGCGGTACGGACCGGAACATCCGCAGCGGGATCAGCGGCTCGCGGACCTTGGTCTCCAGGACCGCGAAGGCGGCGAAGACGACGACCGCGGCGGCCAGGAAGCCCAGCGTCTTCGCGTCGCCCCAGCCCCACTCACCGGCCTTGATCAGGGCCCAGATGAGGCAGAACATGGCACCGGAGAGCAGCACGATGCCGGGGATGTCGAAGGAGCGCGGGGCGTTCACGGCGCGGTGGTCCTTGAGGATCACCAGGCCCAGTACGAGGGCGAGGACGCCGACCGGCACGTTGATGAAGAACACCGACTGCCAGTTCACGTGCTCGACGAGGAGACCGCCGACGATCGGGCCGCCGGCGGTGGAGGCGCCGATGACCATGCCCCAGATGCCGATGGCCATGTTGAGCTTCTCGGCCGGGAAGGACGCGCGCAGCAGTCCAAGGGCGGCGGGCATCAGCAGCGCGCCGAAGATGCCCTGCAGCACACGGAAGGTGATGACCAGCGAGACCTCGCTGGACAGCCCGATGGCTCCGGAGGCGATGGCGAAGCCCACCACGCCTATGAGGAACGTCTGCCGGTGGCCGAAGCGGTCACCGAGCTTGCCGGCCGTGATCAGCGAGACGGCGAGCGCCAGCAGATAGCCGTTGGTGATCCACTGGACGTCGGCGAGCGACGCTTTCAGGTCCGCCTGGATGGCCGGGTTGGCGATGGCGACGATGGTGCCGTCGAGGGCCACCATCATCACGCCGATCGCGACGGAGAACAGGGTCAGCCACGGATGGCCCCGGAGTCCCTTGCGAGGCTCCGGTACGGAAAGGTCCGGCGCGGCTTGGGCAACCGGGGTCTGAGAGCTCATTCCACGAGGCTAATGTCAGCCACTGACAGTTGACAAAATAATTCAACAGTCGGTAACTGTCATTTAGCTCACAGGTATTCTGAGCAGCGGCAACAACGAGAAAGGCGGCGCAGGATGACCGGCTCCACGCCGCAGGTGACCCGACCTGAAACCGTCTGGACCGGCGGAGGCGAACCCTCCGGCGGCACCGGGACCGGCGGCCTGCGCGAGCGCAAGAAGCAGCGCACCCGCGACGCGCTGATCCGCTCCGCCCTCGAACTCTTCACGGCGCACGGCTACGACGAGACGACGATCGACGAGATCGCCGAGGCCGTCGACGTATCGCAGCGCACGTTCTTCCGCTACTTCGCCAGCAAGGAGGAGGTCGTCTTCGCCGTCCACGAGATGGTGGAGGCGCGCTTCGTCGAGGAACTGGAACGGCGCCCGGCGGCCGAGACCCCCCTGGAGGCGCTGCACAGCGCCGTGATGACCTCGTGGGACGACCTCGGCGGCGTGATCCAGTCGGTGATTCCGCTCGAACTGCACATGCGGACGTACCAGATGATCGAGTCGACGCCCGCGCTCATGGCCGCCCACTGGCGCCGCTACTCGGAGCTGGAGGAGCAGATAGCCCGGCTCGTCGCGCGGCGCGAGGGCGTGGACGTGGCGACCGACCCGCGGCCGCGGGTGGTGGTCGCGGCGTTCAGCGGCGTGATGCGGGTCGCCGGGAAGGTGTGGGGCGAGGGCGAGGACGTCAGCGTGGAGTCGATCCGCGAGATCACCGAGGAGTACCTGGCGCAGATCGGACCGGCCGTGTGCGGCGACTGGCGCGGCTGAACGGAGAGCCGAGCACCCTCCGGAAGCGACGCGGCCGACCGGAAAGCCGACGCGCGCCCCGGGAGCAGCGCGGCCGACCGGAGAGCCGAGCCCTCCGAAAGCGCGCCCGTCGGAAGCGGCGCGCCCGTCGGCCGCCGAGTGCCTGCCTGAGTCCGTTTCCGCACGTCTGAGCGACGCCCGTTACCGCACCGTGTCCGAAGTGGTCCCATATGACCAGCGTGAAACGTGATATCCCTCACCCCCTCGGCGGGCACCCCGTCACGTCTCCTAGGGTGGCCCGCGGTGACTTCTTCCTTTCCGGGCCTCGGTGCCCCCTCCTTCGGTTTCCTGCAGTCCACCGCCTGGCGTGCCGCGCTCGCCCTGCTGGTGGTGTTCGTGATGCTCGCGATGACCGGCTGGACGGCCGTCAGAGGCAGCAAGGACGACGCCAACCCGCTGGCCACCGCGCGGTCCGCCTGGGAGCACGCCTCCTTCCGCGGCCACCGGCTGCCGGACACCGACTCCGCGCCCGGCGCGCTCGCCGCCTTCTTCCGGAAGCTGAGCCGTGCCGACCGGGCCACGCTCGCCGACCGCTACCCGCTGGTGGTCGGCAACATGGGCGGAGCCCCCGTCGACCTGCGCTATCAGGCCAACAAGCAGGCGTTGCGGCAGGCCGGTGAGCTGGAGCGGAAGCGGATGCACGACCGGCGGCTGACGCCGGTGGGCCGCCGGGAGGCGAGCCGGCTGATGCACCGCTTCGCGTCGATGCGCGGCCCCGGCCGGCAGATCCTCGCGTTCGACCCGGCCGGCGGCGGCCGGGCCGCCGAGGTCTTCGGCGACCTGCGGCAGGCCCGGCACGTCTCGGTGGTGGTGCCCGGCGTGGACACCAACCTCGCGACCTTCGAGCGCACCGCGCGGGCGACGAGCGCGCCCGCCGGCATGGCCAAGTCGCTCTACGACGCCGAACGGTCCGTACGCGGCGGCGACTCCCGTACGGCCGTGATCGCCTGGGCCGACTACACCGCGCCCGCCGGGCTCGGTGTCGGCGCGGCCACCGGGCAGCTCGCCGAGGCGGGCGCCGTACGGCTGAACGCGCTGGTGCGGGCGCTGCCGAAGTCGGCTTCCGTCTCACTGATGTGCCACAGCTACGGCTCCGTGGTGTGCGGCGTCGCGGCCCACCGGCTGCCGTCCGGTGTCACCGACATCGCGGTGGCGGGCAGCCCCGGGATGCGGGCGGAGACCGCCGCGGGGCTCGGTACCGGCGCCCGGGTGTGGGCGATGCGCAACCCCGACGACTGGATCCAGGACGTGCCGTACCTGGAGGTCGGCGGGCTCGGCCACGGCGCCGACCCGGTCACCGAAGCCTTCGGTTCCCGGGTGCTGTCGGCCGCCGGCGCCCAGGGGCACGCCGGGTACTTCGTGCCCGGCACGGAGAGCCTGCGCAACTTCGCGAAGATCGGGGTGGGCGCGGTCTCCTCGGTGGACTGCGCCGCGCAGGACCGGGAGTGCTCGGCCGACCTGGCCTGAGTGACGGCACGCGCTGCCGCGCCCGGGTTCGCACCGGTCCCCGGGTCCGGTTCCGTACGGCGTGAACCGGACGGGCCGGGCACGGGGGTGACATGGGGCAAAAGCGGCTTGACGCGCGTAGCGCATGATGTCCGGAAGGGGGACGGGCGGGCGACCGCCGCTTACGATGAGCCGCATGGGTGATGTGCTGGCCGGTTTTCACGCCGTCTGGGAGTTCGACACGGACTCCGTGCTCATCCGCTTCGAACGGGGGATACGCAGGCCGAAGCTGTTCCAGGCGCTCGGCGAGCGGCGCGTCCCCTACGAGGCGCTGAGGTCCGTCGAGCTGTCGCCGGGCAGACGCGGCACGGTGGTGCTGCGCGCGGTGCCCCGGCCGGGCGCCGACCCGCTGATGGAGGCTGCCGACGGCCAGCTCAAGGACGATCTCGACCCGTACCGCCTGGCGCTGCCGGCCGACCGGGAGACCCTCGCCGAGTACTACCGCGACGAGCTGCGCACCGTGCTCGGGCCCGCCGCCGCGCTCCCCGCCGACGAGCACCTGGTGGCCGCGCCGGAACCGCCGCTGACCTTCAAGGCGTACGACGGCAAGGCGTCCTTCGACGGCAGTTCGGTGGCGTTCCGCTGGTTCTGGACGGGAGCGTCGTCGGCCAAGTGGAAGTGCGGCGACCAGCACTTCCCGGTCGGCGGGCTGACCGGGGTGGAGTGGCGCTCGCCGGAAAGCGGCGCCGGGGTGCTGTCGGGCAACGGGTACCTGCGGCTGGTGGAACGCGGCGCGGAGGACCGGCGGCCCGGCGAGGCGGACCAGGACCCGGCTTCGGTGGTCTTCGGGCTGGGATACGGGCCGGTGCACGAGTCGCTGCCGTTCGCCGCCTCGGTGCTCCAGGCGGTACGGGCGGCCACGCCCGGCGCCGACGCGGGCGTCCGCCGGCCGGTGCGGACCCGCGCCGACGACCGCCGCGACCCGGCCGACATCGCCGACCGCATCCGGCAACTGGGCGAGCTGCACACGGCGGGCCTGCTGACGGACGCCGAGTTCACGTCGAAGAAGGCCGAGCTGCTGGCGGAGCTGTAGCGGCACGGGGCGGAGCTGTAGCGACGCCGGGCCGGGAGGGGCGCCCGCAGTCCTGCCAGGGAACGCCACCCGGGCTCCCGCCACCGGGGCGGGCCCCGGCCCCCCGTACCGGGGTATGACGGCGGAGGCCACCCCCGGTATGACGCCCCGGCCCCCGGCCGCCGCTTACGCTGATCAGGTCATGCAGACCACACCACGCCCCACCGGCGACCGCCCGGCCACCCGCACCCGCGTCCTGCGGGCCGGGCGGCAGGCGCTGCGCACCCTCGCCGAGGACCTCGGGAGGCCGACCGGCCCCGGCGCCGCGCTCTTCGGCCAGGTGCACAACCGCTGGCTGCGCCTGCTGCCTTACGTGGTCGCCTTCACCTTCATGGTCTCCCTGCTGCCCTCGACGGTGAACGTGCTCACGCACGACTACGGGCTCAGCGGCGGCCCGGCCGGAGCGCTGGCCACCGCTCAGACCGTGCCGCTGCTGCTCGCGGTGACCCGACCGCTCCAGGCATGGTGGGTGATCTTCGCGGCGGACGTCCTCGGAGGCATCGCGCTGGCCGCCGCGCCGGCGGGAGAGGGCCGCGCCTGGCCCTGGCCGGCCACGGTCATCATCGGCTACCTCGTGCTGATGCTGGCGCTCTCGCTGCGCGAGCGGCGCCGCACGCTGATCGCCGTCTGGGGGGCGACCGGCGCCGTGAGCGTCCTCTTCGAGCTGGTCCGGCCGGCCCGCAGCGACGGCACCTGGGTGCTGATGTTCGTCCTCTCCGGCCTCCTTCTGCTGGTCGGCGGCGCGCTCCGGGAGCGCGGGGCGGCCCAGCGCAAGTTGATCGAGCAGGAGAACATCAGCGAGGCGGAGCGTGCCATGCGCACCCTGCTGGAGGAGCGCACCCGGATCGCCCGCGAGCTGCACGACGTCGTCGCCCACCACATGTCGGTGATCACGGTCCAGGCCGCCAGCGCGCCGTACCGGATCAGCGGCATCCCGGAGGCCGCCCAGGAGGAGTTCAGCACGATCGCCGCCACGGCACGCGAGTCGCTGGCCGAGATGCGGCGGCTGCTGGGCGTGCTGCGCAGCGAGGAGACGGAGCGGCACGGCGGTCCGGAGAAGGCGCCGCAGCCCGGTCTGGCGCAGTTGCCGAAGCTGGTCGAGGGGACGGTGCGGGCGGGGGTGCCGGTCGAGTTGGCGCTGCCCGACGGGCCGGTGGCCCTGGCACCCGCGGTGGACCTGTCGGCGTACCGCATCGTGCAGGAGGCGCTGGCCAACGTCGTACGGCACGCGCCGGGCGCGCAGACCCGCGTCTCGGTCACGGCCGACGAGGCCGGCGGCCGGCTGACCGTCCTGGTCGTCAACAACGCCCCGCCGCGCGTCGCCGCGCCGCTGGAGACCTCCGGTACGGGACACGGTCTGGTCGGCATGCGCGAGCGCGTGCGGCTGGTGGACGGCACCCTGGACACCGGGCCCCTGCCCGACGGCGGCTTCCGCGTCGCCGCCCAACTCCCCATGACAGCAAAGGACCGCCATCCCGCATGACCACTCGGGTGATCATCGTCGACGACCAGGCCATGGTGCGCGCCGGCTTCGCCGCGCTGCTCGCCGCGCAGAGCGACATCGACGTCGTCGGTGACGCGCCGGACGGCGTGCAAGGCGTCGAACTGAGCCGCCGTACGCACCCGGACGTGGTGCTGATGGACGTACGGATGCCGGAGATGGACGGGCTGGAGGCGGCCCGGCAGCTCCTGGACCCGCCGCCCGGCGTCGTGCACCGGCCGAAGGTGCTGATGCTCACCACGTTCGACGTGGACGACTACGTGTACGAGGCGCTGCGGGCGGGGGCGTCGGGGTTCCTGCTGAAGGACGCGCCGCCGGCCGACCTGATCTCGGCGGTACGGGTGGTGGCGGCGGGTGAGGCGCTGCTCGCGCCGTCCGTGACGCGGCGGCTGATCGCCGACTTCGCCCGGCAGCGGCCCGCACCGCGCAAGGACCGGACCGCGCTGCGGCTCAACGGGCTGACCCCGCGCGAGACCGAGGTTCTGGAACTGATCGCCCGCGGCCTGTCGAACCAGGAGATCGCGGAGGCGCTGGTGCTCGCCGAGCAGACCGTGAAGACCCACATCGGCCGGGTGCTGGCCAAGCTGGAGCTGCGCGACCGCGCGCAGGCCGTGATCTTCGCGTACGAGTCGGGGCTGGTGTCACCGGGCGTGAACTGACCGGACTCCGCCACGCCCCCAGGGCGGTCCCGCCGGAGTACGGGCCGATGGGGGCGGGCGGGGTGGGGGTAACCCCCTCAAGGTCCTGGGGGTGGCCGGTCGTGCTGAAGGACGAGCAGGTCAGGCACCCCCTACCCCGGTATCA
This sequence comes from Streptomyces sp. NPDC026394, assembly GCF_055567735.1. Classification (NCBI taxonomy): domain Bacteria; kingdom Bacillati; phylum Actinomycetota; class Actinomycetes; order Kitasatosporales; family Streptomycetaceae; genus Streptomyces; species Streptomyces sp. NPDC026394. The sequence goes on from NZ_JBVHPX010000002.1 coordinate 204,913, forward strand.
GCGGACAGTTGGCCCCGCGGTGTGACGCCGTGTCACCCATCCGCTTTCTACGTTTCCCTCCGTCACGCCAACGGAAGAGGGAGACCCCACCATGTCCTTGCTGCGCCGGTTCACCCCACGCGGTAGGCGCACGCTCGTCGCGCTCACGCTGGCGGCGGTGGTCGTCGGCGGCACCGGCGGCTGGGCGGCGGGGTCCACCCAGGAGGCCGTAACCGGGCCCGCGCCGGGCGCCGCCGCCTGGCGCGCCGACCACACGCTGGGCAAGCGGCTGCCGGACCCGGCGACCGCCACCCCGGCGCAGGTCGCCCGCTTCTTCGCCGCGCTGAGCGAGGCCCAGCGGCAGGAGCTGGCGGCCCGTCACCCGTTGACCGTGGGCAATCTGGACGGCGCGCCGGTGGCCCTGCGCTACCGCGCCAACGCCCTCGCGCTGGCGGCGGAACGCGACCGGCAGGCGGCCCGTGCCACCGATCCGGCCGGCACCCTCCAGGACCACCAGGAGGCCCGCCGGCTGGCCGACCGGTACACCGAACTCTCGCGCCCCGGCCGCCAGATACTCGCCTTCGACCCGCGCGGCCGCGGCCAGGTGGCCGAGGTGTTCGGTGACCTGGTGGCGGCGCGGCGTACGTCGGTGTTCGTGCCGGGCTCGGACATCGACCTGTCCTCGTCCGACCGCGCACGCGACCCGTACGGCACGCCGTCCGGCATGGCGAAGTCGCTGCGGGCCCGGATGGCCGCCGAAGCGCCCGGTGTCCGTACGGCCGCGATCGCCTGGACCGGCTACACCACGCCGGTCGGTCTGGGCCCGGACGCCGCGACCGGCCGCCTGGCGGAGGCCGGTGCCCCGCGCCTGGCCCGCTTCCTGGACGGGCTGGTCGCCGCCGGCGTCCGGGCTCCCGCCCTGCTGTGCCACAGCTACGGCACGGTGGTGTGCGCCCAGGCCGTACCGCTGCTGGAGCCGGGGCGGATCGCGGACCTCATCGTCTTCGGCTCCCCCGGGATGCGCACGGACAGTGTGGCGGCCCTGCACACCACCGCCCGGGTGTGGGCCGCCCGGGACGCCTCCGACTGGATCGGCAACGTGCCGAACGTCGAGTTCCTGGGCCTGGGGCACGGTACGGACCCGACGGACCCGGAGTTCGGCGCGCGCCGGGTGCCCGCCAGGACGGCCGAGGGGCACACCGGCTATCTCGCGCCCGGCACCGACTCGCTGCGCAACTTCGCCGACATCGCGCTCGGCCGCTACGACCGGGTGCGCTGACGGCCGGTGCCGTACGCGCCCTGCCCCCACCGCGCTTCCTCCCCGACCGAACCTCCTCCGAAGGAGGCCCTCATGGCCGCCCCACTCCTGGCTCCCGTCCGCAAGGCCGTCCGCACCATCGAGGGCCGCACCCCCGCCCACCGCGACCGTGCCGTCGACGGCCTGCGCGCCCTCGCGCTGCTCGCCGTGCCGACCGGGCACTGGCTGCTCGGCGGTTTCACCCTCGACCCCGGCGGCGCATTGCACAACGCGAGTCCCCTGTCCTCCTTCGCCGGCCTGGCGCCCGCGAGCTGGGTGCTCCAGATGCTCGGCATCTTCTTCCTGGTCGGCGGGTACGCCTCGGTGCTGTCCTTCCACCGGGCCGCCGCGCGCGGGGAGTCGACGGGGCACTGGCTGCGGGCCCGGCTGGCCCGGCTGGGCCGCCCCGTCCTCGGGGTGACCGCCGTCTGGGCGGCGCTGATCCCCGTACTGTCCACGCTCGGCGTGCCCGAGGCGACGCTCCGTACGGGCGCGACGCTGGTCATCCAGCCCCTGTGGTTCGTCGGCGTCTACGCGGGCATCACCGCGCTCACGCCGTACTGCGTCCGCGCGGCGCGCCGCCTGGGCGTCTGGGCCGCGGCGCCGCTGCTGGGCGCCGTCGCCGTCGTCGACTTCCTGCGGTACGGGCCGTACGCCGACGCGATGCCTTCGTGGCTGAGTCTGCTGAACCTGCTGCCGGGCTGGATGTTCGCGTACCAACTCGGCGTCGCCTGGGGGGAGAAGCGGCTGGGCAGGCGGGCCGCTTGGATGCTGCTGCTCGGTGGTACCGCCCTGTTCGCCGCGCTGCTGCTGTTCTTCCACTACCCGGCCAGCATGGTCGGCGTCCCGGGCCAGGACCGTACGAACTCGCACCCGCCGTCGCTGCTGGTCCTCGCGCTGGCCGCGGCCCAGTCCGGCGCCGCGATCCTGCTGCGCGACCGTATCGCCCGGCTGCTGCGCCGTCCTGCTCTCTGGGCGCCCGTGGTCGTCGTCAATCTCTGTGCGATGACGGTGCTGTGCTGGCATCAGACGGCGATGTTCTCGGCGGCCGTCCCCGCGTCCTTCCTCGGTGCCGTGCCCGGTCTCACCACCGCGCCGGACACCGCCGGCTGGGTCCTGGCCCGCCTCGCCTGGCTGCCGGTCTTCGCCGTGGCGCTGCTGCTCATCGGCCGCCTGACCCGCCGTTTCGAGGCGCCGTGGACCGGCGTCACGGCGGCCCGGCGGGCCGTGGCGGGGACCCTGGCGGCGGCCTTCGCGGTGTTCGCGCTGGGGCTCGCCTAGGGCGCGTCTTTCGGAGCAGCCTGGGCCCGCGGCGCCTGGCTGCTCCACACGACACGACCTGAGCCCCGGCGCGGGAATCGCGGCGGGCGGAGCCGATCGGGGGACGGCTCCGCCCGCCGCGCGTGCGGGGTTACTCCCGGCCCGCCGAGGTGAACGACATGTCCGCGTACCGGTCGCCCGCGACCTTGCCCGCGACGGGCGCCAGCAGCGCCAGCTCCGCCTCGGTGAGCACGAGGTGCGTGGCGGCCGTGTTCTCCTCGACCCGGCTGCGCTTGCGCGTCCCCGGGATCGGCACCACCGCCAGGCCGTGCACCTGCGCCTGCTGCTGCACCCAGGCCAGCGCGACCTGCCCGAGCGAGGCCCCGTGGGCCGCGGCGACCTCACGGACCGGCTCCAGCAGAGCCGCGTTGGCCTTCGCGTTGTCGCCGGTGAAGCGGGGCTGCCGGCGGCGGAAGTCGTCGTCGGTCAGTTCCTTGTCGGCGCTGACGAACGAGCCGGTCAGGAAGCCGCGGCCGAGCGGCGAGTACGGCACGAAGCCGACGCCGAGTTCGCGCGCGGCCGGCACCACGCCGTTCTCCACGTCCCGGCTGAACAGCGACCACTCCGACTGCACGGCCGCGATCGGGTGGACGCCCTGGGCCGCGCGCAGTTCGCCGCCGGTGACCTCGCTCAGGCCCAGGTGCTTGACCTTGCCCTCGGCCACCAGCTCGGCCATCGCGCCGACCGTGTCCTCGATGGGGACGGCCGGGTCGCGGCGGTGCATGTAGTACAGGTCGATCACGTCGACGCCCAGGCGGCGCAGGCTCGCCTCGACGGCCTCGCGGATGTAGGGGCGGTCGTTGCGGATGACCCGCTTGGCCGGGTTCAGCGGGTCGGCCGGGTCCGCGGTGATGGCGAACTTCGTCGCCACCACGACCTCGTCGCGGTGCGCCCGGACGAACGGGGCTATGAACTCCTCGTTGCGGCCCATGCCGTACATGTCGGCGGTGTCGTAGAGCGTCACGCCCAGTTCGAGCGCCCGCTCCAGCGTGGCCCGCGCCTCGCCCTCGTCGTCCGTCGGGCCGTACGCGAAGCTCATGCCCATGCAGCCGAGCCCCTGGACACCGACCAGCGGTCCGGAGGCGCCCAGCTGAACGGTGCCGATGTTCTCTGTGGTCATGCCGTCCTCAGACTCTCTCCGACGCCCGGCGGGCGTCGGCGTAAACGTCGATCTTGTAGTCGAGGACCTGGAGCGTGCTCTGCAGCTCGGCGATCCGCTGCCGTACGTCCTCACGGTGCGCGGTCAGCAGCCGTTCCCGCTCGGGGAAGGTGTGCCCGCCCTCGCGTACCAGTTCGGCGTAGCGGACCATGTCCGCGACCGGCATGCCGGTCAGGCGGAGCTTGGTCACCAGGTCCAGCCAGTCCAGGTCGCGGTTGCTGAAGCGGCGCTGGCCCGTGTGCGTACGGTCCACGTGCGGCATCAGCCCGATCCTTTCGTACCAGCGCAGGGTGTGGGCGCTCAGGCCGGTGTGCTCGGCGACCTCGCTGATCGTGTACTGGTCGCGGCCGGTCGGCCGCGGGTGCAGAACCCGTCCTTTGCAGGCCGTCGGCCGTACCGGTTCCGCCATCGTCCGGTCCGTCGCCGTCACTGTCATGCCGCGCCTCCCGTAGTTGCCGGTCGTCCCGTCGCCGGAACGTTTTCTCCGGATCTCTCACGACGGCTTCAACGCTAGAGACTTGGAGTGCACTCCAAGCAAGCGAAGACTTGACCCGGTCTTGAGGAGATCCGCGGCCGGTCGCCCTCCCGCCCCCGTCCGTCCCGGCCCCGCCACCCGGAGCGTTAGGCTCGTGGCCATGCCCTTGCAGAGCCTTCGGATGATCGAGAACTGGCCGGTGCCGACCGCGGCCGTCGCTGTCGTACGGACCGACGGGACGGTGGCCGGATCGTACGGTCCCCAGGAGCACCGCTTCCCGCTGGCCTCGGTCACCAAGCCGCTCGCCGCGTACGCCGCGCTGCTCGCCGTCGAGGAAGGGGCGGTGGAGCTGGACGAACCGGCCGGGCCGCCGGGCTCGACCGTCCGCCACCTGCTCGCGCACACCGGCGGGCTGGCCTTCGACGAGGACCGGGTGCAGGCCGCGCCGGGCGAGCGCCGGCTGTACTCGAACGCGGGCTTCGAGGCGCTCGGCGACCACATCGCCAAGGCCACCGACATCCCCTTCCCGCAGTACCTGCGCGAGGCGGTCCTCGAACCGCTCGGCATGGCCGCCACCGACCTGCCCGGCTCGCCCGCCAAGGACGGCGTCTCGACCGCCGCCGACATGGCCCGCTTCGGCGCCGAACTCCTCGCGCCGCGGCTGCTGGCGCCGCAGACGCTCGCCGAGGCGACGTCGGTGGTCTTCCCCGGCGTACGCGGTGTGCTGCCCGGCTACGGGATGCAGAACCCGAACGACTGGGGCCTGGGCTTCGAGATCCGGGACGGCAAGTCGCCGCACTGGACGGGCGCTTCGTCCTCGCCGCGCACGTTCGGGCACTTCGGCCAGTCGGGCACGTTCCTGTGGGTGGACCCGGACGCGGGCGCGGCCTGCGTCGCGCTGGCCGACCGGGCCTTCGGCCCCTGGGCGATCGAGGCGTGGCCGCCGCTCACGGACGCGATCCTCGCCGAGCTGCGCTGAACACGCGCAGCGATGCCGCGGGGGCCCGGCTCGTACGGCGGCCCGCCGCCCCCTCAGCCGTACGACGGTTCGCCCGGCATCTCCCACAGCAGGCACTCGGCGGCGCCCTCGGCGGCCAGTTCCAGATCCGCCGCGTCCGTGATCCGCGCCGCGTCGCCGGCCGCCAGGCGCTCGCCGGCCAGCCGGACCGCGCCGCGCACGACGTGCACGTACATCCGCGGCGCGTCCGGTACGGCGGACCGTTCGCCGTCGGCCAGCCGTCGTACGTGCAGCATCGACGCGGCCCCGGGCAGCGCGTACGGCGTGCCGTCGGCGATGCCGCGCACCACCTCGTACTCCGGCTCGCCGCCGGGCGCGGTGGGCGCGAGCCACATCTGCACGAACCGCAGCGGCCCGGCGCCGCCGTTGCGCTCCTCGTGCCGCACACCGCCCGCCGAGCTGAGCCGCTGCACGTCGCCGGGCCGCACCACCGTCTCGTGGCCGGTGGTGGAGTCGCGGTGGGTCAGCTCCCCCTCGACGACCCAGGTGACGATCTCGGTGTCGCGGTGCGGGTGCTCGTCGAAACCGGCGCCGGGCGCCAGCCGTTCCTCGTTGCACGCGACGAGCGGGCCGAAGCGCAGATTGTCCGGGTCGTAGTGCGGGCCGAAGGAGAAGGCGTGCCGGGTCTCGATGCCGGCCGCCGCGTCACCGCCCGGATAGCGTTCGTCGCCTCTGTGTACCTGGATCACCCGACCACCGTAGCCCCCGCCCCCGAGAGCCCACCGCGCCATCACACCGCCCCGATAAGGCAGGCTTGTCCCCGTGTCTGAACCCGCATCGCGCGACCCGCACCCGCATCCGCACACCGCGACCCTCCGCCGCCTGGAGAAGTCGTCGGGAAAGCTGGCTGCCAACGCCATCGCCCGCATGGACGCGCAGCTGCCGTGGTACCGCGCCATGCCGCCGGAGAACCGCTCCTGGATCGGGCTGGTCGCCCAGGCGGGCATCGCGGCCTTCACCGAGTGGTTCCGGCATCCGGAGACGCCGCAGGCCATCAGTACCGACGTGTTCGGAACGGCGCCGCGCGAGCTGACCCGGGCGATCACTTTGCGCCAGACCGTCGAGATGGTCCGTACGACCATCGAGGTCATGGAGGCGGCGATCGACGACGTGGCGGCCCCCGGGGACGAGGGCGTGCTGCGCGAGGCGCTGCTCGTCTACGCGCGGGAGATCGCCTTCGCCACCGCCCAGGTGTACGCGCAGGCCGCCGAGGCCCGGGGCGCGTGGGACGCGCGGCTGGAGTCGCTGGTGGTCAACGCGGTGCTCTCCGGGGAGGCGGACGAGGGGGCGATCTCGCGGGCCGCCGCGCTCGGCTGGAATTCTCCCGAACATGTGTGCGTTGTGCTGGGTACGGCCCCCGACGGGGACAGCGAGCTGACGGTGGAAGCCATCCGCCGCGCGTCCCGGCACGCCAAGCTCCAGGTGCTCACCGGCGTCCTGGGCAGCCGTCTGGTCGTCATCGCGGGTGGCTCGGACGACCCGCTCAAGGCGGCGAAAGCCCTGATCGGGCCATTCGCCGCGGGCCCGGTGGTGGCCGGGCCGGTGGTGGCCGACCTGCTGGCCGCGACCCGCTCCGCGCAGGCCGCCGCGGCGGGACTGAAGGCATGTGCCGCTTGGCCGGACGCTCCCCGTCCCGTACTGTCCGACGACCTGCTGCCGGAGCGGGCGATGGCGTCCGACCCGGCGGCGCGTGAGCAACTGGTGGAGGAGATCTACAGACCGCTGGAGGAGGCAGGCTCGGCGCTCCTGGAGACGCTGAGCGTGTATCTGGAACAAGCCAGCAGCCTGGAGGGCGCGGCGCGGATGCTCTTCGTGCACCCCAACACCGTGCGCTACCGGCTGCGACGTGTGACCGACGTCACCGGATGGTCACCTTCGGACGTACGCTCCGCCTTCACGCTGCGCATCGCGCTGATCCTGGGGCGTCTGGCCGACAGGGACGGCCAACTCTAGACTTTTGTAGAACACCGACAATTCCCCTGATGGTTCTTCGTCCCTGTCCCCACGGGCGGGCGGGACCTCCCACAAGAGAGAGTGTGAGGGTGCTCGTACTCGTCGCTCCCGGCCAAGGCGCTCAGGCGCCCGGCTTCCTGACCCCCTGGCTCGACCTCCCCGGTGTCGAAGACCGGCTCCGCGCGTGGTCGGCCGCCATCGACCTGGATCTGGTCCACTACGGCACGAACGCGGACGCGGACGAGATCCGCGACACCGCGGTGGCACAGCCGCTGCTGGTCGCGGCCTCCCTGGTGTCCGCCCGGCAGCTCTTCGCGACCCCGGGGGACGTGTCCCGGCTGGTCGGCGCCGCCGCCGGGCACAGCGTCGGCGAACTGGCCGCCGCGGCCCTGACCGGCGTGCTCTCCGAGGACGACGCGCTGACGCTGGTACGCAAGCGGGGCCTGGCCATGGCCGAGGCCGCCGCCGTCACCGAGACGGGCATGGCCGCCCTCCTCGGCGGCGAGCAGGACGTCGTCCTGCCGCACCTGGAGAAGCTGGGCCTGACCCCCGCGAACGTCAACGGCGCGGGCCAGATCGTCGCCGCGGGCACCGCCGAGCAGCTCGCCGCGCTGGCCGCGGACAAGCCCGAGGGCACCCGCCGCGTCGTACCGCTGAAGGTCGCCGGCGCCTTCCACACCGAGCACATGGCCCCGGCCGTGACGGCCCTGGAGGCAGCGGTCGCGCAGGTCACCCCGGCCGACCCGCACACCCGGTACGTCTCGAACAAGGACGGCCGTGTCGTCACCGACGGGCAGGACGTCGTGCGCCGCCTGGTGGGCCAGGTGGCCAACCCGGTGCGCTGGGACCTGTGCATGGAGACGTTCAAGGAGCTGGGCGTCACCGGCATCATCGAGGTGAGCCCCGGCGGCACCCTCGTCGGCATCGCCAAGCGCGCGCTGCCCGGTGTGCAGACCCTCGCGCTCAAGACCCCGGACGACCTCGACGCGGCCCGCACGCTGATCGCCGAGCACTCTGCCCAGGCCGAATAGGAGCCCCGAGAGCATGACCTCGAAGATCAAGCCCGCCAAGGGCGCCGCGCACGCGCGCATCATGGGTGTCGGCGGCTACCGCCCGACCCGTGTGGTGCCGAACGAGGAGATCCTCAAGCACATCGACTCCTCCGACGAGTGGATCCGCTCGCGCTCCGGCATCGCCACCCGCCACTGGGCCGGCCCGGACGAGACCGTGGCGGCCATGTCGGTGGAGGCGGCCGGCAAGGCCATCGCGGACGCCGGGATCACCCCCGAGCAGATCGGCGCGGTGGTCGTCTCGACCGTCTCGCACTTCAAGCAGACCCCGGCCATCGCGACCGAGATCGCCCACAAGGTCGGCGCGGGCAAGCCCGCCGCGTTCGACATCTCCGCAGGTTGCGCCGGATTCGGCTACGGTCTGACGCTCGCCAAGGGCATGATCACCGACGGCAGCGCCGAGTACGTGCTCGTCATCGGCGTCGAGCGGCTCTCGGACCTGACCGACCTGGAGGACCGGGCCACCGCGTTCCTCTTCGGCGACGGCGCCGGCGCCGTGGTCGTCGGCCCCGGCAAGGAGCCCGCGATCGGCCCGACCGTCTGGGGCTCGGAGGGCGACAAGGCCGAGACGATCAAGCAGACGTTCGGCTGGGACATCTACCGCCGCACCCCGGTGCCCGGCGGCAACGGCCCGGACGCCCAGGTGGCGCTGGACGAGATCCGCTACCCCGCCATCACCCAGGAGGGCCAGGCGGTCTTCCGGTGGGCGGTGTTCGAGATGGCGAAGGTCGCCCAGCAGGCGCTGGACGCGGCCGGAGTCAGCCCGGACGACCTGGACGTCTTCATCCCGCACCAGGCCAACATGCGGATCATCGACTCGATGGTGAAGACTCTGAAGCTGCCGGAGAGCGTCACGGTCGCCCGTGACGTGGAGACCACCGGCAACACCTCGGCCGCCTCGATTCCGCTCGCCATGGAGCGGCTGCTGGCGACCGGTCAGGCCAAGAGCGGGGACACCGCGCTCGTCATCGGCTTCGGGGCGGGTCTCGTCTACGCCGCGACGGTCGTTACCCTCCCCTAGGCGAGTTTCGCGCGACACCACCGGTGACCTTGTGTCCCGGTGACCGCGCGGAGCCTGTCCACATCCCCGGAACTGCAGACTTTCTACCGTTCCCCCGACCCATTACCGAAGGAGCGCCATCATGGCCGCCACCCAGGAAGAGATCGTCAAGGGTCTCGCCGAGATCGTGAACGAGATCGCCGGGATCCCCGTCGAGGACGTCAAGCTGGACAAGTCCTTCACCGACGACCTGGACGTCGACTCGCTGTCCATGGTCGAGGTCGTCGTCGCCGCCGAGGAGCGCTTCGACGTGAAGATCCCCGACGACGACGTCAAGAACCTCAAGACGGTCGGCGACGCGACCGATTACATCCTGAAGCACCAGGGCTGATCCAGCCCCGGCGCATGTCGCCACCCCGCGGTGGCGCCGTCGATTCTCAACCCCTCAACCTGTGGAGTAGGAATTTCCGTGAACGCGACCAATCGCACCGTGGTCGTCACCGGTATCGGCGCAACCACACCGCTGGGTGGCGACAGTGCCTCGACCTGGGAAGGGATGCTCGCCGGACGTTCCGGCGTGTCCGCCCTCGACCAGGACTGGGCGGCCGACCTCCCGGTCCGCATCGCCGCCGCGGCGGCCGTCGACCCGGGCGAGATCATCCCCCGGGCGCAGGCCCGCAAGCTGGACCGCTCGGCACAGCTCGCGCTGATCGCGGCCCGTGAGGCGTGGGCGGACGCCGGTTTCGAGGCCCGGGCCGGCGAGGACTCCTCGGTGGACCCGGACCGGCTCGGCACGGTCATCGCCTCCGGCATCGGCGGCGTGACCACCCTGCTGAACCAGTACGACATCCTGCGGGAGAAGGGCTCTCGCCGCGTCTCCCCGCACACCGTGCCGATGCTGATGCCCAACAGCCCGTCGGCCAACGTCGGCCTGGAGGTCAACGCGCGGGCCGGTGTGCACACCCCGGTCAGCGCCTGCGCCTCCGGTGCCGAGGCCATCGGCTACGGCATCGAGATGATCCGTACGGGCCGTGCCGACGTCGTCGTCGCGGGCGGTACGGAGGCGGCCATCCACCCGCTGCCGATCGCCGCGTTCGGCAACATGATGGCGATGTCCAAGAACAACGACGACCCGCAGGGCGCGTCCCGCCCCTACGACGCGGACCGCAACGGCTTCGTGCTCGGCGAGGGCTCCGGCGTGATCGTCCTGGAGTCGGCCGACCACGCCGCCAAGCGCGGTGCGAAGGTCTACGCCGAGGCCGTCGGCCAGGGCATCTCCGCCGACAGCCACGACATCGTGCAGCCCGAGCCGTCCGGTAACGGCATCGCGCACGCGCTGCAGAACCTGCTCGCCAACACCGACCTCAAGTCGGCCGAGATCGCGCACGTCAACGCGCACGCGACCTCGACGCCGCTGGGCGACCTGGCCGAGATCAAGGCGCTGCGCAAGGTCTTCGGCACCGACGTCGACCACATGGCGATCTCCGCCACCAAGTCGATGACCGGCCACCTGCTGGGCGGCGCGGGCGGCGTGGAGACCGTCGCCTCGGTGCTGGCGATCCACCACCGGGTGGCGCCGCCGACCATCAACATCGAGAACCTCGACCCCGAGGCCGACGCGGACATCGTCCGGGACGAGAAGCGCGCGCTGCCCGCCGAGGGCACGATCGCGGTGCTGAACGACTCGTTCGGCTTCGGCGGCCACAACGTGGTGCTGGCCTTCCGGACCGTGTGACCGGAGCCGGACCCGCCGGTCCGTGAGGTGTGCGAAGGGGCCGTGCCGTGTGGCGCGGCCCCTTCCGCGCACCCGGGGGCGGGCGTACGGTCTCTGCCGCGTGCCCGGGGACCCGGGACCGCGTACGCCTCAGAAGCTGGCGTAGTACGCCGCCGCGCCGTCCTCGTCGCCGTGCCCCTGCGCCTCCGCCCGCCGGAAGCGCTCCGCCGCGGCCGCCGCCAGGTCCATGTGCACCCCGCCCGCCACGGCGGCCTCCTCGATCAGCCGGGCGTCCTTGCGCGCGGCGGAGACCGTGAAGCTCGCCGGGTACGCGCCGGACAGGATCAGCTCCGACTTCATCCGGAGGTAGGGCAGGTCGAGCGGTCCGCCCTCGACCGCTTCGAGGAAGGAGCGGGGATCCACGCCGAGTCCCTGGGCGAGGGCCAGCGCCTCGCCCGTGCCGTTGATGACGGTGAGCACCCAGCTGTTGACGACGAGCTTGAGGCGGCTGGCCGCGCCCGAGGACGCGTCCTCGTCGACCCACAGGGTGCGCTGTCCGACGACGTCGAGGATGCGCGCCGCCCGCTCCCGTACGTCCTGCGGCCCGGCCGCGAGAACGGTCAGCAGGCCCTTCTCCGCGGGTTCCTTCGTGCCGACCACGGGAGCGTCCACGAGGTCCAGGCCGTGTTCGCGGGCGAGGGCGGCGAGCGGGGCGGTTCCGTCGGCGCCCACGGTGCTCATCTGGAGCCAGAGGGTCCGCGCGCGCAGGGCGGGGGCGCTCGCCCGTACGGCGTCCAGGACGGCCGGTCCGTCCAGCAGGACGGTCAGGACGGCGTCCGCGCCGTCCACCGCCTCGGCCGGGGTGTCCACGACCCGTACACCGTCGGCGGCCAGGGGTTCGGCCTTGGCGCGGGTGCGGTTCCAGGCGCGGACGTCCAGGCCGGCGCCGGCGAGATTGCGGGCCATCGCCGAGCCCATGATTCCGGTGCCGAGCACCGCCACTGAGGTCTTGTCAGGCATGTCCGCACGCTACGGCCTGGAGCGGGCTCCAGGGCAAGGGCGGCGTCGGCGCGCCGCCGCGGCCGCCCGCGGCCTGGTGCGGCGGGTCAGACGACCTGGTGCAGCCAGCGGACCGGGGCGCCCTCACCCGCGTACCGGAAGGGCTCCAGCTCGTCGTCCCAGGGCTTGCCGAGCAGCTTGGCGACCTCGGCCGCCAGCTCGGTCTCGCCGCCCGCCGAACGGGCGAGCGCTGCGCGCAGCCGGTCCTCGGGGATCAGGATGTCGCCGTGGATGCCGGTGACGGCGTGAAAGATGCCCAGCTCGGGCGTGGCGCTGTAGCGCTCGCCCTCGGCGGTGGCGCAGGGTTCGGCGGTCACCTCGAAGCGCAGCAGGTGCCAGCCGCGCAGCGCGGAGGCCAGCTTGGAGGCCGTGCCGGCCTCGCCCTGCCAGGAGAACTCGGCTCTCCAGGTGCCGGGGGACGCCGGCTGGCGGATCCAGTCGAGGTTGACGCGCACACCGAGGACGCCCGCGACGGCCCATTCGACGTGCGGGCACAGCGCGCGCGGTGCGGAGTGGACGTACAGAACTCCACGTGTCGTCACCGGGACCTCCAGTACGGTTCGAGGTTCGCCTTCCCCAGCGGCCTCGTGCCCGTTCCGGTCGCGGCCGGGACAGCTGCAAGCATTCTGCCCCAGTGATCACGTCGGCACCAGCATCCGAGGTTACCTACAGTAAACACCATGAGCCCCAATTTGCCGCAAAAGGGACAGTAAATGACGTGATGTAATACACGCGTGCCGACTGTGCCGGTGCCGTCGGGCGAGGACCCTACGGGTCACGGCACAAGCTACCGCGCGGCAGGCGTCAGGGGGTGACGTACCGTCGGTACCGGAACAGATATCACTCGCACGCCGGAGGGGGACAGGGGATGGCCGCGGTCAATCAGCCCTTTCGGCCAAACCGGGCCCGTACCGCCGCTGCCGCCGCCCTCACGGCGGCCGCGCTCGCCGTCTCCCTGACGGCCTGCGCCGGTGATCCCGACGACGGCGGCCGGACGGCCCCGAGCCGCTCCCCCAAGCCCTCTCCCGCCTGGCGCACCGACCCCGCCTCGGTGGCCGCGGTCGGCGACTCCATCACCGCCGGGTTCGACGCCTGCTCGGTGCTGTCCGACTGCCCCGCCGTCTCCTGGGCCACCGGCACGGACCCGGGAGTGAACAGCGTCGCCCGGCGGCTGGTGAAGGATCCCGCCACGCAGAGCTGGAACTTCGCGAAGACCGGCGCGCTGATGCGCGACCTGCCCGCCCAGGTCGAGCAGGCCGTACGGAAACGGCCCGAGCTGGTCACCGTCCTGATGGGCGCCAACGACGCCTGCCGCACCGACGTCGGCGCGATGACCACGACGACCGCCTTCCGCGCCGACTTCGAGGCGTCGCTGCGCGCGCTGCGGCGCGCCCTGCCCAAGACGCAGGTGTACGTCGCGGCCGTGCCCGACCTGATGCGGCTGTGGTCGCAGGGGCGGCAGAATCCGCTGGGCAAGGAAGTGTGGAAGCTCGGGATGTGCGGCTCGATGCTGCGCGACCCCGACGACCTGTCGAAGGCCGCGGACACCCGCCGGCAGAGCGTGCGGGACCGGGTGGTGGCCTACAACAAGGCCCTGGAGTCGGTCTGCGAGCGCGACACGCTGTGCCGCTTCGACCGGTCCGTCTTCGACTTCCGCTTCACCGGCGCGGAGTTGAGCGCCTGGGACTGGTTCCACCCCGGCCGGGAAGGGCAGCGGGAGCTGGCCCGGATGGCGTTCCGGGAGATCACCCGTAAGGGGACGTAGCAGCCCTGACGGGGCGGCACGGACACCCTTAGGGGGAAGGCCGGGCAGATCGTTCCTGCTGGGGATCCGGCGGAAACGCGGGGCGCGGGAGGATGGCAGTCGGCCCGAACCACGGTGCGCCCGGGGCCCGTACACCGCTCCGCACGCCCGCACACCGCTTTCCGTACCCGGGGGGACCCACCATGACCGCACGCCGTACGACCAGGCCGGAACACCGCACCACCAGACCGGGGCACCGCACCACCCGTGTCGCCCTCGCCACGGCCGCCCTCGTCACGGTGACCGTCGCGGCCACCGGCTGCGAGCTGACCGAAAAGGTCACCGAGACCGAGCGCAGCTACACCGTCGAGGGCAGAACGACGACGCTGGACGTGACGACGCCAGGCGGCAACATCACGGTCGTCGCGGACGACACGGCCGGTGACCGGGTCAAGGTGACGGAACGGCTGGCGTACGGCGAGCGGAAGCCCGGCACCCGGCACGCCCTCGAAGGCGGCAGCCTGAAGCTCACCGCGGACGACTGCGCGGGAATCCGGGGCAAGTGCAGCGTCGCCTACGAGGTCAGGGTCGCGCGGTCGGTCGCCGTGAAGCTGCGGACCGAGGGCGGCGACATCCACGTCGAGGGCGCCTCGGGGGCCGTCGACGCGAAGACCCACGGCGGCGACATCGACCTGCGGGACTGCACGGCGAAGCAGGCGACGGCGGACACCGACGGCGGCGAGATCGACGCCCGCTTCACCGGTGTGCCGGACCGGGTGGACGGCCGGAGCAGCGGCGGCGCGGTCACGGTCCGGGTCCCGCAGGGCCGTTACGCGGTGGACGCCACCACGGACGGTGGCAACCGCCGGGTCACCGGCACCGTGGACAACAAGTCGCCGCACAAGATCAAGGTGCACAGCGACGGGGGCGACGTGGAGGTACGGGCCGGGGGCTGAGGTGCCGCGGGCGCCGCGCGGGCAGGCCGTCGCGCCCCGCGCAACCGGAGCGTGGTGGCCCGCGCGGTCGGACCGTCGTGACCCGCGCGGTCAGGCCACGGTGATCTGCGCGGCCAGCCGCCGGTCGGTGACACTGCGGGCCGCCTCGATCGCGTACGTACCGTCCACGAAACGGCGGGCACCGGCCGCCTCGTCCCAGATCTCGAAGGCACGGCGCGGCAGCACGATCTCGGCCTCGGCCGTCTCGCCCGGGGCCGCCTCCACCGTCGCGAACCCGGCCAGCCAGCGGTCCGGGCGGTCCGCGGGCGCCAGGCCCGCGACCCGGTCCAGGGGCGCGAGGTAGACCTGTACGACCTCACGGCCGTGGCGGGTGCCGGTGTTGCGCACCCGGACCCGGGCGCGGGCCGGGGTCGCCTCCAGGGACTCGTAACTCCAGTCGGTGTAGCCCAGTCCGTGCCCGAAGGGGTACGCCGGTGCCGGGCCCGCCTCCTCGCGGGCCCGGCGCTGCCAGGCCCGGTAGCCGATGAAGACGCCCTCCTCGTACGCGATCCGGCCGTCGGCCGGGGTGACCTGGGTGACCGGGGCGTCCGCCAGGCAGGCGGGCCAGGTGGTCGGCAGGCGGCCGCCCGGCTCGTGCGTCCCCAGCAGGACGTCGGCCAGTGCGGCTCCCGCCTCCTGCCCGGGGAACCAGCCGAGCAGGACGGCGGGCACCTCCGCGCGCCAGGGCAGCTCCACCGGGGAACCCGCGTTGACGACCACGACGGTGTACGGGTTGGCGGCGGCCACCCGCGAGACCAGCTCGTCCTGGCGCCCCGGCAGGGCCAGGCCCGTACGGTCGAAGCCCTCCGACTCGGTCTCCTCGGTGGTCGCCACGACCACGACCACGGCGTCCGCCGCCGCGGCGGCCCGTACCGCCTCCTCGATCTCCGCGTCCGGGTCGGGCCGCGGCTCCGCGTGGCCGAGCGCGAAGGTCAGTACGGGCAGGTCGGCGCCGAGACCGGTGCCGCGCGGGACGAACCGCAGCGCCACGTGCAGGGTCTGTCCGGCCGTCAGCTCCGCCTGCACGCGGTGCTCGGCGGGGTTCATGAACGCCTCGAACGGGTCGTCCGTGTCCGGGGCACAGGGGGCGTCGAACAGCACCCGGCCGCCGACGGTCAGCCGGAGCTCGCCGGTGCCGGAGACGGCGAAGGTGTGCGCGCCGTCGGCCTGCGGGGTGAACGTGCCCGCCAGCTCCACAGTGTGCAGGTTGCGCTGTGTGACACCGTCCGGGAACCGGCCCATGGCCTGCACCTTGCCGTCGAACTGCGGCTGTTCGGCGAGCAGCGCGCCGTCCGCGCCGTAGTAACGGGCGCACAGCTCGAAGCCCGCGCGGGCGTGCGGGACCTTCGTGCGGGGGTCGGCGCCGGCCGAGAAGGTGACGTCGGTGTCCGGCAGGGCGGCGCGCAGGCCCTCCAGCGGGGAGACGATCCGCTCGGGGAAGACGGTGGCGGAGCCGCCGCCCAGCACCCGGGCGTCCTTGGCCGCGGCACCGATGACGGCGAGCTTGCGGAGGGAGTGGGGGGTGAGGGGGAGGGCGCGGGGCGGGGTGTCGTTCCGGGTGGGTGCGGGCTCGTCGCGTACGGCCGGTTCGTCGCGTGCGACCGGTTCATCGCGTGCGACCGGTTCGTTGCGTACGAGGACGAAGGCGCGGCGGGCGATCTCGCGGGCCAGTGCGCGGCCGTCGATGTGCCGCGGTACGTCCTCGGGGGCGACGGCGGCCGGGACGCCCTCCAGGCAGTCCGTGCGGGCGGCGAGCAGGAGCACGCGGCGCACCGCGTCGTCCACCTCGTCCTCCGTCACCCGCCCGTCCCGGACGGCCGCCGCGAGCGGTGCGCCGAAGACCGTGTGCGGCCCCGGCATCGCGAGGTCCAGGCCGCCACGCAGCGCGCGTACCGTGTCGCGGGCCGCCGTCCAGTCGGAGACGTTGACCCCGTCGAAGCCCCACCCGCCTCGCAGGACGCCGTCGACCAGCTCGCGGTGTTCGGTCATCGTCACGCCGTTGACCTGGTTGTAGGCCGTCATGACGGCCCAGGGCCGGGCGGTTTCGACGATGTGCTCGAAGGGCGCCAGGTACAGCTCGCGCAGCGGCCGGGGAGCGATCCGGTTGTCGACGGTGAAGCGCTCGGTCTCGGCGTCGTTGCCCACGAAGTGCTTGACGGTCGCCCCCACCCCGCCGTCCTGGACCCCGGCGACGTACCCCGCGCCGATCACACCGGTCAGGTACGGGTCCTCGGAGAAGCACTCGAAATGGCGGCCGCCGAGCGGGGAGCGGTGCAGGTTGACGGTGGGGGCCAGCAGGACGTGCACGCCCTTGCGGCGCGCCTCCTGGGCGAGCAGCCGGCCCGCGCGGCGCGCCAGCTCCCGGTCCCAGGTGGCGGCCAGCGCGGTGGGGCTGGGCAGGGCGACGGACGGATCCTCCGCACCCCATCCCTGGCCGCGCACGCCGATCGGTCCGTCCGACATGACCAGGGACCTCAGCCCGATCTCCGGTACGGCGGGCAGCGTCCAGACGTCCTGCCCGGACAGCAGCCCGGCCTTGGTGTCGAGGTCCAGCTTCCCGAGGGCCTCCTCGACGGCCACGGCGGCTGCCGCGGTGTGGGCGCTTCGGTGGTCGGTCATACGGCTCTCCCTGGCGTGACGAGCGGCTCCGGGCCCCTGAGCCCGATTGTGACCGGTTCGCCTGGCAAGTGGTAGGTACTGTTATCTTCTGGTTACCTTATGACCGGGGCAGGCGGGGTTACGCTCGCCCGGTGACTGCACGGGACCAGGTACGGCCGGGCGGCCGCCGGAGCGGCGGTGGACGCGAGGCACAGCGCGCGGAGCGGCGCGAGGCGATCCTCCAGGCCGCCATGGAGCTGATCGCCGAGCGCGGCTATCGCGGTACGTCACTCGCCGCCGTCGCCGAGCGCGCCGGACTGACCCAGCAGGGCCTGCTGCACCACTTCCCCAGCAAGGAACTGCTGCTGGTCGGCGTCCTGGAGGCGCGCGACCGCTGGGACACGGCCGCGGCGGCGGCCACCGGCGCCTGGCGCACGGACACCCTCGCCGGGCTGGTCGAGTACAACGCCGGGCGGCCCGGGGTCGTCCAGACGTACACGGTCCTGGCCGGGGACAGTGTCACCGAGGACCACCCGGCCCGTGACTTCTTCGAGCGGCGGTTCCGGCGGGTGCGGGAGGCGCTGGCCGGAGTGCTGCGGGCGGAGTACGGCGACCGGCTGCCGGGCGGGCTGACACCGGAGCGGGCCGCGCCGCTGCTGGCCGCCGTGATGGACGGCCTCCAGTTGCAGTGGCTGCTGGACCCGGCGGAGGTGGACATGCCGGCGGCGTTCGGGGACTTCCTGTCGCTGCTCGGGGCGGCCGACGGGGAGGGTGGCGCTCCGGCGGCCGGCGAGGGTGCGGTCGAGGGCTGACGGCGGCCGGTCCGCGCGGGAAGGAAGAGGATCAACCCCTTCCGCGCACGGTACGGCGCCGCTTTACTCACCCCATGAGACGCATACGCACCAGGATGGGTGTGCTCGGCGCCGCGCTGCTGACCGCGGCCCCGCTCGCCCTCACCGCCCCTTCCGCCACAGCGGCCTCCCCCGCCGCCGCCACCTCCCGGCCGGCGTCGGCCGCACCGACCGTCGAGGCGCAGCGGCTGTCGCAGCGCGCGCCGCAGGAGATCCTGCGGCGCAGCGGGTTCGCCGACGTGGCCGGGACGTTCGGCGACGGGCTCGCACGGGTGCACTCGTACGGGGCGGCGAAACGGTACGTCACGGAGGCCGGACGCGGCCTGTGGCGACGCGCGGTGGACCGCGTCCAGGGGCGAGGGCCGCAGGGCGGCGACCTGAGCCGGGACGACGACCGGCCGCTGTACTGGGCGCGGCTGGGCATGACCGAGGCGCTGCGCGAGTGGAAACCGCCGTTCCGGTTGACCGTTGGCCAACGGAACACACTGGCGGGGGCGCTGGAGCGCGGGTCGCGGGGGCAGGACTCGATCGACCTGCCCGGCGGCGGGCACGCCGGGAAGCGGACCCTGCGCGTCGTCGTGACCGGCTTCGACCCCTTCCAGCTGGACGCGGACGCCCGCCGCAGCAATCCGTCGGGGGCCGCGGCGCTCGCGCTGGACGGTACGACGGTCCGTACGTCCTCCGGGCGGCTCGCGCGGATCGAGGCCGCCGTCTTCCCCGTACGGTGGGCGGACTTCGCGGCGGGCACGGTGGAGCGGACACTGCTGCCGCACTTCCGGCGCGGGCCGCGGCAGGTGGACCTGTTCACCACCGTCAGCCAGGGACGGCCGGGGCGGTTCGACCTGGAGCGGACGAACGGCGCCTGGCGGGGCGGCTATCCGGACAACGCGCGCGTGTCCCGTACCGGGACGGTGCCCGTGCCGAAGGGCGTGCCGACCGTACGGCCGCAGCCGCAGTGGACCACCACGACCCTCCCGTACGCGCAGCTCACCACCACCGCCACCGGGCCGTTCCCGGTACGGGACAACACGGAGGTGACCGAGATCCCGGCGGGCGGCGGGGCACCCGTCGAGCGGCCGGACGGGCCGACGCCGGGCTCCACGGCCCGCGCGGGCGGCGGCGGTGACTACCTGTCCAACGAGATCGGCTACCGGGCGACGCTGCTGCGGGACGCGCTGAAGCTGAAGGTGCCGGGCGGCCATCTGCACACGCCGGTCCTCCAGTTCGGCGCCGGGAACACCGATCCGGCGACCGGCACGGTCACCGATCCCGACTTCGTACGGAACCGGACGGCCATCACCGGGCAGGTGCGGAGCCTCCTGGCCGCCGCGTTGTCAGTGGCACCGGGCATCATGGAGAAATGATCGTCGCAGCAGCGCAATTCCCGTCCGCGTCCCGGGACATCGAGGGCAACGCGGCGCGGATGGCCACTCTGCTCGCCGAGGCCGCCGGCCGCGGCGCCGAGCTGGTCGTCTTCGCCGAGCTGGCCCTGACCAACTACGAGCTCGACGCGATAGCCGCCGCCCCGGAGCGGTACGCCCTCGCGCCGGACGACCCGCGGCTGGCCCCCGTCCAGGACGCGTGCCGGACGGCGGGCGTCGCCGCGGTGGTCAACGGCCCGGGCCGTGGCCCGGCGGGGACGGCGGACGGCATGACCATCGCTTCGTTCGTGTACGGACCGGACGGCGCGCTGCTGACCCGCTACGACAAGCACCACCTGTACGGCCGGGAGAACGGCCTGTTCACGGCGGGGACGGACGCGGGCGGCCGGTTCACCTTCCGCGGCCTGAAGTTCGCCCTCGCCACCTGTTACGACAACGCCTTCCCCGAGGTGGCGGAGCAGGCCGCGGCCGACGGCTGCCAGGTGTATCTGGCCAGCTCGTTCCACGACTCGGTGGAGCGCACGGAGCAGTACGCCGCCAAGGCGCGGGACACCGGGCTCGACGTACTGCTCGCCAACGGCGTCGGCCCGGGGAGCGAGAGCGTGGCCTGCGGGTACAGCGGCATCTGGGCGGCGGACGGGACAGGCCTCGCGCGCCTGGCCGACGAGGCCGGGCCGGCCGTGGCCGAGGTGGGCCGGGCCGCCGGGCATGTGGCGGCGGGTGCGGAAGGCATACGGGAGCGGGTGAACGACCGGTGATCCGTGACCGGGACAACGTCCGGCGGCGGTCTGCGGAAGGCGGCTCCACATCGCTGACGAGGCACCACAGGTGAGCGGGCGCGGGCGGGACGGCCTGCGTACGGCCGCCCCGCCCGCGTCCCCGCGGCCGTGCCCGCCGGTCAGGACGGCAGTTCGTCCAGCGTCGGGTAGGACGGCTGGGCGCCCGGCTTGGTGACGGCCGCGGCGCCCACCCGTACGGCGAAGCGGGCGGCGTCCGTGAGGGAGGCGCCGCCGGCCAGGCGGGTCGCGAGGGCGCCGGTGAACGCGTCGCCCGCGCCCGTGGTGTCGACGGCCTCGACCTTCACGCCGGGGACCCGGCCGGTGCCGCCCTCGCCGTCCACGACCAGCGCGCCGTCGCCGCCGAGGGTGACCACGACCGAGCGGGCGCCCTGCTCGCGCAGCGCCCGGGCCCAGTCCTCCGGGGTGCCTTCGGTGCGGCCCGCGAGCTGCTGCGCCTCGTGCTCGTTGACCACGAGGGGGTCGGCGGCGGCGAGCAGCTCCGGGTCGAGGCTGTCGGGGGTGGGGGACGGGTTGAGGACGACCCGGGTGCCGGTCTCCGTGGCCGTGGCGGCGGCGGCCCGTACCGTCTCCACGGGCACCTCCAACTGGAGGGAGACGGCGGCGGACGCGGCGATGACGTCGCGGGCGGCCGCCACGTCCGCGGGGGTGAGCGCCGCGTTGGCGCCCGGGGAGACGACGATGCTGTTGTCGCCGTCCGGCCCCACGATGATCATCGCGGTGCCGGTGCGGGTGCCGGACTCGACAATCACGTGCGCGACGTCCGTGCCCGCGGCGCGCTGCGCGTCCAGCAGCAGTTCGCCGTACGCGTCGTCGCCGACCCGGGCCAGCAGGCCGACCCGGCCGCCGAGCCGGGCGGCGGCGGCCGCCTGGTTGGCGCCCTTGCCGCCCGCCGACTCGACCAGGTCGGAGCCGTGCACGGTCTCGCCCGCGCCGGGCCGCCGCGCCACCCGGACCGTCAGGTCCGCGTTGGCCGAGCCCACTACCAGTACGTCGTACATCTGCTTCTCACCCATCGAATTCCGCCGCGTTCTTGCCGGTCACCAGGACCACCGGCACCTTCACCTGCTTCGGCAGCCGCTCGCCGCGCGCCGCCCTGAGCGCCTGCGCCACGGCCTGCCTGCCCAGCAGCTTGGGCTGCTGGGCGACCGTGGCGGTCAGCGTCCCGCCGCGTACCGCCGCGACGCCCTCCGGCGTCCCGTCGAACGCCACGATCTTCACGTCCTTGCCCGCCCGGGCGCCCAGCGACTTGGCGGCGCCGAGCGCCATCTCGTCGTTGGCCGCGAAGACGCCGCCGATGTCCCGGTGTACTTGGAGCATATTGGACATCACGTCCATGCCCTTGGCCCGGTCGAAGTCGGCGGGCTGCCGCGCCACCACCTGGATGCCCGGGTACGCCTTGATGCCCTCCTCGAAGCCCTGCCCGCGCTCCCGGGCGGCCGAGGTGCCGGGCTGGCCCTCCAGGAAGGCCACCTTGCCCTTGCCGCCGAGGGACTCGGCCAGCGTCTTCGCGGCGAGCCGGCCTCCCGCGACGTTGTCGGAGGCGATGGCCGAGCCGACCCGGCCGCCGTTGACGCCGCGGTCCAGGGAGATCACCGGCACGTCCGCCCGGTTGGCGACCCCGACGGCCGGCACGGCGGCGTCGGAGTCCACCGGGTTGATGATCGCCGCCTTGACGTCCTGGCTGGTGAACGTCTCCATCTGGTTGATCTGCTGCATCGGGTCGTTCTGCGCGTCGGTGATGTTGATGTGCAGGCCGCGCCGGTCCGCCTCGGCCTGCGCGCCCTCACGGACGGCGACGAAGAACGGGTTGTTCAGGGTGGAGAGGGCCAGGCCCAGGTCGGTGTCGCCGCCGCGGTCGCAGCCGGACAGGGCGAGGGCACCGGCCAGGACAGCCGCGCCGAGCAGGCCCGTACGCCTGCGGAGCGAGTCGGTGCCCCTGCCGGGCGTACCGCTGTCGAGCGGCTCCGTACGCCGCTCGCGGAACGAGCCCGTACCCCCACCGGACGCGGCCCTGCCGGACGTACCCTTCCCGGGCGTACCCGTCCTGTACGTACCCGTCCTGGGCGTACCGCCGTCGAGCGGTCCCCTGGGCCACCTCATCGCGCGCTCCGGCGCCGCAGCGTGTCCAGGAGCACCGCCAGCGCGATGACCAGACCGGTGGCCACCTGCTGCCAGAACGCCGAGACGCTCAGCAGGTTCAGGCCGTTGCGCAGCACGGCGAGGATCAGGGCGCCGATGAGGGTGCCGGACGCCTTGCCGGAGCCGCCGGAGAGGCTGGCGCCGCCGATCACGACGGCGGCGATGGCGTCGAGTTCGTAGCCGACGGCGGCCTGCGGCTGGGCGGAGGTCAGCCGGGCCGCGAGGACGATGCCCGCGACCGCCGCGAACAGTCCGGACATCGCGTAGATCACCAGCTTGCGGCGCTTGACGTCGATGCCGGAGAGCCGGGCGGCCTCCTCGTTGCCGCCGATCGCGAACATCGCGCGGCCCGCGTACGTCCGGTTGAGGACCAGCGCCGCCACGAGCCCCATCGCGATCATGACCAGGACCGGGACGGGCAGCCAGCCGCCCAGCGTGTCCCCCAGCTTGCTGACCGAGGCGGGGAAGGCGATCGGCGTACCGCCGGTGATCACCAGAGCGAGGCCGCGGCCGACGGAGAGCATCGCGAGGGTGGCGATGAAGGCGGGCAGCTTCCCGTACGCGACCAGCGCGCCGGAGACCAGGCCGGCCGCCGCGCCGAGCGCGAGCCCCAGCAGGACGGCGGCCCACACCGGCAGGCCCGCGTCGGTCGCGGCCCAGGCGACCACGGTGGCGCTGAGGGCGGCCACCGAGCCGACCGACAGGTCGATGCCGGCCGAGACGATCACGAAGGTGACGCCGAAGGCGAGGATGGCGGTGACGGACGCCTGGACGCCGACGTTGAGGAGGTTCTGCCCGTTCAGGAAGTCCCCGGACAGGATCGCCATGACCACGATCAGGGCGATCAGGCCGCCCAGCGGGCCGTTCTTCAGGACCGCCCGGGTGAACCAGGGGCCGAAGCCGTCGTCGGGCGGGGCGGTGCCGACCGCCTCGGCGGCCGCTCCCGTCTTCACATCAGCGGACATCGGAGCCCTCCTTCGCGCTCTCGTTCGTCGTCGGGTGCGGTGACGTGCGCGACGCCGTCCCGTGCGGTGCCGTCCCGTGCGGTCCGGACGCGTCGGCGTCGGACCGCACCGCCAGTTCCATCACCGCGTCCTGCGTCGCCTCGTCGCCGGAGAGTTCACCGGCGAGCCGCCCCTGGGCCATGACCAGCACCCGGTCGCTCATACCGAGCACCTCGGGCAGGTCGCTGGAGATCATCAGCACCGCGCGGCCGGCTGCCGTCAGCTCGTTGACGAGCTGGTAGATCTCGACCTTCGCGCCCACGTCGATGCCGCGCGTCGGCTCGTCCAGGATCAGCAGCCGGGTGTCGGCCAGCAGCCACTTGCCGATGACGACCTTCTGCTGGTTGCCGCCGGACAGGGTCCGGGCGTGCTGCCCCAGGCCGCTCATCCGTACCTTCAGCCGGGCGGCCACCTCAGCGGCAGCGCGCCGCTGGCCGCGCCGGTCGACCAGGCCGCCGCGGGTGTCGCGGTCCAGCCGGGCCAGCGTCAGGTTGTCCTGGAGCGAGGCGTCCAGGACCAGCCCCTGGCCCTTGCGGTCCTCGGGGACCAGGCCGAGCCCGGCGCGCATCGCGGCCCGTACGTCGCCGGGGGCCAGCACCTGCCCGTCGACCTCGACGCTCCCGGCGTCGTAGTGATCCACGCCGAAGACCGCCCGCGCGACCTCGGTACGGCCGGCGCCGACCAGGCCCGCGAGGCCGACGACCTCACCGGCCCGCACCTCGAAGCCGATGTCCTCGAAGACGGGCGTGCCGTTGAGGCCGTGCCGTGTCAGGCCGCGGACGCGCAGCAGCGGCGCGCCGGGCTCGTCCGGGCGCTGCCGCGGGTACTGCTCGGCGATGTCCCGGCCCACCATCAGGCGGATCAGCTCGTCCTCGTCCGTACCGGCCGGCACCTCGGCGACCGAGCGGCCGTCGCGCAGTACGGTGACGCGGTCGCCGAGGGCGCGGATCTCCTCCAGGTGGTGGGTGATGAAGATGATCCCCACGCCGCCGGCGCGCAGTTCGCGCACGATGGTGAAGAGGGTATCGACCTCCTCGGAGGTCAGAACGGCGGTCGGCTCGTCCATGATCAGGACGCGGGCGCGCAGGCTCAGCGCCTTGGCGATCTCGACCATCTGGAGCCGGGCGATGCCCAGTTCGGCGACCGGGGTGTCCGGGGAGACGTCCAGGCGTACCCGGCGCAGCAGTTCGGCGGCGCGCGCCCGCATGGCCTTCTTGTCGATCAGACGGAGCGCGGTGCGGGGCTGCCGGCCCAGGAAGATGTTCTCCGCGACGGTCAGGCGGGGGACGAGATTGAACTCCTGGTAGATGGTGGCGATACCGAGCCGTTCGGCGTCCTGCGCGGTGCGGATGTGCACCTCGTGGAGAGCGTCGGGAGGGGTGGCGCGTGAGGTGCCGGGGGCTGGAGTGGTGTCGGGGGCACCGGGGCCGACGTGATCGCCGGGACGGCTGAGGCCGCCGTTGCTGACGTGGCCTACGGTTCTGCTGTGGTCGCCGGGCCCACCGGGACCGTTGTGTTCGCCAGGGCCGCCGGGGCCGCCGGATCCACCGGGGCCACCGATCGGGCCTGGACCGTCGGCCACGAGGATGCGGCCCGCGTCGGGGCGGTGGGCGCCGGAGAGCATCTTGATCAGGGTGCTCTTGCCCGCGCCGTTCTCGCCGAGCAGGACGTGCACCTCGCCCGCGCGCAGGCTCAAGTCCACGCCGTCCAGCGCGCGCACGCCGGGGAACGACTTCGTCACCCCCTCCATGCGCAGCAGTTCGCGGCCGGCCGGTGCGTCGTCCCGAACGTCGTCGTTGACGTCGGTCATGCGCTGCCCTCCTCCTCTTGGGTTTCCTCGCGGGTGGTGCCCGGTTCGCCGCAGGAGCGGCGGGTGACGAGGCGGGCCGGCAGCAGCACGGAGCCGGGCGCGCGCCCCTCGATCCGTTCCAGCAGGGTGTGCAGGGCGGCCCGGCCCAGCTCGCGGGTGGGCTGCGCGATGGCGGTGAGCGGCGGGTCGGTGTGTGCGAACCAGGGCACGTCGTCGTACACGACCAGCGCCATGTCGTCGGGGACGCGCAGCCCGCGCGCGCGGATCTCGTCCATCGCGCCGAGCGCCATCAGGTTGTCGGTGGCCAGTACGGCGTCGGGCGGCTCGGGCAGGTCCAGGAGGCGGCGCATCACCGCGCGGCCGCCGGTGGGCTGGAGGTCGGGCGTGGAGCCGACGCGCTCGTCCGGCAGCGCTATGCCGTGCGCGGCCAGCGCCGTACGGAAGAGTTCCAGCCGCTCGTCGCCGGTCGGCGTACCGGCCGGAGCCACGATGACCGCGGGGCGCCGCCGGCCGAGGGCGGCGAGGTGGGCGGCCAGGTCGGTGAGCGCCGCGGCGCCGTCGGCCCGTACGCACGGCGCGTCGACGCCCGGCACGATCCGGTCCAGCAGCACCAGCGGCGTGCCGGAGGCGACGACCTCGCGCAGCATCGCGGAGCCGGCACCGGCCGAGCTGACCAGCAGGCCGTCGATACGGCGGTCCAGCAGCGTACGGATGTAGTCGTCCTGCTGAGCGGTGCGTTCGGCGGCGTTGCCGATGATCAGGCTGTAGCCGAGGCCGCGCGCGGCGTCCTCGACGGCGTCGGCCAGCTCGGTGAAGAACGGGTTGGTCAGGTCGCTGATGACCAGTCCGAGCGTGCCGGTACGGGCGGTGCGCAGGGCGCGGGCGACGTTGTTGGGCCGGTACCCCAGCTCCTCGACGGCGGCGAGCACCCGCTCACGCGTCTCGGCCACCGGACTCCGCCCGTTCAGCACCCGGGAGACGGTCGCCACGGACACCCCGGCCCGCTCGGCCACATCCTTGATCTTCGCCATCCCGCCCCAGCCCTTCCATGCAGGTCCGCGCAGGCAGGTCGAGGACACCACGGCGCAGGGCGTCTCGATCGCACAACGGCGTGTAATCGATTTCGTGTGGGCTTACGTAATCGATTACACGACTCCGCCGTCAAGACGGCGCGAGAGTGGCCTGCGTCACAGGAGAGTCCGATAGGGGTGACGGCAGGCGGTGGTACACCGCTCGGCCCGCCCGTCACTCGACCCCTCGGACGCCTCGCGCCACCACGTTAGCCATCGCCCGCACGACACCCCAGAGCGTTTACGGCATTGGCGCGAACCTGACACCGGGTGGGCGCCGCTCCGGCCCTGGGGCGGGTTGCCCCTGGGGCCGCGGAACGCCTCTCGGGGCGCCCAGGGAACCGCTCCTGGGCAGGCCGCTCCAAGACAGCCCGCCCCCTCCGGAGCACTCCGGGGAGACCGGCGCCCGGGTAGATCACCCAGGGGAGGCCGCCCGGGGAAGGCCGCCCCAGGGCAGAAGCCCCCGGGAGAAGCCCCGACAGAGGCCGCCCCTCGGGGGACAGATTCTGGACAGGCCGCCCCGGGGGCCAGTTCCTGAGACAGACCGTGCCCGGGGGCAGTTCCCGAGACAGACCGCCCTTCAGGTGACTCCCCTAGGACAGGCCACCCTTCAGGTGACTCCCCTGGGACAGGCCACCCCTCGGAGACTTTCCGGCGGCAGGCCACCCCTTGGGGACTCCCCCGGGACAAACCGCCCCTCGGGGACTCCCCTCGGGACAGGCCACCCCTCGGGGCCCCGGGACAGATCACCTCTCGGGGCCCCGGGGACAGACCACCCTCAGGGCAGACCGACACCCAGGCCAGGCGCCCCCGCAGCAGACCGTCCACTCTCCCACGCAAGCCGCCCTCGAAGGAGCAGCCCACGGGGCAGGCCGCTCCGAGCAGACCACCTCCCCGGGGTAGCCCCCCAGCCCATCCAGCCCATCCATCCCATCCAGCCCCTTCAGCCCTTCTCCACCGGCAGCCCACAAAGGGGCTCCCGACCCCGGAGCAGGCATGACTCTCTCCCCGCCGGACGCGTGGCCCAGAGGTGATGTCCCCGGCTCCATAAGCATCGGCTGGCCGCCGGCCAAGAGCATGACCAGCGGCCTTTCCGCAGATCGGAAGGCCGCTCATCATGCGGATGGGGCGATCGATCGCTGCCGTGGGACGGCCGGACGGGGACGAGCAGAGGATGCACGCGGCCGGCGATCAACGGCATCGGTGACACCGGCGCCTTCCTCGGCCTGGCCACCCCCGCCTTCAGGACCTGACCTCCTCCTACGACAGGTCGGTCGCCCAGGGAAAACGCCGCACCCAAGCCCTCCCCTGCCTCGCTGGCCCAAGCCGACGTCCCGCCCGCGACACTCCGTGACGGGACCTCCTGCGGCCCGCAGCCGCCGGCCTCAGTCACCTGACCTGCGGGTCTGCGAGGAGAACGACTCGATCGGTCTCGACGTCGAAGCCGAGCACCGGATGGCCGTAGTCGCCTGCCGGGTCCATCGGCACGGGCTTGCGCAGCCACCGCCCTATCTCCCGAAGGAAGCCACGGAACACCCCAAGCCGCTTCCGGCCCTGCAACTCCCGCAGGTCGACGACGAAGTCGACCTCGTCGTCGGCGCGGGATCGGAAGATCGCCAACACCTCGGCAGTCATCCGCACCCGCAGCTCCGGGCACTCGGCGTACGCACCCGCGGGGCGGGACAGCACAGACTCCGCCCGGGGCACGGGGAGCACCGTCTCCCCCTCGGAGCGCCGGCGCCGCCAGCCCCTCTCCGCGATGAGATCGAGGGCCGCCTGCCAACCCTCTGCCGAAGCACTCGCGACACGCACGTACGGCAGCGACCCCACCAAGTCCAGGCCGAAGCAGGAACGACCAAGGGCCGCACCCCCTCCAGGAGTGCGGCCCTCAGCCCGAAGCCTCGCGTCAGCCGACGGCCGACGGCCAACCGTCGCCGGACACCCAGTCGCCAGCCGATGCCCGACCGCCGGTCGACACCCGAACGTCAACTGCCGGTCGACGCCCGGCTGCCGGTCGATCGACGCCGACCGATCGACACCAGCCGTCAGCCGACGCTGAGCTTGACGTCGATGTTGCCGCGGGTGGCGTTCGAGTACGGGCACACCTGGTGGGCCTTTTCGACCAGGTCCTTGGCGGTGGCCTCGTCCACGTTCGGGATGGTGGCGTTGATCTCGACCGTGAGGCCGAAGCCGCCGGACGGGGTCTTGCCGATGCCGACCTTGGCGGTCACCCGGGAGCCGGAGACGTCCGCCTTCTCCTGGCGGGCGACGACGCTGAGCGCGCCCTGGAAGCAGGCGCTGTAGCCGGCTGCGAAGAGCTGCTCGGGGTTGGTGCCGGCGCCGCTGCCACCCTGCTCCTTGGGCGGGTTGACGACGACGTCCAGCTTGCCGTCGTCGCTGGCGACGCGGCCGTCCCGGCCGTTCTCCGCGGTGGCGACGGCGGTGTAGACGACATCTACGGGCTGGATGGACATAGAGATCCTCCTGTGGTTCGCCGCGACTCGCGCCCACGATCGCGACGGCTTGGGGCCGAGCCTAGTGGCCCGGCGGAACCGGCTCCGTAAGGGGTCAGTCCGTGAGATCGACGATCATCTTGCCGGTGTTGTCACCGCGCAGCAGGCCGAGAAACGCCTCGAAACCGTTCTCGATGCCGGCGACCTTCGTCTCGCTGAACTTCAGCTCTCCCGAGCGCACCCAGGCCGAGACCTCGGAGACGAACTGCTCCTGGAGGTGGGAGTGGTCGGCGACGAGCATGCCCTGGATGCGCAGCCGCTTGCCGATGACCAGCGCGAGGTTGCGCGGCGCCGGGGTCGGCTCGGTGGCGTTGTACTGCGAGATCATGCCGCAGACGGCGACCCGGCCGTGCAGGTTCAGCGAGTCGATGGCGGCTTCCAGGTGGTCGCCGCCGACGTTGTCGAAGTAGACGTCGATGCCGTCGGGGGCGGCGTCCCTGAGCTGCTCCTTGACAGACCGGTCGGACTTGTAGTTGAAGGCGGCGTCGAAGCCGTACTCCTCCGTCAGCAGCTTGACCTTCTCGTCGGAGCCCGCGCTGCCGATGACGCGCGAAGCGCCCTTGAGCTTGGCGATCTGGCCGACCTCGCTGCCGACCGCGCCGGCCGCGCCGGACACGAAGACGGCGTCGCCCTCCTTGAAGGAGGCGACCTCCAGCAGGCCCGCGTAGGCCGTCAGGCCCGGCATGCCGAGCACGCCCAGGTAGGCGGAGAGGGGCGCCAGCGAACCGTCCACCTTGGCGATCTTGGCGGCGTCCACCACGGCGTACTCGCGCCAGCCCTTGAAGTGCAGGACGTGGTCACCGACCGCGAAGCCGTCGGCGTTGGAGGCGACGACCTCGCCGACCGCGCCGCCCTCCATCGGCTCGTCCAGCTTGAAGGGCGGGCTGTAGGACTTCACGTCGTTCATCCGGCCGCGCATGTACGGGTCGACGGAGAAGTACAGGTTGCGGACGAGGAGCTGCCCCTCGCCGGGCTCGGGGACCGCGGCCTCGCGCAGCGCGAAGTCCTCCGGCTTCGGCCAGCCGTGCGGACGGGCGACGAGATGCCATTCGCGGGCGGACGTGGGGAGTGCGGACATGGGCTGCTCCTCCTCGAAATGCTTCAGGTGCTGAAACAACCATGCTCCTAGATATTTCATGTTGTCAAGCAATTCGCTACCCTGGTGCCATGACTCCTCGCGCAGACCACCTGACCGCCGAGGTCGTCGAGCTGATCGGCACCGTCGTGGCCCGTTATCACGAGGAGTACGAGCACGCGGCGGCCGAGCATTCCCTGACCGGTGCCCAGGCGCGCGTTCTCGGCCTCCTCGCCCGCGAGGCGATGCCGATGCGCCGGATAGCCCTGAGCCTGAAGTGCGAGCCGTCGAACGTGACCGGGATCGTGGACCGGCTGGAGTCCCGCGGCCTGGTCGAGCGCCGCCCGGATCCGGCCGACCGCCGGGTCAAGCTGGCCGCCCCCACCGAGACGGGCCGGGCGACGGCGGCGCAACTGCGCGACTCGCTGGACTTCGCGCGCGAGCCGCTCGGCGAGCTGTCCGTGGCGGAGCGCGCGCTGCTCAAGGAGCTGCTCCAGCGGATGCTGGGCGTCACACCGGAGTAGCGCCGCGAGCCGGGCGGACGAGAACCGGCGTCCGCCGGCCGGCGGACGCGTCCCGGAAGCCGCCCGTCCGGATGCCGCGCCTCCGGAAGCCGCCGCTCTTACTCCCGGCCGGAAGTTGTGAAGCGAACTATCGTGGCGTCATGACTGCTCAGAATGCGTCTTCCCCGAACACCACCCGTCACACAGTCGACTTCTACTTCGACCCGCTCTGCCCGTTCGCCTGGATCACCTCGCGCTGGATCCTGGAGGTGGAGGCCCACCGCGACATCGACCTGCGCTTCCGCGTGATGAGCCTGGCCGTCCTCAACGACGGCCGTGAAGGGCTGCCGGAGCAGTACCAGGAACTGCTGGCCAAGGCGTGGGGGCCGGTGCGGGTGTGCATCGCCGCCGCCCAGAAGCACGGCGAGGAGGTACTGCGCGACCTGTACACCGCGCTCGGCACGCGCCTGCACAACGACAGCCGGGAGGACTACGCCACCGTCATCGAGGAGGCGCTCGCCGAGGCGGGCCTGCCCGTGGAGCTGGCCGGCGCCGCCGACAGCACGGAGTACGACGACGCGCTGCGCAAGAGCCACCACGAGGGCATGGACCCGGTCGGCGAAGAGGTCGGCACGCCCACCATCCACATCGACGGCGTGGCCTTCTTCGGCCCGGTGCTGACGGCGATCCCGCGCGGCGAGGATGCCGTACGCGTCTTCGACGGCGCCCGGCTGCTCGCCGGTTACGACAAGTTCTTCGAGCTGAAGCGGACGCGGACGGGGGACCTGGACTTCAGCTGACCCGAAGCCGGTTGTCAGTGGCGGGACTTACCGTGGCGTCATGAACGCTTCGACGTACGACCGCCACTGCTCCGAAATCGTCGAGCAGACCGACCTGTTGAGGTCGCTCGTGCGGGGCGCGGCCCGGCTGAGGACCCCGGTGCCCTCCTGCCCCGGCTGGAACGTCGGCCAGTTGCTGCGGCATCTGGGCGGTGCGCACCGCTGGGTCGAGGAGGTCGTGCGCACCGGTACGGAAAGGCCGCCCCCCGACGGGCACTTCCGTGATCTGTCGCCGTACGCCGACGAGGACCCGGCCGTACTGGACGGCTGGCTGGGCGAGGGGGCCGCCCTGCTGGCCGAGACCCTGCGGACCGCCGGGCCGAGCGCGGAAGCCTGGGTGCCCCTCCCCCAGCTCGGCCCGGCGGCCGCGTTCTTCGCCCGCCGGATGGCCAACGAGACGGCGATCCACCGCGCCGACGCGTTCCTGGCCGAGGGCGCGCCGTTCACCCTCGGCGAGGAGACCGCCGCCGACTGCTTCGGCGAGTGGCTGGAGCTGGCCGCGCAGCCGCAGACCCTCGATCACCGCCCGGAGCTGCGGGAACTTCTCGGCCCCGGCCGCACGCTGCGCTTCCGGGCCACCGGCACGGCACCGGGGACGGCGGCCGACTGGCTGGTCGACCTCACCGGTGCGGCGATCTCCTGGCGCCACGCGCCGCGCGAGGAGGCCGCCGTCACCGTCAGCGGTCCGCTGACCGACCTGCTGCTGGTCCTCTACCGCCGGCTGCCCGCCCGCAGCCCCGGCATCGTGATCGGTGGTGATGCGGAACTGCTGGACTCCTGGCTGGAGCGGGTCAGCTTCGGGTGACGGGGGCGCTGACGGAAGCGGTATCGGCGGAGGCGCCGTCGACGGAAGCGGCGTCGACGGACTCGCGCTCGCCCGCGGCCGGCCCGCACCCGGTCGCCTTCTCCCCCGGCTCCGGAGGCTGTGTCCGTACACCCCTGAGCAGCGCCGCCGCCAGCAGCGCGCCCAGGACCATGACGGCCGCCGCGCCGAGCATCGCCGCGTGCAGACCGCCGAGGAACGCCGTACGGGCCGCCGTGAGAAGCGCCTCGCCCGCCCGCCCCGGCAGTTCTCCCGCGACTGCCGCAGCTCCGGCCAGGGTTTCCCGTACGGTGTCCGCCGCGCCCGCGGGCAGCCCGCCGGGGACGACGCCGTCGATGTCGCCGCGGTAGACGGCGTTGCCGAGGGTGCCCAGGAGTGCCAGGCCCAGGGCGCCGCCCAGTTCGGAGCCGGATTCCAGGAGGGCGGAGGCCGAGCCGGCGCGCTGCGGCGGGGCGACGCCTAGGGCCAGTTCGGTGCCGAGCGACATCACCATGACCAGACCCGCCGCGTAGACACTGGCGCCCAGGAGCACGATCCACAGCGGGGTCTCCGCCGCCGTCCGGGACACCCACACGAACCCTCCCGCGGCGGCCAGGAAGCCGCCGGCGATGACGAACGCCCGGTCCACGCGGCGGGCGAGGGCGGTGGCGGCCGGGGCCGTGCCGCCGACCACGACGGTCGGCACGACGTTCCACAGGGCGGCCTCCAGCGGGCTCATGCCGCGTACGGACTGGAGGTACTGGGTGAAGAAGACCGCGCTGCCGACCAGCGCGAACATCGCCAGCAGGTTCATCAGGACGGAGCCCGAGTAGCCGCGGTGGCGGAAGAGTTCCAGGTCCAGCATCGGGTGCCGGGCGGTGCGCTGGCGGCGTACGAACGTGGCGGCGACCAGCAGTCCGGCCGCGACGGCCAGTGCGGGCAGCACCTCGAAGCCGTTGCGGGCCATCTCCTTGACGCCGTAGACGACCGGGAGCATCGCCGCCAGGGAGAGCAGCGCGCCCGGCAGGTCGAACCGGCCCGCCGCCGGGTTCTTGAACTCGGGCAGCAGCAGGGGCCCGGCCACGAGCAGCAGCACCATCGCCGGGGCGTTGATCAGGAAGACCGAGCCCCACCAGAAGTGCTCCAGCAGCACCCCGCTGAGCACCGGACCGAGCGCGATGCCGCCCATCATGCCGCCGGACCAGATCGCGACGGCCTTGCCGCGCTGCCCGGCGTCGTGGAAGAGGTTGCGGATCAGGGCCAGGGTGGACGGCATGAGGGTGGCGCCGCCGACGCCGAGCACCGCGCGGGCGGCGATGAGCATCTCGGCGCTCTGCGCGTAGGCGGCCAGGGCCGAGGCGACGCCGAACAGGACGGCGCCGGTGAGCAGCAGCTTGCGGCGGCCGATGCGGTCGCCGAGCGCGCCCATGGTGATCAGGAGTCCGGCCAGGACGAAGCCGTAGACATCGAGGATCCACAGTTGTTCGACGCCGCTGGGCGCGAGTTCGGCGGAGAGGAACGGTACGGCGAAGTAGAGCACCGAGACGTCCATCGAGACCAGCAGGCAGGGCAGCAGGAGCACCACGAGCGCGGTCCACTCGCGGCGCCCGGCGCGCGGAGGAGGTGCGTACGGAGTAAACGTCATAGCAAGGAAGGTAGACAGGGCGCGCTTACAGTGCAAACCATAGGCACTGCAAGGGAATTGGAGGTGCATCACACTAGTGCACCTCACCTGCCGCCACCGGCGCTGTCGCGACCTTGCTACCCTCGCAGCCCCTTGGTGCACTAGTACGGAGAACCGGAGGCCGCCACCATGGACCGCCCAGTCACCCCCGCCACGGGCCCTTCCGCCACCCCCGCGACGAACCCTTCGGCCGCCCCGCCGTACCGCCGCATCGTCGCCGAGATCCGGCGGCGTATCGATACCGGCGAACTGGCCGCGGGCGACCGTGTGCCGTCGACACGGCGGATCACCCAGGAGTGGGGGGTGGCGATGGCGACCGCGACCAAGGTCCTCACCACGCTGCGCCAGGAGGGCCTGGTCAGGGCGGTGCCGGGGGTGGGCACGGTGGTGGCGGAGGCGGCTACGGAAACGGGGGCGCGCGCGGACGGTGGGCCCGCGCCCCGGCCGCGCGGCAGCAGCGCTTCCGGCAGCAACGCCTCCGGCGACGGCCACCGCCCCCTCCCCGACGGTGATCACCAGCCCCCCGGCCTCAGCCGCGACCGCATCGTGCGGGCCGGCGTCCGGATCGCCGACGCCGAAGGGCTGCGCTCCCTGTCGATGCGCCGCGTGGCCGCCGAGTTCGGCGCTTCTTCCATGGCGCTCTACCGTCATGTGGCGAACAAGGACGAGCTGGTCATGCTGATGGCGGACGCCACCTTCGCCGAGATCGAACTGCCCGCCCCGGCGCCGCGGCACTGGCGCGCGCGGATGGAGGCCGGGGCCCGTCTCCAGTGGCAGCTCTACCAGCGGCATCCGTGGGTCGCCCAGTGGCTGTCGATCACCCGCCCGCAGCCGTTGCCGCACGCGATGACCCTCATCGAGTGGACCATGGGCTCGGCGACCCAGTTCGACCCGCTGACCAAGCTGCGGCTGGCCCTGACGCTGCTCAACCACGTACGCGGCACGGCGGTGGCCCTGGAGGAGGACCTGGAGGCCGAGCAGCAGACCGGCATGGACCAGGACCAGTGGATGGCGTCGCTGGAGCCGGAGTACGAGCGGATCATGGAGTCCGGTTCCTTCCCCATGTACGCGGGAATCGACGACATGGACGACGGGGGGACGCTGCGGCTGGACGCCATGTTCGAATTCGGGCTGGCCCGGCTGCTGGACGGCTTCGAGGTGTTCAGCGACGGCTGGACGGGCCGCCCGGCACACTGAGTTCGCCGCGCAGCCGCCGGGCCCGCAGCACCAGTTCCAGTTCGAAGCGGCGGTCCGGGTCGTCCACCTCGTCACCCCACAGCTCGCGTATCTGGCGCAGCCGGTAGCGGACGGTCTGCGGGTGGACGCCGAGCCGGGCAGCCACCTCGGGCGCGCCGCCGCGCGTCTCCAGCCAGGCGAGGAGGGTCTCGGCCAGCCGGCGTCCATGGGTGGGGCCGCAGTGCGCCAGGGGCTCCAGCCGCCGCCGGGTCAGGTCCTCGATGAGTTCCTCGGGCGGCAGGAGGACCAGCGCCTCGGTGTGATCGGTGCAGTGCAGAAGCTGCCCGGCGGGCAGCAGGCCCCGCTCGATCAGATCGACCGCGGTGTTCGCCCAGCGCAGCGACTTGGCCGCGTGCGCCAGCGGTACGGCCGGGCCGAGCGCGCCCGACCACCCCGCCGTGGCGCGCTGGAGCAGTTCCCGGCGCCCGGCGGCGTCCGGCTCCGGCACCACCATGCGGGGCCGCTCGCACTCCATGTCCAGGAGGACGTCCGTACCGACGGCGGGCGCGACGGACTCACGGGCGGGGCGCAGCAGTACGGCCACGGCGACCTGCGCGGGCAGCGCCCAGCCGATCCGGGCGGCGCGGTCGGTGAGCGCGGGGGCCGTGTGCGCGCGTGCCCCGGCCGCGAACAACTGGTCCATGAGGCGGCGTTGGTGCCGCAGCCGTTCGCCCGCCTGGCGGGCCGCGGCCTCGGCGAAGCCGCGTACCGATTCGGCGACCAGCCCGTCCAGGTACTCGAAGCCCGATTCAGCCAGTTCGTACATGGCCGGGGCCGGAATCGCCACCTGCTGGCCGATCTCGGCCAGCCGCCGCCAGGCCAGCCGTACGCCCAGCCGGTAGATGGCTTGCAGGGCGTCCAGGCTGCGGCCCTGGATGCCCGCGCCCCGGCCGAACTCCTGGAAGATGCGCGGGTGGACGTGCGGGCTGTCCAGGCCGACGGACATGTGCTCCACGAAGTGCTCCAGCGACTGCCGGATGCCGACCAGCGCGCGCGGCTCGCCGTACTCGTCCAGCGCCAAGGGAAGTTGCGGGTATTCGCGGCGGATCTCCGCCAGGATGCACTGGGCCAGCGCCGGGACCTCGTCCAGAGCGCGCGCGGCGAACTCCCTCACCTGCGCCGGGGGTACGTCACGCCAGGCCGAGCGGACCGTCTCCACCACGCCTGCGGCCTCCCCTAAGGCGCCCGGTCGAAGGTCACCAGGGGCACGTTCGGCTGTTCCGGCGTGGCGTCCAGGGCGGCGACGATACCGAGGGAGGCGCCTAAGGCCAGGGCGGCGGCGCCCAGCGAGGTCAGTACGGCGGCGAGCAGTCTGTGCATGGCGCGGCGGGCCCCTTCGGTGGCAGGTACGTCGAGGGTTGCGCGGCGCACCGGCCCGGTCCGGCCCGGTCCGCGGACGGCCTCGGGCGCACGCGGGACCGCACGGTGGCGGCCGCGGTGCCCTACCGCGCCGGCGGAGCGCCGGGCCGCGGCGGCCGCGGTGCCTGCCGAGTGTGTGGGGGCATTGACGGCATGTCAAGCATTCCCCTACGGTTCCCGCCCGTTCACCCGGACCACCGCCACGCCGCACGTGCACTGCCCCCGCCGCCCTCAGGAGTGCTCGTATGCGTAAGACCGCCTCACCCTTTTCCCTGGTCCTGCTGGGCCTCGGCGTCTTCCTCCTGGTGCTCGCCCCGATGCTCGCCTGGTACGTCGCGCCGCGCGCCCAGCGCACCCCGGTGGACGTCGACGTGACCACCGTCTTCACCGGCACCGGCAGCTACTTCGACACCGGGACGCTGCGCACCAGGAACAAGCAGAAGATCACCATCACCCGGCACGTACTGGGGGACGTGGCGGAGAGCGAACGCAGCGGGCGGGCCGTGTGGGACGTGTCCACGACCGTCGACACCCCGGTGACACTGGAGCTGAAGGACCCGCGCAAGGCGTTCCAGTGGACGCTGGAACGGTGGGTCACCGACCGTCGCACCAACGCCCCGGTGCACTGCTGCAAAGAGGCGCCGACCCGCTTCGAAGGGGACGCGTACCTGAAGTTCCCCTTCGACGTGCAGCGCCGGACCTACCGCTGGTGGGACAACACCCTGGGCGCCGCGGTCCCGCTCCGCTTCGCCGGCACCAAGCACGTGCAGGGGTACGAGGGCTATCGCTTCACGGGGACCGTCGCACCCACCAGGACGGGCAGCCGGCAGGTGCCCGGCCGGCTGGTCGGGCGGCCCGCGCAGGGCCAGGTGCAGGCCGAGGAGTGGTACGCGAACAGCGGGATCGAGCTGGTCGTCGAGCCGCGCACCGGCCGGATCATCAACGCCTCGATCTCGCCGCACAAGACGCTGCGGGCGCCCGGCGCGCGCACCGACGCGGTGACGCTGCTGCGCGGGTCGGGGCTGGAGTTCACACCCGCCACCCAGCGCAAGCAGGTGGCGCTGGCGGACGCGGACAGCACCAAGCTCAAGACGGTCGGCGAGACGGCGCCGCTCGCGGCCGCCGTGGCGGGCGGCGGGGCGACGCTTTTCGGGGTGGTGCTGGTGGTGCGCGGGAGGCGGCGGTTCAGCTGATCCTGCGCGAAGTGATGAGGCGTCAGGCGGAGTCGGGGCGGAAATTGTCACGCCGGTGAGTAGCCGCATCGAACAGGGCGGCGAAAACTATCGAGCTCACCCACCCGCGTCCCCGTCCCCGGAGCACCGGTCCCGCACCGGCCCCCCTACCGGTCCTCGTCACCAGACCCGCACCCGCACCCCGTCCCCCGCCCCCGTCCGCAGCCCCAGGCCGGCAGGTCCGCACGACTCAGTACGCAGTACGTCCCCCCACACCACTGGTACCGCACCCTGAGACGAGTTGGAGCGCACATGCCCCAGCACGTACGACCGTCCTTGTCCGCCGCACGCCATGCACCCCCCGCACGCCCTGAAACGTCCGCCCGCGCCACCCCACCAGTCACCCCCGCCCCCTCCGAACACTCCGACCTCCCCGCACCCCCACTCCCCCACCGCATCGTCTTCCTGGCCCGCCGCGACCTGGGCAACCCCGCCGCCGGCGGCTCCGAACTGCTCGTCGACCGCATCGCCGAGGGCCTGACCGCGCACGGCCACGAGGTCACCCTGCTGTGCGGCGGCCCCGCCGCCGACCGCGGCTACCGGGTGGTCTCCGCGGGCGGCGACGCCGGTCACTTTCTGCGGGTGCGACGGCAGTTCAGCCGCCGGGTCGGCGCGTGCGACCTGCTGGTCGAGGTCTGCAACGGGATGCCGTACCTGGCGCCCCTGTGGCACACCGGACCCACGCTGTGCCTGGTCAACCACGTCCACACGGACCTGTGGGGCCTGCGCTACCCCGCGCCCGCCGCCCGGCTCGGCCGCCGGCTGGAGCACTGGGCGCTGGCGGGTACCCACCGCGGCAACCTCATGGTCGCCGTGTCGGGCTCGACCGCCGCCGCGCTGCGCGGGCTCGGTGTGGAGCGGGAGCGTATCCGGCTGGTGCACAACGGCGTGGAGGAGCCGGGGCCGCTGCTCCCCGAGGCGCCGGAGCCGCTGTTCCTGGCCATGGGGCGGCTGGTCGAGTACAAGCGCGTCGATCTGCTGCTGCGCCTGTGGGAGCGGGTGCGGCCGGTCACCGGCGGCCGGCTGGTGATCGTCGGTGACGGCCCGGAGCGCCACCGGCTGACGGCCATGGCCGGTCCCGACGTGCACTTCACCGGCCGGATCAGCGAGCAGGACAAACACGAACTCCTCTGCCGCGCCTGGCTGCTGCTGCACCCGTCGCTGGTCGAGGGCTGGGGCCTGGTCGTCATGGAGGCGGCCGCCCGGCACACCCCGGCCGTCGGGTTCGACATCCCCGGCCTGCGCGACTCGGTCGACGACGGGGTGACCGGGCTGCTGGCGCGCGGCGAGAGTTCCTTCGCCGCGCACTGGTGCACGCTGGCGCTCAGCCGTCCGCGCCGGCAGGCGCTGGGTGCGGCAGCCGCGCAGCGCGCCGCGCGGTTCCGGTGGAGCGCCACGGTCCGCGGCTTCCGGGCCGTGGCGGCCGAGTCGTACGCCGAGGCGCACCTCGACCTCCCCGCCGGGCGGTGATGCTGAGGTGCGGGACCCTTCCCTGCGCAGATCTCTCACCCTCTTCCGCGCCTTCCTGCGCGAACAGCACGACCCCGAGCACTGCTACGGCCTGCTCGCCCGGGACGCCGCCGACCAGATCGAGCGGTACGAGCCGCTGAAGGGCCGGGTCGTGGCGGACGTCGGCGGCGGCAGCGGACACTTCACCGAGGAGTTCCGGCGCCGCGGCGCGCACGGCTACCTCTTCGAGCCCGACCTGCGCGAACTGGCCGCGCACGGCGGTCCTTCCAGTGGCGCGGTGCTCGCCGACGGCTACCTCCTCCCCCTGGCCGACGGCACCGCCGACATCTGCTTCTCCTCCAACGTCCTGGAGCACGTGGCGGACCCGCAGACCTTCCTCAGCGAGCTGGTACGGATCACCCGGCCCGGCGGCCTGATCTACCTGTCGTTCACCAACTGGCTGTCCCCCTGGGGCGGGCACGAGACGGCGCCCTGGCACTACCTGGGCGCCCGGCGGGCCCGCGAGCGTTACCGGCGGCGTACCGGCCGGGCCGCCAAGCACACCTTGGGCGAGAACCTGTTCGCCCTGCACGTCGGCCGGACGTTGCGCCAGGTCAGGGCGCGGGACGACGTGTGGATCGTGACGGCCCGCTCCCGGTACGCGCCGTTCCTCGCCGAAACGATCCCGCGCCTGCCGGGCGTACGCGAAGTAGCCACCTGGAACCTCCTCCTCATCCTGCGGCGGTTGCCATGACCCAGACGCTCGTGTCCAGCTCCCCCGGATCGCCGGACGCCGGAGGCACCCCGGCGTCCGCGCCGGGCGCGCCGCCGCCCGGACCGCCGCGGTCCCGGCGCTGGCTGCTGGCGTTCTGGGCCGTCACCTTCGTGCTCTTCCTCGCGCCCTCCGCCGGGAAGATGACCTTCGAGACGAAGCTGGGGGTGAGCACCGACCCCTGGCGGTTCCTGAGCGACCTGGGGCAGTTGTGGCACGACCGGGCGGGCTTCGGCGGCATCACGGACCAGTACGTCGGCTACGCGTTCCCGTCCCTGCCGTACTACGCGCTGACGGACCTCGTGCACCTGCCGGTGTGGCTCGCCGAGCGGCTGTGGATGTCGCTGATCGTCACCACCGCCTTCTGGGGCGCGCTGCGGCTGGCGGAACGGCTGCGCGTCGGCACGCCCCCGGCCCGGCTGCTCGCCGCCGCCGCGTACGCGCTGTGGCCGACGTTCACCATGGTCATCGGCTCCACGTCCGCCGCCGCGCTGCCGGGCGCGCTGCTTCCCTGGGTGCTGCTGCCGCTGACGAACCACCGCGCGTCGGCGCGCTTGGCCGCCACCCGCTCCGCGCTGCTCATCCCCTTCATGGGCGGCGTCAACGCAGCATCGACTCTGGCGTCGCTGCTGCCCGTCCTGCTGTATGTACTGTCGCGTACGGGCGCCCGGCGCAGAGCGCTGCTCGTGTGGTGGATACCGGGCGTCGTCCTGGCGACCGCGTGGTGGGCCGTACCGCTGCTGCTGCTCGGGGTGTACGGCGAGAACTTCATGCCGTACATCGAGCAGGCCACCACCACGACCGGCACCATGTCGGCGACCGAATTGCTGCGCGGCGCCGGGAACTGGACCGGCTACCTCAACTTCGGCGAACCCTGGCTGCCGGCCGGCTGGACCATGGCGGCGGGCGCCGCCGCGATCCTCGGCTCGGCGCTGGCCGCCGCGCTCGGCCTGGCCGGGCTGGCCCGCCGGGACACGCCGGAGCGGCGCTGGCTGCTGCTGACGGTGCTGGTGGTGGCCGGGATCTGCCTCACGGGGTACGCCGGGGCGCTGGGCGGCCCGTTCCACGGGCTGTGGCAGGACTGGCTCGACGGCTGGCTGCGACCGTTCCGCAACATCTACAAGTTCGGGCCGGGCCTGGCGCTGGCCCTCGCGTTCGGCCTGGCGCACCTCGTCGGAGTGGCCGGTGAGCGGCGCGGTACCCGGCGCGTCCCCGGGCGCCGCCACCTCCCGCTGGTCGTCGCGCTGCTGACCGTGCCCGCGCTCGCCCTGCCGTTCCTCGACGGGACGGTCCTCCAGCCCGGCGCCTTCAAGAAGCTGCCGAGCGCCTGGGAGCGGACCGCCGACTGGCTCAAGAAGAACACCCCCGACAACCGCGCCCTCGTCGTCCCCGCCACCGCGCACGGCATCTACACCTGGGGCTCCCCCATCGACCAGCCCCTGGACGTGCTCGCCCGCTCCCGGTGGGCGCAGCGCGACTACGTGCCGTTCGGGACGCCCGGCGTACGGCGCGCCCTGGACGCCGTCGAGCAGGCGCTGCTGTCCGGCTCCGAAGTACCGGGGCTGCGCGACTTCCTGGGCCGGGCGGGCCTGTACGACGTCGTCGTACGCAACGATCTCGACCCGGACCAGATCGGATACGTGCCGACACAGACCGTCAAGCGCACCCTGGAGGCGTCCGGCTACCGCCGGGTCGCCGCGTTCGGGCCGCTGACCACGGACGGGAAGATCGCCCCCGACACCCCCGTACAGATCCAGGGCCTGTACCCGCGCCAGCGCTCGGTGGAGATCTACGAACCGGTGGACACCCCGCGCCCCGGCCCGGTCACCGCCCGGCCCGTGTCGGACACCGCGCAGGTCAGCGGAGGGCCGGAGGCGCTGCTCCCGCTGTCCGCCGACCCCACGCTGCGCCACCGGCCGGCCGTGCTGACCGGTGACAACCACCCGGGCGTCGGCACCCCGCCGCTCCAGTTGACCGGCGACGGGCTGCGCCGTGCCGACACCCGGTTCGGACTGGTCAACTCCAACACGTCGTACACGTACGCGCCCGGGGAGCGGAATCACCCGGACAGCGTCCAGGACCCCGGGCGCCCGCCCCGGCAGATCCTGCCGGCCGAGGGCATCGACCACCAGACCACCGGGGTGCTGCGCGGCGCCGCCTCCGTCACCGCCTCCAGCAGCGGCAACTGGCTGTTCCACCTGCCGCAGTACGACCCGGTGCACGCCTTCGACGGCGACCCGGACACCGGCTGGGCCGAGGGCAGCGCGGGCGAACCGGTCGGCCAGTGGCTGCGGATCGGCTTCACCCGGCCCACGTCCGTACCGTCCCGGATCGCGCTGACACCGCTGCCGGGCGACGGCATGCGGGCGGCGCCGACTTCCGTACGCGTGCAGACCGACCGGGGCAGCGTCGAGAGCCCGTTGCTCACCAACGGCGCGCGGCAGCAGGTCGGAGCACCGGCCGGGGTCGCGAAGTGGCTGAAGATCACCATCACCGGGTCGCAGACGCCGCGCGCCGGGCTGTCCGGCGCGGGCTTCTCCGAGGTGTCGATACCGGACGTGCAGGTCACCCGGCTGCTGCGGCTCCCCGCGGACGCCGAGAAGTCCACGGCGCCGTCGGCCACGTACTCCCTGCACCGCGGCAGCGATCCCGGCGGCCTCTCGCCGGTCTCCGCCGAGGTGGGGCTGCACCGCCAGTTCCGTACGGGCACGAGCGCGTCGTACGAGGTGTCGGCCAAGGCTCTGGCCGTACCGGGGCCGGAACTCGACCGGCTCCTGGACCGCGTGGCCCCCCGGCAGAAGGAACGCGTCACCGCCACCGCCGACTCCACCAGCTTCGGCTCCGGCCGCTCGCTCAGCCCCCGCAACCTCGTCGACGGCGACCTGACCACCGCCTGGATCGCGGGCGACAAGCCGACCCTGCACCTGCGCTGGCCCGGCAAACGGGCCGTCGACCAGATCGTGCTGGCCGCGGCGGGCGGCATCTCCACCCGCCCCGAACAGGTCCTGGTCAACTCCCCCGACGGGGCCGCGACCGCCGGTGTCGACGAGAACGGCCAGGCCCGCTTCGACCCCATCACCACCGACCGCCTCGACATCACCATCAGCAAGGTCAAGGAACTCACCGTCCACAACCCGGTCGCCGACCAGGCCCTTCAACTCCCCGTCGGCCTCAGCGAGGTCTACATCCCGGCCCTGGACGCGCTGCGCACCCCGCCCCCCTCGGCCACCGACCGGTTCTCACTTGCGTGCGGGCAAGGCCCGCCGCTGGCCGTGGACGGCACCCTGCATGCCACCAAGGCTTCCGGACGCGTCCGCGACCTGACCGAACGCCGCCCCGTCACGGTCGAACTGTGCGCGGGCGAAGCACGCGACGGCAGCCTCGAACTCCCCTCCGGACAGCACCGGGTGGAGGCCGGCGACCAGGGCCCGCTGGCGCTGACGGACGTCACCCTCAGCCGGGGCAGCGCCCCCGCGCCCGCGAGCGAGCGGCGGTCCGTGAGGGCGGAGGACTGGGCGGGCGACCAGCGGTCGGTACAGGTGGGGGCCGGCGCCGCCGCGTACCTCCAGATGTACGAGAACGCCAACGACGGCTGGCACGCGACGCTCGACGGACGCGAACTGTCCCCCGTCCGGCTCGACGGCTGGCAGCAGGGGTTCCTGGTCCCGGCGGGCAGAGGGGGGCTCGTGAAACTGTCGTACGCGCCCGCCACGACGTACGATCTCGGGCTGCTCGGCGGTGCGCTGGGCATCGCCGTACTCATCGGCTCCGCCCTGGTACGGCGCACACCGCGGACGGTGCCGGAACCGCAGGCGCCGCCCGCGCCTTCCTGGGTGCTGGGCGTCGTCGCTCTCACCGTGGTCGTGGCCCTCGCCTCCGGGCCGTACGCCGTGATCGTGCCCCTGCTGGCACTGGCGGCCCGGTTCCGGCCGGGGCTCCTGGTGCCGGTCGCGCTGCTGGCCATGGTGGGCGCCGGGATCACGGCGGCGCTCGGCGCGGGCGAACCGGCCG
This sequence comes from Streptomyces sp. NPDC026394, assembly GCF_055567735.1. NCBI lineage: Bacteria > Bacillati > Actinomycetota > Actinomycetes > Kitasatosporales > Streptomycetaceae > Streptomyces > Streptomyces sp. NPDC026394. The sequence goes on from NZ_JBVHPX010000002.1 coordinate 248,825, forward strand.
CCGCCGACGCCGGGGCCTTCAGCGCCACGGCACAGGCGCTGGCCCTGCTGGCGCTGGCGGCCGCGGTGGTGACGGTGCCCGGCTCGTGGGCGCGGCGCGGGGCGCGTGCGGCAGGTGGGGCAGGGCCTCGGGGGGAGGCGGAGGCGGCAGAGGCGGCGAAGGAACCGGGGACGGGGCCGGGAGCGGCCAAGGGAGCGGGAACGGTGGCCATGCCGCCGGTCTCCGGGCCGGTGGCGTCGCGGCCGCCGGCACCGCCGCTGCCCAGACGACGACGCGGCGCGGCTCCGGGCCGCGCACCAGCTCCGGGCGACGCGCCCCCGAGCGGCACGCCTACGAAGGACGTACCACCGAACGACACTCCACCTCACGGAACCGCGAACGACGCACCACCTCGCGGCACTTCACCTAACCGGAGCGGGGAGGAACCCACTCGATGACCGCACTGCACCCGGCACGCCGGGAACCGGCCGGGGACGGGCCGCCCGGCGCGGCGGACCGGACCGTACGGCGCATCCCGTTCCCGGTGGTCGACGAGATCACCCGGCACTGCCTCACGGAGGACGAACCGGAAACCGTGCACATCGAGGTGCACCTGCCCGGACGGCCGGACCCCGACCGGCTGCGGGCGGCGTTCCGGGAGGCACTGTGCCGGCACCCCCGCATCCTGATGCGCCAGGCTCCGCACCGCTGGTGGCGGCGCCGGTACGAGTGGGAGCTGACGGGCGTGCCGGACGTGGACCCGGTCGTCTTCCCGCCACCGGGTCCGGACGCCCTCGTACGGGCCCGGGAGCGGGCCCTGGCCGACTGTCCGCCGCTGGACGCCTCGCCGCCGGTACGCCTGGAGGTCGTCGAGCGGGGGCCGGGCGAAGACGTGGGCGAGGGTGAGAAGGGGGAGGCGAACGGCGGCACGGTGCTGCTCGTCACCATCAACCACACCGCGCTGGACGGTCCGGCCTGCCTGCGGGTGCTGGCCACCGCCGCCCAGCTCTACGGGGGCGCCGAGAACTCCCCGGCGCCCCCGCCCGTCCGCGCGCCCGGGGCCGCCACGGGCGGCGCTGCCCAGGACACGCCGCCGCTCGGCGGGCATCGCCTGGCCCGGCCGGTACGGATCGCCGCCGAACGCGGGCCCCGGAAGGCAGCCGGCCGGGGTGGCCGGAACCGTCAGGGCGGCCCGGGCGGCCCGGCCGGCCCGGACGTCCAGGAACGCCGTGGCAACGGGATGCTCATCACCGAGCTGCCCGTGCCGGCCCGGCCGCCCCGTGTCGGCGGCGTCGCCGCCTTCACCGTCAACGACCAGCTCCTCGTGGCCACCTGCCTGATGGTGGCCCGCTGGAACCACGTCCACGGGCGCCCGAGCGCCCCCGTCGTCGTGACCATGCCGGTGGACGACCGCCCACGCGGTACGGACATGCCCATCGGCAACGGCACCCGGCTGGTCTCCGTCGGGTTCGGTCCGGAGGAGGAACGGGACGCGGCGCTGCTCACGGCCGACCCTCCCGATCCGGCCGCGGTCGCCCGGCTGCTGCGGCGCACCGCCGCCCGCACCCGCTCCCTGAAGTCCGCACCGGGCTCCCAACTCGGTCTCGGCGCGGCGCTGCTGACCGCGCCGGTGCTTCCCGTCGGCGCGCGCGGCGTCCTCACGCGGGCACTGCGCACCGCCGCCGCGCCCCTGGCGTCCACCACGCTGCTGTCCAACATCGGCCGCATCCCCTACCCGCTCGACTTCGGGGACGCGGGGCGCCCCACCGCCGTGTGGTTCTCGGCCCCGGCCCGTATGCCACGCGGCCTGACCGTCACCACCGTCTCCGTCGGCGGGCGCGTCCAGTTGGCGCTGCGCTGGTCGCACGCGCTCCTGGACGACGAGGCGGGCGCCCGCCTGGGCACCCTCTTCGCCCGGTCGCTCGCGGCCACGTCCTGGACCCCGGGGGCCGGAGAAGACGGCACGGACAGCACCGGCCGCGCCGAAGGGACCGCGCCGTGACCGCCGCCACCGCCCGGAACGCCCCCAGGGCTACGCCGGACCGCGAACCGCGCCGCCCGCTCCGGGAGTTCTACGAGAACCCCGCCGTACCCGTCGCCTCCGGTGACGCCCGGAGCCACCGCCAGGCGCTGATGCTGGCCCGGGCCCTGGGACCGGTCCGTCCCGGCGCGCCCCCGGCCACCGTCCTGGACGTCGGGTGCGGCGACGGGAGCGCGGCCGCCGTCGCGGCCCGGGTCCTGGCCGGCCACCGCATCGTCGGCGTCGACTGGTCGCAGGACGCGTTGCGCCGCGCCGCCACCCGGGTCCCGTACGCCGTGCGGGGTGAACTGGGCGACAACGGGCTGCCGTTCGCGGACGGCGGCGCCGACGCCGTCCTCTTCAGCGAGGTCATCGAGCACCTCGTCGACCCCGACGCGGCCCTCGACGAACTGCGCCGGGTACTGCGTCCCGGCGGTCACCTGATGCTCTCCACCCCCAATCTCGCTGCCTGGTACAACCGCGGACTCCTCCTCGCGGGGGTCCAGCCCGTCTTCTCGGAGGTGAGCATGCGAGGCATCCACGGACGGCCCGGCACCCAGGTCGTCGGCCATCTGCGCCTCTACACCGCCCGCGCCCTGCGCGGCTTCCTGCCGGCCTGCGGCTTCGAGGTCGTACGGATCGCGGGCGCGCCGTACCACGACGTGCCGCGTCCGCTGCGGCCCCTGGACCGCGCCGCCTGCCGTCTGCCTTCGCTGGCCTCCGTCCTGCTCGTCCATGCCCGCCGGAGAAGGGAGTAGGGCAGTGCTGTGGTGGGGCGTGGCGGCCGCTCTGCTCGCCAACGTCCTGTACAGCACCGGGTTCGTGCTGGAGAAGCGCGCCCTGTCCGCGCTGCCCGCACTGGACACCCGCCGGCCCGCCCGACTCGTCCGCCACCTGCTCGGCAGCCCGCTGTGGCTCGGCGGCTCGCTCGCCCTCGCCGCCGGTTTCGCCGCCCAGCTCGCGGTCTACCGCACCCTTCCCATCGCCGCCGCCCAAGGCATCTTCGTCTCCGGCCTGGTCCTGTTGCTCCTCCTGTCATCGGTCTTCCTCGGCGAGCGCACCACCGGCCGCGAACGCCGGAGCATCCTGGCGATCCTGCTCGCGCTCGGCATGGTCGTCGGGTCGCTCCAGGGCAGCGGCGCCGGCACCGTCACCCGCACCGCGCCCACCGGCACCCTGCTCGCCATCGCCCTGCCCTCGCTGGCCGCGGGGCTGTGGCTGTACGGGTCCGCCGAGCGGCGCGCCAAGCGCCGCCACCGCCAGCCCACCTCGGGCGTCCCCTACGGTGTGGCCGTCGGCCTGCTCTACGGCGTCAGCTCGCTCGCCATCAAGGGCGTCTCCGGACTGCTGAGCGCCCACGACCCGGCGGGCGCCGTCCGTGACGTGTTCACCTCCCCGTATCCGTATCTGCTGCTCTTCACCGGCGCGGTGGGCCTGGTGCTGTCGCAGACCGCGCTCCAGCGCTGCCGTGCCTCCCTCATCGTCCCCGTCTGCACCACCGTGACCTGTGTCTTCACCGTCGCCTGCGGCACGGTCGCCTTCGGCGAGCCGCTGCCCTCCGATCCCCTGCGTCTGGGCCTGCGCCTGGGCGGCACGGCGGTCGCCGTACTCGTCCTGCTGGCCCTGCCCAACCAGGACGCCCCGCCACCGGAACCGGAACCGGAGACGGACTGGGGCCTGGCACCCGCACCCGATACGCCCGCCCCTCCCCAAGGAGCTGAACCGTGACCCCCGACGACCCCCTGCTGAAGATCCTCGCCTGTCCGATCGACAAGGGCCCGCTGACCCTGCTCGTCCCGGACGACATCCTCTACAACCCGCGGCTGCGCCGCCGTTACCCGATTCTCGACAACATCCCCCAGCTCCTCCCCTCCTGCGGTGAACAGGTCACCGAGACCGAACACGAAGCCATCCTGCGCCGGCTGCCCCCGGACGAACGCCCGCCCGAGGAGCCCCGTTAGGGTGCTCGCCCGCCCTGTCGTCCGCGAACATGTCCATCATGAACCCCACCACTGACAACGGCCCGGGCGACGCATCCGGCAGCGGATCAGGCGGCGGCCCGGACAGGCCCGCCGACGGCCCCCGCGCCTTCCAGCTCGTCCTGCTGCGCCGTATGGCCGACCACCAGCCCGGCCTGGTCGAGGACGCGCTGCGCACCCTCGGCGCCTCCCGCGCCGAGCTGCGGGAGGCCAACCGCCGCTGGCAGGCGTGGACCCACTCGCCCCGGTCGCGCGGCGCGGTGCAGCGCTACCGCTCGCTGCTCGGCCGCCCCGAGTCCGTCACCGCCCGCCGCATCGGCGACCTGACCTGCGAGGCGCTGACCTGGCCCGTACCGCTCTGGCCCGATCTGCGGTTCGAGGTCCTGACCGGCCCGCAGGGCACCGCGTGGAACGCGTGGCTCGTCCGGGCGCCGGGCGCCGCCGCCCCCGCCCTGCGGACGGCCGGCGACCTGGTCCCGTGGTCCTGCACGGTCGACGAGGTGGCCCGCGCGTTCGCACCGGCCCGCCCCATGGAGGGCACGGCCCCCACCCGCTGGCGGCTCGCGTTCACGGCGCCCGGCGCGGACGGTGAACCGCGGCCGACGGTCGCGGAGTTCACCTGGGGCCTGCTACAACGCACCGTCGAGTGAGGCCCGCAGGCAGTCGGCCGTGGCCGAGCCGCGCGCCGCCAGCAGGCCGCGTGGCGTCCCGGCGTACACGATCTCGCCGCCGTGCCGGCCCCCGCCGGGCCCGAGGTCGACCACCCAGTCCGCCCGCTTGACCACATCGAGGTCGTGCTCGATGACCAGGACGGTGTTGCCGCCGTCCACCAGCCGGTCGAGCAGTTCCAGCAGGCCCGCCACGTCGGCCATGTGCAGCCCGGTGGTCGGCTCGTCGAGCACGTACACACTCCCCGTACGGTGCAGCCGGGTGGCCAGTTTGAGGCGTTGCCGTTCGCCGCCCGACAGGGAGGACACCGACTGTCCCAGCGTCAGGTAGCCGAGCCCGACCTCGACCAGGGCCGCCAGCTTCCGTACGGTCCCCGCCACCTCGTCGCCGCCGGCGAGGACGAGGTCGCCCGTCCTGAAGAACGCCACCGCCTCCTCCGCCGTCATCTCCAGCACGTCGGCGACCGACCTGCCGCTCAGGGTCAGGCCGAGCACCTCGTCCTTGTAGCGCCGCCCCCGGCACGCCTCGCAGGTCGAGGTCACCGGGTCCATGTACGCCAGGTCTACATGGATCACCCCGCGCCCCCGGCACTCCTCGCAGGCCCCGGCGGCGTTGAAGCTGAACAGCCCCGCCGGTACACCGTTCTCGCGCGCGAAGAGCGCCCGTACCGCGTCCATCGCCCCGAGGTACGTGGCCGGAGTGGACCGCGCGGACACCCCGATCGCCGACTGGTCGACCACCACGGCCTCCGGATGCGCCCCCACGAACGCCTCGGACACCAGCGTGCTCTTGCCGGAGCCCGCCACCCCGGTGACGACCGTGAGCGCCCCGGTGGGCACGCGGAAGTCCACGCCCTTGAGGTTGTGCAGCGTCACGTCCCGTACGGTCAGCCAGTCCGCCGGCGTACGGACGTCCGCCTTCACGCCCGTCACGCGCCGCAGCTCACGCCCCGTGGGCGTGTCGGAGGCCGCCAGCCCGCGCACCGACCCGGCGTAGACCACCTCGCCGCCGTGCGCTCCGGCACCGGGTCCCATGTCCACCACATGATCCGCGACGGCGATGACGTCCCGGTCGTGTTCGACGACGAGAACGGTGTTGCCCTTGTCACGCAAGCGCACCAGGAGGTCGTTGAGGCGGCGTACGTCGCTGGGGTGCAGCCCGGTGCTCGGCTCGTCGAAGACGTACGTCATGCCCGTCAGGCTGCTGCCCAGGTGGCGCACCATTTTCAGCCGCTGTCCCTCGCCGCCGGAAAGGGTGGCGGCCGGACGGTCGAGGCTGAGGTAGCCGAGGCCGATGCCGGTCAGCCGGTCCAGCGCGGTGACCGCCCGCGCCGCGACGGCCGCGCCCACCGGCTCCTCGGCCGGGTCGATGCCGCGCAGGACCTCGCTCAGTTCGGTGACCTCCAGCGCCGCCATCTCGGCGATGGACCGCCCCGCGACCTGGGACTTCAGGGCCGCCGCGGTCAGCCGCGCACCCCGGCACCGCGGGCAGGTCCCTTCGCGTACGTAGCCGCGCACCGTGTCCCTGGTCTTCTCGGAGAGCGCCGAGAGGTCCCGCTTCACATAGCGCCGGTCGAAGTTCTCGACCAGTCCCTCGTACGTGTTGTTGTAGGCCCGCTCACCGCGCTTGACGGTGAACCCCTTGCCGTACAGGAGCAGGTCCCACTCCCGCGGGGTGTACCGGTCCAGGGGTTTGTCCGGGTCGAAGAGGCCGGACGTCGCGTAGATCTGCCAGCCCGCCGTGCCGACGGCGAGCGGCGGGAAGCGGATCGCGCCCTCGTTGAGGGAGCGGCCGGTGTCCAGGAAGCGGTCGAGGTCGATGCGGGCGGTGCGGCCCAGCCCGGCGCACTCGGGGCACATCCCGGCCGGATCGTTGAAGGAGTACGCGGTGGCCTCACCCGCGCTCGGTGTGCCGCAGCGGGAGTAGAGCACCCGCAGGATCGCGTAGATGTCGGTCAGCGTGCCGACGGTGGAGCGCGCGCCGCCGCCGAGGGGCCGCTGGTCCACGACGACCGCCGGGGAGAGTCGCTCGATGGTGTCGGCCTTGGGCCGTTCGTGTTTGGGCAACTGGTTGCGTACGTACCAGGTGAAGGTCTCGTTCAGTTGGCGCTGCGACTCCACCGCCACCGTGTCGAAGACCACCGAGGACTTGCCCGAGCCGGACACCCCGGTGAAGACGGTGATGCGCCCCTTGGGGATCTCCAGGTCCACGTCCTTGAGGTTGTGCTCCCGTGCGCCGGTGATCCTGATGCTGTCCTCGTGCGTTGCTCCCATACGGCCACGCTAGGAACGAAGTAGGTCAGAACATGGCCGCCTTCCGGGGCATCCTGAGACCATGAGCGACACCCCGGCACGTCTCCTGAAGCTGCTCACGCTCCTCCAGACCGGCCGCGAGCGGACCGGCACCGAACTGGCCGAGCGGCTGGGCGTCAGCCCGCGCACGGTCCGCCGCGACATCGACCGGCTGCGCGGCCTCGGCTACCCCGTGGACGCGGCCATCGGCGCCGTCGGCGGCTACCGCCTCGCCTCCGGCACCGCGATGCCGCCGCTCCTCCTGGACGACGAGGAGGCCGTCGCCATCGCCGTGGGCCTGCACGCCGCGGCGGGCGGCACGGTCGCCGACGTGGCGGAGACCTCCGTACGGGCGCTGGCCAAGCTGGAACAGGTGCTGCCCGCCCGGCTACGGGACCGGGTCACCGCCCTCCAAGAGGCCACCGTCCCGCTCTACGGCCTGCTCACCGGCGCTGGCGAGGCCCCGGTCACCGACCCGGCCGTGCTGACCGCGCTCGCCACCGCGTGCCGCCGCAGCGAGCGGGTGCGCTTCGGGTACGCGGCGGCGGACGGCACCCCGAGCAGGCGGCACGCCGAGCCGTACCGCCTGGTCAGCGCGGACCAGCGGTGGTATCTCGTCGCGTACGACCTGGACCGCGCCGACTGGCGTACGTTCCGGGCGGACCGGGTCGACGGCCCGCGGCTCACCGGAGCCCGCTGCGTACCGGACCGCCGGCCGCCCACTCCGGACGCCGCCGCGTTCGTCGCGGAATCCGTCACCAGCCATCGCGCGCGGCACCGGGCACTGGTCACGCTGCACACCACTCTGGAGGACGCGACCGCGCGGCTCCCCGCGGGCACCGGCCTCCTGGAGCCGCTCACCCCGGACTCCTGCCTGCTGCGTACGGGAGGGGACGCGCTGGACTGGCTCGCGTTCCGGCTCGGCCTGCTCGGCGTCCCCTTCGAGGTGCACGAACCGCCGGAACTGATCGCTTACTTGCACGACGTGGGCGGCCGGCTGCTCGCCGCCGCCCGGCGCTCCACGCCTCCACCGGACTCCGGCGCCCAGGCCCTGTCAGCCCCGGCGTCCCCCAACCGGACCTCCTCAACGCGCACCTGACGACCCGTTGGCACACGATGGATCACGAGTGGCCGCCGGCGGCCACTCGGCCCGTACTGCCGAACGCTCCCCGGGGAGGCACCATCCATGACCGCCAGCCTGGCACAGTTGCTCCGTTGCTCGGTCGCCGTCGACCTGGGCGAGGCCCGCACCCGGATGTACGTCAAGAACCAGGGCCTGGCGGTGGACCAGCCGACCGTCGCGGCCGTCAACATCCGCACCGGCGCGCTGATCGCCGTCGGGGACCGCGCGGAGGTGATGGACGGCCGGACGCCGGACCACATCCGCGTCGTGCGTCCGGTCTCCGGCGGCACCGTCGTGGACATCGACATGGCCCAGCGGCTGCTGCGCAACCTGGTCGACGACAAGCTGCGCAAGGCGTGGCGGCGCAGACCCACCATGCGGGCCGCGATCTGCCTGCCGTACGGCAGTGAGCCGCTGGCGCAGCGGGCCGCGGTGGAGACCCTGAACGGGGTCGGTGCCCGCCGGGTGGAGATGGTCGACACGCTGGTCGCCGCGGCGGTCGGCTGCGACCTGCCGGTGGAGCAGCCCGAGGCCACCATGATCGTGGTGTGCGGGGCGGGAACCACGCAGATCGCGGTGCTCTCGCTCGGCTCGATCGTGGCGGCGGAGACCGTCCCGGTGGGCGGCAACGCCATCGACCATGCCGTCGTGCAGCACCTGAGACTCCAGCACAAGCTGCTGCTGCCGGGTCAGTCCGTACGGCCGCTGCACCTGATGCTCTCCAGCAACGGCGACCTGGCGGCGGGCCCGACCGAGGTGCACGGCCGGGACGTGGTCAGCGGGCTGGCCCGTTCGGTCATGGTCGAGACCGAGCCGGTCCAGCGGGCCATCGCCTCACCGCTGACCACCATCCTGGACGGGATCGGATCGGTGCTGCGGCGCTGCCCGCCGGACCTGGTGGCGGACCTGGGCGAGCGCGGCATCATGCTGGCGGGCGGCAGCGCGCTGATCCCCGGCCTCCAGTCGATGATCCGGCAGGCCACGACCATGCCGGTGCACGTCGCGGACCGGCCGGACATCTGCGCGGTGCTGGGGCTGGGCGCCATGATCGAGGGCAAGGTGGAGCCGCTGCACCTCGATCCGATGGCTACCTGAGGGGCGGCCGGTACGTCTGGCCGGCCGAGGAGCCGGCCGGTACGCCTGACCCGGCCGAGGAGCCGGCCGGTACGGCTTGGCCGACCGGGACGCCTGCCCCACCGGGGAACCGGCCGGTCGGTTCCGCCGGACGGCCCGGCCCCGGCCCCGGCCCTCACAGCGTCCGGGTGTTCCACCCCATCACCGCGGGCCGCCCGTGCTCCTCGCCGAGGACGCCCACCGTGCCCGTCTCGAAGGTGAACAGCGCGCCCGCCGACGGCGGCAGGCCCAGCCGACGGGCCGTCAGCACCCGCTGGAAGTGCCCGTGGCCGACCAGCACCACATCGCCGTCCGCCGTGCGCAGCTTTTCCTCGATGCGGGCGAGCACCCGGTCGGCGCGCGCGCCGACCTGCTCGGGCGACTCGCCCGGGTGTTCCGGGGGCCCGGCCGTCACGCCGTCGGTGAACAGGAACCAGTCGGGGCGGGTCCGGTGGATCTCGTCGGTGGAGATGCCCTCGTACCCGCCGTAGTCCCATTCGCTCAGGTCGGCGTCGATCTCCGGGTCCGGCAGGCCGGCCAGCTCGGCGGTGCGCCGGGCCCGCTGCAGCGGGCTGGAGAGCACCGCGCCGATCTTCCGGTCCGCCAGGACCGGCCGCAGGGAGCGGGCCTGCTCCTCACCGCGGGCGGTGAGCGGCAGGTCGGTCCAGCTGGTGTGCTGGCCCGATCTGCTCCACTCCGTCTCGCCGTGGCGGATCAGGAGCAGTTCACTCACCGCTGTTCTGCCCCTCCGGCTGCTGGCCCTCCTGGTTCTGGGCCTCTGCGACGGAGGCGCGGACCTCGTCCATGTCCAGGTTGCGGGCCTGGCCGATGACGTCCTCCAGGGCCTCCTCCGGCAGCGCGCCGGGCTGCGAGAACACCGCGATGTTCTCGCGGACGATCATCACGGTCGGGATCGACTGGATCTGGAAGGCGGCCGCCAGCTCGGGCTGCGCCTCCGTATCGACCTTCGCGTAGACGAGATCGGCGTGCTTCTCGGACGACCGTTCGAAAACCGGGCCGAACTGCTTGCACGGACCGCACCACTCGGCCCAGAAATCGATCAGGACGAAATCGTTGCCGGAGACGATCTCGTCGAAGTTGTCCTTGGTGAGCTCTACCGTGCTCATGCGTACTTCCCTGCTTCCGGTTCCGGTCTCTTTCGGTCCCGCCGCGACAACGGGTTCGTCGCCCGTCCTATTCCGCACGCCGGACCGTCCCGCACCCCTGCCCAGCAAACGCCGACCTATCCATACGAATTTCCACGCCCGTACGGCGGCGCCCCCGGCCCCCCTCGCGACAGCTCCCGCCACACCCGGTCCCGGGCCAGCGGCAGCCGGGTGAAGCGCACCCCGGTGGCGGCGCGGAGCGCGTTGGCCAGGGCCGGCGCGACCGGATTGAAGGGGCTCTCGCTCATCGACTTCGCGCCCGCCGGGCCGATCGTGTCGGACGTCGATGTGAAATACACCTCGGTACGGGGCACGTCGGCGAAGGCCGGCAGCCGGTACTCGCGGAACGCCGCGGTGCACACCGCCCCGCGCCCGTCCAGCCGTACGTCCTCGAAGAGCGCCGCCCCCAGCGCCTGGGCCACCCCGCCCTCGACCTGTCCCCGGCACTGCATGGGATTGATCACGGTGCCCGCGTCCGCCACGTGCACGCTGCGCAGAATGCGGATCTCCCCGCTGTCCGGGTCGACCGCGACGCGGAACCAGTGCGCGTTGAAGGCGACCGTACGCGGCGTCCCGGCGCAGTGGCCGTACCCGGTCAGCGGCCCGTCGCCGCCCCCGCGCGCGGCCCGGTCCCGGATCAGCCCCGCCAAGGACCGCGCCGCGCGCAGCACCGCCTCTCCCCCGACCACGGTCCCGGCCGACCCGAAGGCGCCGGTGTCGTGCCCGACCGCGTCGGTGTCCGCCTGCCGTACGGTGATCCGCGCACTCGTGGTGCCGAGCTCGGCGGCGGCGATCTGGCGCAGTGCGGTGGTGGTCCCGCTGCCGGATTCGATCGATCCGACGGCCAGTTCGTACGCGCCGTCGGCGGTGAGCGTGATCCGGGCCTCGGCGAAGTGCCCGCCCGGCCCGGCCGCGGCGATCATCGACACGGCACTGCCGTGGCCCACCAGCCATCCGGGCGGTACGTCCGGCACGTTCGAGGCGGTCGGCGCGTCGGGCACGTCCAAGACGGCCGGTACGTCGGGCACGTTCGAGGCGGTCCGCGCGTTCAGCAGGTGAGAGGCATCCGGCACGCCCGGCAGGCCGCGCGCACCCGGCGCGTCCGGCTCCACGGACGCGGAAGCCTCCCGCAACCTGCTCAGACACGCGTCCAGCCCGTAACTCCCGATGCGCAGATCGGTCACCCCGTCCATCCCGTCCACCACCGTCTCCAGCACGTCACCGGGCCGCACCACGTTGCGCTCCCGCAGCAGCAGCGGGTCGACGCCCAGCCGACGCGCCAGTTCGTCGAGCGCGCTCTCCAGCGCGAAGACGACCTGCCCGAGCCCGTAGCCGCGGAAGGCACCGGCGGGGACGGTATGGGTATGGACGGCGAAACCGTCCGCCTTCTTGTTCGGGCAGCGGTAGAGGGCGAGGGCGTCACCGCACCCGTGCGCCAGGACGGTGCGGGCGTGGTTGCCGTACGCGCCGGTGTCGGACACCACGTGCAGTTGGAGCGCGGTCAGGGTCCCGTCCCGGCGCGCACCAACCTTGACCCGTACGGTGAACGGGTGCCGCGTCGTCGCGCCGTGGAACTGCTCGGCCCGGGTGAACTCCAGCTTGACCGGACGCCCGGTCCGCAACGCCGCCAGCGCCACGACGTCCTCGACGAGCATCTCCTGCTTCCCGCCGAAAGCACCGCCGACCCGCCCCGCGACGACCCGCACCGCCTCGGGCTGCAGGTCCAGCAGCGAGCAGAGGGAGCGGCGTACGAGGTACGGCACCTGCGTACTGGTACGGACGACCAGCCGCCGGCTGGCCTGGCCGTCACTGCCCTGCGCGCCCGGGGCCGAGGCCGGGGCGGCGGACTCGAAGTACGCGACGGCGCCATGCGTCTCCAGACTCGCGTGCTGCGCCCGCGGCGTGCGGAAGGTCTCCTCGTACACCGCGTCGGCCGCGGCGAACCCGCGCGCCACGTCGCCGGTCTCCCCGTGCACCTCACCCACCACATTGGCCACGTACGGCCCGGCCTCGGACCGCTCTCCCTCCCCTCCGGCGTGCACCACGGGGGCGCCGGGCAGCATCGCCTCCTCCGGGGTGAGGACCGCGGGCAGCACCTCGTACGTCACCTCGACCCGGCGGCAGCCCTCCTCCGCCGCCGCCTCGCTGTCCGCGACCACCGCGGCCACCCGCTGGCCCACATGGCGGACCGTGTCGTCCAGCAGCCGGGTGTCGTGCGGATCGTCCTCGGGGTGCTCGTGCTGAGCGGTGGAGAAGCGGCGGTCAGGAACGTCATGGTGAGTGAAAACCGCGTGCACGCCCGGCACCCGCAGCGCGGCCCGGGTGTCGACGGCGGTGATCCGGGCGTGGGCGTGCGGCGAACGCAGCAGTTTCATGTGCAGGAGGCCGGACAGGGCGCCGGTGTCACGATCGAGGTCGAGGTCGAAGGTGTAGCGGGCCCTGCCGGTGACCACCTCCCGGCCGCCGGGCGCCGGCGCATTGCGGCCGATGGCATCGTCCACACCCGGTTCCTCGATGTGCCGAACGCCCCGTACGGCATCCTCGATGGCCCGATAACCGGTACAGCGGCACAGGTTTCCTTTGAAGGCGCGCGGCAGATCGGAGAGCAGCCCCTCATCGAGCGCGGCAGCCGTCATCACGAACCCCGCGGTGCAGAATCCGCACTGAAACCCCTGCGCCTCCAGAAACTGCCGCTGCACAGGATGCAGCCGCCCGCTCGCCTCACCGTCCGGCCCCACGTCGGCCAGACCTTCGATGGTGGTGACCGACCGCCCGTCGGCACGTACGGCCGGATACACGCAACTGTGCACGGGCTCGCCGTCCACGTGCACCGTGCATGATCCGCAATCCCCGGCGTCACAGCCCTTCTTGACGCCGAGGCAGCCACGCTCGCGCAGGTAGGTGCGCAGGCATTGGCCGGGGCGGGGCGCGGTGCGCGTGGGGGCGCCGTTGACCTCGGCACGGAAGGAAGCGCGGAGGCGCGGACGTACGGACGCGGACGGGTGCGGGAACGGGAACGGGTCAGCCGACCGGAACAGCGCCCGCGAAGGCGCCCCCCGCCCCGGCCGCCCCCTCCTCGGTTCCGCACCCGCCAACTCCTCCCGAATCTCCTCCCCCATCCGATACGTCATGTGCCGCCGCCACTCCGGCATCCCGTGAACGTCGTCGAACCACCCGTCGTCCGGTACGGCCCGCCCGATCGCCGCCCGCAGCTCGGAGGGGGACGGCGGCTCCGGGAACCGCAGCCGCACCGGCCGTACGGTGGCGGCGGTGATCGTCAGGGTGAACGCCCCGTCCACCGGGTCCCGTGTCCCGATCAGCAGCGCGGCGGAGCGCCCGAGCCCGTACAGCGACGTCTGCCGGAACGCCGTACGACGCTCCAGCGCGCGGGCCGGCAACGTGACCGAGCGCAGCAACTCGCCCTCCGCCAGCGCGTTGCGCCCGGGGCCCGTGACGAGGTCCGCCACCGGCAGTCGCCGCGCCGTTCCGTCCACGGCCAGCAGCAGGCAGGTGCCGTCCAGCGCCGCCGTCAGGGAGACCATCGGCGCGGCGGGCAGCGCGAGGCACAGATTCCCGCCGACGGTGGCCGTGTTCCAGATTTTGAACGAGGCCAAAAAGGCACGGCAGCACTGCTCGAAGAGCACCCCCACCGGCAACCAACCGCCACCGCCGCCACCACTGCCACCGAACCGGGACACCTCGGCAACAGTGCACGTCGCCGCGATCTCCAGCGCACCGTCCGGCAACCACCGGAACGGCTCCCAGCCCGTCCGGCTCAGATCCAGCAGCCGCCGCACCCCCGGCTGAGGCTCGGAGAAGAGGTACGTACCGCCACCGAGCCAGGCATCACCCGTCCGCCACCCCAAACGTCCCCTCGCACCCCTGACCTCCCCGCGTTTCTCGACCTCCCCGAGTCCCCCGACCTCCAGAACCTCCCGCACCGTATGCAGATCCATGTCCCGAGTGAAACAAGCACACCCCTCCAGCAGCCGCAGCCACGCACACACCTCCCGCCCCCGCCACCCCGCCCCAGTCCCCGCCACACCTCACGCTCCCGCACCTCCCCCCTTTCTCCCCCACCTCGCATCAGCGCAACTGCACACCCATCTCCCTAGCATTTACGATGCTTTTCCGCGCTCTCGCCTGGTGAGTGCGCACGGCAAGGTCAGGGCCCGAAGCCCGGCGCCCGGACGGTACGAGGAGCACACCCCATGCCGCACACCACCACCCCGCCCATCCCCGGGGGCAGCTCCGCCCCCGCCACCCTCGAACGGCTGCTGTCCGCCGTACCCGCCGACGTCCGCGCCGTCTTCAGCGCCCGCACCCTGCGCCCGCTCCTCCCCGAGCACGACAGGACCGGCACCCTGCTGCACACCCTGGAGGTCTTCCTCCGCCACGACGCCTCGTGGTCCCGTACCGCCGCCGCCCTCCACCTCCACGTCAACACCGTCCGCTACCGCGTCCAGCGCATAGAACACCTCACCGGCCGCGACCTCACCCGCCTCTCCCACCGCCTCGACCTGCACGCCGCCCTGCTGTGCCGCGCGGGGGCGACCGGTGGCGGAGCGTAGTCCGCGGCCCCTGACTCTCCACGCGAAAGGCGGGACGGCAACTGCCGCCCCGCCAGAACCGACCGGAATCGACCGGAATCGACCGGATCAGATGTGCAGCAGATACACGTACTTCCCGCCCGCGCCCGCGTTCAGATCCTTGTCATAACGCTCCCAGGGCTTCGGGGGCTGGTAGTCACGGTTGTCGGTGAGCGCGACGTCCAGCGAGTTGATCGGCGAGCCCTGCTCGGCGTTCCGCGTGTAGGCGGCGTAAATGTACTCGCCACCCGCGCCGGCGTTCAGGTCCTTGTTGAGCTTGCGGTAGCCGTGCGGGGGCTCGTCGCCCTTGGACAGGAAGACGATGTCGGTGATGGGGCCGAACGCGGCGTTGGGCGCGGAGAGCTTGCTGTCGGTCTCGAAGGCGAAGTACAGGTACTGGCCGCCGGAACCGGCGTTCAGATCCTTACTGATCTTCGTCCAGCCCTCGGGCTCCTGCTCGTCCCCTTCGAGGATCATGAGGTTGATGACAGCCATGGCGTCCGTTCCTTTCTCGTCGACGTACGGAGAAGAGGCGGGCTCACGCTATGGCCGCCACCCCTGAACCACATCGGGCGCAACCGGCCAGCGGGACGTTCGAATCGGCATCAGGTCACAGCACTGCTGAGCTGCTGACCATATGGTTCACCCCGCAAACACTCTCGAACACCGGCGCCGCGCAGCACGTGAACCACTGTCCGGTTCCGACGCCGCTCCCCTCTCGCAACACCCTGGCCCCTCTCAGGCACACGGACGGCGCGAAAGCCCCGTCCCGATACGGCCGTGGGCCATGGCTCGCGGCAAATGTTCCGCCGGGGCTTCTCAACCCGCACAAGGCCGGGACGCTTCGCTTGGGCGGGGAGCGATTGTCGGCTAAAGGCTTCAACTGGCCCTGTTCTGTGACGACAGCATCGGCAATGCGTGTTCACTACTGCCTACGGGTAGTAGCGTGATCAGGTCACTTCAGGTCCACCTCGAATGCGCCTTTCAGGCGTAGACGCCGGAGTTTCCAGAAGTACATAAAAGCCCGCGCTCCGCTAGGTAAAGCCACTGGTCGCGGCCTGTGGTCCCCTCGCACGCGGGGGTGGACCCGAGACCCGCGTCGAGGGCGCCACGAGCGCCGTGTGGTCCCCGCGCACGCGGGGGTGGACCCGAAGTGTTGCGTGCCTTGCTGCCTGGCGGGTGGCGGTCCCAGTGGGCGGACTGACGTGGCCGCAGGGAGCAAGCTCCGGGCCGCCGGTACAGCCTGCCGGGCCCGTCCCGGGCGCGGCCTCCGGCTCACTCGCTGCCCACCGCCTCAGCGGCGATGTAGCTCGCGCCATGGTGGGCTGCGGTGGCGGAGGCCAACTCCGGCAACTGAGCGGCGATCTGCGCACGCAACCATGCGGTCTCCTGCGCTCCAGCCGCGTCCTGCGCCTGGGCGTGCTCACCGCGCATCAGGGCCCTGCTCCGCCGCGGACTCCGTTCGGGCCGGTGCTTTCCGCTGTTGCGGACCGCGGACACCGGAAGGGCAAGGGCTGCGCGGACCCCGGCGACGTTCGCCGCCGCTTCCCGGTCCGGCTCCCCCGGCTCCCCGGCCGGCTGGGGAGCCTGCGCGGCGAGCCAGGCCCGGCTGCGGGCACCGAGCAGGTGCTCGGCGACACGCAGGCGTGCTTCCCGGGCGGCGGTGGCAGCGGCCTGCTCGGCCGCTTCGCTGCTGGGATGCAGGTGCCGACGGCGCAGTTGTGCTGCCCAAGCCTGCTCGGTTTCCGCCTCCGCCTCGGGCCGGCGGACCCGCGTCCACAGGGCAGAGAGATCGCCATTTCGGCGGGGCGGCTCCATAGCCGCGAGCTCCTGCGATGAGCGCCGGGGAGCGGGCCGCCCCGCCCCGCGCGGTCAGGCCATTTCGACGTAGCGGTGGGCCCGGTCGAAGCGCCGGGCCGCCAGATCCCGGTGGCGGATCACCCAGTGGGCCACGCCGGAGTCCAGTTCCGTGACGTCGTCACCGCACCTCCAGGTGGCCAGGAGCGCCCAGTCGCCGGCGTCCTCTTCAGGGGCCGTACCGCCCTGCTCGCAGGGGCCGGTCTCCTCGGGCGTACGGGCGTAGTGGACGGGGTCGTTCTGGGGCGAGACGGGATGGCCGCCGATCTGCAGGACCCAGGAAGGGCGGTAGCCGCCCACGTGTGCCCAGGCGTCGCTGAGTTCGTCGGCGAGTTCGAACTGCTCGTCCTCGGGGACGTCGCCCCATCTGTCGAGGGCGAAGCTCTCCGGCATTTGCGCGCTCGGCTGGTGCCAGACCGTGCGCAGTTCACGCGGCCGGTACGGCTCGCGCCGGCTGTGTTCGAGGAAGGTCGGGGTGACAGGGGTCCCGGCGGGGACGTACAGCACCGCGTCGGGTACCTGTCCCTCGATGCCTTGCACATCGGTGCCGGAGAAGAAGAGCAGGTGGCCGTCGGCGGGCAGTGGAAGGCTGGTCGCACCCGGCGGGAGGGCCGCGAGGTCGACGGAGGCCACGAAGGGGTCGGACGGCTTGACCACGCCGTGCGGCAGCAGGGGGTTGCCGCCGACCCGGGCCACCAGGGGGCCGTCACCGCCCTCGGCCAGGTACACCGCCGGCAGGGTGCCACGTATCCACTCCTCCACCTCCTCCGACGCCAAACCTTGGGATATCGCCTCGGCCCGGAAGCGGTTCATTCTGTCCATGCTCGCATCGGTCACCGGGACACCCTAACGGGCCCATGAGCAGGCAGCGACAGGGCACAACGCGCCTGCGGGAAAGGGGCTTTGCGCTCACAGCCGATGGCGACGGCCGCGCAGAGCATCGCATCGCGCACATGGCCTCGACGGCCTGCCCGCCTGCGCCCGCCGCGCGACCCGGCCACCGCCGAGGATGCTGGCGGCCAGTAGCCGTGAGGCCGGCCTGCGAGTGGTCAGGCCGCAGCCTCTTTTCTTGAGCGATCGATCCAGAAAGGCTAGAGTGAGGTCATGGCAAGGACCCGGGAGTTCGACACCGAGGCAGCGGTGAGCCGCGCCATGGAGCTGTTCTGGGCGCGCGGCTACGAGGCGACCTCGGTGCGCGATCTGGCCCAGCATCTGGGCATCGGACAGGGATCCTTGTACGCCGCGTTCGGCGGCAAGGACGGCCTGTACCGGGCCGCGCTGGAGCACTACCGCACCACCCTCGCGGCGGCCGCCCTGCGTGATCTGAAGGAGGAGACGGACGCCCGCGCGGCGATCCGTACGCTGCTGACGGAGCGGATCCGCATCGCCGTCGGTGACGGCGGCCGGGGCTGCCTGGCCGTCAACGCCGTCTGCGAGCGGCTGCCGCCGGACGCGGCGACCCGGCGCACCGTGCGCGACATGCAGGAGGCGAGCCGGGAGGCGCTGGCCGAGGTGCTGCGGGCGGCGAGGGAACGGGGCGAGATCGCGCAGCGGCACGACCCGCACACGGTCGCCGCCTTCCTCGTCACCTTCCTCAACGGCCTGCTGGTCTCCTCGAAGATCACCCCGGACACGCGGGCCCTCGAACCCCTCATCGACGTCGCACTGAGCACTCTCGACTGACGGTCCTCGCGCCCCGTAGGACGTTCGGTTTCCCTGCCTTCATTCTGTAACGCACGCCCAAGAAAGTGGTGTCCCATGATGTACGACCATGACGGAGCGCCCCTGCGCACCGGCCGTGCCGCCGTCAACGGCACGAGCCTGCACTACCGGACCGCCGGGTCCGGCCCCGCGGTCGTGCTGCTGCACGGCGTGCCGAAGACCGGCTACCACTGGCGCCACCTGGTCCCGAAGCTGGCGCCCCACCACACCGTCGTCGTGCCCGACCTGCGCGGTCTCGGCGACTCCGCCCGTCCCGCGGACGGCTACGACTCCGCGACGATGAGCGACGACATCGCCGAGCTGATGGCCCGCCTCGGACACGAGACCTACGCCGTGGTCGGCGAGGACTGGGGCGCGGTGATCGGCTACCAGCTCGCCGCCCGCCACCGCGACCACGTCACCTCCCTCGTCTTCGCCGAAGCCCTCTTCCCCGGCTTCGGCTTCGAGGACCACACCGCCCTCACTCCCGAGAACGTCTCCGGCATGCACCTGTGGCACCTGGGCTTCTACTTCCAGCCCGACGTGCCCGAGATGCTGATCTCCGGGCACGAACGCGAACTGATCACCTACATGATCAAGAACGAGCGCAGCCACCCCGACACCGCCACCCCCGACGCCGTCGAGGAGTACGTACGCTGCTACTCCCTGCCCGGCGGCATCCGCGCCATGCTCGCCGTCTACCGGGCGATGCTCACCGACGCCGAGCAGAACCGCAAGGCCGCCCAGAAGAAGCTCGACATCTCCGTCCTGGCGCTCGGCGGCTCCGCCTTCATCGGCGAGCGCAACGCGGAGCAGGCACGGTTCGTGGCCCACGACGTCACCGGACACGTCTTCGACGCGGGCCACGACCTCGCGGAGGAAGTACCTGACGAGATGGCCGCCGTCGTCCTGCCGTTCCTCGCCGCACACCGGTAGCCGCCGCCCCTCCGCCCGCCAGGGCAAAACCCAGCCCCCCCGACCGCCCCCGCCACCGGACAGACCTCGGAGGACGGGAATCACCCACGCACGCCGGGACCGGCCCTCTTCGCGACCGGCCACCGGGTGGTCCCCGCGCGTGCGGGGCTGTTCCCGGCCCGGGTGACGGCCGCTCGGCGGCCACTTCGTGGTCCCCACCTGCACGGAGCTGATCCGAACGCCACGGAAGGCAGAACCTTCAGAGCACCCTCGCCATCGGCCAACCGGTCGTCGCCGACGCAATGGGAAGACCTGCCGCCACCTGACCGCCGGCCGCCCGGCCTCACCGGCGGCTGCCGGGGCCTCGTCGGTCGAAGCTTTCCTCCGGCGCTGTGCCGTCATCGCGGATGGTGGCCTCGCCGTCTTCCGACGCTTGCCGGGAAGGGCACGGGCGGGGCACGCCGCATCGCCGCCCTCTGATCCGTGACGGTCACGACAGTGCTTCTGGATGCGAGACGGGCAGCACAGGCCCGGGCCGAGCGGCGATCACAACAAGTTCTTGTTCGTCCCGGGTCGGGGCCTTCCCCAACGGCCGTGGGAGCATCAACCACGACTTCCACCCCGGTGCCACTCCAAAACCCCAGGTCACCAGGGGATCAGAGTCCCGACCGGGCCACACAGGCCCGCGTCTGCCTCACCACTCCGAGGCAAACGCCTCACCCAACCGACCGCTCCGACCGCATTTGCGCAGGTCAGAACGATTCTTTGGTGGGGCGGGTGGGACTCGAACCCACGGCCGACGGATTATGAGTCCGCTGCTCTAACCGGCTGAGCTACCGCCCCGATACGGCGCGCCGCGCACATTTGTGCGCGCCGTCTGCCGCAGCATAGCCGCTCATACGATCTGTTGCGCGGGTGGGTCCTCGTTGGGCTGCCATGCCTGTCCAAGAGGACTTCGGACGCCGGGTGTTCGGTTCCCGCGCACAGGAAAGAGGACCCCCGCGGGGGTCCTCTTCCGTCCTGCTCCCCCGACTGGACTCGAACCAGTAACCCTCCGGTTAACAGCCGAATGCTCTGCCAATTGAGCTACAGGGGACCGAGCTCCCCCGACTGGACTCGAACCAGTAACCTGCCGGTTAACAGCCGGCTGCTCTGCCAATTGAGCTACAGGGGAATGCTCTGTGTGCCTCGAATGCACTCCGATCCGGGGCCTCCGGACGGCGCGCGCTCGCTGCTGCACATACATTAGCGCAAGCAGGGGGGTGCTCCGCCAATCGGTATGGCCGAGGGTGGTCCCGGATGATCTTCCGGTCCGCGGGTAGGCGGGCAGCACAGCCCCGCGAGCAGACGGGCAGCGCAGCCCGGCGGGCGCGCGGGTGGGCGGGCAGTACGGCCCGGTGGGCCCCTGCACAGTGCGCGCGAGCGAGACCGACGAGAGGGAAGGTGGAGCGACGATGCGCTACCGGCTGACGTTCATCACGGGACTGGCCATCGGATACGTGCTCGGCAGCAAGGCGGGCCGGGAGCGGTACGAGCAGCTTCGCAAGAGTGCCCGGCGGATCGCGCAGAACCCGGCCGTCCGGAACACCGCGGAGTCCGCCGCGCTCGGCGGCCGCGAGGTGGCCACCAAGGCGTTCGACAAGGTGTCCGCCAAGGTCGGGGACCGGATGCCGGGGCCTGTGGCGGAGCGCATCCGTGCGCTGCGCGAGCAGCGCGGCAGCGGTGAGGACGACTGGGGTACGAGCAACACCTGAACAAAGGATCTGAGCAAGAGGGCGCGCGGGCGGCCGGGACCGGCCGTCCGCGTTCGCCGCCCCTGCCCCGGGGGTGTGAACCTGGCAGCCGCGCCGTCCCGTCCATGGGGCATCATCTGGGGGCATGGGGATAGTCGCCGGGCTGGACAGTTCGTCCGAGAGCACACGGATCGTCGTCTGCGACGCGGACACGGGTGCCGTCATCAGGCAGGGGTACGCGCCGCACCCCGCCGAAAAGGGACACGAGATCGACCCGCAGGCGTGGCTGATGTCACTCGGCGAGGCCGCGGGCAACGGGCTGCTGGAGGGCGTGCAGGCGATCGGGGTCTCCGCCCAGCAGCAGGGGATGCTGCCGCTGGACGCGGACGGCGCTCTCGTACGGGCGGCGCTGGTCGGGAACGACAAGCGGGCGCAGAGTGCCGCGGCCGACCTGATCGACGCGCTCGGCGGGCGGGCCGCCTGGACGCAGGCCGTCGGTGCCGTCCCGCACGCCGCGCAGCCGCTGACCAAGCTGCGCTGGCTGGCACGGAACGAACCGGCGAACGCGGCGCGCGTCGCCGAGGTCCTGCAGCCGCACGACTGGCTGGTGTGGCAGCTGCTGGGGCGCCCGGCGCGGCGTACGACGGACCGGGGCGGCGCGTCCGGCACCGGGTACTGGTCGGCGGCGGCCGGTGCGTACCGGCCGGATCTGGTGGAGCTGGCGCTCGGGCACCAGGTGCGGCTGCCGGAGGTGCTGGGGCCGTCCGGCACCGCCGGGTTCACGCCCGAGGGGCTGCTGATCTCCGCCGGGACGGGCGAGACGATGGCCGCGGCGTTCGGGCTGGGGGTCAGCGCGGGTGACGCGGTGGTGTCGCTGGGCGCCTCGGGCTCGGTCTTCGGCATCCATCACGAGGCGCTGGCGGACTCCAACGGCACGATCACCTCGTTCGCCGACGCGACGGGGATGCATCTGCCGGTGGTGCACACGAGCAACGCGGTACGGGTGCTGCGGGGCACGGCCGAGATGCTGGGCACCGACCTCCAGGGGCTGTCCGAGCTGGCGCTGAAGTCGACGCCCGGCTCGTACGGCATGGTGCTGCTGCCCTACCTGGAGGGCGAGCGGACGCCGCACCTGCCGCACACGGCGGGATCGCTGCACGGGCTGCGGCGCGAGAGCATGAAGCCGGAGCATCTGGCGCGGGCGGCCTTCGAGGGCATGCTGTGCGGGCTCGCGGACGCGCTGGACGTGCTGCGCGGGCGGGGCGTCGAGGTGCGCCGGGTGTTCCTGCTGGGCGCGGCGGCGGAGCTGGGCGCGGTGCAGGCGGCGGCGCCGGGGCTGTTCGGGGCGCAGGTCGTGGTGCCGCAGCCGGCGGACTACGCGGCGCTGGGCGCGGCACGGCAGGCGGCCTGGGCGCTGGGCGCGGCGCACGGCACGCTGGCTCCGCACGAGCCGCCGCGCTGGCCCGCGGCGGCCAGCCAGGTGTTCGAGCCGGGCGAGGATCTGCCGGTCGGGCAGGCGGTGCGCCAGCAGTACATCGCGGTGCGGGAGGAGAGCTACGCGGGGGCGTTTTTGTCCGCTCAGTAGGAGATGAGGGGCGTACGGGACAGGAGGCGCGTCCTCAGTCGAGGTAGCCCCGTAGCTGGTCCGCGAAGGCGTGGTCGCGGAGTTTGTTCAGGGTCTTGGACTCGATCTGGCGGATGCGTTCACGGGTGACGCCGAAGATCCGGCCGATCTCCTCCAGGGTGCGGGGGCGGCCGTCGACGAGGCCGTAACGCAGCTGGACGACCTTGCGTTCCCGTTCGCCGAGAGTGGACAGGACCGCTTCGAGGTGTTCGCGCAGGAGCAGGAAGGCGGCCGACTCCACGGGGGACGCGGCGTCGCCGTCCTCGATGAGGTCGCCGAGGGCCACGTCGTCCTCCTCGCCCACGGGGGCGTGCAGGGAGACCGGTTCCTGGGCGAGGCGCAGCACCTCGCTGACCCGTTCGGGGGGCAGGTCGAGCTGGGCGGCGACCTCCTCGGGGGTGGGCTCGTAGCCGCGTTCCTGGAGCATCCGGCGCTGGACCCGGACGACCCGGTTGATCAGCTCGACGACGTGCACCGGGACGCGGATCGTGCGGGCCTGGTCGGCCAGCGCGCGGGACATGGCCTGGCGGATCCACCACGTGGCGTAGGTGGAGAATTTGTAGCCGCGGGCGTAGTCGAACTTCTCCACGGCGCGGATCAGCCCGAGGTTGCCCTCCTGGACGAGGTCGAGCATGGTCAGGCCGCGGCCGACGTAGCGCTTGGCGACGGAGACGACCAGGCGCAGGTTGGCCTCGATGAGGCGGCGCTTGGCCATCCGGCCGAGGACGACCAGCTTGTCGAGGTCCAGGGCGAGTTGGGAGTCCAGGTCGGGGGCGAGCCGCAGGCGTTCCTCGGCGAACAGGCCGGCTTCCACGCGGCGGGCCAGTTCGACCTCCTCCACGGCGGTGAGCAGCGGTATCCGGCCGATCTCGCGCAGGTACTGGCGGAACAGGTCGGAGGACGGGCCGCCGGCCTCGGCGCGCGGCGGCGGCTCCGGGGCGATCTCCTCCACGAGAATTTCGGGCGCGGGCGGCTCGGCCTGCTGCGGCACGGTGGCCGAATCCGCAGCCGGCGCGTCGGCGAGGGTCCGGGTCTGCACGGGGGCGACCTCCAGTGTGATCGCTGCTGAGGCGGCGGATAGGCCGGGACCGTCTGCGGCCGAGCCGCTGTCCGTCCCGTACATCAAGAGCGGTTCCGCGGGGGTTTCCGGTTCCGTACGTCCGGACCCGCCGCGCTCCGAGGACTCAGGCACCGCTCCTCAGTGTGGAGTACGACACAGTCCCGCCACGAGGGGCGTGCGGGCACTTTTTGGGTCCGGACGGTGACCGGGCGGCTACGGCGGGGTGGGTACGGGGGTATGGGAGCGCGGAGGTGCGGGGCAGGAGACGCGGAGTACGGAGGCACGGCGTGCGAGGGCACGGAGTACGGGGGCACGGCATGCGGGGTACGGGATGTCCGCGGTCGAGTCCCGCGGGTACGGGGTCGCGTACCGCGCGTGCGGGGCCCTTCGCGCGGGCAGCGGCCTCCTGCGCCCGGCTGCCGGGCGCGGGCGGTTACAGCGCCGCGTAACCGCGTTCGCGGAGGGACTGGCCGTACTGCTGGAGGACCCAGAGTTCGTTCTGGACGGCGGTCAGGTGCTGGGGGTCGGCGTTCGGGCCGAGGCGCTGGAGGACGCCGCGGATCTCCGTGACGCGGCTGTTGACGGCGGCCAGCCGGACGGCGACCAACTGGACGCCCGCGTACGCCTCGTCGGGGTCACGGCGGGTGTGCAGGGGCTCCACGGCCAGCTCGGTGACCATGGCACGGACCGTGTCGTCGGGGGCGGCCTCGCGGACCCGGGCGAGGTAGGTGTTGTCGCCCGCGGCGGACAGGGTGCCGCCCGCGTCCTCGATGCAGCGGCGGACGGTGGCGTACGGGGGCGCGGTGAACTCGTCGGCGCCGTACGCGTCGAAGGCGGGCGAGACCAGGTCGGGGCGCTGGAGGGCCAGCTTGAGCAGTTCCCGTTCGACGCGGTGGGCGGGGCTGCGCAGGTTCAGGGCGGGGCCGCGCGGGCCGGCCGGGGCCTGGGCGGTCTCGGGGCCCTGCGGGCCGGCGCGGCGGCCCGTACGGGAGGAGTCCTGGCCGTTCTGGCCGTCCCGGCCGCGTTCGCGGGCCCAGCGGGCGAGCTGGCCGACCCGGCGGACGACGAACTGGGTGTCGAGGATGCCGAGCATCCCGGCCAGTTGCACGGCGGACTCGTGCTGGATGGAGCTGTTCTTGATGTTGGCGACGATGGGCGCCGCCTCGTCGAGGGCGGCGGCGCGGCCCACGGCCGTGTCGAGGTTGTGCCGGGCCACGACCTGGCGCAGCGCGAACTCGAACAGCGGCGTACGGGACTCCACCAGGCCGGCGACGGCGGCGTCGCCCTCGGCCAGGCGCAGGTCGCAGGGGTCCATGCCGCCGGGGGTGATGGCGATGGAGGTCTGGGCGGCGAACTTCTGGTCGTCCTCGAAGGCGCGCAGCGCGGCCTTCTGGCCGGCCGCGTCGCCGTCGAAGGTGAAGACGACCTCGGAGCCGGAGTTGTCCATCAGCAGCCGGCGGAGGATCTTGATGTGGCCCTCGCCGAAGCTGGTGCCGCAGGTGGCGATGGCGGTGCGGACGCCGGCCAGGTGGCAGGCCATGACGTCGGTGTACCCCTCGACGACGACCGCCCGGTTGGTCTTGGCGATCTCCTTCTTGGCGAGGTCGATGCCGTACAGGACGTGGGACTTGCGGTAAAGGGGGGTCTCCGGGGTGTTCAGGTACTTGGGGCCGTTGTCGTCGTCGCGGAGTTTGCGGGCGCCGAAGCCGACGACCTCGCCGGCGATGTCGCGGATCGGCCACATCAGGCGGCCGCGGAAGCGGTCGATGGGGCCGCGGCGGCCGTCCTGGGAGAGGCCGGAGAGGATCAGTTCCTTGTCGCTGAAGCCGCGGCCGCGCAGGAACCGGGTGAGGTGGTCCCAGCCGGCCGGGCTGTAGCCGACGCCGAAGTGCTGGGCGGCGGCCTGGTCGAAGCCGCGGTCGGCGAGGAACTTGCGGCCGATCTCGGCCTCGGGGCTGTCAAGCTGCTCGGTGTAGTACTGGGCCGCGATCTTGTGTGCTTCGACCAGGCGGGTGCGCTCGCCCTGCTGGCGGCCCGGGGTGTAGCCGCCTTCCTCGTAGCGCAGCGTGATGCCGGCCTGGGAGGCGAGGCGCTCGATGGTCTCGGCGAAGGAGAGGTGGTCGAGCTTCATGATGAAGTCGACGACGTCCCCGCCCTCTTGGCAGCCGAAGCAGTGGTAGAGGCCCTTGGCCGGGCTGACGTGGAACGACGGGGACTTCTCGTCGTGGAAGGGGCAGAGGCCCTTGAGGTTGCCGCCGCCCGCGTTCCGCAACTGGAGGTACTCGGACACGACGGCGTCGATCGGGACCGCGTCCCGCACCGCCTTCACGTCGTCATCGTTGATCCTGCCAGCCACCCCTGAATTCTACGGGTGGGGTACGACAGTCCCCGCCGGACCCGTCCGGCGGGGCTGCCGGGCCGGGTGGAAAACGGCCGGAACGCCCGGTACGGCCGTCCTCAGGCCTTCCGGTTCCCCACTGTCCCCGGATCCTCCGGGCATCAGATCATCAGGCCCCCGGTTGCTCAGGCCATCAGCTCCAGGAACCGGTCCAGCCCGATGTTGCCGCCCGAGATCACCACCCCGACACGGCGCGGCAGCGGGTCGACGGCGCCGGCCAGCAGGGCGGCCAGCGCGGTCGCCCCGCTCGGCTCGGTGACGATCTTCAGCCGTTCGAAGGCGAGCCGCATCGCGGCCTTGATCTCGTCGTCGCCGACCAGCACCACCGAGTCCAGCAGCCGCTGGTTGATCGGGAACGTCAGTTCGCCGGGCTCCGGCAGCGCCTGCCCGTCGGCGATGGTGCGCGGTACGGGGATGCGGACCCGCTCGCCGGCCGCGAGCGAACGCCGGGTGTCGTCCCCGGTCTCCGGCTCGACGCCGATCATGCGGATGCCGGGGACCAGCGCGGTGGCGGCGACGGCCGAGCCCGCCGTCAGCCCGCCCCCGCCGACCGGTGTGAGCAGGGCGTCCAGCGGGCCGGCCGTCTCGATCAGCTCCAGGGCGGCGGTGCCCTGCCCGGCGATGACGTGCGGATGGTCGTACGGCGGGATCAGGGCCAGGCCGCGTTCGGCGGCGAGCCGCGCGCCGAGCGCGGCCCGGTCGCCGGTGTAGCGGTCGTACGTGACGATCTCGGCACCGTAGCCCTCGGTGGCGTCCCGTTTGGAGCGCGGCGCGTCCTCCGGCATGAGGATGACGGCGCTCGTGCCCAGCTCCCGGGCGGCCAGGGCGACCGCCTGGGCGTGGTTGCCGGAGGAGAACGCCGCGACGCCGCGGGCGAGCTGCTCCGGCGCCAGCCGCGAGACGGCGTGGTAGGCGCCGCGGAACTTGAAGGCGCCGGCCCGCTGGAAGTTCTCGCACTTGAGGTGCACCTCGGCGCCCACGAGGGTGTCGAGGGTGCGGGAACGGAGCACGGGGGTGCGGTGGACGACGCCCTTGAGGCGGGCGGCGGCGTCCCGGACGTCGTCGAGCGTGACGGTGACTCCGCTCACGGATCGGTGTCTCCCTGGGCGTCGAAGGGGGTACGGGTTCTCCCGCGCCGGGCGCGCGAACGCGCCCGGCGCCCCGGTTTCAGAGCAGCGAGTCCAGGGCCACCTGCGGATCGGCCAGCGCGTTCGGGTCGAGGACCCGGCCCGAGCGGATGAGCTGCTGGATCGGCCCGGTGACGTCCCACATGTTGACGTTCATGCCCGCCAGCAGCCGCCCCTCGCTCAGCCAGAAGGCGATGAACTCGCGCTTGCCGACGTCGCCGCGGCAGACCACCTGGTCGTACGAGCCCGGGGGCGCGTAGCCGGAGTACTCCAGTCCGATGTCGTACTGGTCGGAGAAGAAGTAGGGAATCCGGTCGTACGTGACGTCCTGGCCGAGCATGGCGCGGGCCGCGGCGGGGCCGCCGTTGAGGGCGTTGGCCCAGTGCTCGACGCGCAGCCCGGCCGGTTCGCCGTCCTCGGCGGCCAGCAGCGAGTACGGGAAGGCGGCGATGTCACCGGCCGCGAAAATGTGCGGGTCGGAGGTGCGCAGCGCGGCGTCCACGGCGACGCCGCCGCCGTGCGCCGGGTCCACCAGGGTGAGCCCGGCCTGTTCGGCCAGGGACGTGCGCGGGGCGGCGCCGATCGCGGCGAGCACGTCGTGGGCCGGGTGCTCCTCGCCGTCGTCGGTGCGCGCGGCCAGCACCACGCCGTCCTGCCCGGCGATCTCGGTCAGCCGGGCACCGAAGTGGAAGCGGACGCCGTGCTCGCGGTGCAGGTCGGTGAAGAGGCTGCCCAGTTCGGGCCCGACGACGCTGTGCAGCGGGGTCGGCCCGGGCTCCACGACGGTCACCTCGGCGCCGTACGAGCGGGCGGCGGCGGCGACTTCCAGGCCGATCCAGCCGGCCCCGGCGATGACGAGGTGGCCGTTGTCCCGGCCGAGGGACTGCAGGACGCCGCGCAGCCGCTCGGCGTGGGCGAGGCGGCGCAGGTGGTGGACGCCGACCAGGTCGGTGCCGGGGATCTCCAGGCGGCGCGGCTCGGCGCCGGTGGCCAGCAGGAGCTTGTCGTACGCGATCAGGGTGCCGTCGCCGAGCCGGACCGTGCGGGCCGCCGGGTCGAGGTGGACGGCGGGCTGGCCGAGGTGCAGTTCGATGTCCGCGCCGGCGTACCAGGCGGGTTCGTGGACGAAGACGCTGTCGCGCTCCTCCTTGCCGAGCAGGTACCCCTTGGAGAGCGGGGGGCGCTCGTACGGGTGGTCGCGCTCGTCGCAGATCAGTATGACCCGACCGGTGAAGCCTTCCGCACGAAGGGTCTCGGCGGCCTTTGCCCCGGCCAGGCCACCCCCGACGATGACGAACGTCTGGTGTGCGTCGACCACTTGCTTCCTCCTCGCTGCGGCGCGGTGCGTCCGCGTCCGTGAACGCCCCCGGTCGTGTCCCCCGTTCCCCGTTCTACCCCCCGCGGTGCTTGCGCCGCGCACTGCCCGGCGCGGGCGGTCGCGTGTCCCCGCCCGGTCGTGTGACGCGGATCTGTCATATCGCGTTCCGCGGCCGTCCACCCCGTCGTGCCCCTGTTTTGTTTCCCCGGCGCGCGGCACTCAAGCCCGAGCGTCCCGCAGCGGGCGTGCCGCGGGAAGAGGGCCCGTTCCCCGGGGAGCGCGCCGGCCCCGTCCATGGTGGCCCGGCGGCGCGGGCGCCGCTGGTCAGAGCGTGCCCCGCGGCCGGGTGAGCCGGGCGTGCAGGGAGCGTGCCGAAGCGTCGGTGAGGGCGGCGATCTGGTCGATCAGGGCGCGCATCCGGGCGGTGTCGTCGCCCGCCGCCTCGGCCCGGTCGTACAGGGCGCGGAACTGCGGGTCCAGGCCGTCGGGTGCGCGGGCGACCAGCGCCTCGGCCAGTTCGGCGATGACGACGCGCTGGTCGGCGCGGAGCGCCTCCTGGTCGGGGCGGCGCATGACGTAGCGTTCCGC
Organism: Streptomyces sp. NPDC026394; assembly: GCF_055567735.1. Classification (NCBI taxonomy): domain Bacteria; kingdom Bacillati; phylum Actinomycetota; class Actinomycetes; order Kitasatosporales; family Streptomycetaceae; genus Streptomyces; species Streptomyces sp. NPDC026394. The sequence continues at coordinate 278,075 of NZ_JBVHPX010000002.1, forward strand.
GACCGCCTTCAACACGGCGCATTCCAGCCGCGTTCCGGGCGGTACGACGAGCCGGGCGCGGTGCCTGGTCAGCCTTCCGGTGCCCGGCCGGCCCGGGAGATGTCCCCACTCGGCGCGGGTGGCGGTCTCGGCGGCGAGGCAGAAGCGGCCGATGAGCTGGCTGGTGGCGTCCTTCAGCCGGGCCTGGGCGACGGCCGTGCCGTCGTAGCCGTGCGGCCACCACTCCTGGTCGAGCAGGCGGTCGAGGGCTGCGCCCAGTTCCGCCGGGTCGGCGCCGGGTGCGTAACGTTCGGCGGCGATCGCGAACACTTCGGCACGTTCGGGCTCGGCGAGCAGGCAGTTCGGGTCGACGTGGCCGGCGTGCAGTCCGTCCTCCACGTCGTGCACCGAGTACGCCACGTCGTCGGCCCAGTCCATGACCTGCGCCTCGAAGCTGCGGGACGCCTCGGGCGCGCCCTGCCGGAACCAGGTGAAGACGGGCAGGTCGTCCTCGTAGACGCCGAACTTGGGCGAACCGGGGTCGGTGGGGTGGCCGCCGCGCGGCCAGGGGTACTTGGTCGCGGCGTCCAGGGCGGCGCGGGTGAGGTTGAGGCCGACGCTGACGGCCGTGCCGTCCGTGTCGGGGACGAACCGTTTTGGTTCCAGGCGGGTGAGCAGCCGCAGCGACTGGGCGTTGCCCTCGAAGCCGCCGCAGGGCGCGGCGACCTCGTTGAGCGCCTGTTCGCCGTTGTGCCCGAACGGCGGGTGGCCCAGGTCGTGGGCGAGGCAGGCGGTCTCCACCAGGTCCGGGTCGCAGCCGAGCGCCGCGCCGAGTTCGCGGCCGACCTGGGCGCACTCCAGGGAGTGGGTGAGACGGGTGCGCGGACTGGCGTCCCACAGGTGTTCGGTGGTGCCCGGGGTGACGACCTGGGTCTTGCCCGCGAGGCGGCGCAGCGCGGCGGAGTGCAGCACCCGGGCCCGGTCCCGTTGGAAGGCGGTGCGGCCCGGGCGTTTGTCGGGCTCGGGGACCCAGCGTTCGGTGTCGGCCGCTCCGTACCCCGTACCGTCGTGGCCCGCTTCGCGGCCCGTCGTTCGTGTGCCCGTCATACGGTGACGGTAGCCGCCCCGAGGGTGTCCTGGACGCACCCGCCGCGTGCAGCGAGTGCCTGGTCGTAACGGTGCAGGACCAGCCGGGCCAGCGCGGGGTGGTCGCCGAGCGGTGCGGCGGCGGGCCCGGGGGCGGCCGCGGCGCACTGGGCGGCGAAGCGGCCGGGTGCGGTGAAGCAGGAGGCGAGGGCGGGCCGCGGGTGGCCGCGGGCGGCGAGGGCGCGCAGCGCGGCGGGGACGGAGAGCGGGGTGCCGCACGGGCCGCCTTCCGGGGGCGCCGAGGCGTAGGCGGGCAGGACGGGTACGCCGCCGAGGCGCTCGGACAGGAGCCGCGCCGTACGGGCCGTGTCGGCGGCCGATTCGGGGGCGCGCGACCCGGCGGCGGCCAGGACGACGGCGCTCGGACGCCGGGCGCCGGCCTCTTCGAGGCGGGCGTGCAGGGCTTCGGCGAGCAGGGGGTGGGGGCCGAGCGGGCGGGCGAGGTGCGTGGCGAGGTGCGGTGCGCCGGCCAGCGCGGCCGGGATGTCGTGGCCGACGTGGTGCCCGCGGGCGAGCAGCAGCGGTACGGCGACGGCCCGGCCGTCGAGCTCCGCCAGCGTGTCCGGGAGCAGGGGCGCGTTCAGTTCGATGTGGCCGAGGCGGACGACGAGCCCGGGGCGCAGCTCCCGTACCCGGTCCAGGAGGGCGGTGACGGTGCGCAGGGCGGCGGGGTCACGGCTGCCGTGCGCCACGGCTACCAGGGCGGGGCGGGAGTCGCCCGGTGGGCCGGCCGGGCGACGGGCGTCCGGTGGGCGGGCGGCCGGGGGCCGCGGGGGCAGGCCGCGTAGCCGGACCCGGCTGAGCCGGGCGCCGAGCTGGATGCTGATCTCCGTCATGAGCTGCGCCGTACTGTCGAAGGGGACCGCGGCGCACGGAAAGGCCGCGGGCGGCGGGGGCGGGGTCGACGCCTTCATGAGGGGAGCCTGGCACCGGGGCGTTGCCGGGCCGTTGCGCGGGTGTGACGGCTGGTTTCCGGTGGCTGACGGGCCGCCGGGGACGGGCGTGAGGGGTACGGGCCCGGTCCCCCGGCCTCCTCACCTCCCCCGTACGGGCACCGTGAGGCACGCTTCCCCGGCCCGTAACGCCGCCCCGGACCGGCGGAAACACGGGCGTCGCAGGCTGGCCGCATGAACGCCGCCACCCCCCGCACCCGTTCTGCCACCGCCACCCCGGCGGCCCCGCTCCCCGACTCGGCCACGGACCCGAACACGGCCCCGGCCACCCTCGCCGTCACTCTCCCGGGCCCGGACGCGCCCGTGGACACCCACTGCCCGTACTGCTCCCTCCAGTGCGGCATGGGCCTGCGCCGCCTTCCGGCGGGCGCCGCGGGCGCCCCCGCCGAGGTCGTGGAACGCCCCGCCTTCCCCGTCAACCGGGGCGCCCTGTGCGGCAAGGGCCGCACCGCCGCCCACCTGCTCGCGCCGGGTGCCCGGCTGACCGAGCCGCTGGTCCGCGACACGGCGACCGGCCGTCTCGTACCGGCGGACTGGGACACCGCCCTCGCCCGGGTCGCCGCGGGCCTGTCCCGTACCCGCGCCGCGCACGGCAAGGACGCGGTGGGCGTCTTCGGCGGGGGCGGGCTGACGAACGAGAAGGCGTACGCGCTGGGCAAGTTCGCGCGGGTGGTGCTCGGCACGTCGCAGATCGACTACAACGGCCGGTTCTGCATGTCCTCGGCCGCCGCCGCGCACCAGCGGGCCTTCGGTCTGGACCGCGGGCTGCCCTTCCCGCTGGCCGACGTCGCCCGCACCGGCTGCGTCATTCTGGTCGGCTCCAACCTGGCCGAAACCATGCCGCCCGCGCTGCACTACGTGACGGAGCTGAAGGAGAACGGCGGCCGGCTGATCGTCGTCGACCCGCGCCGCACCCGTACGGCCGACCAGGCCGACCTGCACCTGGCGCCGCGCCCCGGCACCGACCTGGCCCTCGCGCTCGGCCTGCTGCACCTGGTGGTGGCGGAGGGCCGTACGGACGAGGAGTTCATCGCGGCGCGCACCAGCGGCTGGCCGGCGGCCCGCGCCGCGGCGATGGCGCACTGGCCGGAACTGGTCGAGCGCATCACCGGCGTACCGGTCCCGCAACTCCGGTCGGCCGTGAGCCTGTTCTGCGCCGCGGACAGCGCCATGGTGCTCACGGCCCGCGGCCCCGAGCAGCAGTCCAAGGGCACGGACACGGTCGGCGCGTGGATCAACCTGTGCCTGGCGACCGGACGCGCCGGACGCGAGCACTCCGGCTACGGGTGCCTGACCGGCCAGGGCAACGGGCAGGGCGGCCGCGAACACGGCCAGAAGGCCGACCAGTTGCCGGGCTACCGCAAGCTGTCCGACCCGGCCGCGCGGGCGCACGTCGCAGGGGTGTGGGGCGTACCGCCCGAGTCCCTCCCGGGCCCCGGACGCAGCGCGTACGAGCTGCTGGACGCGCTGGGCCGGGACGTACGCGCCCTGCTCCTGATGGGCTCCAACCCCGTCGTCTCCGCACCCCGCGCCGCCCACGTCGAACAGCGCGTCAGGGCACTGGACTTCCTCGCGGTGGCCGACGTGGTGCTCTCGGAGACCGCGGCCCTCGCGGACGTGGTCCTCCCGGTGGCCCAGTGGGCCGAGGAGACCGGGACGACGACCAACCTGGAGGGCCGGGTCCTGCTGCGGCGCCGCGCCCTGCCCCCGCCGCCCGGCGTCCGTACGGACCTCCAGGTCCTCCATTCCCTCGCCGCCCTCCTCGGGTGGGAGAAGGGTTTCCCCGCCGCCCCGGAGGAGACCTTCGACGAACTGCGCCGCGCCTCGGCCGGCGGCCCCGCCGACTACGCCGGCATCACCTACCGCCGGATCGCCGCCGAGGACGGCGTCTTCTGGCCCTGCTCCGGCGAGGACCACCCCGGCACCCCGCGCCTCTTCCTGGACCGCTTCGCGACCCCGGACGGCCGGGCCCGCTTCGCCCCGGTCACCCACCGCCCGGCGGCCGAGGAGCCCGACGACCGCTACCCGGTGGTGCTGACGACCGGCCGGGTGCTGGCCCAGTACCAGTCGGGCGCCCAGACCCGCCGCGTCCCGGAGCTGACCACCGCGGCGCCGGGACCGTACGTCGAGATCCACCCCCGGCTCGCCCGGCAGTACGGCATCGAGGACGGCCGGCCGGTCGCGGTGGTCTCCCGCCGCGGCCGCGCGGTGGCCCCCGCCCGCTACAGCGAAGCGATCCGCGCGGACACCGTCTTCATGCCCTTCCACTGGCCGGGGCCCGGCCGCGCCAACACCCCGACCAATCCGGCCCTGGACCCGGTGTCGGGGATGCCGGAGTTCAAGACGTGCGCGGTACGGCTGGAACGGGCGGAACAGGCGGCCCGGGCGGAGGAGGCGTAGGAGCGACGGCCGGTGCCTTCACGGCGTGCAGGCTTCGGCGACCGAGAGGCTGTTCTCGTAGAGGTGGTGGCGGGTGATGCGGCCGTTCTCGACGGTGAGGCGCAGGGCGAACGGCCCCTCGAAGGTCTTGCCCGTCGCCCGTACGGTCCCCGCCACGTGCCCCGTCAGCACGGCGTCGGTGCCGTCCACGAGGAAGGCGTCGACGGAGGCGCGCGACTCCTCGGGCACCGTGTGGGCCGCCAGTTCCTCGGCCTGGGCGGCGCATTCGGCACCCGTGGTACGGGGGCGGATCCACGGGACGACGGGGTTCTCGGCGAGCAGCCAGTCCACCTCGTCGGCGAAGAGCGCGGTGAGCCGAGCGGTGTCCCCGGCCATCCGGGCGGCGAGGAACTGTTCCACGACGGCCCGGGTGGCCTCGGCGACCGGTGTCTTGTCCGTGGCCGTACCGGGGGTGTCGGCGGTGGGGTCGGCGGTCATGGCGCTCTCCTCGCGGTGCGGCCGGGCCCGGCGGGGGACCCCGCCGGTGTGTCCGATGCTGCCGTGGGCGGGGAGGCCGGTCGATTACCCCGGAGGTAAGGGGACGGATCGGCGCCCTCAGTGGTGCCGCATCTTCCCGCCGACATTGTGGATCATCCGCTGGAGCACCTTCAGCGTGCGCACGTACTCCTCGTCACTGATGCCGTCGTGGATCCGGGCGCGCATCTCCACCTGGAGAGCGGCGCAGGTGGCGTGCAGGGCCGCACCGTCGGCGGTGATGTGCAGCCGGTCGCCGTCGGCGGTGGCGAGGCCGCGGTCGAGGAGGTCGTCGACGGCCGCGCCGATGCCGTCGGCGCCGGTGTCCAGGTAGCCCTTGAGCATGTCGGTCACCTCCGCCCGGTCGCGGCCGCCGGGGTGGTCCACGAGCTGGTTGAGCACCCACCACTGGGGCTGGTTCAGGCCGTGGCGGGCCAGGCCGGCGCGGATGTGGGTGACGGCCGCCGTGTGGGCGGCCCAGGCCCAGTAGCCGATGGGCTGACCGGCCAGTTCGGCGTCGCTGTGCGAGTACTCCATGGTGGTGCCTCCTCTGCCCGTTGCGGGCGTCGTGCCTGATGAGGAAGAACCTAGGAACTCAACCGGACTTGAGGTCAATGGTGGCGTCGGTCACGCGGCCGGCGGCCGGGGACCATCGGCGCCCCCGGCCCGGCGCACGGTCACGTACGGCCGTGCGCCTCGACCTCCTTGAGGTACGCCTCGCGGGTCGGCTCGTCCAGGAAGGACGCGCGGAAGGAGTTGCGGGCGAGGGTGCGCAGGGTCTCCTCGTCCAGGTTCAGGGCGTCGCGTACGGCGGTGAAGTTGTCGTCGGCATAGCCGCCGAAGTAGGCGGGGTCGTCGGAGTTGACGGTGACCAGCAGGCCCGCTTCCAGCATGGCGGGCAGCGGGTGGTCGGCCAGTTCGTCGATGACGCGCAGCCGGACGTTGGACAGCGGGCAGACGGTGAGCGGCACCTGGTCGGCGACCAGGCGGGCGACCAGCCGCTCGTCCTCCAGGCAGCGCACGCCGTGGTCGACGCGGTCCACGCCGAGGACGTCCAGCGCCTCCCAGACGTACGACGGCGGGCCTTCCTCGCCCGCGTGGGCCACGCACTTGAGCCCGGCCTCCCGCGCCAGCGCGTAGACCTCGCGGAACTTCGACGGCGGGTGCCCGACCTCCGCCGAGTCCAGGCCGACGGCGGTGATCCGGTCCAGGTAGGGGCGGGCCGCCTCGAAGGTGGCGAGGGCCGACTCGGCGCTCTCGTCGCGCAGGAAGCACATGATCAGGCGGGTGGTGATGCCGTACCGCTCCTCGGCGGTGTCCAGGGCCCGCGTCAGGCCCTCGATCACCGTGCCGACGGGGACGCCGCGCGCGGTGTGCGCCTGCGGGTCGAAGAAGATCTCCGCGTGCCGGACGCCCTGCGCCCGCGCGCGAGCCAGGTAGGCGTGGGTGAGGTCGGCGAAGTCGTCCTCGGTGCGCAGGACCGCCATCAGCGCGTAGTAGAGGTTCAGGAACGACTGGAGGTCGCTGAAGGAGTACGCGCGGCGCAGCTCGTCCTCGGTGGCGTACGGCAGGGTGACGCCGTTGCGCTCGGCGAGGGCGAAGGCCAGCTCGGGTTCCAGGGTGCCCTCGATGTGGAGGTGGAGTTCCGCCTTGGGGAACGGGCCGTCCGCCGCGTTCTGCGCCGGGGCCGGGGCCGGGGAGGTGGGGGGCACGCTGAAATCACACCTGTCTGCTGCTGGGACTGCCGGGGCTGCCGGGTCCTGTGTGGTTCGGGGAAGTCGTCCAGATTAACGGGGCGGCGGTGCCGGGCGGGTGGCCGGGGCGGCCGTACGGTGCGCCGTTCCCGCAGCTCGGCCGCGCAGCCAGTCGCCGCCGGGTATCGGCGTGCCGGACGCGCGCAGGCGGCTCGCGAGCGGTTCGGCGGTCACGTACACCCAGGCCCGTACGGTCCGGCCGTCCGCGCACTCGGCCTCCCGCGCCACCCGCTCGTAGAGGTTGCCGGGCCCGCCCGGCACGTACCCCTCCAGCCGGTCCAGGGCGGCGCGCACCGCGTCGTGGACGTCTTCGCGCGGCGCTATGAGGTCACCGTGCACGACCGCTTCGGCGGGCCCCGGCACGGCGTACGGATACCCTGGCCCCTCGTACAGCGACACGCCTCTGACCAGCGCGGATTCCTCGGCCGCCGTACGCCCGCGCAGGCACCGGGCGTGGTTGGCCCGGCCGGGGCGCAGCGTTCCGTAGACGAAGAAGGGCAGGCGCTCGGGCTCGGGCTGAGTCGTCATCCGGCGGGCTCCTCCAGGGCGGGCGTACGGGTGGCCGGACGGACGGCCGGGGGCCTTCCTCCGTCTCCGCAACCATGCCAGGCCGTGGCGCGTCGCTGCTTACGGTGGCAACAAGAACAACGGGGGACATCCAGTGACACGTCAGACACAGAAGACGCGGCAGACCCGGTGGATACGTCGCGTGGCGGGCCGCCTGTGGTCGTGGCTGCGCCTGCCCCGGACGCGGCGCGGGCAGCGGCGGGCCTTCCAGGTCGCCGTGCTGGCGTGTGTCCTGGCGCTGCTGCCGGCGACGTGGATGAACGCCGCCGCGGCGTCCCGGGTCCGTACGGTCGAGGACGTGCCCGCCGCGCCGGTCGCCGTGGTCTTCGGCGCGGGCCTGTGGGACGGCGAGCCCTCCCCGTACCTCGCGCACCGGCTGGACGCCGCCGCCCGCCTGTACGAGCGGGGCACGGTCCGGGCGCTCCTCGTGACCGGCGACAACAGCCGCGAGGACTACGACGAGCCGGACGCCATGCGCCGGTACCTGGTCGCGCACGGCGTCCCGGCGGACCGGATCGTCAGCGACTACGCCGGCTTCGACACCTGGGACTCGTGCGCCCGCGCCCACCGGGTCTTCGGCGTGGACCGGGCCGTCCTGGTCAGCCAGGGCTTCCACATCCGGCGCGCGCTGGCGCTGTGCGGTGCGGCCGGTATCGACGCGTACGGGGTCGGCGTCGACGCCCGGCACGACGCGACCTGGTACTACGGCGGGACCCGCGAGGTGTTCGCGGCGGCGAAGGCGGCGGCCGAGGCCGCCGTACGGCCCGATCCGCGCTTCCTCGGACCGAAGGAGGACGGGGTGTCGGTGGCGCTGCGGTGACGGTGCGGCCCCGACGCACGGGGGGGGCGACGCCGCCGCCGTGCAGGCCGCGTCCCCGCCGCCTCCCTCAGGCCGCGACGGCGCGGGCGTAGAGCCGGAAGACCTCCGAGCCGTAGTACGGGCTGTAGGACGTCCGGTGGCTGTCCGGGCCGGACGGGCCGCCGCCGTTCAGGCCGCCGATGTTACCGACCAGGTACCCGGTCTTCGTCCGCTCGTCGAAGCGGCTCAGCCACGGGCCGCCCGACGTGCCGCCGTAGAACCCGCCGCACTCCATGCGCAACTGCCGCTGCCCGGTGAGCCGGCTGGTCCGTACTTCGCACCGGACGGCCTGGTCGGCGGGGTCGTTGCGGACGGTCGGATAGCCGATGACGGTGACGTCCGTGGCGTAACCGGGGGTGCGCAGCAGGATGTTGCCGCCGGTCACCGACTCCAGTGCGCGGCCTTCGCCGTCCGGTGCGACCGTCGCGAACGCGAAGTCCAGGTCCGAGCCGGGGCCGGTGGCGGTGCGTCGCGGATCGGTGAAGCCGCGTTCGACCGCCCAGACCCCGTACGGCTGGGTGGTGGCGCCGGAACGATACTGCGGGACGAAGGCCGCACGGGACCCCGGCTCGCAGTGGCCGGCCGTCAGGATGAGGTTGCGGTGCGGGCTGCGGACGACGCTCGCGGTGCAGTGGTGTGCCCGCGCGTCCTTGTCGACGGAGAACAGCACACCGACCGAGGGCACGCCGCCGAAGTGCCGGGCGGACCGGGCGGCGCCCGCCGTGGCCCGCGCGCCCGGCGCAGCGGCGCTCTTGCCGGCGCCCTCCCCCGGCGCAGCGGCGCTCTTGCCACCGCCCGCGCCTGCCGGGACGGCCGCCGCCATCCGCCCGGCCGTCCAGTACCGGGCCGCGGCCTCGCTCGTCCAGCCGCCCGCACCGCTGCCGCCGCCGTCATCGGCAACGGTGGTCGCACCACTCGCGGGCGCCACGAGGAGGCACAGCGCGAGTCCGGCGCCGACGGTGCTCACCCGGCCGCGGACCGGCCGTCCGCCCCGGCGCCCGCGCCGCCCCGCTGATCCCCGCGCCCCGGATCCCCGCACCTCGGGTCCCCGCGCCCCGGATCGCCGTCCCACGTCAGCTCGTCTCCTCCGCGACCCACGCGAGATAGCCGGCCCCGCCCCGCGTGACGGGCGTGGCGATGATCTCCGGCGTGTCGTAGTCGTGCGCCGCGACGAGGTACGTCTCCAGTGCCTCGTACCGCGCGGCCGCCGTCTTGAACAGGACCTGCCACTCCTGTGCCGTCTCGATCGCCTGCTCCCACCGGTACACGGACGTGACGGGCGCGCTGATCTGGGCGCACGCCGCCACCCGCGCCTCCACCGCGCCGCGCGCCAGCGCTTCCGCCTTCTCGGCGCTGTCGGTCGTCGTCATGACGGTCAGGAAGCCGGCCGGGCCGCCGTCCGCCGCCGCGGCGAGCTCCCGCCGCCCGCCGTGTTCCGCCGGTTCGTCTCGCATCCGGACGCCTCCTTCGGGCACTGGGTCGCTGATCAGGTTCCTCGCATCGTACGGACCCCGGTGATCGCCCGGCCGCCGGCACCGGCCGCGTGGCGGCCACCGGCGATTCCGCAGCCGAGCGGCCATTCGGCAGCCGACCGGCCACCCGTCAGGATGGTCCGGGCCGCCCGGTGGTGCGGTGGGCGGAGGCGATACGGGTACCAGTACCGGCACCGGTGCCGGTCCCGGCACCGCGGACCCCCGATCGAAAGGCCGCGTCATGGACGACCTCAGCTCGCTCACCCGCCGCCAGCTCGACGACGCCAGGGCCTCCGCTCACGGGCGCAGCGCCCACCTCTTCCTCCAGGACGGCCCGCTCCGGCAGACCGTGATCGCGCTCATCGAGGGCGCCGCCCTGGACGAGCACGTCACGCCGCCGGCCGCCAGCCTCCAGGTGCTGCACGGCCGGGTGCGGCTGACCGGGACGAGCGACGACCGGGACCTGATCGCCGGGCAGGTCGTGCCGGTTCCGCACGAGCGGCACGGCCTGAAGGCGCTCCAGGACTCCGCCGTCCTGCTGACCGCCGTCACGGCGACGAAGTCCATGAACTGACGGCAGCCGGCCGCCACCGGCGGCCCTCAGGCCAGCCACTGATCGAAACCCAGCTTGCACAGCAGCGACACGACGACCACGACCAGCACCCCGCGCACGAACCCGGCCCCCCGCTTGAGGGCCATGCGCGCGCCGACCGTACCGCCGACGAAGTTGAACACCGCGAGCAGTGCGCCCAGTTGCCACAGGACCGTGCCCTGGTAGGCGAACATGGCCAGGGCGCCGACGTTGGTGCACACGTTGACGACCTTGGCGGTCGCCGAGGACGTCACCAGGTCCATGTGCAGGATCGCGGCCAGCGCGACGACGAGGAAGGCGCCGGTGCCGGGGCCGATGAGGCCGTCGTAGAAGCCGATGCCCAGGCCCGCCACCAGGAACGCGAGCAGGAGGCGCCGCCGGGTCACGGGCCCCGAGGGCGGCGGGGCGGTGCCGAAGGCCGGGCGGAGGAGGACGAACGCCAGGACGCCCACCAGGACGGCCATGATGAGCGGGCGCAGCACTTCGCTGTCGATGCCCGCCGCGAAGAACGCGCCGCCCAGCGAGCCGCCGAGTGCGGCCAGGCCGATGCGCAGGGCGGTGCGCAGGTCGATCGGGGCCTTGCGTACGTAGGTCCAGGCCGCGGCGGCGGTGCCGACGACGGCCGTGGACTTGTTGGTCCCCAGGACGTATGCGGCGGGCGTGTGCGGGAGGCCGACGAGCAGGGCCGGCAGGAGCAGCAGACCGCCGCCGCCCACGACGGCGTCGATCCAGCCCGCCGCCAGGGCGGCCAGGCACAGCAGGAGAGTCGTCGTCAGAGATATGTCTGCGGGCACCGGGCGATCTTAAGGAGCCGGGCGGGGCGGGAGGGGGCTGCGTGGCGGGAGTCACAGGAGCGGCATGCGAGGGAGGCCCGGGGGCCGCGCAAGGGACGTGCGGTGCGCGGGTGATGGGCGGATGGCGGGCGGCCCGTGACCGCCGCCCGCCATCCGTCCGTATCAGGGGCGCCCCGCCCCGGCACTGGTGGGGCGGGGCGCCGCGTCCGTCATCCGGCGAGGGCCTTGGTACGCCGGTGAGGACGGTCAGGGGCGGACCGCTGCGGGCGGTCCTTGGGGAACCGCTGCGGGCGGTCCTTGGCGGGCCGTTGCGGGCGGTCCTTGGCGGGCCGGTACGCACGGTCCGTCGTGACGCGTTGCGGGCGGTCCGGGTGGCGGTCCGTGGCCGACGGGGGCGCCGGGTCCGCCGACTTGGCCGTACGGAAGCGGGGCGTACGCAGGATCGTGTGGTAGGCGCGGGACTTGAGGACGTAGTACGTGAGGCGCGGCGTGAGGGGCTTCATACCGGCCCCGGTGTTCCGGCGTCGGCGTCCGGCCGGCCCAGCAGGTCCGCCAGTCCCTCCGCCAGGCCGCCCGCCCAGCAGGCGTGGTCATGACCGCCGTTGTACTCCCTGTACGTGACCGGATGGCCGAGGACACGCAGCGTGTCGCGCAGTTCCCGGGAGCGGGTGCGCGCGTCCCCCTCGTACCGGCCCGCCCGCAGGTGCGTCCGCAGCTCGCGGCGGCCTCCCCCGGCGAATCGTTCCGCCAGCCAGGACGGCCGTTTCGCGACGTCGGCCCCGTTCACGGGCCCCGCCCCCTCCGGCCGCCACCACAGCGCGGGCGACTGGGCCAGTACGTTGCCGAACCGGCGCGGCGCCGCGAATCCGGCGTACAGCGCGGTGAGTCCGCCCAGGCTCTCGCCCGCGACCACCGTGCGCGACGGATCGAACGTCACCGGCAGCCGACCGGACGCCCAGGGCAGCAGTTCGGCGGCGAGGAAGTTCGTGTACGCCTGCCGGCCGCCGAACTCGCGGGCGCGGGTGGCGTTGTCCACGGCGTCCGGCGCCAGCACGACCAGCGGCGGCAGCACACCGTCCGCGATCAGCCGGTCGAAGAGGCCCTGCACACCGAGCCGCCCGAACCACATGTCGCCGTCCAGGAGCACCAGCGTGTCGGCCCCGCCGTCCGGGAGCGGCCCCGGCGGTACGTACGTCCACACGTCGCGGCGGGCGGCGAGGGCGGCACTGGTCAGCCGGTGCCGTTCCACCGTGCCCCGGGCCACGCTCTCGTCCGGTCCGGCGGCCCACGGCCGCCACGGCTGCGGCGGGGCGTCGGGCAGCTCGAAGACCGAGCCGCCCTCGCCGCGCCAACGGGACGGCAGGACGTGCGGGTTGAGCGGGTCGGGCCGTGCGGCGGCGAGCAGCGGGAGCAGCCGGGCCTGGAAGTCGTCCGCGGGCTCGGAGCCCGGTGCCGACCACAGCGCCGGCGCCTCCGGCATCGCGACCGACACGTCCCCCGTATGGGCCCGTCCGCCCTCCGTCCCCGTGTCGGGCGCGATGACGTACGAGCCCCGGTAGTCGGAGGGCAGCCGGTAGGTGAGGTGCCAGACGTCGGTGCCGTGGATCCGGCGCATCAGGCTGCCCGCGAGGTGCGTGCGGTCCACCAGGCGGTTGACCAGCAGGAGGACCCGGCGGGTCCGGCCCGTGCCGCGCCACAGGAAGGTGACGGCCCGGTGCCCGGGGTCCCAGGGGAGCGGCTCGACGAGCGGGGTCCCCTGCGTGGCGGCCTCGGCCCAGAACTCGCGTACGGCGGCGTCGCGTCCGCCCGACACGGAGGCGGCCAGCGCGACGATCCGCGGGCTGTCCACGATGTCGGCGATCCCGGCCGGTGCCGGGCGCGACGTGTGCGGCGGGCCGGCGGGTACGGCTTCCCCCGCCCCCGCTCCCGCCGGTCCGCCGGAGGGTGCGCCCGGCACCGTCCCCCGTACCGCCCCCGTCGCCGTACCCGTCGCGGCGCCCGGCCGGGTTCCCCCGACCGCGCCCGTCGACGCGCCCACCGATGTCTTCATCGACGCTCCCATCGACAACCCGCTTCCCGCCCGGCGCTCCGGCGCGGGCACAGACGACTTCGGCCGGGGCCGTACGCACCGCGTGACGACCTCGACTTAGGTAAGGCTAACCTAATCGCACATCGGTCCCCGGGACAACATCCCCGGGGACGGCGGATCAGAGCCGCCGCCCGGACTCTTAGAGAGTTCTTAACCCCGCGCACTATTCACGTGTCCATGGATTCCAAGATCGCCCCAACCGGCGGCGGCCCCCGCCCCGGCACCCGCGCCCGCACCCGCACCGGTACGCGCGTGCTCGCCGTCTCCCTCGCGCTGACGGCCACGGCCTCCGTCGGCGCCTCCGGGTGCAGCAGCCAGGCCGTGGCCGGGACCGTCGGAGGACGGCACGTCGACATTCCCGTACGGGGCGGCACGGCCACCGTCGACACCGGCACCCTGGCCGTCAACGCCCGTACGGCGGACGGCAGGAGCCTGGCCCTGTCCGCCCCGTCCGGTACCGCCCTCGGCAAGCCCGGCCCGGTCGAGCGCACCGACGGCGGCGCCCGCTGGAGCTACCCGGACAAGGGCCTGACGGTGACCGCGCGCGCCGACCACGGGCGGCTGCGGGTCAGCATGAAGGCGGACCGCGACGGCTCCGTAAGCTGGCCGGTGACCGGCACCGACCGGGCCGCGTCGTCCGTCCAGTTGCCGCGCGGCGAGGGCCTGGACATCCCCGTACGCGACACGTTCTGGAACTCGGCGAAGGGCGGCCTCACAGGCGACGCGATCGACATGGGCGGCCAGCTCGAACTGCCACTGTGGGGCTACTCCCTGGGCAAGGGGCGCGGCGTCAGCTACCTCACCCCCACCGATCTCGGCACCTCGCTGAAGTTCCGCTCCGACGGCGGGCGGCTGACCACCTCCACCACCCACGACTTCAACGGTGGCGACGGCACCCGCGACTACACCGTCACCTTCGCCCTCACCGACGGAAACCCCGTCGCACCGGGCGCCGACTACCGCTCCTGGCTCTCCGAGCACGGACAGCTCGGCAGCCTGCGCGAGAAGATCAGGAAGAACCCGGCGAACGGCCGGTTGCTCGGCGCCTTCCACGCCTACGTGTGGGGCGACGCGCGCAAGGCCGGCGGCGTCGAAGAGCTGCGGAAGCTGGGCGTGGACCGGATGTGGCTCGGTTACGACGCCGGGGCCGACCCGATGGACGCCGCGGCCGTCAAGGCGGCGAAGAAGGCGGGCTACCTCGTCGGCCCGTACGACACGTTCGCCAACGGCCAGGACCCGAAGACCGCCGACTCCCCCACCTCCGTGTGGCCCGGCACGGTCTACCCCGACTTCTGCGTACGGGACGCCCGGGGCAAGCCGGAGACCGGGTTCGGCAACCGCGGCTGCTACCTCAGCTCACGCGCCTTCGAACAGGCCGAGCCCAACCACCACTACCTCGCCGACCGCACCCGCGCCATGACGGCCAACGGCGCCGACAGCTACTTCCTCGACGTCGACGCGACCGGCGAGGAGTTCCGCGACCACAGCGCCGACCACCCGATGACCAAGGCGGACGACCGCGCGAACCGGCTGGCCCGGATGCGGCGCCTGGCCCAGGACAAGAAGCTCGTCCTGGGTTCGGAGAGCGCCCAGTCCTGGGCCAACAAGGTGCTGGCCTTCAACCACGGGGCGGCCACCCCGGTCGCCGACGGCCTGTGGAAGCTCCAGCGCGACAAGGAGACCTGGGGCGCCTGGTACCCGCAGAACGCCCCCAAGGCGTTCTTCAAACCCGTGGAGCTGCCGGCCGACCTGGCGAAGGCGATGTACGACCCGGCCTACCGGGTGCCGCTGTACGAGACCGCGCTGCACAGCTCGCTCGTCAACGCCGAGCGCTGGGAGCTGTCGTACAACAAGCTGCCCGAGCAGAAGACCGACCGCGCGCTGCTGGCGATGCTCTACAACATCCCGCTGAACTACGTGCTCGACGGCCCGTCCATCAAGAAGTCCGGGCCGGAACTGGCAGCGCTCCAGGAGTACTTCGCGCCGCTGCACAAGGCGGCGGGGACCGAGAAGCTGACCTCGTTCCGCCGCCTGACCGACGACAACCTCGTGCAGCGTACGGAGTTCGGCGACGGCAAGCTCACCGTCACCGCCAACTTCGGCACCACGGCGCACGCCGGCCTCCCCGGCGGCTGCGTGGACGCCGAGCTGCGCGGCGACAAGCAGCCGCGGCGCCTGTGCCCGGCGAAGGTCACGGGCTGAGTCGGCGGGCACCGGTCATGTGACAGGCCGACGCGGCAGCGCGAAGCGCTCCGAAGCAGTAGGCGGCAAGCCGTCCCAGGCCCTCGCGGCAGCGGGGCGGGCGTCCGGTGGACGCCCGCCCCTACGCCTCGCGCTCCCGCTCTCCGCGGGCGCCCGGCCGCGCTACTCGCCGTGGCGGGCGCGCCCGCCCTTCTGCCCGGCTTCGGCGGCCCGCTCACGGTCGTTGGCGAAGTTGCCGCCGCTTTCGTGGCCGCCCTTCTGCCCGGCGTCCGCCGCGCGCTGCGGGTCGTTGGCGAAGTTGCCGCCGCTCTCGTGGCCGCCCTTCTGCCCGGCGCGGGCGGCCTTCTCGCGGTCGTTGGCGAAGTTGCCGTTGTTGGTGGACTCAGCCATCACTACTCACCCTTACTTCGTTGTGGGCTGTTTCCTTCCAGTCAGGCGGGTTGCCTTGCGCCCCAGGACTAAACACCCGCACCAGGAAGAAAATCGGCGAAGCCGACCAACCCTCCCGAAGAGCCCACGCGCACCGCGCCACGAGCCTCCACCGTCCGCCCTACGGGCAGTCCACCACCCGTCCTATGGCCCCTGCCCCTGCTCCTGTCCCTGGGGGGGCACACGGCGCTCTCCTCACACCCCGCCCTCCCCCGTGCTGAGGGCAGCGTTCCCCGCGGGTAACAACGCGGATGCGGACGGGTAACAGCCGGACCGCACGCTGGCGGACATGACCTCGCAACAGCGTGTGGTGGTGATCGGCGGCGGAATGGCGGCCGCCCGGCTCGCGCAGCGCCTCCGCCCGGCCGGCGCCCCCGGCACCGGCGGCCCGGCGCTCACCGTCCTCGGCGAGGAGCCGCACGCGCCGTACAACCGTGTCCTGCTCGCCGAGGTGCTGGCCGGCCGGTACGCGCCCGAGGTCATCGCGCTGCCCGCCCCGCACGACGGCGTGCGGTGGCTGGGCGGGGTGCGGGCGGTACGGATCGACCGGGCGGCCCGTACGGTGCTGTGCGACGACGGGCAGGCCGTACCGTACGACCGGCTCGTCCTCGCGACCGGCTCCAACCCGGTGCTGCCGCCGCTGCGCGGCCTCTTCCCGCCCGGCCACGACGACCTTCCCGCCGGCGTGCACCCCTTCCGCACCCTGGACGACTGCACGGCGCTCGCCGCGGCCGCCGCCCGGCCGGGGGTGCGCGCGGTGGTGATCGGCGGCGGGCTGCTCGGTGTCTCCGCGGCCCGTGCGCTGGCCGAACGCGGTGTGTCGGTGCTGCTCGCGCAGCAGGGCGAGCACCTGATGGAACGGCAACTGGACGCCGGCGCCGCGGCCCTGCTGCGCGCGCACGTCGAGGCGTTGGGCGTGGAGGTCCACACGGAGTGCCGGGTGCGCGGGCTGCGCGTCGAGGACGGCTCCGTACGCGGCGTGGAACTCGCGGACGGTTACGTGCCCGACGCCGACCTGGTCGTCCTCGCCTGCGGGGTACGGCCGCGCGTCGGGCTCGCGCGGGCCGCCGGGCTGCCGGTGGACCGCGGCATCGTCGTGGACGACGAGCTGCGGACGGCCGATCCCCGTGTCCACGCGATCGGCGACTGCGCGCAGCACGACGGCGTGGTGTACGGCCTGGCGGGCGCCGCGCTCGAACAGGCGGACCTGCTGGCGCGGCTCCTCTCGGAGGAGGCAGCCCGTTACCACGGGACCCGTGCCCTCACCCGCCTCACCCTCACCGGCCCCGGTCCCGACCCCGGCTCGCCCTCCGCCCCCCTCGACCTCGCCGCCTTCGGCACCCCCTCCCCCGCTCCCGGCGACGACGTGATCCGCCTGTCCGACGCCACCCGCAGCGCCTACCGCCAGGTCATCGTCCGCGGTGACCGCCTCGTGGGCGGCATCCTCCTCGGCGACCTGGGCGCCGTCGGCACCCTCGCCCATACCTGGGAGGCCGACGACCCGCTGCCCGCGGCGCCCCTCCTGCACCTGCTCACCCCCGAACCCAGCGGCGGTCCCCGCACCGCCCCCACCCCCGACGGAGGCTCCTGACCATGGCCGAAACCGCCGTTCCCACCCTCGTGCTCATCGGCCACGGCATGGTCGGCCAGCGGTTCCTCGAAGCCCTCGCCGACCGCGGGGTGACCCGCCGGTCCCGGGTCGTCGTGCTGTGCGAGGAGCCCCGCCCCGCCTACGACCGGGTCCAGCTCACCTCGTACTTCTCCGGCCGCACGCCGGACGACCTGTCCCTCACCGACCCCGGCTTCATGGCCCGGCACGGCATCGAACTGCACCTCGGCGACCCGGCCACCGCCGTCGACCGCGCGGCGCGCACCGTCACCGCCCGTTCCGGCCTGACGGTCCGGTACGACACGCTCGTCCTGGCCACCGGCTCGTACCCCTTCGTGCCGCCGGTGCCCGGCGCGGACAGCACCGGCTGCTTCGTCTACCGGACCGTCGAGGACCTGCTCGCCATCGAGGAGTACGCCAGGAACTCCCGCACCGGCACGGTCGTCGGCGGCGGCCTGCTCGGCCTGGAGGCGGCCGGTGCCCTCAAGGGCCTCGGACTGCGCACCCACATCGTGGAGTTCCAGCCCCGGCTGATGGCGGTCCAGGTGGACGAGGGCGGCGGCAGCGCGCTGCGCCGGACCGTGGAGGAGATGGGCCTGAGCGTGCACACGGGCGTCGGCGGCAAGGAGGTCGTCGCGGACGCGGACGGTGCCGTACGGGCCATGGAGCTGTCCGACGGCTCGCGCGTCGAGACCGACCTGGTGGTCTTCTCGGCCGGGGTGCGCCCGCGCGACCAGCTCGCCCGCGACTGCGGGCTGACGGTGGGCGAGCGCGGCGGTATCCGCGTCGACGAGCGGTGCCGTACCGACGACCCGGCCGTGTACGCCATCGGCGAGTGCGCGCTGGCGGCCGACGGCAGGGTGTACGGCCTGGTGGCGCCCGGTTACGAGATGGCGGAGACGGCGGCGGCCGCGATCGCCGGCGACCGGGACGCGCCCGCCTTCACCGGCGCCGACACCTCCACCAAGCTCAAGCTCCTCGGCGTGGACGTGGCCTCCTTCGGGGACGCACACGGCACCGCGCCGGGCTGTCTCGACGTCGTGTACGCCGACTCCCGTTCCGGCGTCTACAAGAAGCTGGTCGTCGGCGCGGACGGCGAACTCCTCGGCGGTGTGCTGGTCGGCGACGCCGAGTCGTACGGGCTGCTGCGCCCGCTCACCGGCACCGTGCCGCCGGTCGCCCCGGAGCAGCTCGTCGTGCCCGCGGGCACCGGCGCACCGGCCGCGCTCGGACCCGCCGCCCTCCCCGACGAGGCGGTGATCTGCAACTGCCACAACGTCACCAAGGGCACCATCCGCACCGCCGTCTCCGAGCACTCCTGCACCACCGTGCCCGAGGTGAAGAAGTGCACCAAGGCGGGCACCGGCTGCGGCAGTTGCGTCAAGGCGCTGACCACCCTGGTCAACGACGAGCTGACGGCCGGCGGCGCGACCGTCGACCAGGGCCTGTGCGACTGCTTCCCGCACACCCGCGCCGAGCTGTACGAGATCGTCCGCACCCGCCGCCTCACCTCGTACGCCGCACTGCTGGACGGCCACGGGCGCGCGGCGGCGCGCGGCGGCGACGGCTGCGAGGTCTGCAAGCCGACGGTGGGGTCGATCATCGCGAGCCTGGCCCCCACCGTCGGCGCCGACGGGTACGTCCTGGACGGCGAGCAGTCCGCCCTCCAGGACACCAACGACCACTTCCTCGCCAACCTCCAGCGCAACGGCTCCTACTCGGTCGTCCCGCGCATCCCCGGCGGCGAGATCACCCCGGAGAAACTGATCGTCATCGGCGAGGTGGCCCGCGACTTCGGCCTGTACACGAAG
Source organism: Streptomyces sp. NPDC026394 (assembly GCF_055567735.1). Classification (NCBI taxonomy): domain Bacteria; kingdom Bacillati; phylum Actinomycetota; class Actinomycetes; order Kitasatosporales; family Streptomycetaceae; genus Streptomyces; species Streptomyces sp. NPDC026394. The sequence continues at coordinate 297,244 of NZ_JBVHPX010000002.1, forward strand.
ATCACCGGCGGCCAGCGCATCGACCTGTTCGGCGCCCGCGTCGACCAGCTCCCGCGCATCTGGGCCCGCCTGGTCGACGCCGGGTTCGAGTCCGGACACGCGTACGGGAAGGCGCTGCGCACCGTGAAGTCGTGCGTCGGACAGACCTGGTGCCGCTACGGCGTCCAGGACTCCGTCCGGATGGCCATCGACCTGGAGCTGCGCTACCGGGGCCTGCGCTCACCGCACAAACTCAAGTCGGCCGTCTCCGGCTGCGCGCGCGAGTGCGCCGAGGCGCGCGGCAAGGACTTCGGCGTCATCGCCACCTCCAACGGCTGGAACCTCTACGTCGGCGGCAACGGCGGCGCCGACCCGCGCCACGCCGACCTGCTCGCCCAGGACCTGTCCGACGCCGAACTGGTCCGGCTCATCGACCGCTTCCTGATGTTCTACATCCGCACCGCCGACCGCCTGGAGCGCACCTCCGCCTGGCTGGAGCGCATCGAGGGCGGCCTCGACCACGTACGCGACGTGGTCGTGCACGACTCGCTCGGCCTGTGCGACGAGCTGGAGGCGCTGATGGCCGCACATGTGACGGCCTACCGCGACGAGTGGGCCGACACCCTCGCCGACCCGGAGCGCCTCGCCCGGTTCGTCTCCTTCGTCAACGCGCCGGACGCCCCCGACCCGGCCGTCCGCTTCGTCCCGGAGCGCGACCAGATCAAGCCGGATCTGCCCCTGCTGGCCGGGGCGACGCTGCCCGTCCGCACTGCTTCCGACAGCCGCACCCGCACCCTGGAAGGGACCGCCGCCCGATGACTCTCGCCGTCGAACTCCCCTCGGAGCCGCACTCGGGACAGCGATCGGACCCCACCTGGTTCCCGGTCTGCGACCCCTCCGCCCTCGTCCCCGGCCGGGGCGTCGCCGCCCTGCTCCCCGACGGCGGGCAGGTGGCGCTGTTCATGGACCGCGCGGGACGCCCGTACGCCATCGGCAACCGTGACCCGTTCACGGGCGCGTACGTGCTGTCCCGCGGCCTGACCGGCTCCGTGGGCGGCCGCCCGTTCGTCGCCTCGCCCCTCCTCAAGCAGCGCTTCGACCTGGAGACGGGCGCCTGCCTGGACGATCCGGCGGTGTCGGTGCCCGTCTACCGGGTGCGGGAGGTCGGGAGCTAGCTTCCCTCTGCACGCGTCCCGGCTCCGGTACCGCCGGGGCGAGGTCGCGGCCCGCCCGAGGCCGGGGTCGCGGCCCGCCCGGCCTGGCAGTATCCCCACCGGACCGGGCGTACGCTGGTGCCCCCGACGCCCCGACGAAGGAGCGCAGCAAGCGTGACCCGTTGGACCACGAGCCACATCCCCGACCAGACGGGCCGCTCGGCCGTCGTCACCGGCGCCAACAGCGGCATCGGCTACATCACCGCGCGCGAGCTGGCCCGCCGCGGCGCCCGTACCGTACTGGCCTGCCGCAACGAGGCACGCGGGCACGCCGCGCTCGCCCGGCTGCGCTCCGAAGTACCGGAAGCGGAGGCCGAGTTCCGACAACTGGACCTGGCCGACCTGGCGTCCGTACGCGCCTTCGCGGCGGGCCTGGACACCTTCGACGGCGACCGTCTGGACCTCCTCATCAACAACGCCGGTGTGATGGCGCTCCCGCACCGCCGTACCGCCGACGGCTTCGAGATGCAGTTCGGGACCAACCACCTCGGTCACTTCGCGCTCACCGGCCTCCTCCTGCCCAAGCTGCTGGCCACGCCCGGCGCTCGCGTCGTCACCGTCTCCAGCGGCTTCCACGTGCTGGGCAACGTCGACCTGGACGACCTCAACAGCGAGCGCGGCTACCGCCGCTGGATCGCCTACGGCCGTTCCAAGAGCGCCAACCTGCTCTTCGTCCACGAGCTGTCGCGCCGCCTGGCGCGCGCCGGTTCGCAGGTGGTGGCCGTCGCGGCGCACCCCGGGTACGCCGACACCAACCTGCAGACCGCCGGCGTACGGATGGAGGGCCGTACGGGCGCCGAGCGCGTCGTGGCGCTGGCCAATCGCGTCGTCGGCCAGTCCGCCGAGTCCGGCGCCCTGCCGACCCTGTGCGCCGCCACCGCCCCGCACATGAAGCCGGACGCCTTCCTCGGCCCCCGCACCGGCCTGCGCGGCGCGACCGCGCCGTCCCCCCGCGCCCCGTGGACGCGCAACGACGAGACGTCGGCGCGGCTGTGGGACGCGTCGGAGGAACTGACGGGCGTACGGTACGACTTCGGCGGTGCCGCCTCGTGAACGCCTCTTCCCCCGGCACGCCGCCGGACGGCATGCCCGTCTACCGTGTCCTGACCGGCCCGGACGACGCCACGTTCTGCCACCGGGTGAGCGAGATGCTCACCCTGGGCTACACCCTGCACGGCGGGCCGGCCGTGACCTTCAACGGCGAACGCGTCATCGTCGCCCAGGCGCTGCTCTGGCCGGCCGGGGCACAGGAGCCCCGGGCAGCCGGCTCGCAGGAGCCCCCGGCGGCGCAGGCGTAGCGGCCTCGGCGGCCTGTAGGCGGCCGGTCACTCCAGCCCCGAAGCCTCGAAGATCTTCCGGGCGCCGTCCCGGTCGACGCGCTCCCCCAGCACCCGCAGCACCTCGCTCCCCGACCGCAGCAGCCCGCGTTCCCGGGACAGCCGGGCGCCGGTGTCGAGGAGGTGCCACAGAGCCGGGTCGGCGGTGAGGACCTTGGGGTCCAGTTCGACGCGGTCGCCCACCGCGTCGCGCAGCACCAGCCGGGGCGCCATCCCGTCACTGCGGTGGACGAGGACCAGCAGGTCGGTACGGACCCGGCGCTCGCACAGCAGCCCGCGCACGGCGAGCCACCCCGCGCCGGCCGTCACCCGTGCCGGGAAGAGCGCCGCGAAGAGCACCACCGCGAGGGCCGTCCAGCAGGCGGCGCGCAGCGGGTCGAGGGTGCGGCAGGCGAGGTCGACGCCGAGCATGAGGCACAGGACGCCGGCCGTGCAGCAGGCCGTCGTGCGCAGTTCGGCCGTCCACCGGCGGTCGCGGTACGCCGCCGGGCCGTGCACCGGGGGTGGAAGGGCGTACCTCCTTCGCGTATGCCGTCCATCGCGCGTCACACCGCCTCTCCGTTCCATGACCGTGACGGTAGGACCGTGGCGCGCGCGTCGCCGGGACCTTGACGCGACACTGACGGCGCGTCGCGGGCGCTTGACGCACCGCTGACAACGCGGCCCCGCCGTACACCGCCGCGTACCGGTGCCCGTACCACCCGGTGCCCCGGCCACCCGTCCGCATCGGTACGTCCCCGCCGGGCATCAAGAAGGCGTGAAGAAGGCCGGATCACCCGCCAAAGCCACGCCAAGAACCGGCGCGCCCGTACGAACCGGCACTCACGCTGGGCTGGCCCCGTCACCGGGGTTCTCTTCCCGCAGCGCACGGAGGTACGGCGAACGATGTCGATGGTGTGGAAACCCACGGGTGGGACCGCGAGCCGGACCACGGACCGGACCGCGAGCCCGACCGCCAGCCGGGCAACCGGCCCGGCCGCATCCCCTCCCACCCATTCCTCCTCCGGCCCGTCCCCCGCCGGTCCCGCTCCCGGCTCCGGCTCCGCTGCCGCCCCTGCCGCCGCCCCCGACCCGGACGCCCGCCATCGTCTGACCTCCGTCCAGGGCCTCGCCGCCCTCTCCCTCGACGCGATGGCCTCCGTCGCGTACGGGCCCGAGTCCATCGTCCTGATCCTGGCCGCCGCCGGTGCGTACGGCCTCGGCTTCACCCTCCCGGTGACCCTCTGCATCGCCGCCCTGCTCGCCGTCCTGGTCGCCTCGTACCGGCAGGTGATCGCGGCCTTCCCGAACGGCGGCGGTTCGTACGCCGTCGCCAGGGCACACCTCGGGCGCCGTACGGCCCTGGCCGCCGCGGCCTCCCTCCTCCTCGACTACGTGCTGAACGTCGCCGTGTCGGTGACGGCCGGCGTCGCCGCGCTCACCTCCGCGTTCCCCGCCCTCTACGGTGAACGGCTGTGGCTGTGCCTCGGTGTGCTCGTCCTGGTGACCGGAGTGAACCTGCGCGGCATCGTCGACTCGGCGAAAGCCTTCCTCCTTCCCACCGCCGTCTTCGTGGGGTCGATCCTCACCGTCGTCACGGTCGGCCTGTTCCGGGACGCGCCCGTCTCCACCGCGTCGGCCGACGGCCACGCCTCGGTCTTGGCGGACAACGCGACCTCGGTCGGCGCGCTGCTCCTCCTGAAGGCGTTCGCCGCCGGCTGTTCGGCCCTGACCGGCGTCGAGGCCGTCGCCAACGCCGTACCGTCCTTCCGCGCGCCCGCCGCCAAGCGCGCGCAGCGCACCGAGGTCGCCCTGGGCGCCCTGCTCGGCGTGATGCTGATCGGCCTGTCGGTGCTCATCGGGCGCTTCCACCTCCAGCCGGTCGAAGGCGTCACCGTCCTCGCGCAGCTCGCGGACGCGTCGCTCGGCCACAACTGGGCTTTCTACGTCGTGCAGTGCGCCACGATGGTGCTGCTCGCCCTCGCCGCCAACACCAGTTTCGGCGGACTGCCGGTGTTGATGGGCCTGCTGGCCCGCGACAACTACCTGCCGCACGTCTTCGGCCTCAAGGCCGACCGGCAGGTGCACCGGCACGGTGTCCTCGCGCTGGCCGCCGTCGCCGCCCTGCTCCTCGGCTTCTCCGGCGGCGACGTGAACACCCTCGTGCCGCTCTTCGCCATCGGTGTCTTCGCCGGTTTCACCATCTGCCAGGTCGGCATGGTCCGCCACTGGCGGCAGGAACGTTCCCCCGGCTGGCGCGGCAAGGCCGCGCTCAACGGCTTCGGCGCGCTGCTGACCGGCGTCTCGGCCGTCGTCGTCACCGCGACGAAGTTCACCGAGGGCGCCTGGCTCATCGTCGTCGCGCTGCCGCTGCTCGTCCTCGCCTTCGAGGCCGTGCACCGGGCGTACGGCAGGATCGCGGACCGCCTGCACCTGGGCCGCATCCCCGAACCGCCGCACCGCGACCGCTCCCTCGTCGTCGTCCCCGTCTCCCACCTCTCCAAGCTCACCTGCGAGGCATTGAACGCCGCCGTCTCGCTCGGTGACGAGGTGGTGGCCGTCACCGTCACGTACGCCGCTCCCGAGGACCGCCACGCGGCGGAGTCCCTGCGCCGCGACTGGGAACTGTGGAGCCCCGGCGTCGACCTCCTCGAACTGCCCTCCGCCACCCGCACGGTCGGCCGCCCGATCGCCGCGTACGTACGCGAACTCGCCGACCGGCACCCCCGTACCCGGGTCACCGTCCTGATCCCCGAGGTCGAACCGGCCCACCTGTGGCAACGCCTCCTCCAGAACCAGCGCGGCGCGGTCGTCGCCCACGCGGTGCGCCGCACGACGGACGCGACGATCTGCCGACTGCGGTTCCGGGTGACGGCATAGCCGAGCGGGGGTGGGGCAGGCAGGGTGGGGCACAGGTGGCGGGCTGGTATCGCTGTCAGGGTCGCGGGGCCGGAAACCGGTGGGGCACCACCGAGCCCTGCTGTCAGGATCCGTTGTTCATGCTTCTCGGACGCGTACTCGCCATCCTCTCGCTGCTCTGCGCGCTCGCCGTGACGGCCATCGGTCTCTGGCGCGGCGACGGGTGGGGCATCGGCCTCGGCGCCTTCTCGACATGCAGCGCGATCCTCACCGTGACCGTGGTGTGGCGGTCCCGGCGCCCGTAGCGATCCGCCCTCACGGCCCGACGCCGCGCCCCGCTTCCCGGAACCGGGCGGCTGGAGGTCCTGCTCCGTCGGGTCCTCCCGCTCGGGCTGGTCTGGCGCCCGGACGAAGTCGTGCGCGCCGTTGTCCGAGGACTGTCCGCCCCAGTGGGGCAGCGGCCGGTCGCAGCCAGGACCGGGCGGGTTCCCCGTCGGCATCAGCGCCAGGTCGGAGCCGAGGAACGGCACGATGGAGTAGCCGCCGTCGCACATCGGCAGCACGTAGAACCGCTGCGCCTCCGTCTCCTTGTTGTTCGGGGCCTTGGGGGTCCCGGGGGTCCGCGAAGCGCATGCCGTCCCGGAGGTTGCCCGGGTTGACCGCCGGCCGCTTGCCCTCCCGCCCGTTCTCGAAGCTGTGGGCCGTGTTGTTCTTGTAGTAGCCCACCGGGTGGACCACCCACAGGTGCCGCTTGTTGTCGATGTTCTCCACGGGGTCGGTCTCGATCTGGAGGTCACCGTTGTAGGTGGTATCCGCCGGTGACCCGGTGGATGACCATCAGCTCGCGCCGGTGCTTCACGGAGGCGACGAAGGTGTCCAGGGTGTTGAGGTGCAAGGCTGCGCCTTTCTCCTGGTGGGACGGCTTCTCTGGGCATGCCCGTACCCGAGGCATCGGACGCCCGCACATGCCACCGGCCGGAAGCGTTCAGCGGGCACCCGCGTGGACACAGTCGATCTGGACAACGCCCACCGCACGCCGCATTGACGCGGGCGCACACCGTCGCCCCGGACCGCGCGCCCGTCTGTCGCCCCGGGCCGGTTCCCGTCCTTGCCCACCCCGCCGCCACGTGCGACAACGACCCCATGCCGACCTCACCGCCCCCGTACCGGGGCTTTCCCCTGCGCCGACCCACCCGGCCGCCGTTCCTCCTCCCCACCGACCCGGAAAGCGCCGAGCTGTACGGGCCGGTCTTCGGCCACACCGATGTGACGCCTCTCGACAGCGACCTCACCCGCCACCACCCGGGCACCCCCATCGGTGAACGCATCACCGTCACCGGCCGCCTCCTGGACCACCGGGGCCACCCGGTCCCCCACCAGCTCCTCGAACTCTGGCAGGCCAACGCCGCCGGCCGCTACGCGCACCAGGGCGACCGGCACGACGCCCCGCTGGACCCCCACTTCACCGGCGCGGGCCGCGCCCTGACCGACGCCGAGGGCCGCTACGCCTTCACCACGATCAAGCCGGGCCCGTACCCGCTCGGCACCCCCGACCACGCCTGGCGCGCCGCCCACCTGCACTTCTCCGTCTTCGGCCGCGCGTTCACCCAACGCCTGGTCACCCAGATGTACTTCGAGGGCGACCCGCTCCTGGCCCACGACTCAGTACTCCACGCGGCCCCGAGCGCCACAGCCCGCCGAAGCCTGGTCGCCACCTGCACCCCCGCTCCCCTGCTCCCGGGCCGCCCGCCGTCCCTCACCTACCACTGGAACATCGTTCTCGGCGGCCCCTCACCGACGGTCGCTCCCGCCTGACGTCCAGCTCGCACCACACCGTCTTGCCGTCCTGCCGCTCCCGCACACCCCACCGCACGGCCACCTCCTGCACGAGCACCAGCCCGAGCCCGCCGGGACTGTCGTCCCCTGGTCCCCGTACGTGCGGCCACGCTTCCCCGCGCGCATCACTGACCGCCAGCCGTAGCACCTCCTTGCCCACCGTCAGGTGCACGCGCACGAGCCGCCCGGGCACCCGGCCGTGCGTGATCGCGTTCGTCAGCAGCTCGGACACCAGCAACTCGGCGTCGTCCACGAGGTGCCCGTACCCCCACTCCCACAGCAGCCGGGCCATCCGGTACCGCGCGAGCCGCACACTCTTGGGGAACGGCGAGTAGTCGAGCAGGTCCTCGTGGAGGACGACTTCTGTGGGGTCATGCGGAGAGATCATCGACGGCCACCTCCGGGTTACGAGCAGCGCGCACCCTTGCGCCAACTGATGCGGCCGCGCGAGCAGTTCGTTCGTTACGGAAGGTAGGGGCGCGACGGCGTCACCCACAATCGAGCGGTGCAAATTTCACCCGTGAGGGTTGCGAGCCGCCATCTCGCACCCAGACCGCTCCCCCACGAGCGAAGGTGAGCGACATGGAACGTACAGGCCAGACGCCACAGGGCAATCGCATGTCGACCGTGCTGGGCCGCCGCCTCGGCGGCGAACTCACCAAGCACCGTCTCGCCGCCGGCCTCACACAAGGCCAAGCAGCCGAGGTCATCAGCGCGTCAACCGGCAAGGTCGCCAGGATGGAGAGCGGCTGGGTCCCGATGCGCGACCCGGACATCCGCATCCTGTGCGAGCTGTACGAGGTGAGCGACCCGGCAACGGTGGGCGGGCTGCTGGAACTGGCCCGCGTGGACCGGGAACGGCGGAAGGCGAAGGGGTGGTGGAGCGAGTTTCCGGGGCTCGGCGCGATGAAGGAGTACGTGACCTTGGAGAGTGTCGCGACCGCCATCAAGACCTGGCAGGTGGCCTACGTACCCGGCCTGCTGCAATGTGAGGCGTACATCCGCGCACTGAAGCCCGACCACGACTTCGTAGGTGCACGTCTGGCCCGCCAGCGGCGCCTCGACGGCGAATCCCCTCTACGTCTTCACGCGGTGGTCTACGAGGCGGCCCTCCGCAACCTGATCGGCGGCGCAGCCGTGATGCGCCAGCAGCTCGCGCATCTGGCACTGGCCTCCGAGAGGACGAACGTATCGGTCCGCATCCTGCCCTTCAGCGCGGGGGCGCAGGTGGGCATCGGGTGCGCATACAACGTCCTCTCCTTCACCGACCCCGGCGCCATGGACGTCGTGTACATCGAGATCCCCCGCACGCAGGTCTGGATCGAAGGAGGGGACGAGGCTACGGAACATGACGAAATGTTCGAGAGAATCGCAGGGGAAGCCCTGGACGAGCCCGCGTCTCGGACGTTCATCCGCAGCCTCAGCAAGGAACTGTGATTCATGCCGGAGTTCAACTACCGCAAGTCCACCCACAGCGACCCCGACCACGAGTGCGTGGAGGTGGCCTGCAACCTCTTGCACACTATCGCCATACGCGACTCCAAGCGCACCGACGGCCCCACCCTCCACGTCAGCCCCACCGCGTGGACGGCCTTCCTCGCCGCACTTCAGAGCAGCCACCCGTGAGCCCCATGTCTTACCACAAGTCCAGCTACAGCAATCCCGAGCACGAGTGCGTCGAAGTAGCCACCAACCGCCCCCACCTAGTCGCCATACGCGACTCCAAGCGCCCCACCGGCCCCACCCTCCACGTCCCCCCAACCGCCTGGACGGCGATCCTCACCACGCTCCACACCCCCACCGGGCAAAGTCCCGTAACCGCCTGACCTCACCATTGTTAGGATTTGCCGGACCTTGGGGGGCTCGTACATTTCGTCGGTCGGGAGGCGTGTGACCTCTCCCTGCCCTCCGCCGCACGCGGCGCTCCGTGCCGCACATCGCCAGGAGGGCACTTGAAACGTTCCACCGCGCCGGCGCCGAGACGGTCCCGGCTGTCCCGGCGGATACTGGGCGGAGCCGTCGCGCTCGGCCTCGCGGTGACCGGCGGGACGCTCGCGTCTCCCGCTGTGGCCGCGCCCGTGGAGCCGGAGGCTCCCACCTGGGACTACGTGCAGGACGTGGCGCTGAAGATCGCGCCGGGGTCCGAGATCGTCAGTGCGGGCCGTACCGGGTTCCTGTCCGTGGACCCGCAGAACAACGTGGTGTGGACGGACCATCTGGGCCGTACGACCACACTGGCCCGGGATTACGGCCAGTTCACGCACACGACGGCGCACGGCTCCGTGTCCGACGTCGTGGCGCTCGGCAACAACACCTTCGTCGGCGCCTCGACCAAGATCACGCTGCGGAACATGGTCACCGGGGCCACCACCCTCGTCGACCTGAAGAAGTACGGGTACCGCTACCTCGGCACCGTCGAGGGCCGGGTACTCGCCGCCGAGAAGACAGCCGACGGCGGCGAAGCGGTCCACATCCTGGAGTTCCAGGGCGAGGAGCTGACCGACCGGGCCGTCACCGAACTGAGCCCCAGGTTCGGTAGGTTCCGGCTGGCGGCGGGGGCTCCCGGAAAGGCACTGCTGCGGTACGACGTGGGTGTCCCCGACACGACGGCCCTCGCCTACTCGACCGTCGACCTGGCCACCGCCCACATCGTCTCGGGCCGCAACATGCTGGGCCCCAGCACCGAGGCCGCGGCCTTGTCGAGCACCCACATGGCCTCCATCGGGACGGAGATCCGCGGCGGCGAGGAAAACTATCTGAAGACCGTCGAGCTGGGCGGCGCCTCCACGCCGAAGACGACGTCCACGCGCCTGGACGGCGTCCGCCGCCCGACCCTGGGCCTGACCGGCGACTGGGTGCTGTACGGGAACCGGCAGAAGCTCACGGAGGGGTCCGCGCCGGATGAAGCGGCCCTCAAGGCGGTCCCGGTCGGCGGTGGCACCGCCCGCAAGGTGATGGACCACGTCACGTCCACCACACCCGCCCCGGACGGCACCCTGCTGGCGATGGGCGGCACCGTGGCCCAGGGCGAGGGGCTCTACCGGATCTCCGCGAAGGCCGGTGGCGAGGCGCCGACCGCGGAACTGGTCGCGGGCACCGGGCAGCCCACCAAGGTCACCCTGCTGGGCGCCGACGCACCGGGCACGGCCCAGCTCGACCAGCGGCCCTGGCACCCGCGCTGGCACCTGTCCCGGCGCAACGTCAGCATGACCGTCGCCCTGCGCCACGTCGCCTCCGGCAAGCAGAGCGTGTCCCACCTGAACCCGGACCTGCCGGACAACAACGGTGACGGCTGGGTGGATCTGGACTGGAACGGCCTGGTCACCGTGGGCGGCCGGGACGAGGCAGCGCCCAACGGCGGCTACACCTGGGAACTGACCGCCCAACCCCGTAACGGCATCGGCCCCGCCCTCCACCAGAAGGGCTCCTTCACGGTCGAGCGCAAGCCCGCCCCGCACGACTACACCGACAACGGTTCGCCGGACGTGCTCGTGCGTGACCGGGCGGGCAACCTGTCGCTCGAAGACACCGCCCACGATCCGCTGAACCCGCAGTTCCACAGCGCCCGCCGCATGGTGGTCGGCGGGGGCTGGAACATCTACGACCAGGTCGTCGCCGTCGGCGACGTGGCCGGCGCCTCCGCCGGTGACGTGGTGGCCCGCGACCGCTCCGGCGTCCTGTGGCTCTACCTCGGCAAGGGCGACGGCACCTTCGACAAACCGCTGAAGACCGGAGCCGGCTGGGGCGCGTACGACCAGATCACCGGCGGCAGCGACCTGAACGGCGACGGCCGCGGCGACCTGCTGGCCCGGGACCGCTCCGGCGTGCTCTGGCTCTACGAGGGCACCGGCAACTGGCGGGCACCCTTCGCCCCGCGCAAGAAGATCGGCACCGGCTGGGGCAGTTACGACAGCATCACCGCCGTCGGCGACGTGGCCGGGGCCTCCGCCGGCGACCTGGTCGCCCGCGACCGTTCCGGTGTCCTGTGGCTGTTCCTGGGCAAGGGGGACGGCACCCTCGACGGACGCGTGAAGATCGGCGCCGGCTGGGGCGGCTACCGCCAACTCGTCGGCATCGGCGACTCCGACGCCGACGGCCGCGCCGACCTGCTCGTCTCCACGCCGGACGGCAGCTCGTACGTCTACCACGGCACGGGCAACTGGCGGGCACCGTTCGCCCCACGCGAGGTGACCGGCATCAGGACTCCGTCGTACGAGACCATCGTCTGACGGGCCACACCGACGGCGACGACGCCGGGCGCACCCGCCCACCGGGGCCAGGGCCAGGAGCACTCAGATCATGGGTGACTGGTCCCGGCCATGTTCCGTTCAGGCCGCCTCGACGCCGGATATCCGGTACTTCCGTATCTCCGCGTCCAGGACGGCCGTCGTCCGCCCGGCCTCCGGTCCGCTGCCGCGGAACGCGGCCAGCTCGGCGTCGGACCCCCAGCGTTCGTAGACGTTGACGCGGCCGGGGTCCAGGCGGTCGGCCGTGAGGGTGAAGTCCAGGCAGCCGGGGGCCTTTCTGGCCTGTTCGGTCACCGCGTCGCAGCCGGCCAGGTACGCCTCACGGGCGTCAGGGGCGACGTGGAGCGTGCCGGACACGATGATCATGGGCGTCTCCTTCGGACGAGCGGACGGACGAGCGACGAGCGGGCGAGCAGAAGGGCAGTCGGGCAGTCGGGCAGTCGGACAGTGAATGCCTTGTAGCGAATCATGCACGAGGGGTCTGACAATCGGCCCGGGGTCGGTCTGAGCTGCGCGGACACGCGCGACGACACCGACACCCCCCGGCCGTTTTCGCGCAGGTGCCATGCGTTCTTCACGGTGGTACGGCAAAGTAGGCGCTCGCGGCGGACGGTGATCGACGATCACCGAAGCGGCACGACAGCCGGACGACGACCGACGCGCGAGGCGCGGCGGGCTACGTAGGGGGCGATCGGGCATGACTCGCGACATCGGCAGACGGCGGCTGCTCGGGGCGGCCGGAGGAGTGGCCGGAGGGGCGGCCCTCACGGCGGTCCTGGCGGCCTGTGGTTCCAACACCGGCCGCAGTGGCAAGGGTTCGGGGCCGGCGCTGAGCCAGTGGTACCACCAGTACGGGGAGCCGGGCACCGAGCAGGCCGTCAAGCGGTACGCGGCCGCGTACGACAAGGCGCGGGTCAGCGTGCAGTGGCGGCCCGGGGACTACGACCGGCAGACCGCCGCCGCGCTGCTGACGGACTCCGGTCCGGACGTCTTCGAGGTCAACGGGCCGAAGCTGGACCAGATCAAGGGCGGGCAGGTCGTGGACCTGACGGCGGAGATCGAGTCCGCCAAGGGCGACTTCAACCAGTCGGTGCTCGCGCCGAAGATCTGGCAGGACAAGGTCTGGGCGATTCCGCAGACCATGGACACCCAACTGCTGTTCTACCGCAAGAGCATGCTCAAGGCGGCGGGCGTCGAGCCGCCGCGCAGCGTCGACGAGCTGGTGGAGGCCGCGCGGACACTGACCGCGCGGCACCGGAAGGACAAGGTCAAGGGGCTGTTCCTGGGGAACGACGGCGGGGCCGCGGTGCTGGGCGGTACGCCGCTGTTCGCCGCGGGACTGAGCCTGATCACGGAGGACGGAAAGGTCGGCTTCGACGATCCGGCCGCCGCCCGGGTGCTCGGCAAGGTCCGGCAGTTGTACGCCGACGAATCGTTGCTGCTCGGGGCGCCGACGGACTGGTCCGACCCGGCGGCGTTCGTCCAGGGACTGACCGCCATGCAGTGGTCGGGCCTGTGGGCGCTGCCGCAGGTCAAGAAGGCGCTGGGGGACGACTTCGGGGTGCTGCCGTTCCCGAAGGACGGCGCCGGGCAGCCGGCCGTGCCCGTGGGCGCGTACGGGTCGGCGGTCAGTGCGCGCAGCAAGCACCGCGAGGAGGCCCGGGCGTACGTGAAGTGGCTGTGGGTGGACGGGACCGACAAGCAGGAGGACTTCGCCCTCTCGTACGGCTTCCACATCCCCGCCCGCACCTCGCTCGCCAAGAAGGCGAAGCAGCTCCGGGAGGGCGCGGCGGCCGACGCGGTCTCGTACGCCACCGAGTACGGCCACGCCGAGCCGCTGCTCTGGACGACGCCGAGCAGCACCGCCTACCAGGACGCGCTCAACCGCGTCATCAAGGGCGGCGCGAATCCGGAGAGCGAGCTGAAGGGCGTGGTGCGCAAGGTGGAGGCCGAGTTGCAGCGGGCGAAGACGAAGTGAGGGGGACGGACGCCCGGCCCGCGACCACCGGAACGGGTACGGGCAGGGGCGCGGGTACGGGTACGCGTACCGGCGGGCTCCTCGCGCGCCTCCAGGGGCAGCAGAACCGGAACCTGTGGTTCTGGGCGTTCGTCGGCCCGTTCGCGATCGGCCTGGCGCTGTTCACGTACGTACCGCTGGCCTGGAGCGTCTACCTCAGCTTCTTCGACGCCCACAACACGGTCGCCCCGACGGACTTCGTCGGACTGGACAACTACACGGCGATGCTCGGCGACGACGCCTTCGTCAGCAGCCTGGGCACGTTCCTGCTGTTCACCGCGTTCATCGTACCGGCGACGTTCGTGCTCTCGCTCGGCCTCGCGCTCATGGTCAACCGGCTGCGCTTCGCCCAGGCGTTCTTCCGCTCGGTCTTCTTCCTGCCGACCGCGTGCTCGTACGTGGTCGCGGCGCTGATCTGGAAGCTGTCGATCTTCAACGGGGTGCGGTTCGGGCTGGCCAACACCGTGCTCGGGTGGTTCGGCGCGGACCAGACCGCGTGGCTGTCCACGACCGACCCGCCCTGGTACTGGCTGGTGATCGTGACCGTACGGCTGTGGTTGCAGGCAGGTTTCTTCATGATCCTGTTCCTGGCGGGGCTGCAACGGATCCCGCCCCGCCTGTACGAGGCCGCCGCGGTGGACGGCGCGCGGCCCGGCTGGCAGACGCTGCGGTACATCACCCTGCCGCAACTGCGCGCCACCTCGGTCGCCGTCGTCCTGCTGCTGGTGATCAACGCGTTCCAGGCGTTCGACGAGTTCTACAACCTGATGTCCGACGCCCGCGGCTACCCGCCGTACGCCCGCCCGCCGCTGGTCTACCTCTACTACACCGCCCTCGGGCAGGAGCAGAACCTCGGCCTGGGCAGCGCGGGCGCGGTGATCCTGGCGCTGATCATCGCCGTGGCGACCGTCGTCCAGGCCCGCTGGTTCGGCCTCGGACGAAAGGAGGACTGAGCGATGGCGACCAGGCGCACGGGGATTACGGCCAGGCCCGTGGAAACGGGACGGACGCGGCGGGCGCGCGCGCCGCGGGACCCCCGCGTGCGGGCCGGGCGCGCGCTGCGCGCGGTGACCGTCACCGTCCTCGCCGTCCTCTTCCTCCTCCCGTTCTACCTGCTCGTACGCAACGGCCTGGCCACCGAGCAGGACATCACCGCCCCCGACTGGACGTTCTTCCCGCGCGACATCCAGTGGTCCAACCTGACCGAGGTCTTCGCCGACCCGAACCTGCCGATGGCCCGCGCGCTGCTCAACTCCACCCTGATCGCGGTCTCCACGACGGTGGGCACGGTGCTGCTGGCGTCCCTGGCCGGATACGGACTGGCCCGCATCCCGTACCGGCACGCGAACCTCGTCTTCTACGCGATCCTCGGCACCCTGATGGTCCCGGCGGCCGTCACGTTCGTCCCCAGCTTCGTCCTCGTCTCGTCGCTCGGCTGGATCTCGACCCTGCGCGGGCTGATCATCCCGACCCTGTTCAGCGCCTTCGCCTGCTTCATGTTCCGCCAGTACTTCCTCGGCTTCCCCCGGGAGCTGGAGGACGCGGCCCGGGTGGACGGGCTCGGGTACTGGCGTACGTACTGGCGGATCGTGGTGCCCAACTCGCGGCCCGTCTTCGCGGCCGTCGGCACGATCGTCTTCATCGGCGCCTGGAACGCGTTCCTGTGGCCGCTGGTCATCGGACAGGACCGGGAAGCGTGGACGGTGCAGGTCGCGCTGTCCACGTTCACCACGGCGCAGAACCTCAACCTGCACGAACTGTTCATCGCCGCGGCGATCTCGATCGCGCCGCTGGTGGTCGTGTTCGTACTGTTGCAGCGGTACATCGTGGCGGGGGTGGAGCGGTCGGGGATCGACGACTGAGCGGGGGCGGGGAGTTCACGGCGAGTCGATGGCGTCGGCCACCGTCGCGCCCGCGCGCGCCATGCCGGTGGCGTTCGGGTGGTACGGGGCCGCCGCCGAGCCCGGCAACAGCCCTTCCATCCACTTCTCGCCCGGCGCGGCGCAGACACCGTGCCCGGCACTGGGCGTCCGGAGGTCGACGAAGCCCGCGCCGTCCGCGGCGGCCCGCTCGGCGAGCATCGTGTGCAGCCGGTCGAAGGTGTTCTGGAGGTAGTCGGCGTCGCCTGGCCAGACGGGTTCTCCGGGCCAGCAGCCGCCCGGCCGGAAGTACGTGCCGTACGAGACGACGTAGACCTTCGCGTGAGGGGAACGCCGGTGGATCTGTCCGAGGGCAGAGGTGATCCTGGGCGCCGTACGGGTGATCCGTTCGGCGAGCCGGTCCCGGCCGCCTGCCGTGTAGACCGACTCGCACGTCCGGCCCAGGCCCGCCGACCGCGGGTGCAGCCGGACGCAGGACGGCAGGGCGGTGCCCAGGCTGATGTCGTTGGCGCCGACGGCCAGGGTGACCAGGTCGGTGTCCGGCCGCAGCGCGTCCAACTGGGGCGGTACGAGGACGAGCTGCCGTCCGGCCAAGTCCTTGGTGGAGGCGCCGCTGCACGTCACGTCGGTGAGGCGGGCGCCGAGCCGCGCGGCGGCGATGGTCGGCCAGTTCCGGTTCGAGCGCAGGCAGGGAAGGCTCGTCTGGACCGGAATCAGCGGACCGGCGGCCGAGGAGTCGCCGAGCGCGACGTAGTGGGGTTTTCGTACGGGGAAGGCATCGGCGGCGGCCACCGGCGCGCCGGGCGCGGCCAGTACAGCGGCCAGCGCGGCAGCCGCCGCGACAACGCATCCGGCACGGCGCGGGTTTCGGGCCATCGCACTCTCCTGCTGTTCGTGAGGGGACGACCGTGACAACCACGACGATCACGGACAAGGAAGACTCCCCGCAAGACCCGGCCGCCAAAAGCGCCGGCGCGGAAACTCGGTGGCGGTGCACGGGGCTCGTGTGGGAGAACTCAGCCATGAGCGATGCCACCACTTCGGCCCGGGAGACGGCACTCACGGTCGGCGCCCACGACGCCGCCCTGGACAAGCGCCTGGAGGACGAGCTCGACGCCTTCAACGCCGCTGCCACGGACGGCGCCGAACAGGCCGAATTCTCGGTGCGGGTGACGGACACGGAGGGCGAGTTGATCGGCGGACTGAGCGCCTGGGTGTGGGGCGGGCTGTGCGGTATCCACCTCCTGTGGGTACGGGAGGACAGCCGGGCGGCCGGCTGGGGCGCGAAGCTGCTGCACGCCGCGGAGCAGGAGGCGGTACGGCGCGGCTGCGACCGCGCGACGGTGTCCTCGTACACGTTCCAGGCGCCGGGCTTCTACGAGCGGCAGGGATATACCGAGGTCGGGCGCGTGCCGGGGATGCCGGGCGGGCACGCGGACGTGTATCTGTACAAGGAGCTGAAGGGCTGAGGCGGGCGGGGGCGGGCGGCGCCCCGTTTCCCGGACCTCCCGCATGAGGTACGGTGCGTGCCATGACCACGTACTCGACCTTCCGTGAGGCGGAGCCGCTGCGCCGCGGCCCCCACGGCGAGTGCGCGCCCCGCGGCATGACGTTTCTGCGCCGCCGCGGCCGGGTGGGTTCACCCCCGGCCGCCGCTTTCCGCTGTCGGTGACCTCCCGGGCGTGACGGCCCTCCCGACGGCAGCGTCCGCGCACCGCGGCAGCTCCGCACCCGTACGGCAGCGGCGCCTGTTCCCGTGATCCCGGTTCCTTCGGGGCCGGTACGAGCGCCGTGCCTCGCTCCGCATCTTCCGCTCCTCTCCCTCCAGGAGGACCCCTTGACGGCTACCGCCGACCACGCCGCCCCCGCCCGGCTCTCCCCCGCTCTCCGCGACCACCGCATCCCCGCCGACGGCCTCTACGAGGGCACCCGCGTCCTGCGCCGGACGCCCGAGGGCTGGGAGGACCGGCCCTACGAGCGGTTCGAGATCGTTCCGCAGGCCGCGACCATCGGCGCGGAGATCCGCGGCCTCGACCTGTCCCAGCCCCTGGCACCCGCGCTGCGCGAGGAGTTGAACCGTGCGCTGCTGGAGTGGAAGGTGCTGTTCTTCCGGGGGCAGCACCTCACCTCGGCCGCGCAGCGCGCGTTCGCCCGCCACTGGGGCGAGCTGGAGACCAATCCGCTGCTGGCCACGGGGGACGCCGAGGACGTCGTACGGTTCGACCGCAGCGCGGTGTCCACCTTCGAGAACGTCTGGCACACGGATGTGACGTTCCGCGAACGTCCGGCGCTGGGCGCCGTGTTGCAACTGCGCGAGGTCCCGCCGTCCGGCGGCGACACCCTGTGGGCGGACATGGCGGCCGCGTACGACAATCTGCCGCAGGACGTACGGGACCGTATCGACGGCGCGACCGCCGTGCACGACTTCCTGCCGGGCTTCGCGCGCTTCTACTCCGCCGAGCGGCTGGCCCCGTTCCAGGAGCAGTTCCCGCCGGTCGAGCACCCGGTCGTACGGCGGCACCCGGAGACCGGCCGCCGGATGCTGTTCGTCAACACCTCCTTCACCACCCGCATCGTGGGGTGGGAGCGGGCGGAGAGCGACCGGATGCTGCGGCTGCTGTTCCAGCAGGCGCACGTGCCGGAGTTCCAGGTGCGGTTCCGCTGGCAGGCGGGGGACATCGCCTTCTGGGACAACCGGGCCACGCAGCACTACGCGGTCAACGACTACGGGGCGGGGCGCCGGATCGCCGAGCGGGTGGCGATCACGGGGGATCGTCCGTACTGACGTGGGGCGTCCGAGCTCCCCGGGCGTGGGGCGCGGGCCGCCTCCCCCGGGCGCCGGGCCCCTCCCTCGGGTGCCGGACCGCTTCCCCCCGGCCGCCGGAACGTTACTGCACAGCCCCGGCCCCCGGCACCCGCACGTCCGCCTCCCGCGCCTCCAGCGCCGATATCTCCAGCCCCCGGGTGTCCACCCCCCGGACGTCCACCTCCGGGCCGCCCCGCAGCAGCGCCGCCCCCAGCGGCGTCAGCGTGTGCAGTACGGCGTTGCCGTGGCGCAGCGTCAGCAGCAGGCCCGCGTCGCGCAGCACCGTCGCGTGCTGGCTGGCCGAGGCCAGTGAGACGTCGACGCGCCGGGCCAGTTCGCTCGTCGTGCAGCCGCCGCCCACGCCGTGCAGGATCGCCGAGCGGGTCCGCCCGACGAGCTTGCCCAGCGAGTGGCCGGGCGAGACGGTCGGCATGACGCGGGGCGCGGGGTGTTCCAAGGGGTAGACGAGGACGGGGGTCAGGTCGGGGTCGGCGAAGGTGACGGGCGTGTGGCGGCAGAAGAACGACGGGAGCAGGAGCAGCCCCCGGCCGTTCAGGAACAGGTCGCGGTCCACCGGGTAGTCCACTTCCAGGACGGGCGGCCGCCAGCGCATCGTCGGCGGGAGCGAGGCGAGCAGGTGGTCCGCGCCGCCGTCCAGCAGCGCCCGGCCGCGGGCGGCCCGGTCCGCCTCGATACGGGCCTGGAGCAGCGGCCAGTAGGGCGCGACGGCGTTCTCGTAATAGCTCCGCAGCGCGCCGGCGAGCCGTCCGAGCGCCGCGGAATCGCCTTCGCTCAGCTCCCGCAGCCATGACGGCAGCGGCCGGGTCGCGGGCAGCCGCGAAAGTTCGGCGTGCAGTCGGGCGGGCGGGGTTGCGCGAAGTGCCGCCAGCCCTTCGTCGAGACCGAGCAGCCCCTCCGGCGGCGTCAGGAAATCCGGAAAATAGCCGCGCGTGGGAACGAGCGGCGCCAGCAGTCGTGTTTCACCATTCAACCTGCACCGTGCTTCGGAACGCCATTTGCCGAAGGCCGCGCCGGGCCGCCGGTCGCGCAGTCGGTGAAAACTTAAAACGGTCTCCCACAGCACGTCAGGGCGCGCGGCAATGCGCACCCGGGCCAGATCCGGTCCACTGAAATGGACGCGTAGCACCGAACCCCCACCAATGCTCCCTAGTCGACCCCCGGCCATCTGAGTATGCACGCAGACACAGCCTGTCACCACGCCCTTTTGGCCAGAGTTGAAAGGGGTCGCGCCAACACGGCGCGCAGGGAAAGCTGTAACTCAATTCGACGGCAGTGCGAATGGAACGGATTGCTCGATCCCGTGGGGGGTGACGAGGCAATGACCGACCGCTCAGCATTTGCCGTGGAAGGCCGTCAACCAGGCCGACATGGCTGACGGCAGCTCCCGAGGGGGGAGTCCGGAGAAAAGCGAGGGCGGCACCTCCGCACAGGTGCCGCCCTCGTCGGGTTCCGGAGCCGGCGTCAGGGTGAGGGTCGGTACAGTCTGACACCAACTCCGGTTGGCCTACCGGGTGTTACGGGTTCACCGACTGTCGCTGCCCAGGGACTCCGCCGCCGCGCGGCCCGCTTCGAGGCGGGCGACCGGGATGCGGAACGGGGAGCAGGAGACGTAGTCCAGGCCCACCTCGTGGAAGAAGTGCACCGACTCCGGGTCGCCGCCGTGCTCGCCGCAGACGCCGAGCTTGAGGTCGGGGCGGGTGGCGCGGCCGGCCTCGGCGGCGCTGCGGACCAGGGAGCCGACGCCGTCCTTGTCGATGGTCTCGAACGGGCTGACGCCGAAGATGCCCTTCTCCAGGTAGGCGGTGAAGAAGCTGGCCTCGACGTCGTCGCGGCTGAAGCCCCAGACCGTCTGGGTCAGGTCGTTGGTGCCGAAGGAGAAGAAGTCGGCCGACTCGGCGATCTGGCCGGCGGTCAGCGCCGCGCGGGGCAGTTCGATCATCGTGCCGAGGGTGAGCTTGAGGTCCACGCCGCGGGCCTGCTCGACCTCGGCGATGACCTGCTCGGCCTCCTCGCGGACGATCTCCAGCTCCTGGACGGTGCCGACCAGCGGGATCATGATTTCGGCGCGCGGATCGCCCTTGGCGGCGTTCTTGCGCTCGGCCGCCGCCTCGGCGATGGCCCGCACCTGCATGGCGAACAGGCCGGGGATGACCAGACCGAGGCGGACGCCGCGCAGGCCCAGCATCGGGTTCTGCTCGTGCAGCTTGTGCACGGCCTGGAGGAGGCGCAGGTCGTTCTCGTTGGCGTCCTTGCGGGACTCGGCGAGGGCGACACGTACGGAGAGTTCGGTGATGTCGGGCAGGAACTCGTGCAGCGGCGGGTCCAGGAGGCGGACCGTCACCGGCAGGCCGTCCATCGCCTCGAACAGCTCCACGAAGTCGGCCTTCTGGAGGGGCAGCAGACCGCCGAGGGCCGCCTCCCGGTCGGCGTCGGTGTCGGCGAGGATCAGGCGCTCGACCATCTCGCGGCGCTCACCGAGGAACATGTGCTCGGTGCGGCACAGGCCGATGCCCTGGGCGCCGAAGCGGCGGGCGCGGGCCGCGTCCTCGGCGTTGTCGGCGTTGGCCCGTACCCGCAGCCGGCGTACCCGGTCCGCGTACGCCATGATCCGGTGTACGGCCTTGACCAGCTCGTCGGCGTCGTCGGCGCCCGCGTGCATCCGGCCCTCGAAGTACTCGACGACCGGGGACGGGACGACCGGCACCTCGCCGAGGTAGACCTTGCCGGAGGAGCCGTCGATGGAGACGACGTCACCCTCCTCGATCACGATGCCGCCGGGCGCGGTCATGCACCGGCGCTTGGTGTCGACCTCCAGCTCCTCGGCGCCGCAGACACAGGTCTTGCCCATGCCGCGGGCGACGACGGCGGCGTGCGAGGTCTTGCCGCCGCGGGAGGTGAGGATGCCCTCGGCGGCGATCATGCCGTTGAGGTCGTCGGGGTTGGTCTCGCGGCGGATCAGGATGACCTTCTCGCCGGAGCGGGACCACTTGACCGCGGTGTAGGAGTCGAAGACGGCCTTGCCGACGGCGGCGCCGGGCGAGGCGGCGATGGCCCGGCCGATCATCTGCGTCTTCGCGTTCTCGTCGAAGCGCGGGAACATCAACTGGGCGAGCTGCGCGCCGTTGACCCGCTGGAGCGCCTCGGCCTCGTCGATCAGCCCCTGGTCGACGAGCTGGGTGGCGATACGGAACGCGGCGCCCGCGGTGCGCTTGCCGACGCGGGTCTGGAGCATCCACAGCTTGCCGCGCTCGATGGTGAACTCGATGTCGCACAGGTCCTTGTAGTGCGTTTCGAGCGTTTCCATGATCTGCATCAGCTCGTCGTAGGACGGCTTGTCGATGCCTTCGAGGTCGGCGAGCGGCACGGTGTTGCGGATGCCCGCGACGACGTCCTCGCCCTGCGCGTTCTGCAGGTAGTCGCCGTAGACGCCCTGCTGGCCGCTGGCCGGGTCGCGGGTGAAGGCGACGCCGGTGCCGGAGTCCGGGCCGAGGTTGCCGAAGACCATGGAGCAGACGTTGACGGCGGTGCCGAGGTCGCCGGGGATGCGCTCCTGGCGGCGGTAGAGCTTGGCACGGTCGGTGTTCCACGAGTCGAAGACCGCGCGGACGGCGAGGTCCATCTGCTCGCGGGGCTCCTGCGGGAAGTCCCGGCCGGTCTCCTTGGAGACGATGTCCTTGAACTGCCCGACGAGGTTCTTCAGGTCGGCCGCGTCCAGGTCGACGTCGACGCGGACGCCCTTGGCCTGCTTGGCCTCCTCCAGCGCCTCCTCGAAGAGGTCGCCGTCCACGCCGAGCACGGTCTTGCCGAACATCTGGATGAGGCGGCGGTAGGAGTCCCACGCGAAGCGCTCGTCGCCGGCCTGGGCGGCGAGGCCGGAAACCGACGCGTCGGACAGGCCGATGTTCAGCACGGTGTCCATCATGCCGGGCATCGAGAACTTCGCCCCGGAACGCACCGATACGAGAAGGGGGTTGTCGGCCTGGCCGAGCTTCTTGCCCATGGTCGCTTCGAGCGCTTCCAGGTGCTCACTGACCTCGGCACGCAGTGCCGCGGGCTCCTGGCCGCTGTCGAGGTAGACCTTGCACGCCTCGGTGGTGATCGTGAACCCCGGCGGAACGGGAAGCCCCAGGTTGGTCATCTCGGCGAGGTTGGCGCCCTTGCCGCCGAGAAGGTCCTTGAGGTCCTTGTTGCCCTCGGTGAAGTCGTAGACGAACTTCGAAGGCTCGGACGGGGTTACGTGGGGATCTTGTGTTTCCGGCACGGGAATCTCTCCTCGCCGCGGGCTGCCCTGACGGCGAGGAACATACCCAGATCGAAGGCGTCTGGGTACGTCCACTCGGTCGACATACGCCCGTAACCCGTCGTCCGCCAGCAGATCGAAAGTCGCGGCGGGCGGAGGTCCGGCTTCATGTCCTGAAGACATGATGGCGTGGAGCGACCAATGGATCGCTGGACGACTACGGAGTGCATTTTTCCGTCGAACAGCCGAACGCGTGATGAGTGGCACCCAGTGCCAGCATTGGAGAGGTGCACTCCTGCGCGAAACGCTCATCTGAGCGCACCCCCTATCAGGGGTGGCGAGAATCACGCCGTTGCACCGCCCCCGGTCCCGCGATGCGGACCCGGAATCGGACCGGTCGAAAGCCGAGAGGCCGGGCTTCCGCCCGGCCTCTCGCGTCGCGTTTGCTCCTCAGCCGCCCGAAGTGTCCAGTTCCGCGTCGGCCGTGACGCCCGTGCGGTCGTACGGGTCGTCCAGCCAGCCGTCCGGCAGGACCACCCGGTTCCGGCCAGATGTGCGGCCACGGGGTCCGTCCGCGCCCACGGGCCAGGGCTGGTCGAGGTCCAGCTCGCTCATCAGAGCATCCAGTTCGTCCAGTGACGAGGCGATTGCCAGCTTCTTGCGGGACTCCGAGCCGATCGAGAAGCCCTTGGTGTACCAGGCGACGTGCTTGCGGAAGTCGATGACACCGCGCGCCTCGTCCCCGATCCACTCCCCCAGCAGCGTGGCGTGCCGCAGCATCACGGCCGCGACCTCCTTGAGCGTCGGCTTCGCGTACGTCCCCGTCCCCTCGAAAGCCGCCACCAGGTCGCCGAACAGCCACGGCCGCCCCAGGCAGCCGCGCCCCACGACCACGCCGTCACAGCCGGTCTCACGCACCATCCGCAGCGCGTCGTCCGCCGACCAGATGTCCCCGTTGCCCAGCACCGGGATCTCCGGCACGGCTTCCTTCAGGCGCGCGATGGCGTCCCAGTCGGCCGTGCCGCCGTAGTGCTGGGCCGCGGTCCGGCCGTGCAGCGCGATGGCCGTGACACCCTCCTGGACCGCGATCCGGCCCGCGTCGAGGAAGGTGATGTGGTCGTCGTCGATGCCCTTGCGCATCTTCATGGTGACCGGCAGATCGCCCGCGTTGGTCACCGCCTCGCGCAGGATGGAGCGCAGCAGGTGCCGCTTGTACGGGAGGGCCGAGCCACCGCCCTTGCGGGTCACCTTCGGCACCGGGCAGCCGAAGTTCAGGTCGATGTGGTCGGCCAGGTCCTCTTCGGCGATCATGCGGACGGCCTTGCCGACGGTGTCCGGGTCGACGCCGTAGAGCTGGATGGAGCGCGGCTTCTCCGTCTCGTCGAAGTGGATCAGCTGCATGGTCTTCTCGTTGCGCTCGACCAGCGCCCGCGTCGTGATCATTTCGCTGACGAACAGGCCCTTGCCGCCCGAGAACTCCCGGCACAGCGTCCGGAAGGGGGCGTTGGTGATCCCGGCCATCGGCGCGAGGACCACGGGCGGCTGCACCGCGTGCGGGCCGATCTGCAGCTGAGTCATGAGGAGCGGGTTTCCTTCGGCGGTCGACGGGCGGACTGAGCGACCTCCCATTGTCGCGCACTCCGGCGACTGCCTCGCCAGAGCCGTGGGTCCCCCGGTCGCGGGCTCCCGCGGCGGGCTCGCCAGAGCCGTACGCCGCCCGGTCGCGGGCCCCCGCGGCAGCTTGTCGCGCACCGGCCCGCCCCGGCTCGTCGCGGGCTCCCGCGGCGGCCTGTCACGTCCACCACCGGCGGGCTCTCCAGAGCCGCCGGCCCACGTTCGTTGTACCGTTCACCTATGCCCGAGCCGAGCCACCGGCGGCGCCTGCTCGTCCTGGCGATCTGCTGCATGAGCCTGCTGATCGTCAGCCTCGACAACACCGTCCTGAACGTCGCCCTGCCGTCCATGCAGAAGGATCTGGACACCTCGGTCTCCGGGATGCAGTGGACGATCGACGCCTACACCCTGGTCCTCGCCTCGCTGCTGATGCTGGCCGGCTCCACCGCCGACCGGCTCGGCCGCCGCCGGGTCTTCCAGGCGGGCCTGGTGGTCTTCTCGCTCGGCTCGCTGCTGTGCAGCCTGGCGCCGAACCTGGAGTGCCTGGTCGCCTTCCGCATGGTGCAGGCCGTCGGCGGCTCGATGCTCAACCCCGTGGCCATGTCGATCATCACCAACACCTTCACCGAGCCGAAGGAGCGGGCCCGCGCGATCGGTGTGTGGGGCGGCGTGGTCGGCATCAGCATGGCGGCCGGGCCGATCGTCGGCGGGCTGCTGGTGCAGACCGTCGACTGGCGCGCGATCTTCTGGATCAACGTTCCCATCGGGGCGCTCGCCCTGTTCCTGACCATGCGCTACGTGCCGGAGTCGCGCGCGCCCAGGCCACGCCGCGTCGACCCCGTCGGCCAGCTGCTGGTGATCGTGCTGCTCGGCGCGCTCACGTACGCGATCATCGAGGCACCGGCCGCCGGCTGGACCTCGCCGCTGATCCTCGGCTTCGCCGCGGCGGCCGTCGCCGCACTCGCCGGACTGCTGCTGTACGAGCGGCGCCGCACCGAACCGCTGATCGACCTGCGGTTCTTCCGCAGCGCGCCGTTCAGCGGCGCCACGGTCGTGGCGGTCTGCGCGTTCGCCGCGCTCAGCGGCTTCCTCTTCGTCAACACGCTCTACCTCCAGGACGTGCGGGGCCTGTCCGCCCTGGACGCCGGGCTCTACATGCTGCCGATGGCGGGCATGACGCTGGTCTTCGCGCCGCTGTCCGGACGGCTGGTCGGCTCGGTGGGCCCGCGGCTGCCGCTGCTGCTGGCCGGGCTGGCGACGGCGGCCAGCGGGGTGCTGTTCGCGGGCTTCGAGGCGGAGGCGGACACACCGCTGCTCTTCACCGGGTACGTGCTCTTCGGCGTCGGCTTCGGGCTGGTCAACGCGCCCATCACCAACACCGCGGTGTCCGGGATGCCCCGTACGCAGGCAGGCGTGGCCGCGGCCATCGCCTCCACCAGCCGGCAGGTGGGCGGATCGCTGGGGGTCGCGGTGATCGGCGCCGTACTGGCCAGCGGCACCCGCGTCGCCGCCACCGGCAGCCGGTTCGTCGAGGCGAGCCGCCCCGCCTGGTGGATCATCGCCGGATGCGGCGCGGCCGTGCTGCTGCTGGGCGCGCTGACCACCGGCCGCTGGGCCCAGGGCACCGCGCGCCGCGCCGCGGAACGTCTGGAGTCCTCGGGGGACCAGGCCCCGCCGCAGGGGCCCGGCGG
Source organism: Streptomyces sp. NPDC026394 (assembly GCF_055567735.1). NCBI lineage: Bacteria > Bacillati > Actinomycetota > Actinomycetes > Kitasatosporales > Streptomycetaceae > Streptomyces > Streptomyces sp. NPDC026394. Next base: position 322,964 of record NZ_JBVHPX010000002.1, read on the forward strand.
TCAGCCCTCGGCCCGGATCAATGCCTGAAGCTGCTCCAGCCGCTCGTGCGACACCTCGTCGTCGGGCGTGTAGGTGAGCATCTTCGGGCCGTGGCTGGGGCCGGTCCACAACCCGGTGGAGGACAGCCGCAGCACACCGACGTCCCGCTGGCGGAAGAGCTTGGACTGGCTCACCGGCCGTACGACCTCCTGCCGCGCCCAGATCTCCCGGAACTCCGGCGAGGCCGCCTCCAGCCGCGCCACCAGCGCCTTCCAGGCGGGCTCGGCGACATGGCCCGCCATCGAGGCACGGAACTTGGCGGCCATCACGCGCAGCGTCCCGTGCAGATCGACCAGGCTCTCCCGCCACTCCGTGTGGGTGAACGCCAGCCACAGGCAGTTGCGGTCCTCCTCCGGGAGCGCGTCCAGGTCGCACAGCAGCCGCCCGTAGGTGCGGTTGTACGCGAGGATGTCGAACCGGCTGTTCTGCACGACGGCGGGGAACGGCGACAACTGGTCGAGCATCTGCCGCATCGGCACCGGTACGCCCGTGCACTCCTTGCCGCGCACCGGATCGGTCGCACCGGCCAGCGCGAAGAGGTGGCCGCGCTCGGCCCGGTCCATCCGCAGCGCGCGGGCCACGGCGTCCAGCACCTGCGGCGAGACCCTGATGTCCCTCGCCTGCTCAAGCCACGTGTACCAGGTGACGCCGACGGCGGAGAGGTGGGCGACCTCCTCGCGGCGCAGGCCCGGCGTTCGGCGGCGGGCGCCGCGCGGCAGGCCGACCTGCTCCGGGGTGATCCGCTCGCGGCGGCTGCGCAGGAAGGCGGCCAGCTCACCGCGCCGGACGGCGCCGTCCGTGGGCGGCGGCTGCTGCGCTGTCCCCGGGTTCCCGGTCTCCGGATTCGAGGGCCCCGGCTGCGCCGCACCCGGGTTCACCGTCCCCGGCGTCGCCGTGATCGGCTTCGTCCCCGGGATCGGCTCCGTCCCCGGGATCGCTGTCCCCGGCTGCACCGTCTCCGGCATCGTGGCGGTCATGATCCCAGGATGCCGGAGCGGTCAGCCGGTTGCCAGGTAGATCCGGTACCAGGACAAGGAGACTCTGGTACCCCTCTGGGCGGCGGACGATCGTCTTCCTTGTGAGCGATACCGACGTACGCGACGTACGAACCGTCCCGACACGGGCCCCCGGGTCCGCCCCCACCCGCCCTACCGGCGCCACTCGTCCCACCCACCCCGCGCTGACCACGCTCGGCCTGGTCACCGTGCTCCTCGGCGCCGCCCTGCCGATGATCGACTTCTTCATCGTCAACGTCGCGCTGCCGACCATCGACCGCGACCTGCGCGCGGGCCCGGCCCTGCTGGAGATGGTCGTCGCGGGCTACGGCGTCGCGTACGCGGTCCTGCTCGTCGTCGGCGGACGGCTCGGTGACATGGTCGGCCGGCGCCGGCTCTACCTGTGGGGACTGGCGGCCTTCGGCCTCACCTCGCTCGCCTGCGGCCTGGCGCCGGACGCCTGGACACTGGTGGTGGCGCGCGTCGCCCAGGGTGCGGCGGCGGCGCTGCTGCTGCCGCAGGTGCTGGCCACCATTCAGGCCACGACGAGCGGAGCGCGCCGGGCCAAGGCGGTCAGCCTGTACGGCGGTACGGCCGGCGTGGCCAGCGCCGTCGGGCAGGTGCTCGGCGGGCTGCTGGTCGCCGCCGACCTGGCCGGGACCGGCTGGCGTGCGGTCTTCCTGGTCAACGTGCCGATCGCCGCGGTGGCGCTGCTGCTCGCGCTGCGCACCGTGCCCGAGACCCGCTCGCCGCGTCCCAGCCGGGTCGATGTGCCCGGCACCGTGCTGCTGGCCGTCGCGCTGATCAGCCTCCTGCTGCCGCTGACCGAGGGCCGCGCGGCAGGCTGGCCGGTGTGGTCCTGGCTGCTGCCGGCCGTCTTCCCGTTCGCCGCCGCGGCGTTCGTCGTCGTCGAGCGGCGCGCCGAACGGGCCGGACGTACGCCGCTCGTCCCGCCGTCCCTGCTGCGCCTGCGCTCCGTACGCAGCGGCCTGGCCGTGATCCTGCCGTTCTCGCTGGGTTTCGGCGGCTTCATGTTCGTGCTGGCCGTCGCCCTCCAGGACGGTCTGCGGTACGGGCCGCTGGCCGCCGGGCTCGCCCTCGCGCCGCTGTGCGTGACGTTCTTCTTCGCGTCGCTGGCCGGGCCGCGACTGGTGGCCCGCTTCGGGCGGCGAGTGGTGCTGGCCGGGTCGCTGATCCAAGGCGCCGGGCTGTTCGCACTGGCGCTCGTCTTCCGCACGCAGTGGCCCGGAGTGTCCGCGCCCGCCCTGGCGGCGGCCATGGCGGTCCTCGGCGTGGGCCAGGGTCTCGTCCTGCCGATCCTGCTGCGCATCGTCCTCAGCGAGCTGCCGGCGGCGCAGGCCGGAGTGGGCAGCGGCGCGATGGTCACCACCCAGCAGGCCGGTCTGGCACTGGGCGTCGCGACGCTCGGCACGCTCTTCCTCACGTTGCTGCCGTCACTGGGCGTGCAGAACGCCCTCGTCGTCGCGCTCCTCGCGCAGTTGGCGACGGTCGGGCTCAATGCGGTGCTCACGTTCCGGTTGCCGCGGGTGGTGCGGTAGCGCGCGGCCGGGCGGGGCAGGCCACAGCCGGGGCATTCGAATAACAGATATTGAAATCTGTCATCACACATGCCATGGTTGCGGAGAGCCGCCGCCACGCGCCGTGTTCCCCCGCGACGCGTGGCGGCCCCTCATCCACCTCCCTCCCCCGTTCCTGAGGAGCGCCCCGTGCAGACCCGCACCCTCGGCACCACAGGCCCGCGGTCCTCGGTCCTCGGCCTCGGCTGCATGGGCATGTCCGCCCTGTACGGCGACCCGGGCGACCGCGGCGAGTCCGTCGCCACCATCCACGCGGCCCTCGAAGCCGGCGTCACCCTGCTGGACACCGGCGACTTCTACGGCATGGGCCACAACGAGCTGCTGATCAACGAGGCGCTGCGCACCGCCCCCGCGGCCCGCCGCGAACAGGCGCTGACCAGCGTCAAGTTCGGCGCCCAGCGCACTGTCGAGGGCGACTTCATCGGCTTCGACGGCCGGCCCGCCGCGGTGCAGAGCTTCGCCGCGTACTCGCTCCAGCGGCTGGGCACCGACCACATCGACATCTACCGGGTCGCCCGCGTCGACCCCGACGTGCCGATCGAGGAGACGGTCGGCGCCATCGCCGAACTGGTCGAGGCCGGCCACGTACGGCACATCGGGCTGTCCGAAGCCGGCGCGGACACCCTGCGCCGGGCCGCCGCCGTCGCCCCGATCTCCGACCTCCAGATCGAGTACGCGATCATCTCCCGCGGCATCGAGGAGACGGTCCTGCCCACCGCGCGCGAGCTGGGCATCGGCGTCACCGCGTACGGTGTGCTCTCCCGCGGCCTGCTCAGCGGCCATTTCGCGCGCGACCGCGAGCTGTCCGCGGACGACTTCCGTGCGGCGAGCCCGCGCTTCCAGGGCGAGAACCTGCACCGCAACCTCGACCTGACCGACGCGCTGCGTGTGATCGCCGAACAGAAGGGCGTCACGGTCGCGCAGATCGCCATCGCCTGGGTCCTCGCCCAGGGCGAGGACATCGTGCCGCTGGTCGGCGCCCGCCGCCGGGACCGGCTGGCGGAGGCCCTGGGCGCGCTGGACGTCACGCTGGACGCCGACGACCTCGCGGCCATCGAGCGCGCCGTCCCGGCGGACGCCGCGGCCGGCGACCGCTACCCGGCACAGCAGATGGCCCTTCTGGACAGCGAACGCTGACCTTAGGGGCACGGTCGGGGAGCGTACGGGTACGGTCCGTGGAAGGACGTCTCCGCGTCCGCACCAGGACGCACCGCCCGGCGTGTCCTCGACCCGAAAGGCCCGTACGCCCGCCATGCCACCAGCCGAGACCCTGACCCCCGAACGCATCCTCGAAGTGACCGAGGACGTACTGCGCCGCTACGGCCCGGCCAAGGCCACCGTCGTCGACGTGGCGCGCGCGCTGGGCGTCAGCCACGGCAGCGTGTACCGGCACTTCCGCACGAAGACGGCGCTGCGCGAGGCGGTCACGCAGCGCTGGCTGGACCATGCGAGCTCGCGGCTGCGGGCCGTCGTCACCGAGGACGGCCCGGCGCCGGAGCGGCTGCGCCGCTGGGTGCACACGCTGTTCACCGCGAAGCGGCACAAGGCGGGCGACGACCCCGAACTGTTCGCGACCTACATGACGCTGGTCGGCGAGAGCGGCGGCGTCGTGGAGCAGCACCTCGCCGACCTGACCGGCCAACTGGCGGCGATCATCCTCGACGGCATCGAACAGGGCGCTTTCGCGCCGGGCGACTCGGCGACCCTGGCCCGCGCGGTCTTCGACGCGACCGGCCGCTTCCACGATCCGCACTACGCGGCGGAGTGGGCGCAGCCCGGCATCGAGGAGGCGCTGGGGGCGGTGGTGGAGTTGGTGTTGCGGGGGTTGCGGGCTTGACGTGACGGCGGCGATTGTCAGCGACGCCCACTACGCTGAGTGTTGACTGGATCACTTCGCGGGAAGGGCGCATCATGACAGTGATGCTCGAACGAGCGAAGATCATAGACGTCTCCCACGGCTCGACAGCCTTCCAGGAGCCGTGCCGCACCGTCCTGAGCATGGACGTGCCCGATGGCTACCGGGCGGGAATCATCGGGGGAAAGACCGTCATGTCGCCGTGTCGCTTTTCCCGAGCAGGAGCGATGTTACGGGCCCGATCCCTACGGCCTCCCCAGGGAAGGACCGGGAGAGAACGGGTACGCCAAGGGCGACACCGTCGAGTTCGGCGATCCGCTGCACATCCCCGCCCCTTTCGACTGCCAGCTCGACACGACCGACTTCGTCGTTGCCCTCCTGGACGACGAGGAAGAGTAGGGGACGCACGGCGCCCCTCACACCCCCAGGAACCGCAACACCGCCAGCACCCGCCGATGATCCGCGTCCGCCCTCGGCAGGTCCAGCTTGGCCAGGATGTTGTTGATGTGTTTCGCCACCGCCGACTCGCTCACCACGAGCGCTCCCGCGATACCCGCGTTCGACCGGCCCTCCGCCATCAGCGCCAGCACCTCCCGTTCGCGTTCGGTCAGCCGCTCCAGCGGGTCGCTGCGGCGGCGTACCAGCAACTGCGCCACCACCTGCGGGTCCAGCGCGGTCCCGCCGTCGGCGACCCGGCGCAGCGCCTCGATGAACTCCTCGACGTCCGCGACCCGTTGCTTGAGCAGATAGCCCATGCCGCTGGTGTTCGAGGCGAGGAGGTTGGCGGCGTACCGCTCCTCCACGTACTGCGACAGCATCAGCACCGCCGTACCGGGCCACCGCTCCCGGATCTCCAGCGCCGCGCGCATCCCTTCGTCCGTGAAGCCGGGTGGCATCCGTACGTCCACCACCGCGAGCTCCGGACGGTGCCCGTCCACCGCCGCCACCAGCGCCTCGGCGTCGCCGACCTCGGCGGCCACTTCGAAGCCGGCCGTCTCCAGCACCTTCACCAGCCCGATCCGCAGCAGGACGGAGTCCTCGGCGATCACGGCGCGGCGTACGGCGGGCGTCAGGTCGTGCACGGCAACTCCACGGTCATGGTGGTCGGGCCCCCGACGGGGCTGCTCATCCGGAACGCCCCGTCCACGGAGCGCACGCGCTGGGCGAGCCCCTTCAGGCCGCTCCCCCGGGCCGGATCGGCACCGCCCACCCCGTCGTCCGTGACGACCACCCGCAGTATCTCCCCGAGGCGGGTCACGTTCACCTCGGCCCGGGTCGCCTCGGCGTGCTTGGCCACATTGTTGAGGGCCTCGGAGACGACGAAGTAGGCGACCGCCTCGACGGCGGGCGCTGCCCGGTCGGGCAGTTCCGTCCACAGCCGCACCGGCAGCGGCGCCCGCGCCGCCAGGCCGGACAGGGCCGCGTCCAGACCGAGTTCGTCCAGGACGGCCGGGTGCAGGCCGCGCACCAGACTGTTCAGTTCCTCGATGGCTTCCTTGGCGTCCCGGTGCGCCTCGTCGATGACCTGCCGCGCCTCGGGCGGCAGGTCCTTGAGCGTGGCCTTCGCCAGCCCCAGGTTGAGCGCGAGCGCGACCAGCCGCTGCTGCGCGCCGTCGTGCAGGTCCCGTTCGATGCGGCGCCGTTCGGCGTCGGCGGCGTCGACCGCTCCGGCCCGGCTCTCGGTCAGGTCCTCCACGCGGCGTTCCAGTTCCTCGGAGCGGCTGACGTAGAGGACGGCGCGGCCGACGATGTTCTCCAGCCGTACGAGGCCGCCGGCCAGGGCGGGTACGGCGGCCAAGGCCGCCAGGCCGACGGCCGTGGCGTATCCGGCCCAGGTCCAGACCCCGGCGTGATGGACCCGCCATTCCCACCCGATCGCCCCGACCCACACCAGGCTGGTCGCCGCCGCCAGTGCCGCCACGAACGTCGCCAGCACGGCGAGTTCGAGGAGTCCGAAGAGCGGGCCGATCAGGCAGTTGTAGGCCCACTGCCGCTTCCCCTCACGCCGGCGCAACCTTGGCAGGTCCACGCCGCACAGTGTCCGGAACCGCCACCGCTGGGCCGCGGTCAGGCCGTAGGCGGCGATCAGGAGCAGCGTCACCGGGACCGGCAGCAGCAGGGTTCCGAGGTCGGACGCCGGCCCCAGGATGTCCATGAGCTGGAGCAGCACCCAGAAGATCAGCAGGGGCGGTACGGCATGCAGCGGCACTCCGGCGCCGATGAAGAGAAGATCGCGGCGCAGCCGTACGAGAGCACGGCGCAGCCGCGGTGGGGTGGTCATGGACAAACGGTATGCGGCGGCCTGACAGGCGGGCCATGAAGCCACTTTCCGCTCCGGAGGTGCAACTGGTGCCACCCCAGGTCGGACACCGGCGTTACTGACCACGGCCGCTCCCGCCGGGAGAGTGGATCACGAGCCCGAAAGCCGGGCCGGCCCGACCCGGAAAAGGCGCACCCATGGCACTCATCGCCTTCAACTCCTCCTGCACGGAACGCGCCTTCACCCTGGCGGCGCCCCGCCGTACCTGGGCGGGCCGCATCCTGACCGGCGCCGGACTCGCCCTGCTGCCGTGGATGGGCTACCTGGCGGGAACCCTGCCGCCCCCGGAGGCGGCGGCCTGGGTGGCGCTGGACGCGGTGGAAGCGGCGTGCCTGCTGGTCGCCGGCACCCGGCTGGTGAACGGGCGGCCCGGCCACCGGGCCGCCGCGGCGACGGCCGCGGTCCTGCTCCTCGCCGACGCGTGCGCCGACGTGGCGACGGCCGGGCCGGGCAGCGAGCTGGTGGGCGCCCTGGCCATGGCGGTCGGCGCGGAGCTGCCGCTGGCGATCACCTGCGCGGCGCTCGCCGTGCGACCGGCCCGGTGACGCCAGGCGGCGATCACGCGGAGCACGAACGCCGACCGGGCTGGGAAATTCCAGCCCGGCCGGCGTTCGAGGCCGTCTCTTCCGCGCGGCGGCGCCCCGCGAAGGGTCAGCAGCCGAGCAGTCGCGCGCCCAGGTACGCCTGGATCTGGTCCAGCGACACCCGCTCCTGCTTCATCGTGTCGCGCTCGCGCACGGTGACCGCGTTGTCGTCCAGGGTGTCGAAGTCGACGGTGACGCAGAACGGCGTGCCGATCTCGTCCTGGCGGCGGTAGCGGCGGCCGATGGCACCCGCGTCGTCGAAGTCGATGTTCCAGTTCTTGCGCAGGTCGGTGGCGAGGCCCTTGGCCTTCGGCGAGAGCTGCGGGTTGCGGGACAGCGGCAGCACGGCGACCTTGACCGGCGACAGGCGCGGGTCGAGGCGCAGCACCGTGCGCTTCTCCATCTTGCCCTTGGCGTTCGGCGCCTCGTCCTCGGTGTACGCGTCGAGCATGAAGGCGAGCATCGCGCGGCCGACACCGGCCGCGGGCTCGATGACGAACGGGGTGTAGCGCTCGCCGGCCTCCTGGTCGAAGTACGACAGGTCCTGGCCGGACGCCTTGGCGTGCGAGGACAGGTCGTAGTCGGTGCGGTTGGCGACGCCCTCCAGCTCGCCCCACTCCGAGCCGCCGAACTGGAAGCGGTACTCGATGTCGGCGGTGCGCTTGGAGTAGTGCGAGAGCTTCTCGGCGGGGTGCTCGTACCAGCGGATGTTCTCCTCGCGCAGGCCGAGGTCGCGGTACCAGTTGTACCGCTGCTCCATCCAGTACTCCTGCCACTGCTCGTCCTCGCCCGGCTTGACGAAGAACTCCATCTCCATCTGCTCGAACTCGCGGGTCCGGAAGATGAAGTTGCCGGGCGTGATCTCGTTGCGGAAGGACTTGCCCATCTGCGCGATGCCGAACGGCGGCTTCTTGCGGGAGGTCTGCTGGACCTGGGCGAAGTTGGTGAAGATGCCCTGCGCGGTCTCGGGACGCAGGTAGGCGACGGAGCCGCTGTCCTGGGTCGGGCCGAGGTGGGTGGAGAGCAGGCCGGAGAACTGCTTGGGCTCGGTGAACTGGCCCTTGTTGCCGCAGTTCGGGCAGTTGACCTCGGTCAGGCCGTTCTCGGGGAGGCGGCCGTGCTTGGCCTCGTACGCCTCTTCGAGGTGGTCGGCGCGGAACCGCTTGTGGCAGGCGGTGCACTCGGTCAGCGGGTCGGTGAAGGTCGCGACGTGGCCGGAGGCCACCCAGACCTCGGGGGCCAGGATCACCGACGAGTCGATACCGACCACGTCGTCGCGCGAGGTGACCATGGAACGCCACCACTGGCGCTTGATGTTCTCCTTGAGCTCGACGCCGAGCGGACCGTAGTCCCAGGCGGCGCGCTGGCCGCCGTAGATCTCACTGCACGGGTATACGAAGCCACGGCGCTTGCTCAGGCTGACGATTGTGTCGATCTTGTCGGCGGCCACGGTGCTCTCTTCATTGCGACGACGAACGGGTGGACAAGGCGGCGCCCTGCACCTCATTGAGGGGCGGCGGTCGGGATGCGCGCGGGCGAATAACTCAGGTTACCGGCGGCCCTGCCCCCCGGATCAAATCGGTTCCCCGGCAGCCCGCCCCGGAGCCCGTTGTTGACAATCGTTTCCACTTTTGTTGAAAATGAGTGTCATGAACGTACGACGTCACATACCCACCGCCGTCCTGGCCGGAGCCTCCGTACTCGGCGTGCTCACCCTCTCCGCCTGCTCCGACTCGGGCGGGGGCAAGGCCGACGGCAAGCTGAACGTGACGGCGTCGTTCTACCCGATGGAGTTCCTCGCCAAGGAGATCGGCAAGGACCACGTCCAGGTCACCGACCTGACCAAGCCCGGCACCGAGCCGCACGACCTGGAGCTCAGCCCCCGCCAGATCGCCGACCTCGGCGAATCCGACGCGATCGTCTACCTCAAGGGCGTGCAGCCCGCCGTCGACAAGGCCGTCCAGCAGTCCGGTGTGCAGCACACCGTCGACGCGGCGTCCCTGACCCAGCTCAAGAAGCACGGCTCGGAGGTCGACGGCCACGCCCACACCACCGGTGACAACGGCACCGGCCACGACGAGCACGGCCACGAAGGCCACGATCACGAGGGCGACGGCAACGACCCGCACCTCTGGCTCGACCCGGTGAAGCTCGCCCAGGTCGCCAAGGGCGTGGGCAAGACCCTCGCGGACGCCGACCCCGCACACAAGGCGGACTACGCCCGTAACACCGACGACCTGGTCAAGAAGCTGACCGACCTGGACAAGAAGTTCCAGGACGGCCTGAAGAACAAGAAGTCGGACACCTTCATCACCACCCACGCCGCCTTCGGCTACCTCGCCGAGCGCTACGGCCTGACCGAGGAAGCCATCAACGGCATCGACCCCGAGTCGGGCGACGTCAGCGGCAGCCGGATGAAGGAACTGCAGAAGCTGGCGAAGGACCACCACGTCAACACGGTCTTCTTCGAGACGCTGACCAGCCCCGCGATGGCCCGGACCCTGGCCAAGGATCTCGGCGTGAAGACCGATGTGCTCGACCCCATCGAGGGGATCACCGAGAAGTCCCGGGGCAAGGACTACGTCCAGGTCATGGAGGCCAACCTGGCGGCGCTCCAGAAGGCGCTCGGCGCCAAGTGACCGGGCGGACGGCACGGCGGCCGATGACGGGGCGGGACCAGCACGTACGGCACGACGGGAGGATGCGGCCATGAAGGACCAGGACACGGTCATATCGCTGCGCGGGGCGGGTGCGGCGCTCGGCGCGCGCCCCGTCCTGCGCGGCGTCGACCTGACCGTACGGCGCGGCGAGGTGGTGGCCCTGCTCGGCGCCAACGGCTCCGGGAAGTCCACCGCCGTCCGCGCGGTGGTCGGCCAGGTGCCGCTGACCAGCGGCGAGCTGGAGCTGTTCGGCACCCCGCAGCGCCGGTTCCGGGACTGGGCGCGCATCGGGTACGTCCCGCAGCGCACCACCGCGGCGGGCGGCGTGCCCGCCACCGTCCGCGAGATCGTCGCCTCCGGCCGGCTCTCCCGTACGAAGCTGAAGTGGCCCGGCCGGGCCGACCGGGACGCCGTCCACCGGGCACTGGACCTGGTGGGCATGGCGGACCGCGCCAAGGACTGCGTCGAAGCGCTCTCCGGCGGCCAGCACCAGCGGGTGCTGATCGCCCGCGCGCTGGTCGGCGCACCCGAGCTGCTGATCATGGACGAGCCGATGGCCGGGGTCGACCTGGCCAGCCAGGAGGTGCTGGCCGAGACGCTGCGGGGGCAGGTCGCGGCGGGCGCCACCGTGCTCCTCGTCCTGCACGAGCTGGGCCCGCTGGAGCCGCTGATCGACCGCGCGGTGGTGCTGCGCGACGGCTGTGTGGTGCACGACGGGCCTCCCCCGGAGGCCGTGGGCCAGCACGCCCTGCCCGGCCACGACCACGTCCACCCGCACGCGGACCCGGCCGCCGAGCCGGTCCGGACCGGGCTGCTGACCTGAGACGGACTGACCTGACATGGACCTCCTGAACTACGCCTTCATGCAGCGCGCGCTGCTCGCCGCCCTCCTGGTCGGCGTCACCGCGCCGGCCGTCGGCATCTACCTCGTACAGCGCCGCCAGGCGATCATGGGCGACGGCATCGGCCATGTCGCGCTGACCGGCGTCGCGCTGGGCTTTCTGCTGCGCACCTCGCCCGTGTGGATGGCCGTGCTGGTCGCCGCGCTCGGCGCGATCGCCATGGAGCTGGTGCGCTCCAAGGGCCGTACCCGCGGGGACATCGCGCTGGCGATGCTCTTCTACGGCGGTATGGCCGGCGGTGTGCTGATCGTCAACCTGGCGCCCGGCGGCTCCACCGCCAACCTCACCAGTTACCTCTTCGGCTCGATCACCAGCGTCTCCGCCGAGGACGTCACGGTCACCTGCCTGCTGGCCGCCTTCGTGATGGCCGTCACCCTCGGGCTGCGCCGGCAGTTGTTCGCCGTCTGCCAGGACGAGGAGTTCGCCCGGGTCATGGGCCTGCCCGTGCGGTGGCTGAACCTGCTGCTCGCGGTGACCGCCGCGCTCACCGTCACGGTCGCGATGCGCGCCGTCGGCCTGCTGCTGGTCAGCGCGCTGCTGGTGGTGCCGGTGGCCGCCGCGCAACAGGCCACCCGGGGCTTCGCGATGACCCTCGCGCTGGCCGTCGCCATCGGCGTCGTCGTCACCCTCTCCGGTACGGTCTTCTCCTTCTACGTGGACGTGCCGCCCGGCGCGAGCATCGTGCTGCTGGCCATCGCGGTCTTCGCGCTGATGGCGGCGCTGGCCGCCCCGCTGGCCAGAAAGCGCGCGCGGGCCGCCGCCAGAGCTGCCGAACAGTGCACTCTGGATCTGCCCGGCAGCCGCTCCCCCGGCGACGATGTCAGCGTGCCGGGGGCCAAGGGACAGGCATCTGCGTAAGCGTTGCACCCGGGCTCCGGTCATCACCTGGCACAATGGCCGGACTGATGTGCAGGGGGACGTCCCGAGACCTAGGGAGGCAACGGTGGCGAGCGCTGGATCTCCGGTGCGCGGCCGGTCGACGCGGCAGCGGGCCGCCGTGGCAGCGGCACTGGACGAGGTGGACGAGTTCCGCAGCGCGCAGGAGCTGCACGACATGCTCAAGCACCGGGGGGACTCGGTCGGGCTGACCACGGTCTACCGGACGTTGCAGTCCCTCGCCGACGCGGGCGAGGTCGACGTGCTGCGGACCAACGACGGCGAGGCCGTCTACCGGCGGTGCAGCACCGACGACCACCACCATCACCTGGTGTGCCGCAACTGCGGCAAGGCCGTCGAGGTGGAGGGTCCGGCCGTGGAGAAGTGGGCGGACCAGATCGCCGCCGAGCACGGCTTCCAGGACGTCGGGCACACCATCGAGATCTTCGGTACGTGCGGTGAGTGCGCCGCCAAGGCGGCCGCCGGCTCCGCCTGACGCGGAGCGCACCGGCAGCGGCACACGGAAGCGGCCGGCCCCCTGGCTCAGGGGACCGGCCGCTTTCGCGTACGGGCTCACTGCTGCGGCGCGGGCTCCGCCTCCGGGGCGGCGCCGAAACGGCGGTCCCGCTTGGCGTATTCGAGGCAGGCGTCCCACAGGTTCCGCCGGTCGAAATCCGGCCAGAGAATGTCCTGGAACACCATCTCGGCGTAGGCGCTCTGCCAGATCAGGTAGTTGGACGTGCGCTGTTCGCCCGACGGCCGGACGAACAGGTCCACGTCCGGCATGTCCGGGTAGTACATGTACTTGGCGACGGTCTTCTCGGTGACCTTCGCCGGGTCCAGCTTCCCGGCCCGCACATCGGCCGCGATGGCCGCCGCGGCGTCCGCGATCTCCGCCCGGCCGCCGTAGTTGACGCAGAAGTACAGCGTCATGACGTCGTTGTCCTTGGTCTGCTCCTGGGCGACCTGGAGCTCCTGCACCACGGACTTCCACAGCTTCGGCATCCGGCCGACCCAGCGGATCCGGATGCCCAGCGCGTCCATCTCGTCCCGGCGGCGGCGGATGACGTCGCGGTTGAAGTTCATCAGGAAGCGGACCTCGTCGGGCGAGCGCTTCCAGTTCTCGGTGGAGAAGGCGTACAGCGACAGGTTCTTGACGCCCATCTCGATGCAGCCCTTGAGCACGTCGAGGACGACGCCCTCGCCGACCTTGTGGCCCTCGGTGCGGGGCAGACCGCGCTCCTTGGCCCAGCGGCCGTTGCCGTCCATGACGACCGCCACGTGGTTCGGGACGAGCTCGCCGGGGATCTTCGGCGGACGCGCACCGGACGGGTGCGGCTCGGGCGTCTCGTACGTGCGTCGGCCGCGCCCCAGGAATCCGCGTCGTGCCATCCGGTCCACATCTCCTATGCCGTAGTGCGTGGTGCGTGCTGCCGTCGTGTCCGGACCGCCGTTCGTCTCCGGCCGGCGGTCGCCCCCGAGCTGCTGAGCCTATCTATTTCTCTACGTACCGCAGCGAGCGCAGGCCGCGCTCCAGGTGCCAGTGCAGGTAGGCCGCGACGAGCCCGCTGCCCTCGCGGACGTGCCGGGGTTCGCACGCGTCCGCCGTCGCCCAGTCGCCGGACAGCAGCGCCGCCAGCAGCCCGATGGCCTCGGAGGAGGGTACGACGCTGCCGGGCACCCGGCAGTCGCCGCACACCACACCGCCCGACCCCACGGAGAAGAACCGGTTCGGGCCGGGCAGGCCGCACTTGGCGCAGCCGTCGAAGCTGGGGGCGTAGCCGTTGACCGCGAGCGAGCGCAGCAGGAAGGCGTCCAGCACCAGGTGCGGTTCGTGCTCGCCGCGCGCGAGTGTGCGCAGTCCGCCGACCAGCAGCAGGTACTGCTGCACGGCCGGTTCGCCCTCGTGGTCGGTGAACCGCTCGGCGGTCTCCAGCATGGCCGTACCGGCGGTGTAACGGGCGTAGTCCGTGACGATGCCGCCCCCGTAGGCGGCGATGGTCTCACTCTGGGTGCACATCGGCAGGCCGCGCCCGACCAGCTCGCTGCCACGGGCGTAGAACTGCACGTCGACGTGGGAGAACGGCTCCAGGCGGGCGCCGAACTTGGACTTCGTACGGCGTACACCCCGGGCCACGGCGCGTACCCGGCCGTGACCGCGCGTGAGGAACGTGATGATCCGGTCCGCCTCGCCCAGCTTCTGGGTGCGCAGCACAATGCCGTCATCGCGGAACAGACTCATGCGCTCCATTCTCGCGCACCCGGCGGGGGCGGCGGCACACGGGCGGGCCCGGCCGGGCGGCCCGTACGGGTCTCCCAGGGCACTCGGAGCACTCAGCGCCCCCGGGGGGCCGCCCGGGGCGCCCGGAACCGCTCAGGACGGCGTACGGGCCGCCGCCAGCAGCCGGGCGGTGTCGTCCGGGCACAGCAGCAGGGCGGCGCCCACGGTGGTCAGGACCTCGCGCTCGGACGGCAGGTACGGGCCGTCGGCCAGGGCGATCCTGGCACCCTGGAGGAGCAGCGACTCCCGGCCCGCCGGGGCCAGGTGCGGCGCCAGCGGCTCCAGCGCCTCGTGCAGCTCTATGGCCAGCGCCGTGCCGCACGGGTCGAGGCCGCCGCCGGGGCGGCCGAGGCTTCCGGAGGCGGCGCGCGACAGGGCGTTGTCGTGCGCGCCGGGCAGCCGTCCGGTGTCCGCCGCGAGCGCGGCGAGCAGGGTCAGCAACTGGTCCTCCGTGCAGTCCGCGAAGCCGGCGGCGCGCACCGTGCCCACCGCGGTGCCGCGCACCCCGGGCGAGGCCGTGCCGCCGGCGGCCAGCACGGCCAGCGTGACGGTGTGCACGGCGTCCCTGAGCATCGCCGAGAAGCGCGTGGTGGTGGGGTGGTCCAGCGCGTCCAGCCCGAAGTGGCCGCGGCAGGCGGAGCACTCGACGACCGGGCCCGCGGTGCCGCGCGGCAGCAGCGGCACACCGAGGACGGTGAGACGCCGGCGGCCGGTCCGCCGGAGGTAGTTGCGGTCCCCGCCGCACTCGGGGCAGAAGAACTCGCCGTCGGCGACGGTGCGCCAGGACGTCCGCACACCCATCACAGCCAGCTTGTGCATCACGTCGACCCTCCGTAACGCTCCGGCATCTTTGCCGCGTTGACGTGATGTTAGCCACATCCGTGATGCGACGTCAGTAGTGCGGACCGGACCAGACGGCCGTTTAAACCGGTTGAACGCCCGAGCGCCCCCCGGCGCTCGCGGAGAGAGCCGGGGGACGCTCGGTACATCGCAGGTCACAGCCGGTGGGCGGCCCGGGTTCCGGTCAGGACCGGAAGCCGGGGGCACCGGCCGCACAACGGCCCGGTGATCAGCGGCTCGCGCGGTTGACCGCGGAGACGGCCGCCTTGATGGAGGCGCGCACGATGTTCGCGTCGATGCCGACGCCCCACAGCACCTTGTCGCCGATCGCGCACTCGATGTACGCGGCGGCCTGGGCGCCGACGCCCTCGCTCATCGTGTGCTCGACGTAGTCCAGCAGCCGTACGTCCACGTCGATCGCGTGCAGCGCGTCGAAGAACGCCGCCAGCGGACCGTTGCCGGTACCGGTCAGGACCGTGTCGGCGCCGTCCACGACCGCCTCGACGGTCAGCGCGTCGGTGCCCTCGGTCGTCGTGGAGGTCTGCGCGCTGCGCAGCGCGATCCGGCCCCAGGCGTTCTCCGGGGTCGGCAGGTACTCGTCCTGGAAGACCGACCAGATCGCGTCCGGCGTGACCTCGCCGCCCTCGGCGTCGGTCTTCTCCTGGATCGTCTTCGAGAACTCGATCTGCATCCGGCGCGGCAGGTCCAGCTTGTGGTCGTTCTTCAGGACGTACGCGATGCCGCCCTTGCCGGACTGCGAGTTGACGCGGATCACGGCCTCGTAGGAGCGGCCCACGTCCTTGGGGTCGATGGGCAGGTACGGGACCGCCCACTCCAGGTCGTCCACGCTCCTGCCCTGCTCGGCGGCCTGGACCTCCATGGCCTCGAAGCCCTTCTTGATGGCGTCCTGGTGGGAGCCGGAGAAGGCGGTGTAGACCAGGTCGCCCGCGTACGGGTGGCGCGGGTGGATCTCCATCTGGTTGCAGTACTCGGCAGTACGGCGGATCTCGTCGATCTGCGAGAAGTCGATCTGCGGGTCCACGCCCTGGCTGAACAGGTTCATGCCCAGGGTGACCAGGTCCACGTTGCCGGTGCGCTCGCCCTGCCCGAACAGGCAGCCCTCGATCCGGTCCGCACCGGCCATGATCGCCAGTTCGGCGGCGGCCACCGCGGTACCGCGGTCGTTGTGCGGGTGCACGGACAGGCAGATGTGCTCGCGCCGGGACAGGTTGCGCGACATCCACTCGAAGCGGTCGGCGTGCGTGGAGGGGGTGGAGCGCTCGACGGTGGCCGGCAGGTTCAGGATGATCTCGCGGCCCTCCTCGGGCTGCCAGACGTCCATCACGCCCTCGCAGACCTCCAGCGCGAAGTCCAGCTCGGTGTCGGTGAAGATCTCCGGGCTGTACTGGTAGCCGAACGCCGTCTCCGGGCCCAGGATCTTCTCCGCGTACTCCACGACCAGCCGCGTGCCGTCCACCGCGATCTGCTTGACCTGCTCGCGCGAGCCGCGGAAGACCACCCGGCGGAAGACCGGCGCGGTGGCGTTGTACAGGTGGACGGTGGCCTTGTGGGCGCCGCGCAGCGACTCCACGGTCCGCTCGATCAGCTCCTCGCGGGCCTGCGTCAGGACGGAGATCGTGACGTCCTCGGGGATCGCGCCCTCTTCGATGATCGACCGTACGAAGTCGAAGTCGGTGGCGCCGGACGAGGGGAAGCCGACCTCGATCTCCTTGTAGCCCATCTTCACCAGCAGGTCGAACATCTCGCGCTTGCGGGCCGGCGACATGGGGTCGATCAGCGCCTGGTTGCCGTCACGCAGGTCCGTGGACAGCCAGCGGGGGGCCTGGGTGATGCGGTTGTCCGGCCAGGTGCGGCCGGCGATGTCGACGGCCTCGTAGCCGCGGTAGCGGTGCACCGGCAGGCCGGAGGGCTTCTGGGTGTGCGTCGCGTTCGTGACGGGGGTGGGGCGGCCGACGGCGTTCTCAGCGTTCTGGGCGGGGATCGACGGATTCGTCATGGTGGCGCGGGGCTCCTCGTGTGTCCGCGGGGGAAGAGGCCGACGGGGCGAAAATCGCAGCACCGAATCCCGCGGGGAGGGGGTCGGCCTACGACAACAGACCCTCGCCGCGGCAGCTAAGGAGAAGCAGCCCGTAACGCATGATGCACCGCACCCTAGCCGAGGTGACGCGGAACCCGCGGCCCCGTATCAGTATGCGGGACCGGGCCCACGTAACCCCCGAACCACGATCTACCACACGTTTTCAGGAATCATGGCGCCAGGGAGTGACACGCTGATGACCCAGTGCCACATTGCCGTGCATGAACCCTGAAGCCACTGAGAGCCATCCCGTCTTCTGCACGATCGTGCCGCCCCACGTCCTCGACACGCTGTCCCGGCTGGAGGACACCGACCGCTCCCAGCGCGCCCTGCGCACCCTGGAGCACGACGCCCTGCAGCGCACCCGCCGCCGCATCACCACCGTCCGCGGCCTCGGCGCGCCCACCGGCACCGCGTCGGACAAGCCGAACCGCACCATCTACGACGCCAAGCGCCAAGAGGTGCTGCCCGGCAAGAAGGTGCACTCCGAGGACGACAAGCCGTCCAAGGACGCCTCCGTCAACCGCGCGCACGCGGGCCTCGGCGCCACCTTCGAGCTGTACCTGAAGGTCTACGGCCGGCATTCCATCGACGACTCCGGGCTGCCGCTGAACGCCACCGTCCACTACGGCGAGAACTACGACAACGCCTTCTGGGACGGCCAGCGCATGGTCTTCGGCGACGGCGACAACGACCTGTTCCTCGACTTCACCATCCCCGTCGACGTCATCGGCCACGAGCTGACCCACGGCGTCACCCAGCACACCGCCAACCTGGACTACTTCGGCCAGTCCGGCGCGCTCAACGAGTCCATGTCGGACGTCTTCGGCGCCCTGATCAAGCAGTACGCGCTCGGCCAGAACGCCTCCCAGGCCGACTGGCTGATCGGCGCCGGACTGCTCGGTCCGAACGTCACCGGCGAGGCGCTGCGCTCGATGAAGGCCCCGGGCACCGCGTACGACGACGACGTCCTGGGCAAGGACCCGCAGCCCGCGACGATGGACGACTACGTCAAGACCTCCCGCGACAACGGCGGCGTGCACATCAACTCCGGCATCCCCAACCACGCCTTCTACCTGCTCGCCACGGCTCTCGGCGGCAACGCGTGGGAGCGGGCGGGCCAGATCTGGTACAAGACGCTGACCGGCGGCCAACTCGACAAGGACGCCCAGTTCGACGACTTCGCCCGCCTCACGGTGGCCACCGCGCGCACCGAGTACGGTGAGGGCGACGTCCTCCAGGCCCTCCAGAAGGCTTGGTCCCAGGTGGGCGTACCCGCCACCTGATCCGCCACCATCTGGCCCGATCTGTCCGTTTCCCCGAGCCCCACTGGGTAGGAAGCCCGTCATGCGGATTCAAGTACGACGCACCGGCGGCTTCGCCGGTATCGAGCGCCACGCCGAGGTCGACACCTCCGGCCGCCCCGATGCCGCGGAATGGCACGCCCTGGCCGAGCAGGCAGCCGCCGCCGGCCGGGGTACGCCCCCGGTAGGCGTCCCCGACGGTTTCAGCTACCAGATCACCATCGACGGCCGTACGGTCTATGCCTCCGACCCCCGTCTCACCGCGGAACAGCGCAAGCTGATCAGCAGAGTGCTGAAGGAGGGCTGCTGACCGGCCACCGGGTGGCCGACTCCCGCCGCCCGCACGCCTCTTGACACCCGTTCCCGACGGTAACCAGTATCCCGGGCCATGGACGGTTCTCGTGCGCCGGGTGGGTCCTCGTCGGGTGCGCTGCCCCGCTTTCCCGCGGGGTTCGTGTGGGGGGTGTCGACGTCCGCCTACCAGATCGAGGGGGCGGTGGACGAGGACGGGCGCGGGCGGTCGGTGTGGGACGCCTTCGTGGAGCGGGCCGGGCGGGTCAAGGACGGCTCGGACGGCCGGGTCGCCACCGGGCACTACCACCGGTACCGCGAGGACGTCGCGCTGATCAAGGAGCTGGGGGCCGACGCGTACCGGTTCTCGGTCGCCTGGCCGCGGGTGATGCCGGACGGCGGCCCGCGGGTCAACGCAGCGGGGCTGGACTTCTACGACCGGCTGGTCGACGAGGTGTGCGCGGCGGGCGTCCGGCCGGTGCCGACGCTCTTCCACTGGGACACGCCGGAGGCCGTCGAGGCGGCGGGCGGGTGGCTGGAACGGGACACGGCGCGGCGGTTCGCGGCGTACGCGGACGCCGTGGCGGCGCGGCTCGGTGACCGGGTGGACCGGTGGATCACGCTCAACGAGCCCGCCGAGCTGACGCTGCTGGGATACGGGCTGGGGCAGCACGCGCCGGGCCGGGAGCTGGGGTTCGGGGCGCTGCCCGTGGCACACCACCTGCTGCTGGGCCACGGGCTGGCCGCGCAGGCGCTGCGGGCGAGGGGTGCGGGCGGCATCGGGATCGCCAATTCACACGGGCCGACGTGGGCCGCGTCGGAGTCGGCCGCCGATCAGGAGGCGGCCGGGCTGTACGACCTGCTGCTGAACCGCCTGTTCGCGGAGCCGGTGCTGCTGGGGCGTTATCCGGAGGAGGAGCTGACGGGGCCGCTGCTGTCCGGGGCCGGTCCGGTGGACGAGGACCTGCGGATCATCGGTGAACCGCTGGACTGGTACGGGGTGAACTACTACCAGCCGACGAAGGTGGGCGCGCCTGCGGCGGAGGGCGCCGGACCGGTCGACTTCGCGGGGATCGAGCTGCCGCCGGGGCTGCCGTTCGCGCCACGGGAGATCGAGGGGTATCCGCTGACGGACTTCGGGTGGCCGGTCGTGCCCGCGGCGCTGACCGAGCTGCTGACCGGATTCCGCGACCAGTACGGCGACCGCCTGCCGCCCGTCGTCATCACCGAGAACGGCTGCTCGTACGAGGGCGTCGAGGACCGGGAGCGGATCGCCTTCCTGGACGGGCACCTGCGGGCCCTGCACGACGCGATCACCGCCGGGGTCGACGTCCGCGGCTACTTCGTCTGGTCGCTGCTGGACAACTTCGAGTGGGCGGAGGGCTACGCCCGCAGGTTCGGACTGGTGCACGTCGACCGCGACACGCTGACCCGGACCCCGAAGGCTTCGTACCACTGGCTGCGGGACGCGCTACGGGCCCAGCGGTGACCGACGCGGGGGCCGCGGGCACGCCCGGGGACTCCGCGGGCACGTCCGGGGACCTCGCCGAGCCGGCCGAGCGGGTGGGCGGCGGCTGGACCGCGGCGCTGGCGCTGGCCAACGGGGCGATCTGGGTCGGCTGGTACGGACCGATCCAGGTCCTGCTGGCCCTCCAGGCGGCCGGGCTGGCGCCGCCCGGCTCGTCGAAGGAGTCGGTGCTGGCGTGGGTGACGGGCCTGGGCGCCGCGGTGTCGCTCGTCGCCAACCCGCTCTTCGGCGCGCTGTCGGACCGTACGGTGTCGCGGTTCGGGCGCCGTACGCCGTGGATCGCGGCCGGAGTCCTCGGCGGCGCGGCGGCACTGTGCCTGCTGGCGACCGCCCGGAACGTCGCCGTGATGGCGGCCGGGTGGTGCCTGGTGCAGCTCACGCTGAACGCCGCCTTCGCGGCGGTCACCGCGGCCGTACCGGACCGCGTCCCGCACCTCCGGCGCGGTGCGGTGGGCGGCTGGCTGGGCGCGGCGCAGATCCTGGGCGTGGTGACCGGTACGGGCCTGGCCACCGTCGCGGGCGGCGTCACGGCGGGGTACCTGGCCTGCGCCGGCTTCACGGTGCTGGCCCCGCTGCCGTTCGTACTGCGGCACCGGGACCGGCGGATCGGGCCCGGCGACCGGCCGCCGTTCGCGTGGCGGCCGTTCCTCGCCGGGTTCTGGATCAGCCCGCGCCGCCATCCCGACCTGGCGTGGGCGTGGCTGACCCGCTTCCTGGTCAACCTCGGCAACGCGATCGCGCTGCTGTACCTGCTCTACTACCTGCGCGACGCGCTGCACCGGCCCCGCCCGGGGGACGGCGTGCTGATCCTGACCGCCGTCAACGGGGTGATGCTGCTCGCCACCGTCGTCGTCGGCGGGGTGTGGTCGGACCGTTCGGGCCGCCGCAAGCCGTTCGTGCTCTGGTCCGGCGTGATCATGGCGGCGGCCACCGCGCTGCTCGCCGGGTGGCAGACCTGGACCGGCGCGCTGGTCGCCGCCGCGCTGCTGGGCATCGGCTTCGGCGTCTTCACGTCGGTGGACTTCGCCCTGATGACGGACGTGCTGCCGGCCGCCGCCCACCGGGGCCGGGACCTCGGCGTCATCAACGTCGCCAACTCGCTGCCGCAGGTGGCCGCCCCCGCGCTGGCCGCGCCGGTCGTGACCTACCTCGGCGGCTACCGGGTGCTGTACCTGGTCGCGGCGGGCATCGGGCTGGCCGGGGCGCTGCTGGTGCGGCGGATCCGCGGGGTGGAGTGAGGAACGGCCGGTCTCAGCGGTCCGGTCTCAGCGGTCCGGCCTCAGAAGCCGAGCTTGCGGAGCTGCTTCGGGTCGCGCTGCCAGTCCTTGGCGACCTTCACGTGCAGGTCGAGGAAGACCGGCGTGCCGAGCAGCGCCTCGATGTGCTTGCGGGACTTCACCCCGACGTCCTTGAGCCGCTTGCCCTTGGGGCCGATGATGATGCCCTTCTGGCTGGGCCGCTCGATGTAGACGTTGGCGTGGATGTCCAGCAGCGGCTTGTCCGCCGGGCGGTCCTCGCGCGGCAGCATCTCCTCGACGACGACCGCGATGGAGTGCGGCAGCTCGTCCCGTACGCCTTCGAGCGCCGCCTCCCGGATCAGCTCGGCGACCATGACCTGCTCGGGCTCGTCGGTGAGGTCGCCCTCGGGGTAGAGCGGGGGGCTCTCCGGGAGCATCGGGACGAGCAGGTCGGCGACGAGCTGCACCTGCTGGTCGCCCACCGCCGACACCGGAATGATCTCCGCCCACTCGATGCCCAGCTCCCGGCCGAGCTGGTCGACCGCGAGCAGTTGCTCGGCGAGCTGCTTGGAGTCCACCAGGTCGGTCTTGGTGACGATGGCGATCTTCGGGGTCTTCTTGATCCCGGCCAGCTCGGCCGCGATGTAGCGGTCGCCGGGGCCCAGCTTCTGGTCGGCGGGCAGGCAGAAGCCGATCACGTCGACCTCGGCCCAGGTGGTCCGTACGACGTCGTTGAGCCGCTCGCCGAGCAGGGTGCGCGGCTTGTGCAGGCCCGGGGTGTCGACCAGGACGAGCTGGGCGTCCGGGCGGTGCACGATGCCGCGCACGGTGTGCCGGGTGGTCTGCGGGCGGTTGGAGGTGATCGCCACCTTCGTGCCGACCAGAGCGTTCGTGAGGGTCGACTTGCCCGCGTTCGGGCGGCCGACGAAGCACGCGAAGCCGGCGCGGTGCTGGGCGGAGGACTCTGTACGAACGCTCATGGCGCCCATTGTCCCCGATCGGCGGGGCCGTGCCGACCACCAGGGCCGGGCTCCGGCCGTACGGGACGGGCGGCCGGGCTCAGGGCGCGGCGCCGACCCGCTCGGCCGGCGGCCGGTCCGGCGCCCGGCGCGCGTCGATCCGTTCCCACAGGGTCAGCATCGGCGACGCCATCACCGTCGTCACCAGCGCGACCACGACCAGCACCGCGAACATCGACGGGGTGACGATGCCGGCCGCCAGGCCGATGTTGATCGCGATGAGCTGCATCAGGCCCCGCGCGTTCATCAGCGTGCCGATGCGCAGCGCCACCCCGCCCTCCTCGCCGGCCAGCCGCGCGGCCAGCCAGCAGGCGCCCAGCTTGCCGAGGACGGCCACGGCGACACAGCCCGCGGTGAACAGCAGCAGGCCGGGCGAGGCCAGCAGCGCGAAGTCGGTGTTCAGGCCGGAGTAGGTGAAGAACAGGGGCAGGAAGACGATCCGGCTGATGGGCGCGATCGTCTCGACGGCCCGGTCCACCGCCGCGGCGCGCGGGAAGACCACGCCCAGGCTGAACGCGCCGAAGACGGCGTACAGGCCGATGCGGTCGGTGTACCAGGCGGCGATGAACAGCACGACGACGGTGATCAGCAGCAGCTCGTCGGGGCTGCGGCGGTTCACCAGGCCCGTGAGCCGGGTCCCGGAGCGGGCGAGCAGGACCAGGGCGACCACCAGGCCGGCGCTCCCGGCGAGGGCGACGACCAGCGGCCCGCTGCCGGTGCCGGTCAGGCTCAGCACGCCGGCGAGCAGGACCCACGCCAGCGCGTCGTCCACCGCTCCGGACGCCAGGGACAGCGAGCCGAAGCGGGTGCCGGTCAGGCCCCGCTCGGTGATGATCCGGGCCAGCATGGGGAACGCGGTGATGGCCAGGGTCACGCCGACGAAGAGGGCGGAGACGGCGACGGACACGTCCGCCGGGAAGACGTCGACCCGGCCGTGCACGGCGTAGGTCAGCCCCACGCCCAGCGCGAGCGGTACGAAGATCCCGGCCCCCGAGATCATCGCGGCCGGCCTCGCCACCGCCCGGATGCCGGCCGAGCGGAACTCGTACCCGGTCTGGAACATGAAGACGACCAGGCCGATCTGCCCGGCGACGTACAGCGCGGGCCGCAGCTCCGGCGGGAAGAGGGCCGTCTCCAGGCCGGGCGCCAGCAGACCCAGCACGGACGGCCCGAGCACCACCCCGGCGACCATCTCCCCCACCACGGGCGGCTGGCCCAGCGCGCGCAGGGCGCGTCCCACGAGCCGGCAGACGAGCAGGATGACGACGACGGCCAGGAAGAAGACCGGCCCTAACTCCGTGACGGTCATGGCGGAGGGTCCTTCGGCTCGCGGGGAGGGTGTGCGGATCAGGCGTACGGGCCGGGCGGGCGGACGTACGGACCGGGGGTGCGGGTCAGGTTCGCGGATCAGGGAGGCGGATCAGGCGTGCGGATAAGGGCAGCGCGCCGGTCCGTCGGTGCCGGTCGGCAGCGGGGTCCCCTGGGTGTCGTGGGCGGCGAAGTACCGCTCGGCCGGACGCAGGCGGCGGGCGTCCAGCACCATCCACGTACCGAGGACGAGCTGGACGCAGCTGCGCCACACGTCCTCCCACCGGTCGCGCACCCGCAGGAAGGCGCGGGCGGCGAACAGCCGGTGGGGCGGCAGCGGGCGGTCGCGCCGGACCAGCAGGCAGGGGGCACGGTGCGGGATGGAGCGGGTGTGCGCGACGTCGGAGTGGAGGGTGAAGCGGCTCAGTACCTCGCGGGTCGCGGCGCGCATGACCAGCGGGGCGAGCCGCCAGGCCGGGCAGGGCCGGTTGGCGGCGACGCCGAACGGGATGTGGTGCTGGTTCTTGGCGACGAGGTGTTCCCAGCGGGCGGGGTCGAAGACGTCCGGGTCGGTGTAGCCGGTGGCGTGGTAGTCGGGGTAGTTGAAGCACAGGACGGAGCCGGCGGGGATGACGGCGTCCGGGCCGAGCGGGATGTCGTCCGTGCTGATGCGGTGGGCGACGCCGAAGAGCGGGTAGAGGCGCAGCGTCTCGTCGAGGACGTTGGCGAAGTACCGGTCGTCGTCCGGCGCGGCGGCCAGCTTCCGCTGTACGTCCGGGTGTTGCGCCAGGACGAGCAGCAGGTGGGCCATGGCTTCGGAAAGCTGGACGACGGCCGTGTTGAAGAAGGTGCCCTGGAGGTAGTACGCCTGCTCCTCGGGCGTGAGGGAGCCCGGCAGGTGGCGCGGCGGCACGTGTCCGGCGGCGATGCGCTGCCGCAGGTGGCGGGTGAGCCGGGCCCGGCGGGCCAGGTGGCGTGGCCGGGTGCACTTCAGGGCGTCGACCACGTCCTCGGCGTTGTCGACGATCAGGCGCCGGACGTCGGCCGGGCACGGTTCGCGGAAGACGAGGCCGTAGAAGAATTCCGCCCAGACCGGCATCATCAGGTCGCGCAGCCGTACGAACGTGGCGCGGCCGACGCCCCGTCCGTCGAGCACGGCGGCGGTGCGGCGGGCCGCCGCCGCGGACAGGTCCTGGCTGGGCCCGGCGAGCACGGTGAGGGTGGTGCGGGCGACGTCGTCGTAGCGCGGGCCGTCCTCCAGGTGTTCCTGGTGCACTTCGGGGCCGGGCGCGAGCCAGTACCAGAAGAGGTCCGAGAGGGCGGCGCCGCGGCTGCGGCCGTTGGCGGCCGGGTGGGAGTAGACCTCCTGGAAGCGCTCGGCGGGGACGGCGGCGTTCGGGAAGGCGATGCCCTCGTCGCCGTTGATCCGGGCGAAGAGCGCGACGCGGGCGGCGACGACGGAGCGCGGCAGCCAGTACGGGACGGAGAGGGCGGCGGCCGTGGCGGCGAGCAGCCGGACGGTGCGGGGGCGGACGGAGAGCCGGGGGCGGCCGGGTACGGGGAGGCGGCCGGTGGCCCGGGCGCGGCTCATCCGTCCGCCCCCTTCCGTACGCCCCGGACGCTCCCCCGCGCGACGACGAGGTCCGGCCCGAGGTCGGCCGGGCCGGCGCCGCCGCACAGTGCCAGCACGTGGTCGAACTCCGCGCGCAGCAGCTCCAGTACGTGCCGGACGCCCTTCTCGCCGTCCGCGGCCAGTCCCCACAGCACCGGACGGCCGACACCGACGGCCGACGCGCCCAGCGCGAGGGCCACGGCGGCGTCGGAGCCCCGGCGGACGCCGCCGTCCAGGAGGACCGGCACCCGGCCCGCGACCGCCTCGGCCACGGCGGGCAGCGCCTCGACGCTCGCCGGTGCGGCGTCGAGCTGCCGGCCGCCGTGGTTGGAGACCAGCAGTCCGTCCACGCCCTCGGCGACGGCGATCCGCGCGTCCCCGGGGTGCAGGACGCCCTTGAGCAGCACCGGCAGCCGGGTCCGTGCCCGCAGTCTGCGCAGGTCGTCCCAGGACAGCCCCGGGGACATGGCGATGTCGCGGGGGCGGTCGTCGGGGGCGCCGGGCAGGCCGCGCATGTTCTCGGCGGCCAGGCCGGCGGGCAGGTCGTCGAAGCCGTGCCGGGCGTCCCGCTCGCGGCGGCCGAAGACGGGTGAGTCGACCGTGACGACCAGCGCCGAGCAGCCGGCCCGTTCCGCCCTGCGGACGAGCGCGAGGGTGACGTCCGGTTCGGGCTGGAGGTAGAGCTGGAACCAGACGGCCGCGTCGGCCTGCACGGCGCGGGCGGCGGCGGTGACCTCGGCCACCGGCACGGTCGCCGCCATGCCGGTGACCAGGACCGTGCCGGCGGCCGCCGTCGCGCGGGCGGTGGCCAGCTCGCCCTCGGGGTGCGCGAGGCGGTGGAAGGCGGTGGGCGAGACCAGGACGGGCAGCGCGAGGCGGTCGCCGCACAGCGTCACGGACAGGTCGCGGTCGGCCGCCCCGCGCAGGACGCGCGGCAGCAGGGCGAGCCTGCGGAACGCCGCCTCGTTCTCGTGGAGCGCCGTCTCGCCTCCGGCGCCCCCTGCGAAGAAGTCGTACACCCGGGGGTCCAGCCGCTCCCGGGCCCGCTCGCGCAGGTCGGCGAGGGTGGGGATCACGGCCGGGCCGCCGGGGCCGGGCCGGTGAGCCGGGGGCGCAGGAAGGTCCGCAGGGGTACGCGGTGGACCTCCTCGCTGTCCCACTCGTTCTCCAGGTTCTCGGTGAGGTGGTGTTCGGCGGTCGCCTTGCCGGGGGCGGCGCCGTCGAAGGCGCGCACGACCGGGTGCAGATAGCGGCCGTCCAGGCCGGTGGTGTCCTGCTGGGAGACGCGGCCGGCGGTGATGTCGAAGGGGTTGACCTTGTCGTGGTCCTCGCCGTATTCGAGGGTGACGGTGAAGTAGGAGCCGACCTCGCCGAAGCCGCCGTCGGCGACGGCGGTGTGCAGGTGGTCGACGGGGATTTCCTCGCAGTAGCGGACCGCGCCGTCCCGGTCGACGAGCACCGCGTCGCCGAGGAAGCCGAAGACCTGGAAGAGCGCCGAACTGCGGTTGACGCGGGCGATCACGGCGTCGGTGACCGCCTCGGCGGTGGCGGGCAGGGCGCGGGCGGGCCAGGGACGGTCGTGGTGGCGGGCTTCCAGGATGCGGTGCAGGGCCCGTACGCCGTACCGGAAGCCGTGGATGAAACCACTGGTCGATTTCTTGAAATCGCGCACCTGGGTGATGGTGCCGGCGAAGTACAGACCGGGGATGTTCGGGGATTCCCAGGCGTCGGTCTGGGCCGGGAAACGGTCGTTGACGGCGAGTTCGGGCCGGCAGTCCGGGGCGAATATCGACGGATCGAAGCGGAACCCGGTGGCGAGGATGACCCGGTCGTAAGCGATGTCCTTGACGACCTCGTTGACCCGGGAAAAGGACACGGACACCACGTAGGAGCCGTCCGGCTGCTGCCGGATACGCTCGATGTTTCCGTCCAGCACCGCGTTCTGCAATTTGAGCTGATAGGTGTCGAGGAAGTTGTTGTTGACGGCCCGCAGGTGTCCCACGAAATGGGTCTGCCAGGCGAGCTTCAGCGAGCCGGGCCCGGCGACGTGGATGACGGCGGCGGTCTCGATGAGGTTGTCGGCGGTCTCGAACGCGGAGTTGGCACGGCCGATGATCAGCACCCGCTGCCCGGTGAAACCGGCCGGGTCGACGGAGACCTCGTCGTAGCGCTCGACCGTCTCGACGCCCTCGATGGCGGGGATGTACGGGCGGGTGACGCCGGTCGCCACGATGATCCGCCGCGCGCGGTAGGCGGTGCCGTCGGCGGCGCGGGCGAGGAAGTCGCCGGGTCCGTCCGGACCCCCGTACGGCCGGGATATCTCGGTGATACGCGTGTGGTGACGGACGCGGATGCGGTGGGTGGCGGCGAAGTCGGCGAGGTAGCCGACCATCTCGTCGGCGTCCGGGAAATAGCGCGGGGTGCGGGCCGTGAACAGCGGGGTGCGCTCGTCGGAGAGCAGCGAGTTCCAGTCGGTGCGCATGTTCAGCTCGGGGTCGTCCCACCCGGTGTGCACCTTGTTGATCGAGATGAGGGTGCGGTGCCGGGGAAAGCGGGTGAAGAATTCACCGGGAGCCGCGCCCGACTCCACGATGAGATGGCTGCGCCCGGCCTGTTGCAGGAAATATCCGGCTTGCAATCCCGCGGGGCCGGCACCGACCACCAGATAGTCCATCGTTTCGTCGTGGCTCACGCAATTCTCCTGTCACCTGCGGGGGTATGGAGATGGAGCGGAAGCCGACAGTACTTGAGTATTAAAGAACGGCACCAGAGTGCATATAAGTGATCTGCGTCACACTCAATCCAAGGTTTGTGAGTACGCTGCACAAGCCAGTGTCACAAGGTCCGGGACTTTTACCCGGAACGCCCTTCTGTCGCGCACCGGCGGGTCGCCGCATTACTCTCCCGCACTCCCGGCCCCGCTTGCCCCGCCGGTCCCGTGACACATTTCAGCCGTTCACACCCACCGGAGCGGACACGAAATGAGCCAGCCGACCGCAAGTCCTTTCCCACAAGCCCTCGTCGACGCCTTCCACCGGCAGCCGGACGTACCGGCGTTCGAACACCGGGGGCGCGCCGTTCCGCGCCGTGCGGTCCTGGACCTGACCGGCCGCTGTGTGCGCGGACTGCGCGCGGCGGGCGTCGGCCCGGGGTCGTCCGTCGCGGTGGCCGCCGGCGTCACCCCCGAGGCGTTCGCCCTGCACCTCGCGGTGCATCTGCTGGGCGCCCGGCTGACCGGCCTGCGCCCCGGCCTGCCACCGGGCCATCTCGCCCGCGTCCTGGCCGACGGCGTCGACGTCCTCGTGCACGACGAGCCGTCGGCCGCCACCGAACTCCTCGCGGCGGTCGGCCCCGGCACCCGGCTCGGCCTGGAAAAGGACCTGCTGACCACCCGGGAACCTGCCTCCCCCGACGACCTCGTGGCACACGGCCGCCCGGACGACATCGCCCTGATCACCCTGACCAGCGGCAGCACCGGACAGCCCAAGGAGTGCGCGCACACCTACCGCAGCCTGACCGCGAGCTGGTCGTGGCAGCCCGCCCGCCGGTCCGCGCGGACCGGCGCCCTCGCGGCGGCTTACGCGCGCTTCCTGCTCTTCGGCACCCTCACCAGCGCGGTGATCTTCGAGCACCTGGGACTGTGCCTGCTGGGCGGCGGCACCGCCGTCATCCCGGAGCCGCCCCTGTCCTTCCCGGAGGTCTTCGCACGGCACCGCATCACCGCCTGCCTGCTGACCGTCCCCCGGCTGCACCACATCCTCAACTTCCTGCGCACCGCCCCCGACGACACCATGGACCTCACGAGCCTGCGGGCTCTCCTCGTGGCCGGATCTCCCCTGGCGCCCCACCGGCTCGCCGAGGCGGCCGAACGGCTCGGCCCCGTCGTGCACCAGGGCTACGGACAGACCGAGACCGGCATGCTCACCCTGCTCACCCCCGACGACCTGGCCCGCCACCCGGACACGGCGTACGGCTCGGTGGGG
Source organism: Streptomyces sp. NPDC026394 (assembly GCF_055567735.1). Classification (NCBI taxonomy): domain Bacteria; kingdom Bacillati; phylum Actinomycetota; class Actinomycetes; order Kitasatosporales; family Streptomycetaceae; genus Streptomyces; species Streptomyces sp. NPDC026394. The sequence continues at coordinate 352,296 of NZ_JBVHPX010000002.1, forward strand.
CGGCCCCTGGACGGGGTGGACATCGACGTACGGGACCCGGCCGACGGGCGGCCCCTCCCCGACGGCGCCACCGGTGAGATCTGGGTCCGTACGGCCGGAGCGCTGGCCGGTTACCGGCAGGACGAGGAGGAGACCCGCGCCGTCCTGCGGGACGGCTGGGTGCGCACCCGCGACCTCGGCCGCCTCGACGAGCACGGCTTCCTGCGGCTCACCGGGCGCACCCGGGACGTCGTCATCGTCAACGCCGTCCTGCACTACGCGGGGGCGATCGAACAGGCCCTGGCCGGGCACCCGGACGTCGACCAGGCGTACGTCGTGGGCGCGCCGGACGAACGGACCGGCGAGGCCGCCCACGCGTTCGTCGTACCGGCGGCGGACCGGCGCCCCGGCCTCGCGGCACTGCGTGCCCACGTCGCCGCCGCGCTGGGCCCGGCGAGCGTGCCCGCCACGATCACCGTCATACCGGAGGTGCCGGTGGCGGCGAGCGGCAAACCGGACAAGAAGGCGCTGCTGGAGCGGGTACGGGCGGACCGGGCGGCGGAGTGAGGACCGCCGCCCTCAGGCCCGGCCCGTCAGCCCGTCGATCGACTCACACGCCGGCCCCTCAGCCCGTCGATCAGCCCTTACGCCGGCCCGTCAGCCCGCGGGCCGTCACCCACCCCTACGTCAGCCCGCCTGGACCGTGGCCCGCAGCGTGCCGTCCGGACCGGCGACCAGCACCGGCGTACCGGCGCCGCCGAGGTCCCGCACGGCCGCGCGGTCCTCGTCCGAGGCCGCCTCCGCCTCGGTCACCACGGCCGCCGCCTCCAGCGACCGCGCGCCGCTCGCGACGGCCATGGCGACCGCCGTACGCAACGCGCTGAGCCGCAACGACTCCAGGGCGACGGTCCCCGCGACATAGGTGCGCCCGGTCTCGTCACGGACGGCGGCGCCCTCCGGCACCCCGTTGCGGGCGCGCGCGGAACGGGCCAGCGTGATGATCTTGCGGTCTTCCGGGTCCAGCGGTGCGGCTTCGCTCATACGGGCGAGCATATGCGTCCGGCGGCCCGGCGGGCACGAGGGGGCGCGTACGGCGGTGGCCGGTGCCGCCGCGTCACCCCGCCACCGAGAACATGCCGCCCCGGCGGCCCTCCGGCGAGGCCAGCCACTCCAGTTTCGCTCCCGTGTCCGCCTCCGCCGTACGGCGCGGATTGTGCAGCACGATGGTCAGATCCGGACGGGCCGGGACCCGCAGTTGGGTGGACTCGAAGAGCAGCGTGCCGACGAGCGGATGCTCCAGTTCCTTGTGGACCTGCCCGCCGTCCAGCACGTCCCCGCGCGCCCACAGGCGCGCGAACTCCTCGCTGGCCCCGGACACGTGCCGGACGACCGCCTCGTACCCCTCGTCACCGGGCCGCTCCGACCACGCCGCCCGGTACTGCGCCACGACCGTCGGCGCGTTCCGGGCCCAACTGGCGGCGCGGGCCCGGTAGACCGGATCGGTGAAGTACGCGATCAGGCAGTTGGAACTGGAGCCCTCCTGGCCGTGGTTGAGGACGATCCGCGACGCCTCGTTGAAGGCGATGTTGTTCCAGTACGGATCCATGATGTGCGCCGGGAACGGCATCCACGCGTCGATCAGCCGTTGCAGCCCCTCGCACATGTCGAGCGCCGCGGGATCCGGGTCCGGCCGCAGCGGCGGGTTGAGCCCGGCCAGCACGTACAGGTGCCGTCGCTCCACGCCGCTCAGCCGCAGCACCCGCGCCACGGAGTCCAGCACCTGCGGCGAGACGGTGATGTCACGCCCCTGCTCCAGCCACTGGTACCACGAAGCGCCGACCCCGGCGAGCACCGCGACCTCCTCACGGCGCAGCCCTGGCGTCCGGCGGCGCCCGCCGTCGGGCAGGCCCGCGTCGGCCGGGCTGACCCGGGCCCGGCGGCTCATCAGGAAGTCCCGCAGCTCCTGCCGGCGGCGCGGCTCGGCGCCGTCCGGGCCGCCGGACTCCCCTGTCGTCGGTACGGATTCCGCCCGTGCGGACTCGCTCACGCCGTTCCCCCTGTCGGCCACGACTTTCCGGCCGCCACCACGGCCGCCGCGTCCGGGCCGTGCCTGGTGGTCCGGACACCACGATAAGTTCCCGCTCCCCATGCCGTATTCCTGGGCCGCAGGCTCCTCGTATGCCGACCGACACTCTTCCGCCCGCCCCCGCCGGCCTCACCGACACCCCCGCGCCCTCCCCTGCTCCCGCATCCGCGACCGCACCCGCCCGTATGACCGCCCGCGCCAAACTGACCCTTCTCCTGCTCTGCGCCGCGCAGTTCATCGTCGCGCTGGACTTCTCGATCCTGAACGTGGCGCTCCCGGTCCTCGGCCGGGATCTCGGGATGGGACAGGCCGACCTCCAGTGGGCGGTCACCGCGTTCGCGCTGCCGTCCGGCGGATTCCTGCTGCTGTTCGGGCGGATCGCCGACCTGTACGGGCGGCGACGGCTCTTCCTCACCGGGCTCGCCCTCTTCACGGCGGCCTCCCTGCTCGCCGCGCTCGCCTGGAGCCCGGCCGTCTTCCTGGCCGGGCGCGCGCTGCAAGGGCTGGGCGCCGCGGTCATCGTGCCCACCGGCATGTCCCTGCTGACCACCACCTTCACCGAGGGCCCGCAGCGCGAACGCGCCCTCGGGATCAGCGGCACCCTGCTCTCGACGGGCTTCACCATCGGCATGGTGCTCGGCGGCACGCTGACCGACTCGCTCGGCTGGCGGTCGACGATGGGCGTCCTGGCGGTGGCCGGGATCGCCGTACTGGCGGTGGCGCCCGCGCTGCTCGCCGAATCCCGGCACCCCGAGCGTCCCCGGATCGACATACCCGGCGCGGTGACCGTCACCGGCGGCCTGCTCGCCCTGATCTACGCCCTGTCCACCGCCGCCGAGACCGGCTTCGGCCGCCCGGACGTCCTGGTCGCGCTGGCCCTCGGCGCCGTCCTGCTCGTCGCGTTCGTCGTCGTGGAGTCCCGGGCCGCCCAGCCGCTGGTCTCGCTGCCGATGCTGCGCCGCCCCACGGTGGCGTGGGGCAGTCTGGCGGGCCTGGTCACCTTCTCGATGATGAGCGCGGTGGTCTTCCTGCTGACGCTCTACCTCCAGGAAGTGCTGCGCCTCTCCGCCTTCCTCACCGGCCTCGTCTTCGGCGTGCAGGGACTCTTCGCGGTGGTCTCCGGCATGGTCGCGCCGAAGGTGATCGGACGGATCGGCGCCCGCCGCACGCTGGTCACCGGACTGGCCGTCCAGGCCGTCTGCACCGCCGCGCTGCTGGCCGTGGGCACGGCCGCGTCCGGCGTCTGGTGCGCGACGGCCGCCGTGACGGTCGCCTGCTTCGGGCATCTGTGGGCGATCGTCTCGTACGGAGTGATCGTCACCTCCGGTGTGCCGGACACCGAACAGGGCCTGGCCACCGGCCTGGTCACCAGCTCCCAGCAACTGGGCCTCACGGTCGGCATCCCGCTGCTGAGCGCTCTGGCGTCGGCCCGCGTCACGGCCCTGCGGGCGGACGGCGCGAGCTTCGCGGACGCCACGCTCGGCGGCGTCCGGCTGGGGCTCGGCGCGGACGCGCTGCTCGTCGCGGTGGTCGCCACGCTGGCCGCCGTCGGCCTCTCCCGGGCGGCCCGCCGGTCCCGTACGCCCTACACGCCTGCGAAGTAGGCCGACGGAGTGGTGCCCAGCGCCCGCCGGAACATGGCCGTGAAGGCGCTGGGCGTGGCATAGCCGAGGCCGGTGGCGACGGAGGTGACCGGAGTTCCCCTGGCCAGCAGGGTGACCGCGTGGACGAGCCTGGCCTGCTGCACCCAGCGGGCCGGGCTCATCCCCGTGGCGGCGGCGAACCTGCGGTGCAGACTGCGCGGGCTCAGATGGGCGCGGGCCGCGGCGCACGGGGTCGTCCAGTCCTCACCGGGGCTGCGCCGGATCGCCGCGCACAGGTCGCGCAGCCGGGGGTCGTCCGGGGCGGGCAGGTGCAGGGCCGGTACGGGGCGCGGCGCGAGTTCGTGCAGGAGCAGGTCCATCACCGTGCCGTCGCGGCCCCGTACGTCGTACTCCACCGGAAGCCGGGTGGCCTCGTCGATCAGCTCCCGCAGCAGCGGGGAGACCGAGACGACGGTGGGCGCGTCGGGCAGCCGCCAGGCGGACTGCGGCTCGATGTAGAGGGTGCGCATGGCGACCGCGCCCGCGCAGGTCATCGCGTGGGTCAGCCCGGCGGGCACCCACACGCCACGGGTGGCGGGCGCCACCCACACGCCGTGCCCGGTGGCCACCGAGATCGCGCCGGTGGTGCCGTAGATCAACTGGGCCCGGGGGTGCCGGTGATCGGGGATGTGGTGGCCGTCGGGCAGGTCACGGGCCATCGCGGCGACCGGCCGGGGCACCCGCTGGTAGTCCTCCCGGTCCTCGCTCTTGCCGTACACGCCGCCTCACTTTCCGCCTTCCCCCACCTGGCACGTTCTCGACAGAACTTGGCACTCCCGCACAAGCCTGCCACGCCCGCCCCGGCCTAGCGTCGGCTCATGTGATCGAACCAGCTTCCGCGCCCCCGCGCACCGACCGCCCGCCCCGCTCCGGCCTGACCCGTCCGACGGCCCTGCTGCTCGCCGCCACCAGCGCCGTCACCGCCGCCAACGTCTACCTGAACCAGCCGCTGCTGGGCGCCGCCGCCCACTCCCTCGGAGTGGCCCCGGACGTGCTCGGCGCGGTGCCCACCGCCACCCAGCTCGGCTACGCGGCAGGCATCCTGCTGCTCGTCCCGGCGGGCGACAGCCACGACCGCAGGCGGCTCATCCTCGGCCTCGGTACGGCGTCCGCGCTCGCCCTCGCCGCCTGTGCCCTCGCGCCCGGCGTGACCTGGCTGGTGGTGGCCGGCTTCGCGGTCGGCCTGCTCTCGCCCGTACCGCAGCTCGTCACACCGCTCGCGGTGGCCCTGGCGGCGGGCGGCGGCAACGCCGGCCGGGGCCGGGTCGTCGGCACCGTGCAGGCCGGTCTGCTGGTCGGGGTGCTCGCGTCCCGCGCGTACTCGGGGGCGCTGGCGGAGCAGGTGGGCTGGCGGGCGGTGTTCGGCTGCTCGTGCGCCCTGACGCTGCTGACCATGCTGGTCCTGAGCCGGGCCCTGCCCCGCGTCCCGGCGGCCGCGACCGTTTCGTACCGGTCCACGCTCGCCTCACTGCCGCGGCTGTTCGCCGCCCACCCGCCGGTCCGGCGGATCACCGTGTCCGGCGCGCTGGTGGGCATCGCGTTCGGCGCGTTCTGGACCACGCTGACGTTCCTGCTGGAAGGCGAGTACGGGTACGGGTCGACCGAGATCGGCCTGTTCGGGCTGGTGGCCGCGGCGAGCGCGCTGGCCTCCCCGTACGCCGGACGGCTGGCCGACCGGCTCGGGCGGCGCGGCGCGCTCGCGGCACTGATCGGGCTGGTGATCGCGGGGTGGCTGCTCCTGCTGCCGGGCGGCGGCTCGCTGTGGTGGCTGCTGGCGGGTGTGGTCGTGCTGGACGTCGGGGTCTGGGGCAGCCAGGCAGCCTCGCAGACCTCACTGTTCAGCCTTGACCCCGCCGTCCACAGCCGCCTCAACACCCTCTACTTCACCCTGCGCTTCTCCGGCATCGCCGTCGGCTCGCTGGCCGGCACGGTGGCCTGGTCGGGCGGCGGCTGGCCCGCCGTGGTGATCACCGGGACCACCACGGCGCTCGCCGGGCTGTGCGTCGCGGTCAGCCCCGACCGCTTCGCACTCCGTCGCCGCGGTCAGTCCTGACCGGCCGCGCCGCCGTCGCCCCTGACCGGCTCGCACAGCACCGTGACGATCTTGTTGCGGCGGCCGGCCGGGGCCTCCGCGGTCAGCCGCAGCGCCTTCGGCGAGAGTGTGGACGCGTTCTCGCCGAGGTCGATCTCGGCCGTCGCGCCCGCGATCGGCACCCGGCCCAGGTGCTTGGCGAGCAGGCCGCCGACCGTCTCCACGTCCTCGTCGTCCAGCTCCGCGAAGCCGTACAGCTCACCGAGGTCGCCGATGTCCAGCCGCGCGGTCACCCGGTACCGCCCGTCACCCAGGTCCTCCACGGGCGGCAGCTCCCGGTCGTACTCGTCGGTGATCTCGCCGACGATCTCCTCCAGGATGTCCTCGATCGTCACGATGCCGGCCGTACCGCCGTACTCGTCGATGACCACCGCGACGTGGTTGCGGTCCTGCTGCATCTCGCGCAGCAGGTCGCCGGCGTTCTTCGTGTCGGGCACGAAGACGGCGGGCCGCATCGCCGTGGAGACCAGCTCGGTCTCCGCGTCCCGGCTGATGTGCACCTTGCGGGCCAGGTCCTTCACGTACACGACGCCGACCACGTCGTCCTCGTTCTCGCCGGTCACCGGGATACGGGAGAACCCGGAGCGCAGCGCGAGGGTCAACGCCTGGCGGATGGTCTTGAACCGCTCGACCGAGATCAGGTCCGTCCGCGGCACCATCACCTCCCGCACCAGCGTGTCGCCGAGCTGGAAGACGGAGTGCACCATACGGCGCTCCTCGTCCTCGATCAGCGACTCCTTCTCCGCGAGGTCCACCAGCGAACGCAGCTCCGCCTCGGAGGCGAAGGGGCCCTGGCGGAAGCCCTTGCCCGGCGTCAGCGCGTTGCCCAGCAGGATCAGCAGCCGCGGGATCGGCCCCATGATCCGGGCCAGCGGCAGCAGCACGTACGCCGCGGCGGTGGCGGTGTTCAGCGGGTGCTGGCGGCCGATCGTACGGGGCGAGACGCCGACGGCGACGTACGAGACCAGCACCATCACCGCGATGGCCACGGTCAGCGCCTGCCACGTCTGCTCGAAGGAGCGCAGACAGGCGTACGTCACCAGCACCCCGGCCGCCATCTCGCAGCCGACGCGCACCAGCAGCGCGACATTCAGATAACGGACGGGGTCGGCGGCGACGGCGGCCAGCTTCGCGCTGCCCCGCCGCCCGGACCGCACGGCTTCCTCGGCACGGAAGCTGGTCGTACGGGCGAGCCCCGCCTCGGCACACGCCGCGAGCCACGCGACGACGACGAGCAGGACCGCGACCGCGATCAGCTGGGTGGTCACCGGAACTCCCGCCGTCAGGTGACGGTCGGGGCCGGCGACGGACCCGTCAGCCCGCGCTCGGCACGCCAGCCGTCGATGATCGCCGCCTGGAGGCCGAACATCTCGGCCTTCTCCGAGGGCTCCTCGTGGTCGTACCCGAGCAGGTGCAGGACGCCGTGCACGGTCAGCAACTGGAGCTCCTCGTCCATGCTGTGCCCGGTCGGCGCCTCCGCACCCTGCTTCTTGGCGACCTCCGGGCAGAGCACGATGTCACCGAGGAGCCCCTGCGGGGGCTCCTCGTCGTCCTTGGCCGGCGGACGCAGCTCGTCCATCGGGAAGGACATGACATCGGTCGGACCCGGCAGGTCCATCCACTGGAGGTGGAGCTGTTCCATGGCGTCGGCGTCGACGACGATGACCGACAGCTCGGAAAGCGGGTGGATACGCATCCGGGCCACGGCGTAGCGGGCGACATCCAGGATCGCCTGCTCGTCGATGTCCGTTCCGGACTCGTTGTTGACGTCGATCGACATGTGGTGCTGCTTCTCGTTTCTCAGGTGCGCCGGCCGTTGTGGCTGTTCTGGCCGTTCTGGCTGTCGTACTTCTCGTACGCATCGACAATACGGCCGACGAGCTTGTGCCGGACGACGTCCTGGCTGCTGAGCCGCGAGAAGTGCACGTCGTCCAGCCCCTCCAGGATCTCCTGGACCTGCCGCAGACCGCTCTTCGTACCGCCCGGGAGGTCGATCTGCGTGACGTCACCGGTGATGACGATCTTCGAGTCGAACCCGAGGCGGGTGAGGAACATCTTCATCTGCTCGGGGCTGGTGTTCTGCGCCTCGTCCAGGATGATGAAGGCGTCGTTGAGGGTGTTGTGCGTCAGCAGGTAGTCCTGTGTGACGTACAACGAGTCCTCGGCCGCCACCTGGATGCACACCGCTTCCTCGCGCCCCGCAGGTTCGATGGAGTCGATGAACCGCATCGGCCGTCCGCCGCCCCCGGCCGCGTGGTACTTCTCGGCCTTGCGGGTGAGGCGGAAGGGCTCGATGCCTTCGGGGAGACGGATGTCGACGATGTGCGCGTCCCGGCGATAGCCGCCACGAGCCGTCCCTTGCTTCCGGCCCTCGGCCGCCCGGCGGCGGCTGTACGCGACGCCGCCCAGCGACTGGACCAGCGCGATGACGTCGTCCCGGAGCAGGATCGAGGTCGTCGTGTATTGGATGCGGCAGGTCCGGTCGGCCTGGGTCACCGGGTCGCCGTCGGAGTCGAGCAGTCCCTGAAGGACGGCGAGCCGGACCTCCGTGGAGTTCTGGAGGTAATCGTCCGGCACGAACTTCGAGTACGACCCGGTGCCGAGCAGATCCAGGGCCCTCAGGGCGCCCGTGACCGGGTTCTCCAGCGTGACGACGTCGCCCGGCGCCTTGACGCGGTTGAGCACGTGGTCGACGTCGTTCTTCCGCCGGACGGACACACCGGGCAGCACCGTGCCGAGTGCGGTCGCCAGCTCCGGGTCGGCGGTGGAGTACGAAGGCGTCGTGCTGCCTGTGAGGCAGCCGTCACCGAGCAGCAGCCCCAGCGCGTACGGGTCCATGGGAACGGCGCGCTCGGGGAAGCAGACCGGAGCGGTGAGCAGCGGCAGCTCGTAGCGGCGAGCGTGCGCCGCGCGGAGGTTGCCGATCATCTCCTGGGTCTCCAGGACCCGCCACGGCTTGTCCCGGCGCTTGTCCGACGCGGTGCGGACCGTCCACAGGTGCTCGCCGCAGCACAGGGTCCAGGAACCGTCCTGTGCGGTGACGCGGTAGATGTCCCTCTCACCCTGCGGGTAGACACCGATGACCGGGGTGGGTTCACCATTGGAACCGATGACCAGGTCACCGACATGGAGGTCACCGATGGGTCGCCAACCATCCGGTGTCAGCACATTGGTGAACGTGGGCTGGCTGCGACCACGCATATAAGCCAGCGGCGCCACCTCGATCGTCCCCGCCGCCATCAGCCGCGGGATCGAGTCCGGGTCGAGCATGTCGTGCAGGGCGTCGTACAGCGGGCGCAGGTACGGGTCGATCTTTTCGTAGAGGGTGCCGGGGAGGAAGCCCAGGCGTTCGCCGGCCTCGACGGCGGGGCGGGTCAGGATGATGCGGTTGACCTGCTTGGACTGGAGGGCCTGGACCGCCTTGGCCATGGCCAGGTAGGTCTTGCCGGTGCCGGCGGGGCCGATGCCGAAGACGACCGTGTGCTGGTCGATGGCGTCGACGTAGCGCTTCTGGTTCAGGGTCTTGGGGCGGATGGTGCGGCCGCGGTTGGAGAGGATGTTCTGGGTGAGCACCTCGGCGGGGGTCTCGCTCGTCGCGCCCTCGCCGTCCGCCGCCGAGCGCAGCATGGCGATGGAGCGTTCCACCGCGTCCTCGGTCATCGGCTGGCCGGTGCGCAGCACCAGCATCATCTCGTCGAAGAGGCGCTGGATGAGAGCGACTTCCGCGGGGTCGCCGGTCGCCCGGATCTCGTTGCCCCGTACGTGGATGTCGGTGGCCGGGAAGGCGTTCTCGATGACCCGCAGCAGGGCGTCTCCGGACCCCAGGACCGTCACCATCGGGTGCTTGGCGGGGACGGTGAACTGGGCGTGCGCCTGCGGTCGTGTAGGTGTCTGAGTCATGGGCCGGCTCTCTGGCCTGCTCATCCCCCATTCGTTGCGCTGCAAAGACGGTGCCCGGCAGCTCGGCTCCTTGGGATACCCAGGGTACGACGGTGCACTGACAGGCCCGAAGCCTTTTCCGGCGTTCTCCTGTTCTCGTGTTCCTCCGGTGACGGAGAGCGTACGGCCGGGTGTCCCGCGGTCGGCCGGGCGTTCACCTGGGGGCGTGCGCGCGGCGCCCCGCGCGGGACCTCACGCGGGGCGGCGGAATCCGAGGGTCGGCAGGGCGCGGGCCAGCGGCCAGGCGCGGTCCGCGGTGGGCAGCAGGGCGTCCAGGAAGGCGTAGCGGCGGCGCAGCTCGGCTGCGTCCTGGGTACGGGCCGACGGAGCGGCGGCGCCGTCCGGAGTCCGCCCGTACGCTTCCGCCCGCACGATGCGCTGCCACCAGGCGGCGATCTCGACCCAGCCCGGCGCGGACAGCGAGCCGCCGAATTCCTGTACGGAGAGCGCGGCGGTCAGTCCGGCGAAGGCGAGCCGGTCGGCCAGTGGCCAGCCGGCCAGCGAGCCGGTGACGAAGCCCGCGACGAAGACGTCGCCGGCGCCGGTGGGGTCCATGGCCTCCACCGCGACCGCGGGCACCTCGGCGGTCTCGCCGGTGCGTCCGTCGACCGCGTACGCGCCCTCGGCGCCCAGGGTGACCACGGCGATCGGCACCCGGTCGGCCAGCTTGCGTGCGGCGGCGCGCGGGCAGTCCAGGCGGGTGTAGCGCATCGCCTCCTCCGCGTTGGGCAGGAAGGCTTCGCAGTGCTCCAGCTCGGCGAGGTCGGCCGGGTCCCAGCGGCCGGTGTCGTCCCAGCCCACGTCGGCGAAGATGCGGCTGCCGCGGTGGGCGGCGCAGCCGAGCCAGCCCTCGGGGCGGCCCGGCTCCAGCGAGGCGACGCAGGCCCGGGACGGCGGCGGGCAGCCCGGTGCGTGTTTGCCGTCGAAGGCGGTGCGGGCGGGGCCGCTGGGCGCTTCGTGGCCGTGCGAGACCATGGTGCGCTCGCCTTCGTACGCCATGGAGACGGTGACGGGAGAGTGCCAGCCCGCGACGGTGCGGGACAGCGACAGGTCGACGTGTTCGCCGCGCTCCAGCGCCTCCCAGCAGTACTCGCCGTACATGTCGTCGCCGAAGGCCGCGGCGAGCGAGGTGCGCAGGCCCAGGCGGGCGAGTGCGGTGGCCATGTTGGCGACGCCGCCGGGGCTGGAGCCCATGCCGCGGGCCCAGGACTCCGTGCCGCGTACCGGGGCGGAGTCCAGGCCGGTGAAGATGATGTCCAGGAAGACCGTGCCGGTGAGATAGACGTCGGTGGCCGGATCGCCTCCGGTCCGTACGGCGGCCAGGGGGTCGAGCGCGGGCGCGGGGCCCGGCGGGACGTGGCCGGCCGGGCCGTTGCCCGGGGTCCGCTGGACATCGTGTGCGCTCACCGTGCCTGCCCCTCTCATCCGTGCGCGTGACGCCAGTCTGCCCGATGCTGCGGTACGTTCCGGCTCATGAGGCTCACGATTTTGGGCGGCGGGGGTTTCCGGGTACCGCTCGTGCACCGCGCGCTCCTGGACGATCCCGCGCAGGCCGTCACCGAAGTGACCCTGTACGACACCGATCCGCGGCGGGTGGCCGTCATCGCCTCCGTGCTGGCCCGGCAGGCGGAGCGGCGGACCGGGCCCGGCCGGCCGTCCCCCGTTCGCGTACGGGTCGCCGAGTCGCTCGACGACGCGCTGCGCGGCACCGACTTCGTCTTCTCGGCGATCCGGGTCGGCGGCACGGCGGGCCGGATCACGGACGAGCGGATTCCGCTGGACGCGGGGGTGCTGGGGCAGGAGACGGTGGGTGCGGGCGGGGTGCTGTACGGGCTGCGCACGGTGCCCGTGGCGCTGCACATCGCCGAGCGGGTGGCGGCGCTCGCGCCGGACGCCTGGGTCGTCAACTTCACCAATCCCGCCGGGATCGTCACCGAGGCGATGGCGCAGGTGCTGGGCGAGCGGGTGATCGGCATCTGTGACTCGCCGGTCGGGCTGGTGCGGCGCGCCGCGCGCGCCGCGGGCGCCGATCCGGACCGGGTGACGTACGGCTACGTGGGGCTCAACCACCTGGGCTGGCTGCGCTCGTTGACGGCCGAGGACGGCACGGACCTGCTGAAGGGACTGCTGTCGGATTCCCGTGCGCTCACCTCTTTCGAGGAGGGCAAGCTGTTCGGGGCGGACTGGCTGCGGGCGCTGGGCTCCCTTCCCAACGAGTACCTGCACTACTACTACTTCCGCCGCGAGACGCTGGCCTCGGTGCGGGACGCGTCCGAAACCCGCGGGGAGTTCCTGGACCAGCAGCAGAGCGGCTTCTTCGAGGCGGCGTCCGGCGGCTCGCCCGAGGAGGCGTACGCACTCTGGGAGCGCACCCGGCAGGAGCGCGAGGAGACGTACATGGCCGACAGCCGGGAGGCGTCCGGCGGCTGGCAGCGGGACACCTGCGACATGGAGGAGGGCGGCGGTTACGACCAGGTGGCGCTGGCCGTGATGCGGGCCGTCTCGGGTGACCGGCCCGCGCGTCTCATCCTGAACGTACGCAACGGCACGACCGTGCCGCAGCTCGCGCCCGAGGCGATCATCGAGACGGTGTGCGAGGTGGACGCGGACGGCGCGCGGCCGTTGCCGTGTGCGCCCCTGCGGGAGGACCAACTGGGGCTGATGCTCCAGGTCAAGGCCGTCGAGCTGGCGACGGTCGAGGCGGCGGAGTTCAAGGACCGGGACGCGGCGCTGCGCGCGATGGCGCTGCACCCGCTGGTGGATTCACCGGCGGTGGCCGCCCGCATCCTGGAGCGGGCGGCCACGGACTGACCCGGGCCGGGGCTCAGTGCCCCCGCTTCACCCACGCGTCCAGGTGCGGCGCCTCGGCACCGATCGTGGTGCCGTCGCCGTGCCCGGTACGGACCTCGGTGCGCGGGGGCAGCGTCAGCAGCCGGTCGCGGATCGAGGCGACGATGGTCGGGAAGTCGGAGAACGACCGGCCGGTGGCGCCGGGGCCGCCCTGGAAGAGGGTGTCGCCGGTGAAGAGCGTGCCGTGTTCCCCCAGGTCCGGTGCGTACAGGCAGACCGCGCCCGGCGCGTGGCCGGGAGTGTGCAGCACGGTCAGGTCGACGCCGGCGACGGTGAGCACCTGGCCGTCCGCCAGTTCCTGCTCCGGTGCCCGGTCCGGGTGGGTCTGCTGCCACAGCGGCAGGTCAGCCGGGTGCAGGTGGACGGGCGCGCCGGTGCGGGCGGCGAGGGCGGGGGCCGCGTCGATGTGGTCGTTGTGCGCGTGCGTGCAGATGATGGCGCGCAGCGTACGGCCGTCGAGCGCCGCGAGGATCGCGTCGGCGTCGTGGGCGGCGTCGATGACGACGGCCTCGGTGTCGTCGCCGACGATCCACACGTTGTTGTCGACGTCCCACGTACCGCCGTCGAGCGCGAAGGTGCCGGACGTGACCAGGTGGTCGATGCGGGCCGTCATCAGAGCGTCACCACCGAACGCAGCACGTCGCCCTGGTGCATCCGCTCGAACGCCTGCTCGATACCGTCGATGCCGATGGTCTCCGTGACGAAGCCCGCCAGGTCGATCCGGCCCTGCTGGTGCAGGTCGACCAGCATCGGGAAGTCGCGGGACGGCAGGCAGTCGCCGTACCAGGACGACTTCAGCGCGCCGCCCCGGCCGAACACGTCCAGCAGCGGCAGCTCCAGCTTCATCTCCGGCGTCGGCACGCCGACCAGGACCACCGTGCCGGCCAGGTCGCGGGCGTAGAACGCCTGCCGGTAGGTCTCCGGGCGCCCCACCGCGTCGATCACCACGTCGGCGCCGAAGCCGCCGGTCAGCTCGCGGATCGCCTCGACGGGGTCGGCGGCGCGCGAGTTCACGGTGTGGGTGGCGCCCATCGTCTTGGCCATGGAGAGCTTGCGGTCCTCCACGTCCACGGCGATGATCCGCGCCGCGCCGGCCAGCCGGGCGCCGACGATCGCCGCGTCGCCCACGCCGCCGCAGCCGATCACCGCGACGGTGTCGCCGCGGCCCACCGCGCCCGTGTTGATGGCCGCGCCGATGCCGGCCATCACGCCGCAGCCCAGCAGCCCGGCCACGGCCGGCGACACCTCGGGGTCGACCTTGGTGCACTGCCCGGCCGCGACCAGCGTCTTGTCCGCGAACGCGCCGATGCCGAGGGCGGGGGTCAGCTCCGTCCCGTCCTTCAGCGTCATCTTCTGCCGCGCGTTGTGGGTGTCGAAGCAGTACTGCGGCCGGCCGCGCTTGCAGGCCCGGCACTTGCCGCACACCGCACGCCAGTTGAGGACGACGAAGTCCCCGGGCGCGACGTCGGTCACACCGTCCCCGACGGACTCCACGACGCCCGCCGCCTCGTGCCCGAGCAGGAACGGGAACTCGTCGTTGATTCCGCCCTGCTTGTAGTGCAGGTCCGTGTGGCACACCCCGCACGCCTGCACCTTCACCACGGCCTCGCCCGGTCCGGGATCCGGCACCAGGACGGTCTCCAGCCGCACCGGCTCGTTCTTCCCCGGCGCGATGACGCCGCGCACTTCCTGTGCCATCGGGACAGCTCCCTCCAAAGATCACGTACGGGATGAATACGGTACGCGTCCCCGGCGCCGGAAGCGCCGGTGCGTGGGTGGGCCGGCGACCGCGGGGCGCCGCTCACCACCGCGGCACCCGGGGCGTCACCCACCCCGGGTCGGCGGCCCGCATCGCCGCCGCGTCGTCGCGGTCGCGGAACGTGCCGTCGTCGGCCAGCCAGCGCGCGTGCAGGGCCGCCAGCCGGTCGCGGTCGAGCGTGACGCCGAGGCCCGGCGCGTCGGACACCGGCAGTGCGCCGTCGGTGAAGGCGAGGCGCTCGGTGAGGACGTCCTCCGTCTGCCAGGGGTAGTGGGTGTCGCAGGCGTGGCGCAGGTCGGGGACGGTCGCGGCGACGTGGTTCATGGCGGCGAGGCTGATGCCGAGGTGGGTGTTGGAGTGCATGGACAGACCGACGCCGAAGGCGCGGCAGATCGCGGCGAGTTCGCGGGTGTTGCGCAGGCCGCCCCAGTAGTGGTGGTCGGAGAGGACGATCTGGACGGCGTCCCGGGTGAACGCCTCCCGGATCTCGGCGAAGGTGGTCACGCACATGTTCGTGGCGAGCGGGAGGTCCGTACGGGAGGCGACCTCGGCCATGTGGGCGGTGGTGGCGGCGGGGTCCTCCAGGTATTCGAGGACGTCCTGGAGCTCGTGGGCGGCCTTCAGGGAGGTCGGGACGCTCCATGCGCCGTTCGGGTCCAGGCGCAGCGGGCGGCCGGGGAAGGCGGCGGCCAGCGCCCGGATGGCGGCGATCTCCTGCGCGGGCTCGAAGACGCCGCCCTTGAGCTTGAAGGAGCGGAAGCCGTACGTGTCATGGAGGCGGCGGGCCTGGGTGACGATGCCGGGCGGGTCGAGGGCCGCGCCCCAGTCGTCGGGTTCGCCACGGCCGCCGGGATGCGCGGCCCAGCGGTGGAAGAGGTAGGCGCTGTAGTCGACACGGTCGCGGACCTTGCCGCCGAGCAGGGCGTGGACGGGCAGGCCGGTGAGCCGCCCCCAGGCGTCCAGGCAGGCGACCTCGAAGCCGGAGAGGACGGAGAGCCGCAGCTTGTCGGCGGTCTGCACACCGCGCAGGCCGCCCGCGGTGACCTCACCGTCCCCGGTGGCCGCCGGGGAGTCGCCGCACACCTCGGCGGCCAGAAGCGGCAGTACGTTCAGATCCGTGACCGGGCGGCCGATCAGCGCGTCGGCCAGCGGGCCCGCCAGGTCGAGGTACTTCGTGTCGCCGTAGGTCTCGCCGAGACCGGTCGCCCCGCCCGCCGTGGTCACCTCGACGATCAGGCGGGGCGTGTAGGGCTGGTGGACGCCCTGGGTGTTCAGCAGGGGCGGGTCGGCCACGAGGACCGGGGTGAGGCGGATGGCGGTGACGGTGGTGGGAGCGGTCGGCGCCCGGGGCGCCTCTGTCTGCGTATGTAGACATGATCCGTCCATGGGGACGGAGAGTAGGGAGGCGGGCCTGGGGCGTCAATGGGGGCCCGGGCAAGTCGGGCGGGGTACGGGCGAGTTGGGCCACGGGAGAGTCGGGCGCGACTCCGGTGGGCGCGGCGATGCGCCACGGGGCGTCTGCGTACGGTATGAGTGCCCCAGCTCGAAGCAGTGGCGGAAGTTGTGGACGAGCGGGGTGAGCGGCGCCAGCCACTGCACCACGGGCAACAGACCGGGGCCCGGCAGGCTGAGCACCAGTCCGGGCAGAGATGGGGCGAGGCTGAACGTCCCGTCGCACCGACCCTTCCCGGCCAGCCTTTGCCAATCGTTGAATCTTCGCGCGTAGATGTCCGTGTAAACGCTCTGTTAAACCTAGGTGGCCCCCACCGGTTCACCTAGGAGCAGCACATGCGCCACCCTCTCCTCTCCCGCCGTCGGGTCCGTCTCGGCGCCGCGGCCGCCACGGCGGTCGTCGCCGGTACCGCGGCGTTCGGCGTCGGCCAGGCCACCGCCGAGCACTCCGTACCGCGTACGGACAAGGAGATCCCCAACCTCACCCAGGTGCAGGACAAGATCAAGGCGTACTACGGCGACACGGTGACCGCGGACGGGCAGCACCACGCCTCGCCGCACAGCAACTACGCCAAGCAGGTGCGCGGCATCACGGACTCGGCCCGGCGTTACCTCGACAAGGTCGCCAAGGACGCCGGCAAGCACCACCACGGCAAGAAGCCCGCCATCGTCCTGGACATGGACGACACCACCCTGCTGACGTACAACTACGAGCTGCAGGTCGGCTTCCACCACACCGAGGCGGCCCAGGACAAGTACCTGGCGAGCACCGACATGGAAGCGGTCTACGGCATGGACCGCCTCGTCAACCGGGCACACCGCCAGGGGATCGAGGTCTTCTTCGTCACCGGCCGCAAGGAGGCGCAGCGCGAGTGGAGCGTGCGCAACCTCAAGAACGTCGGCTACGGCGTCCCGCTCGACCGCGCGCACGTCTACCTCAAGGACAAGAAGAACCCGCCGGCCTACCTGCCGTGCGGCGCCACGTGCACGACGGTCCAGTTCAAGTCCGGCACCCGCAAGCACATCGAGTCGCGGGGCTACGACATCGTCGCCAACTTCGGCGATCAGTACAGCGACCTGAACGGCGGCTACGGCGACAAGACGTTCAAGCTGCCGAACCCGATGTACTTCCTGCCCTGACCCGGCACGGACTCCGGAGGCGGCAGGCTCCTCAGGCGCGCTTCGGCACCGGTACGCGCATCAGGTCGCGGGCGACGGTCAGTTCGCCCGCGAACCCGGCCGCCCGCGCCTGACGCTCGAACTCCGAAGGGTCCGCGTAGCGCTGGGAGAAGTGGGTGAGGACCAGGTGGCGCACGCCCGCGTCGGCGGCGACGCGCGCCGCCTGGCCCGCCGTCAGGTGCCCGTGGTCGGCGGCCAGCCGCTCGTCCTCGTCGAGGAACGTCGACTCGATGACGAGCAGGTCGCAGCCCTCGGCGAGGGCGTGCACCCCGTCGCACAGCCGGGTGTCCATGACGAAGGCGAAGCGCTGGCCCCGCCGTACCTCGCTCACCTCGTCGAGGGTGACGCCGTTCAGCTCCCCCTCGCGCTGGAGCCGGCCGACATCGGGCCCGGTGATGCCGCGCGCGGCGAGCCGCTCCGGCAGCATCCGGCGCCCGTCCGGCTCCACGAGGCGGTAACCGAACGACTCGACCGGGTGGGAGAGCTTGCGCGCCTCCAGGACGTACGACGGGGTACGGGCCAGCACCCCGTCGGCGGCCACCGGCTCCTCGCCCAGCCGTACCGTCTCGCGGTAGGCGGTGGCGTACCGCAGCCGGTCGAAGAACCGCTGCCCGCTCGCCGGGTAGTGCGCGGTGACCGGATGCGGCACCCGGTCGAGATTGATGCGCTGGATGACGCCGGCGAGCCCCAGCGAGTGGTCACCGTGGAAGTGGGTGACGCAGAGCCGGTGCAGGTCGTGCGCGGCGACCCCGGCCCGCAGCATCTGCCGCTGGGTGCCCTCCCCGGGGTCGAACATGATGCCTTCGCCGTCCCAGCGCAGCACGTAACCGTTGTGGTTACGGTGCCGGGTGGGCACCTGGCTGGCGGTGCCGAGGACGACGAACTCGCGTACGGACACGGTGCTGCGGCTCCTTCGCCCCGGTCAGACCAGGTGCTGGAGGTCGCGGCCGCCCAGTACGTGCGCGTGGGCGTGGAAGACGGTCTGGCCGGCGCCCGGACCGGTGTTGAAGATGATCCGGTAGCCGGTCGCGTCGACCTTCTCGTCGGCGGCCACCGCGGCGGCCTCGCTCAGCACCTCACCGGCGATCCGCGGCTCGGCGGCGGCCAGCTCCCCGGCGTTCGCGTAGTGCACCTTGGGGATCACCAGGACGTGGGTCGGCGCCTGCGGGCTGATGTCCCGGAAGGCGACGGTCGTCTCGGTCTCCCGCACGATCGTCGCGGGCACCTCGCCTGCCACGATCTTGCAGAACAGGCAGTCGGCCTGCGGTTCTCCCGCCACCGGTGGGCTCCTCCCGGGTCGCCGGCCGGTACGCGGCGGCCCCGTCCGTCCGGAGCCGGGCCGCCCGTACCGTGCCGTGTCGCATCACCATCACGTCTACGGACCGGATGGTACCGGGCCGCCTGCGCGGGGTGGTGCGGCGGCCGGGGTGCGGGGCACGTGCGGCGGCCGGGAGAGGTGGGGCGAGCGGGGTCAGCGTTGCGCTGCCCAGGTGTGCTGCTGGTCGGGGTTCTGCTGGTCCTGGTGGTCGTCGTTCTGGCCGTCGTGGTCGTTGTGGCCGTCGTGCCCGTTCTGACCGTCATGGTCGTTCCGGCCGTCGTGACCGCCCTGGCCGTCGTGGTCGTGGGAGCCGTCCGTGCAGGTGTCGCTGGAGGACGGGTCCGGGTCGGGATCGGGGTCCGGGTCGGGGGCGGGCGCCGTGACGGTGACCGTCACCGGCGGGGTGTCCGGCGGGTCGTCGGTCGGGTCGTCGGACGACTGGCCGCTGCTGGGCGGCTGGACGGTGCGGGTCACGGTCGGCCGCTGACTGCCGGTCGGCTCGTCGGCGTCGCAACTGCCGAGCACGCTCACCCGGAAGACGACCTGCCCGGCGACGCGCGCGGTCAGGTTGCCCCGTACGCAGCGCCCGTCGACCGCGGAGGTGACCCGCCCGGTGAGGGTGATGTCGCTCCCCCGGGCGGTCTGCCCCTGGCAGTCGACGGTGGCGACCGACTTCCGCTGCGCCGTGGCCGTCGGGTTCACGGTGGCCCGCTGGTCGCCCTGGAGCGTCGCCGTACAGCTCAGCCAGCTCACGTTCACGCCGATGCGCTCCAGCGCGCGCGTCCCCGCCTGGTCGGTGGTGACGGCGACCGACGAGGTGTTCAGCCCGCCGGCCGGCTCGCAGGCGGACACTCCGGCGATCGCCGCGCCCACGGTGCCCGCCACCGCGAGCAGTCTGCCGCGCCGGGTCCGGCCGGACCGTGCGTACCGCTCCCGCCCGTGCCGTACGTCTCGTAAGCGCCCCATGGCCCTCATGTCCGGCAGCTTCCCACCGCCGCAGGCGGACCGACAGCCCCGGCTCGGCCAGTGTGGGTCCGCCCCCTCATGGGCTCGCGGCGCACCGCGCCGACTTCACTAAGCTGATCGGGCACGGCCCGCCATCACCCCACGACCAGGAGTCATCCACCATGGCAACGACCCGCACCGCGCAGACCCACTGGGAAGGCAACCTGATGGAGGGCAAGGGCAGCGTCGCCCTCGCCTCCTCCAACGTCGGCACGTTCGACGTGAACTGGCCGGCCCGCGCCGAGCAGCCGAACGGCGTCACCAGCCCCGAGGAGCTGATCGCGGCGGCCCACTCGTCCTGCTACTCGATGGCCTTCTCGCACGGCCTCGCGGGCAAGGGCTACACCGTCGCGGCGCTGGACACCAAGGCCGACGTGACCTTCCAGCCTGGTGAGGGCATCACCGGCATCGTGCTGACCCTCAAGGCCAGCGTGCCCGGCCTGTCCGAGGAGGACTTCCAGGCCGCGGCCGAGGACGCGAAGAAGAACTGCCCGGTGAGCCAGGCGCTGGCCGGCGTCAAGAACATCACCCTCCACGCCGAGCTGGTCTGATCCGGCCGACGCCGAAGCGGCGGGGCCGCGGCGTGCGTGACGCCGCGGCCCCGCCGCGCTTCAGGCTGTGTCGCGCCGTCCCCGTCGTGCGTCCCAGCCGTGTGTCCCGGCCGTGCGCCCCGGTCGTCTGTCGCGCCGTCAGCTCCAGCGGCCGGTACGGCCCAGCAGCAGCGCGGTGGCCGCCGTACCCGCCGTCGACGTCCGCAGTACGCTCCACCCGAGCCGGTACGCCTTGGCGCCCGCCTCCTCGAAGGCCGCCAACTCCTCCGGCGACACGCCCCCTTCGGGGCCGACCACGAGCACGATCCGCCCGCTCGACGGGAGTTCGGCGGCGGCCAGCGGCGCACTGCCCGCGTCGCGGTCCTCGTGCAGTACGGCGGCGAAGTCCGCCTCCGCGAGGAGCGCCGCGACCTGCTTCGTCGACATCAGGTCGGCGACCTCGGGAAAGCGCAGCCGGCGCGCCTGCTTGCCCGCCTCGCGGGCGGTGTTGCGCCACTTGGCGAGGGACTTCGCGGCCCGCTCGCCCTTCCACTGCGTGATGCACCGGGACGCGGCCCACGGGACGACGGCGTCCACGCCGGTCTCCGTCATGGTCTCCACGGCCAGTTCACCGCGGTCGCCCTTGGGGAGGGCCTGGACGACGGTGATGCGCGGCGCCGGCTCCGGCTCGGTCTGCGTACCGGTCACATCGACGACGAGCCGGTCCTTGCCCTCGGCGGCCCGCACCACGCCCACCGCGCCGCTGCCGTGGCCGTCCGTCAGCACCACGGGTTCGCCCGCGCGAAGCCGCCGTACGGAGACCGCGTGCCGCCCCTCCGGCCCGTCCAGCACGGTCTCCCCCACGCCCGGGACACTCCCGACGAGAAACACCGGCGCCGTCACAGCGCACCCCCCAGCTCGCCCGGGAGCCCCGGACCGGCCTGGTAGCTCTCCGGCGCACCGGAGCCCCGCGCGTCTTCCCGGACCGATTCGGCGCGCGCCGCCTCCAGTTCGGCCACCAGCACCTCGACCAGTTGCCCGGCCGGCAGCTCCCGCGCCAACCGGTGCCCCTGGCCCGCCCACAGCGCCATGCCCTGCGCGTCGCCGGTCTTGGCGGCGGCCTTGCGCAGGCCCGAGGTGAGGTGGTGCACGGCCGGATAGGCGGCCGGGGCGTACGGGCCGTGCTCGCGCAGGAACCGGTTCACCAGGCTGCGGGCCGGGCGCCCGGAGAAGGCCCGGGTCAGCTCGGTCCGCGTGAACAGGGGGTTGGTCATCGCCTGCTTGTGCAGCGGATTCGCGCCGGACTCCGGGGTGACCAGGAACGCCGTACCGAGCTGCGCCATCGACGCGCCCGCCGCCAGCACCGCGGCGATCTGCGAGCCGCGCATCAGACCGCCGGCCGCGACGATCGGTATCTGCACGGCCTCCCGCACCTGCGCGATCAGCGACAGCAGCCCGACCCCGGCACCCGTGCCGTCGGCCTGCGGGTCGTCGCGGTGGGTGCCCTGGTGGCCGCCGGCCTCGATGCCCTGGACGCAGACCGCGTCGGCGCCGGACCACTGCGCGGCCTGCGCCTCGGCCGCCGTGGTGGCGGTGACGATCGTGTACGTACCGACCTTGGCGAACCCGTCGAGGACGGCGCGGGTCGGACACCCGAAGTGGAAGGAGACGACCGGAACCGGGTCCTCGCGCAGGATGGCGAGCTTCGCCTCGTACCCGTCGTCGACACCTTCGTACGGATCGATGTCGTCCAGCGGCGTCTCGTACCAGGCCGACTCGCCCGCGAGCTGCTCACGGTAGACCTCGACGGCCGCGTTGTCGGCCAGCGAGGGCTGCGGCATGAAGAGGTTCACACCGAAGGGGCGGTCGGTGAGCCCACGTAGCTGTTTGATCTCCTGATACATGCCGTCCGCGGTCTTGTACCCGGCGGCCAGGAAGCCGAGTCCGCCGGCGCCGCTGACGGCGGCGGCCAGCTCCGGGCGGGCGACGCCGCCTGCCATGGGGGCCTGCGCGATCGGATGACGGCAGAGATCGGTCAGCGCTGTGGGCATGCCCACATCGTGTCACGCCGCACGCGGGTGCCCGAACCGGGCCCGGACCCACCAAGATCAAACACGTCCGGCGATCAGGGCAGTTCGGGCAGGCGCCGAGGGCTCCGGGGACACCGGACGACGAACGGCGGCCGGACTCAAGCCCGACCGCCGCCGTGTGCCGGACGTGGGGTCACCGCCCGCTGCCGTGCCTGTCCGGGGGACGACCCCCGGACCCCCGGCACGACAACCCGCCTACCGCCCGTTGAACGCATCCTTCAGCCGCGAGAACAGCCCTTGCTGGCCCGGCTGGAACTGCCCCGTCGGGCGTTCCTCGCCGCGGAGCTTGGCGAGCCGCCGCAGCAGCTCCTCCTGCTCCGCGTCCAGCTTGGACGGCGTGATGACCTCGACGTGCACGATGAGGTCGCCGCGCCCGTTGCCGCGCAGGTGGGTGACGCCGCGGCCGTGCAGCGGGATCGACTGGCCGGACTGGGTGCCGGGCCGGATGTCGATCTCCTCCACGCCGTCCAGCGTCTCCAGCGGGCACTTGGTGCCCAGCGCCGCCGCCGTCATCGGGATGGTGACCGTGCAGTGCAGGTCGTCGCCGCGCCGCTGGAACGTCGGGTGCGACAGTTCGTGGATCTCCACGTACAGGTCGCCGGCCGGGCCGCCGCCGGGACCGACCTCGCCCTCGCCCGCGAGCTGGATGCGGGTGCCGTTGTCCACACCGGCCGGGATCTTGACCGTGAGCGTACGGCGGGAGCGGATCCGGCCGTCGCCGGCGCATTCCGGGCACGGGGTCGGCACGACCATACCGAAGCCCTGGCACTGCGGGCACGGCCGCGACGTCATGACCTGGCCCAGGAAGGACCGGGTGACCTGCGAGACCTCACCGCGGCCGCGGCACATGTCACAGGTCTGCGCCGAGGTGCCCGGCGCCGCGCCCTCTCCCGAACAGGTCGTACAGACGACGGCGGTGTCCACCTGGATGTCCTTGGTGGTCCCGAAGGCCGCCTCGTCCAGTTCGACGTCCAGCCGGATCATGGCGTCCTGGCCGCGCCGCGTGCGGGACCGGGGTCCGCGCTGCGAGGCCGTGCCGAAGAACGCGTCCATGATGTCGGAGAAGTTGCCGAAGCCCGCGCCGAAGCCGCCGGCCCCGCCGCCGCCACCCGCCTGCGAGAGGGGGTCGCCGCCCAGGTCGTAGACCTGCTTCTTCTGCGGGTCCGACAGCACCTCGTAAGCGGCGTTGATCTCCTTGAACCGCTCCTGGGTCTTCGGATCCGGGTTCACATCCGGGTGCAGCTCGCGGGCCAGCCGCCGGAAAGCCTTCTTGATCTCGTCCTGCGAGGCATCGCGTCGTACGCCCAGGACCGCGTAATAGTCCGTGGCCACTTACGACTCCGCGAGGATCTGTCCGACGTAACGTGCCACTGCGCGTACCGCTCCCATCGTTCCGGGGTAGTCCATGCGGGTCGGTCCGACCACGCCGAGTTTGGCGACTGCCTCGTCGCCCGAACCGTAACCGACCGCGACGACCGATGTGGACGTCAGGCCCTCATGGGCATTCTCATGCCCGATGCGTACGGTCATGCCGGAGTCCTTGGCCTCCCCCAGCAGTTTGAGGAGCACCACCTGCTCCTCCAGTGCCTCCAGCACCGGCCGGATGGTCAGTGGGAAATCGTGCCCGAAGCGCGTGAGATTGGCGGTGCCGCCGATCATCAGCCGCTCTTCGGTCTCCTCCACCAGAGTCTCCAGCAACACGGACAGCACTGTCGAGACCGTGCCCCGGTCCTCCTGCTCGAAGGACTCCGGGAGATCCTGCACGAGCTGCGGCACGTCCGTGAACCGCCGCCCCACCACGCGGCTGTTCAGCCGCGCCCGCAGATCCGCCAAGGAGGTCTCGCCGAACGGCGCCGGGCAGTCCACCATGCGCTGCTCTACCCGGCCGGTGTCCGTGATCAGCACCAGCATCAGCCGGGCCGGCGCCAGCGACAGCAGTTCCACGTGCCGCACCGTGGACCGGGTCAGCGACGGGTACTGCACGACGGCGACCTGCCGCGTCAGTTGCGCCAGCAGCCGTACCGTACGGCCCACGACGTCGTCCAGGTCGACGGCACCGTCCAGGAAGTTCTGGATGGCGCGCCGCTCGGGGCTGGACAGCGGCTTGACGCCGGCCAGCTTGTCGACGAAGAGGCGGTAGCCCTTGTCCGTCGGGATGCGCCCGGCGCTCGTGTGCGGCTGGGCGATGAAGCCCTCGTCCTCCAGCGCGGCCATGTCGTTGCGGACCGTGGCGGGTGAGACACCGAGCTGGTGCCGCTGGGTCAGCGCCTTGGAGCCGACCGGCTCCTCGGTCCCGACATAGTCCTGGACGATGGCGCGCAGCACTTCGAGTCTGCGTTCACTGAGCATCGCGCACACCTCCAGTCCGGCCGTGTCACCGGCGCGCGGCCGGGTTCTTCCGGGTCGTCTTCCCTGGCACTCATCAGGGCCGAGTGCCAGACCCTGACCAAGTGTACGGCCGGGTCGCACGGGCAGGGCAAGGGCGGCGGTACCGGAGTCGTGCTCCGGGCTCCCGCGAAATGCGTACCCCGTATGCCGCCGGGCATCCGGAACCTCCCGGTCCGGCGGGCAACGCTATCGCGATACGGCTAGCGTCTCGGTATGCGTACGACTTGGGAAGAGGCCGGGTGGGAACGGCTCGGCGCGGGCGTCGGCCGGCGCCGGATGCCCGGCTGGGACGAGACGGCCGGCGCCGTCGTCGGCTCGTCCGGCGTGCTGATCGTCGACACCGGCGCGACGCTCCGGGACGGCGCCGAGCTGCGCCGGCAGCTACGCGGCATCACGGGGCGGAACGTGACACATGTCGCGCTGACCCATCCCCATTTCGATCATGTGCTGGGCACCGCGGCCTTCGCGGGCGTCCAGGTCTTCGGCGCGGCCGGGCTCGACGAGTTCCTGCCGCGGGCCCAGGACGACCTGCGGCGCGACGCGGTGTCGCACGGCGTGGACCCGGACGCCGCCGCGGAGGCCGCCGACCTGCTCGTGACCCCGCACCACCTCGTCTCCGGCGAACGCACCGTCGACCTCGGCGACCGGCAGGTCCTGCTCGCCAACGTCGGCCCCGGCCACACCGCGCACGACCTGGTCGTCCTGGTCCCCGGCACGCACGGCTCGCCCGAGGTCGTCTTCTGCGGCGACCTGGTCGAGGAGTCCGGCGAACCCCAGGCCGGACCGGACGCGATCCCCGGCCGGTGGCCCGCCGCCCTGGACCGGCTGCTGGCCCTCGGCGGCGAGGACGCGGTGTACGTACCGGGGCACGGAGCTGTCGTGGATGCCCGATTCGTCCGTGAGCAACGCGACGCGCTGAGCCGCCGCTTCGGCGTGTCGCGGTACTGACCGGCCATCCCTTCTTATCGTCTGTCCAATGCGCAGCAGAGAGTACGGCCCGGACCTCACCCCGCCGTGGAAGAAGCAGCAGCCGGCCCCCGAGGTCGAGGCCGAACCGGACCTGGTCGTCGAAGAAGCCGTCACCGGATTCTGCGGCGCGGTCGTCCGCTGCGAGAAGACCGCCGAAGGCCCGACCGTCACCCTGGAGGACCGCTTCGGCAAGCACCGGGTCTTCCCGATGACCGCGCGCGGCTTCCTCCTGGACGGCAAGGCCGTCACCCTCGTACGGCCCTCGTCGCGCACCGCCGCACGCGGACCGGCCCGTACGGCGTCCGGCTCGCTGGCCGTCCCCGGCGCCCGCGCACGGGTCGCCCGCGCCGGGCGCATCTACGTGGAAGGGCGCCACGACGCCGAGCTGGTGGAACGCGTCTGGGGCGACGACCTGCGCATCGAGGGCGTCGTCGTCGAATACCTCGAAGGCGTCGACGACCTCCCGGCCATCGTCCGCTCCTTCTCCCCCGGCCCGGACGCCCGCCTCGGCGTCCTGGTGGACCACCTGGTCCCCGGCTCGAAGGAGTCCCGGATCGCGGCCTCGGTCACGGACGAGAACGTCCTGGTCGTCGGCCACCCGTACATCGACATCTGGGAAGCGGTGAAACCGTCCTCGGCCGGCATCCGCGCCTGGCCGTCCGTCCCCCGAGGCCAGGACTGGAAGACCGGCGTGTGCCGGGCCTTGGGCTGGCCGGAGAACACGGGCGCGGCGTGGCAGCGGATCCTCGGCTCGGTCCACTCGTACAGGGATCTGGAGCCGGCGCTGCTGGGGCGGGTGGAGGAACTGATCGACTTCGTTACGGCGCCGGACTGAGCGACTTCGGACCCGTTACGGGCGGGAGTGGGGTTTGGCGTCGGGAAGGGTTTGGAACTCACTGGTGTCCAGCTCGACGCCGAGGAGGTCGAGCGGTACGGGGTCGCCGAACTTTGCGATGCGCTGCACGGCGTAATCGGCGTACTCACCGGTGCCGGCGGGCTCGGTGAGCAGGACACAGTGGGCCATGGTCGGGTCGATGATCAGGTAGGCGGGGATCTTGCCGGCGGCGTAGATGCTGCGCTTGGTGCCGTAATCACGGTCGACGCTGGTCTTGGAGACGACTTCCACGAGCAGGGTGATCAGCTCGGTCGGCATGAGCCTCCCGGACTCCGGACCGGCGCCGCGCTCCAGAATCACAAGGTCGGGCTGAGGCTCACTGGCTTCTTCGAGGATTCCGACATCCTGGGTCTGGAGACGCTCCCAGCGCTCCCTCGGAATTTGGTCCTGGACGTCCTGGACGATCCGGTTGTGGACCATGTCAGGCCCGGCCGTCATCACAATTTCCCCCCGCAGGAGTTCCGTCTTATATCCCTCGGGAACCTCAAGTTCCTCGAAGAACGCGACAAGGGGGTGAGTGGTCGGTCGGTCATCCACAGCCGTCGTCTCCGTGGTCCTCCGCTTCACGCCGTCGCCCATGAGTACGACAGCAGGCTAGGGACCAGCGTAGGGCGATCCGCACGGGAAGCACATGATTCACCCAGCCGGGTGATCAGTCCACCAGATCCCGCACCACCGCGTCCGCCAGCAGGCGTCCGCGCAGGGTCAGGACGGCGCGGCCCTGTTCGTACGGGGCGGGTTGCAGGAGGCCGTCGGACAGGGCTCGGGCGGCGGCCGTGGCGCCGGCCGGGGCGAGGAGGTCCAGGGGGCAGCCGGCCGCGAGGCGGAGTTCGAGGAGGATGCGTTCGACGCGGCGGTCCTCGTCGGTCAGGAGTTCGCGGCCCGCGCCCGGGGACCGGCCCTCGCCGAGGGCCTGCGCGTACGCGCCGGGGTGCTTCACGTTCCACCACCGGACGCCGCCCACGTGGCTGTGCGCGCCGGGGCCCGCGCCCCACCAGTCCGCGCCCGTCCAGTACAACTCGTTGTGGCGGCAGCGGCCCGCCTCCGTCGTGGCCCAGTTGGAGACCTCGTACCACTGGAAGCCGGCCGCGGACATCGCCTCCTCGGTGATCAGATAGCGGTCCGCGTGCACGTCGTCGTCGGTCATCGGCACCTCGCCGCGCCGGATCCGGCGGGCCAGCTGGGTGCCCTCCTCGACGATCAGCGCGTACGCGGAGACGTGGTCGGGCGCCGCGCCGAGCGCCGCGTCCAGCGTGGCCCGCCAGTCGTCGTCGGACTCGCCGGGCGTCCCGTAGATCAGGTCCAGGTTGACGTGTTCGAAGCCCGCCGCGCGCGCCTCGGCGACGCAGGCTTCCGGGCGGCCCGGGGTGTGCGTACGGTCCAGGATCTTCAGGACGTGCTGCCGGGCGCTCTGCATGCCGAAGGAGATCCGGTTGAAGCCGGCCTCCCGCAGTTCGGCGAGGTAGCGCGGGTCGACGGACTCCGGGTTGGCCTCGGTGGTGACCTCGGCGCCGTCCGCCAGCCCGAACTCGTCACGGATCGCGGCGAGCATCCGCCCGAGGTCGGCGGCCGGGAGCAGGGTCGGTGTGCCGCCGCCGACGAAGACCGTCTCGACCGGCCGGGGGTCGTCGCCGAGCACCTTGCGGGCGAGCCGGATCTCCTCGGCGACGGTGTCCGCGTAGTTCTCCCGCGAGGCGAGCGCGCCGCCGGAACCGCGCAGCTCGGTGGCCGTGTACGTGTTGAAGTCGCAGTAGCCGCAGCGCGTCGCGCAGTACGGCACGTGCAGGTAGAACCCGAGCGGCCGGGCGGCCGCCCCCGTCAGGGCGTGACCGGGCAGCGACCCGTCTTCGGGCATGGGCTCACCGTCGGGGAGTGCGGAAGGCATGTGGTCCATTGTCCGGCATCGGACGGGGAGCGAGGGGAGCGCCTGCGGGCGGCCGGTACGGAGCAGTACGGGGGGCACAGTACGGATCAGGGCGCGGGGCGGTACGAGGCCGTGGCGGGCGACCGGTGCAGGGGGCCGCCCGGCCGCCTCCGTCCGTCCCGTCCCGCCGCGTCCCGCCCTGCCCGCTACCGCTGCCCGGTCGCCTGGAGCACCAGCAGCGCCAGGTCGTCGTCCGGCGGCGTGTCCGCGAACGCGTGCACCGCCCGCCGGATGTGTTCGGCGACCGCGGTGGCCCCCAGGCCGGCGCAGGCGGCGAAGTGGTGGGCCAGGCCGTCATCGTCGTCGAACTGGCGGTGGCCCGAGCGCCGCTCCGTCACCCCGTCCGTGACGCACAGCAGCGTCTCGCCGGGGGCCAGCTCGAAGGACTCGGACTCGTACGACGTGTCCTCCACCACTCCGACCAGCATCTGCGGCGCGGCGGCGATCCGTACCGCGCCGTCCGTGCCGAGGACCAGCGGCAACGGGTGCCCGGCGCTGGCCAGGGTGCACCGGGCGCCCGGCGTGCCGTCGGCGTGCGGCTCGATCTCGCCGTACAGGAGGGAGAGGAAGCGGGTCTGCTCGCCCTCGGCGCGCAGTTCGACGGAGGGGTCCAGCCCGCTGCCCGCGGCGGCGACCGCCGCCGTGACGGCCGCCACCGAGTCCGCGGCCTCGCGCGCCATGGTCTTGTTGAGCCGGTCCAGCACCTCCCCGACGCCGAACCCGTCGCGGGCCAGCAGCCGCAGGACGGGGCGGGCGAGACCGGTGACCGCCGCGGCTTCCGGGCCGTTGCCGCACACGTCGCCGAGGGCGAAGCACCAGCGTCCGTTCCCGGCGTGGAACAGGTCCCAGAAGTCGCCGCCGGCCCAGGCGCCCTCCCGCGGCTCGTACACCACGGAGGACTCCAGACCGGGGACGGCGGGCCGGCCCCTGGGGAGCAGACGGCGCTGGAGCACCTGGCTGATCCGTTCCTGGTTCCGGTACGCGCGGGCCGTGGCCAGGGCCCGCGCGACCCGGCGGGTCAGGTCCTCTATGAGGCCCACGACCTCGTCGGGGAAGCGCATCAGCCCGGCCCGCCCGATCAGCAGCGTGCCGTGGTCGCGGCCGCCGGCCACCAGGCGGCAGGCCAGTGCGGCGCCACCGGGCCCGTACCCGCTCGGCTCCTGCGGCCAGGGCCACGGCACGGCGGCCCCGGCGCCGTCCCGCTGCGGGCCGGGGACCGGCATCACCGGCGGGTCCTTCTCCAGAGCCATGCGCAGGGCGTCGATGCGGCTCTCGCTGGAATGCCAGACGCGGGCGAGCCGCGGGGCCTCGCCCGTGCCCTCCCGTCCGCCGCCGTGCAGCCAGACCGCGCACCAGTCGGCGAGGCGCGGTACGACCAACTGGGCGGCGAGGAGCGCCACCTGTTCCTCGTCGAGCTGCCCGGACAGCAGGTCGGACGCCTCCGCGAGGAAGGACAGGGCGCCGTGGTTGATCCAGTCCGCGTCGGTCCGCCGCGCCGGGGAGCGGCGGGCGGGCGTGGGGGCGAGCAGTTCGGCGGCGCGCAGGCCGCGCTGCAGTTCCAGGTCGTGGTGGGAGAACCGGGCCGGCGACCCGTAAGCGCGGTGCCGCGGGCCGGCCGGGAGCCGGAACCACACGGTCTTCAGGTCGCGCCGGTACGTGATGCCCCAGGACTCGGCGACGGCGCCGACCAGTTGCAGGCCGTGGCCCCGGCTCTCGTTCTCGGAGGCCGACTGGCGCGCCCGTACGGCGCGGGCGGGGTGGTGGTCGGAGACCTCGATGACGACCACGGTGCGGGGGTTGTCCGGGTTCGGGGCCGGGTTGGGTTTCGAGTTCGGGCCCGGATTCGGGTCCGGGGCCGGGGCTGCGTCCGTGGCCGCGCCGGCGCCCGCGCCCGTGCCCGCGATCGCGCCTGCCTCCGTATCCGCTGCCGTGCCCGTGTCCAGGTCCGTTTCCAGGCGGCACAGCAGTTCCACGGTGGTGCCCGCGTGCACCACGACGTTCGTGACCAGCTCGCTGACCAGCAGGACCGCCTCGTCGGCGAGGCGGTCACCGATGGCGTCCGCGCCGGGCAGCGACCGGGTCACCCAGTCGGCCAGGACGGCCCGCACGAACTGGCGCGCCGCCGCGGCCGCACGCGGATTGCCGGGCAGACTCGACCGGCGGACACTGTCCCGCCCGTCGGTGGCGGGCCCGGCGCCGCAACCGGAAGCCGGTCTGGAGGGCGGGGCGGCGGGGGCCTCCATGCGGGCGACCTCGGCAGGGGCGACCTCGGCAGATACGGCTTCCGCAGGATCGGTTTCGACGGATACGGCTTCGACGGATACGGCTGCGGCGGGAGCGGCAGGTGTCTCCGTCATCTCCGGAGTCCCTGGCGTTCCCGTCATGTCCGGCGTCTCCGGAGCCCCCAGCATCTCCGGCGCCCCACACGTCTCGCCGGCCCCCTCCCGCGCACCGGCCCCCTCGCCCGCCCCCGGCCCCATGGCCGAATCCGTCACCTCGGCCTCCCTCGCCCCGGTGGCCGGATCCGTCGCCTCCGTCGCCCCCTCCCCCACGACCGCCGCACCCGTCGCGCCGACCGTCTCCATGGCTGGGTCCGTGTCCGCCTCCGTGCGGGAATCCACCGGCCTGCCTCCTTCGGAACGTGCGTCGGTGAACTCCCCGTGCGGCCCGCCGGGAACCGCCCCGCCCTCACCCGACGGCCCCGCGCCCTGCGCGGACGGCCCCGAGTCTTGCGCCGACGGCCCCGCGCCCTCCGCCGCCGGGCCCGTGTCCACGGCCTGCGGGCCCCAGGCCCCGGCCTGCGGGCCCGTACGGGACGCGTCCTCCGGGGGAGCCCCGGCAGGGGTGCTTCCGGGAGCCGCCGCCCCGCCGGGACCGCCGCGGCCGGGGCGGAACGCCGCCCGGACCACCGCGGCGCCCCGGTCCGGGGCGTCCCTGTCTGACGAAGTTGTCGTCCTCATTGAGCAACTCCCGAGCAGTTCCGCAATAGCGCCGAATACGCCACTCCCAGAGTGACAGACTGAGCGCACCCATAAGCACCGAGTTACTGAAGTGGGGAGACATGGCGGTCGATTCGGCAGTGCCCCGAGTGTCCCTCGATACGGGCGGTGACGTCGTGCGCGCCGCCGATCTCAGACCGCTGCTGACCGCTCTGACGTCGATGGCGGCCGGAGATTTCCGTACGCGACTGCCGGTGGCCCAGGAGGGGCTGCTGGCCGAACTGTCCGCGGTCTTCAATCAGATAGCTTCCCGCAACCAGCACCTGTCCGACGAGTTGTTACGCCTGCGGTCGGAGGTCGTGCGCCAGGGCCGGCTGGACGAACGGATGTCCGCCAGCCCGGGTCCCGGCACCTGGGCCACCTCCGTACAGGCCGCCAACGCCATCATCGACGCCCTGGTCATCCCGACCACCCAGGCCACCCAGGTGCTGGACGCGGTGGCGGGCGGCGACCTGACCCTGCGGGTGGACCTGCACGACGGCAACCGCCCGCTGCGCGGCGACCGCCGGCGGCTGGGCCGGGCGGTGAACCGCATGGTCGACCAGTTGTCGCTGTTCACCGGCGAGGTGACCCGGGTGGCCCGCGAGTCCGGTACGGAGGGCCGGCTCGGCGGGCGCGCCAAGGTGGCCGGGCTGTCCGGGAGCTGGCGGGACGTGACCGAGGCGGTCAACACGATGGCGGCCAGGCTGACCGCCCAGGTGCGGGACATCGCGCTGGTGACGACGGCGGTGGCACGCGGCGACCTGACCCGGCAGGTGACGGTCGAGGCGGCGGGCGAGCTGCTGGAGCTGAAACTGACCGTCAACACGATGGTCGACCAGCTCTCCGCCTTCGCCGACGAGGTCACCCGCGTCGCCCGCGAAGTCGGCACCGAGGGACAGCTCGGCGGCCGGGCCCAGGTGCGGGGCGTGTCGGGCGTCTGGAAGGACCTCACCGACAACGTCAACTTCATGGCGTCCAACCTGACCAGCCAGGTGCGCAACATCGCCCAGGTGACCACGGCGGTGGCCAACGGTGACCTCAGTCAGAAGATCACCGTGGACGCGCGCGGCGAGATCCTCCAGCTCAAGCTGACCGTCAACACGATGGTCGACCAGCTCTCCGCCTTCGCCGACGAAGTCACCCGCGTCGCCCGCGAAGTCGGCACCGAAGGGCGGCTCGGCGGCCGGGCGCACGTACGCGGCGTGTCGGGCGTCTGGAAGGACCTCACCGACAACGTCAACTTCATGGCCGACAATCTCACCTCCCAGGTGCGCAACATCGCCCTGGTGGCGACGGCGGTCGCGGAGGGCGACCTGGGCCGCAAGATCACGGTCGAGGCGAAGGGCGAGATCCTGGAGGTGAAGTCGACGATCAACACGATGGTCGACCAGCTCTCCGCCTTCGCCGACGAGGTCACCCGCGTCGCCCGCGAAGTCGGCACGGAAGGCAACCTCGGCGGCCAGGCGCAGGTGCGCGGCGCCTCGGGTGTCTGGAAGGACCTGACGGACAACGTCAACTTCATGGCGTCCAACCTGACCTCCCAGGTGCGCAACATCGCGCAGGTGACCACGGCGGTGGCCGACGGCGACCTGTCGAAGAAGATCACGGTCGACGCGCGCGGCGAGATCCTGGAGCTGAAGGACACCGTCAACTCGATGGTGGAGCAGTTGCGGGCGTTCGCCGACGAGGTCACGCGGGTGGCGCGCGAGGTCGGCACGGAAGGCAATCTGGGCGGCCGGGCGCAGGTCCGGGGCGCGTCCGGGGTCTGGAAGGACCTGACGGACAACGTCAACTTCATGGCGTCCAACCTGACCACGCAGGTGCGCAACATCGCGCTGGTGGCCACCGCGGTCGCCCAGGGCGACCTGTCGAAGAAGATCGACGTGGACGCGCGCGGCGAGATCCTGGAGCTGAAGACCACGCTCAACACGATGGTCGACACCCTGTCGTCGTTCGCGTCCGAAGTCACCCGGGTCGCCCGCGAGGTGGGCAGCGAAGGGCAGCTGGGCGGGCAGGCCCGGGTCGAAGGGGTGTACGGCACCTGGAAACGGCTGACGACGAACGTCAACGAGCTGGCGTCGAACCTCACCACCCAGGTCCGGGCCATCGCCGAGGTGGCCTCGGCGGTGGCGGCCGGCGACATGACCCGTAACGTGACCGTGGAGACCCAGGGCGAGGTCGCGGAGCTGCGCGACAACATCAACCTGATGGTCTCCAACCTCCGGGAGACCACCCGCGCCAAGGACTGGCTGGAGTCGAACCTCGCGCGGCTGGCGGGGCTGATGCAGGGCCACCGGGACCTGATGGAGGTCGCCGACCTGATCCTGCGGGAGCTGACGCCGCTGGTGAACGCCCAGTACGGAGCCTTCTTCCTGGCCGACACCGACCGCGACGACCTCCAGATGGCCTTCATCGCCGGGTACGGCTCGTCCCTGGACACCACGATCGACACGCCGGGCTCCATGGACCACGGCCTGGTGCGCCAGGCGGCCCTGGAGAAGAAGCGCATCCTGGTGGAGGACGCCCCGCCGGACTACATCAAGATCAATTCAGGGCTGGGCGAGGCCAACCCGGCGACCGTCGTCATCATCCCGGTGCTGTTCGAGGACCAGACGCTGGGCGTCATCGAGCTGGCGTCCTTCTCCCGCTTCTCCGACGTGCACCTGGCCTTCTTCGACCAGTTCGTGAACACCATCGGCGTCGCCATCAACACCATCGTCGCCAACTCCCGGACGGAATCCCTGCTCGGCGAGTCGCAGCGGCTGGCCCGCCAGCTCCAGGAACGCACCGACGAGCTCCAGCGACGGCAGGCGGAACTCCAGCGGTCGAACGAGGAGCTGGAGGAGAAGGCGGCGCTGCTGGCCAGCTCGTCCCAGTACAAGTCCGAGTTCCTGGCGAACATGTCGCACGAGCTGCGCAACCCGCTGAACTCGCTGCTCATCCTCGCCCGGCTGCTCGCCGACAATCCGGACGGGCACCTGAACGAGCAGGAGGTGCAGTTCGCGATCACGATCCACCGGTCCGGGTCCGACCTGCTCCAGCTCATCAACGACATCCTCGATCTGTCGAAGATCGAGGCGGGCCGGATGGACGTACGGCCCAAGCGGCTGCCGCTGATCAAACTGCTCAACTACGTCCACGACACGTTCCGGCCGATGACCCTCGACCGGGGGCTGGCCTTCGAGGTGTCGGTGAGCGAGAACGTGCCCAAGGAGCTGTTCTCCGACGAACAGCGCCTCCAGCAGGTGCTGCGCAACCTGCTCTCCAACGCGGTGAAGTTCACCGCCGCCGGCAAGATCGAC
The DNA here is from genome assembly GCF_055567735.1 of Streptomyces sp. NPDC026394. NCBI lineage: Bacteria > Bacillati > Actinomycetota > Actinomycetes > Kitasatosporales > Streptomycetaceae > Streptomyces > Streptomyces sp. NPDC026394. The sequence continues at coordinate 386,677 of NZ_JBVHPX010000002.1, forward strand.
CTGCGGGTGAACCGCTCCGGGGACGGCACGATCGCCTTCACCGTCACGGACACCGGCATCGGTATCGCGCCGGAGAAGCTGCCGGTCATCTTCGAGGCGTTCCAGCAGGCGGACGGCACCACCAACCGCAAGTACGGCGGTACGGGCCTGGGACTGTCGATCAGCCGCGAGATCGCGGGGCTGCTCGGCGGCCGGATCACCGCGAGCAGCCGCCCCGGCGTCGGCAGCGTCTTCACCCTGCACGTGCCCATCGACTGCCCCGGCTACGCCGAGCCGCTGGACAGTCTGGACGGCGGTGAACAGCGCGCGGACGGGGCGCTGCAACTGGGGAAGACGCCGCGGCACCACCCGCGCTCGGGGCCGCCCGCCCCGCGCGACGAGGCGCCGTGGCCGACCACCACGCGGCTGGAGGACTGGGTGAGCGGGCCCTCGGGCACGTTGCTGTCCGGCTGCCAGGTCCTGGTCGTCGACGACGACATCCGCAATGTCTTCGCCCTCACCAATGTGCTGAGCCGGGTCGGCATGCGGGTCCTCTATGCCGAACACGGCCGGGAGGGCATCGAGATGCTGGAGAAGAATCCCGGTGTCAACCTGGTCCTGATGGACATCATGATGCCGGAGATGGACGGTTACGAAACCATTCGCGCGATCCGGCGTACGCCACGCTTCGCGGATCTGCCCGTCATCGTGCTCACCGCGAAAGCGATGCCCGGCGACCGCGAGAAATCCCTGGAGAGCGGAGCCAACGAATACGTCCCCAAACCCGTCGACGTGGACCGCCTGCTGGCAGTGACCGTCGATCTCCTGTCCCGGCACGCCTCCGGCACCCCGGCCCCGGGCGGTGAATCAGGCAAGCACGACCCCGACGCGACCTTTCCGAGGTCCCAAGGCACCGAAGGCCCATCATGACCCATGCACCCGACACCGGCGCCGGCGCCGGAACCGACGACCGGGCGGGCATCCTTCTCGTCGACGACATGGAGGACAACCTCGCCGCGCTCGAAGCGGTCCTGGGCTCGCTCGGCGAGCCGCTGGTCCGGGCCCGGTCCGGCGAGGAAGCCATGAAGGCACTGCTCCGGCAGGAATTCGCGGTCGTCCTGCTGGACATTCTCATGCCCGGCATGGACGGATTCGAGACCGCCTCCAACATCAAGCGTCTCGACCAGACGAAGGACATTCCGATCATCTTCCTGACCGGGACGGACAGCGACTCCGGATTCGCCTTCCGCGGGTATTCGACGGGCGCCGCCGACTACCTCACCAAGCCCTTCGATCCATGGGTGCTCCGCGCCAAGGTGAACGTCTTTCTCGACCTGCACCGCAAGAACCGGCAGTTGCGACGACTCATAAAGCAGGACCACGCCCGGATGGGCGAGTTGGCGGACCGAATCTCCGAGATCGAGCGACGCCTTTCCGGCAGTTCCGACCCCGGTGTACGCGATCTGACCGAGAGCGTGGCCCGCATGGGCGAATCGGTACGGGCGCTGCGGCGGGGGCGGTAGCGGCCCGGGGGGGGCGGGGTTCGGGACCCGTACGGGCTCCGGGCGGTACGGGCATCGGCGGGCACCGGTGCCCGTACCGCCCGGAGTCGGCGCGGCCGCCGCCGTCGGGGGCACAAGCCGCTACACCCCACGAGGCACAGCAGCCCCTTCTGGCGCAGCCGTCACGCCTCGCGGGCGCCCTCGTACATCTCTTCCAGCAGGTCCTTGAAGGCCCGTTCCACCACCGGCCGCTTGATCTTGAGGCTGGGGGTCACCTCGCCGTGCTCGATGTCCAGGTCCCGCGGCAGCAGCCGGAACTTGCGGATCTGCTGCCAACGCTGGAGCCCCTCGTTGACCCGCTCCACGTACCCCTCGATCAGTTCGCGGGTCCGCGCCGCGCCCACGACCTCGGCGTACGACTTCCCCTTGAGGCCGTGCTCGGCGGCCCAGCCCATGATCGTCGGCTCGTCGAGGGCGATCAGCGCGGTGCAGAAGTTCCGGTTGGCGCCGTGCACCAGCACATTGGAGACGAACGGGCAGACCGCCTTGAACTGCCCCTCGACCTCGGCCGGCGCGATGTACTTGCCGCCGGAGGTCTTGATCAGGTCCTTCTTGCGGTCGGTGATCCGCAGATAGCCGTCCGGGGACAGCTCGCCGATGTCGCCGGTGTGGAACCAGCCGTCCGACTCCAGCACCTCGGCCGTCTTCTCCGGCAGTCCGTGGTAGCCCGCCATGATGCCGGGCCCGCGCAGCAGCACCTCGCCGTCCTCGGCGATCCGCACCTCCGTGCCGGGCAGCGGCTTGCCGACCGTGCCGGTGCGGTACGCCTCGCCGGGGTTCACGAAGCTGGCCGCGCTGGTCTCGGTGAGTCCGTACCCCTCCAGGATGTGGATACCGGCGCCGGCGAAGAAGTAGCCGATCTCGGGGGCGAGGGCCGCGGAACCGGAAATCGCGGCGCGCAGCCGGCCGCCGAAGGCATCACGCAGCTTGGCGTAGACGAGCGCGTCGGCGATCTTGTGCTTGGCGCCGAGGGCGAAGGGGACGGAGGCGTTGCCGGTGCGGCGGAAGTTCTCCTGGGAGGCCTTGGCGTACTCCCGTGCCACGCCCGCCGCCCACTGGAAGATCTTGTACTTGGCGGCGCCGCCCTCCCGGGCCTTGGTCACCACGCCGTTGTAGACCTTCTCGAAGATCCGCGGTACGGCCGCCATGTAGGTGGGCTGCACCACCGGCAGATTTTCGATGATCTTGTCGACCCGGCCGTCCACCGCGATCACATGCCCGACGGAGATCTGCCCCGCGGTCAGCACCTTCCCGAAGACGTGCGCCAGCGGCAGCCAGAGGTACTGCACGTCGTCCTCGGTGACCAGGCCCGTGGCCTGGATCGCCCGCGCCATGTACGACCAGCAGTCGTGCGGCAGCCGTACGCCCTTGGGCCGGCCGGTGGTGCCCGAGGTGTAGATCAGGGTCGCGAGCTGGTCGGCGCGCAACGCCGCGATCTGCTCCCGTACGCAGTCCGGGTTCTTCTCCAGGTGGGCGGTGCCGCGCCGCTCCAGTTCGGCGAGGGAGAGCACCCAGTCCTCCGGGTCGCCCTCGGCGGGCTGCGCGTCGGCTTCCTCGATCACCACGACATGGGCCAGTTCCGGCAGGTCGGCGCGCTTCTCGCGGGCCTTGGCGAGCTGCCCCGCGTCCTCGGCGATCAGTACGCGGCTGCCGGAGTCGGCGAGGATGTACGCCGTCTCGTCCGCGTTGGTGCTGGGGTAGACGGTGGTGGTGGCCGCGCCGGAACACAGCACGCCGAGGTCGGTGAGGATCCACTCGACGCGGGTACTGGCGGCGAGCGCCACCCGCTCCTCGGCCCTGACGCCCAGCGAGATCAGGCCCGCGGCCACCGCGTACACCCGCCGGGCGGCCTCGGCCCAGCTCAGCACCTTCCAGTCGTCGGGCCCCCGGCCCGCGGCGGACGGCACCGGATAGCGGTACGCCTCGTGGTCGGGGGTTGCCGCGACACGCTCCAGGAAGAGGGTCGCCACGGAAGGTGGCCGGTTCTCGATCAGCGTCTGGGTGTCCGTCACGGCATCCTCCGGGGCCCGCTACGTTGCTGGTGACTCGCGAGTAACCTTCGAGCAGTGATCAGACTAGAGTGCGTCGCGCCATGGCGTAAGGGGCTGCGGCGGACTGGTTCAGGAGGGGACCAGCACGGTGGATGCCCCGTACACGTTTCGCCCTGACCGGGTGCGGGGTGGGACTCCGGCGGGCTGCCGGAGCGGATGCACGCTGCCCTGACCAGCGCCGATGCCCGCCATCCCAGGCACGGACGGTGGGGCCGACCGGTACGGGCGGGGGTGCCCACCGGTACGGGCGGGAGGCGGGCTGCCGTGTGAGCGAGGTCATCGGGTTCATCCCGCACACCGGTTACGGACCTGGCGTACGCCGTTCGTGGGGTACGGCTTCAGCCGATCGTGTGATCTGGAGGTGCGCCGCCGCCCGCGCGCCGGGCGGGCCGGCCGCCGGGTGCGCGCCCGGGTCGGCCGGCCCCGAGGTGCGGAGTCCGGAGGTACGAACTCCGGAAGCGCGGACGCGGGCGCACGGGCAGGCGGCGGACGGCCGGTCAGCGGCCGAGCGAAGCGGCCTGGAGGCCGATGCCGTCGGCGCTGGGCGCGTTCGAGGCGGCCGAGTCGCCGACCATGTGGCCGACCTTCTCGTCGCCCCGCAGCGTGCCGTTGACCTTCTTCAGCCCGTCGCCGAGGGAGGTGACGGCCTTCTGTGCACCGCCGACCGTCCCGCTGACGCCGCTCTTGAACTTGTCCGCCCCCGTCTGGTCGGCGAAGGCGGGCGCGGCGGCGCCCACGGACAGCGCGGCCCCGGCCAGCAGCACGGCGGCCTTGGTGTACTTCATACCCATCCCTTTCCGGCGCGGCCTCCTCTCGGCGGCACGGCACTCATGCCGCCCGGACGCCCCTGGGCCGCCCGGAACTCCGCTGCCACCCACGACAACGGTGTCCGGCGCGTCCCGGAAACCGCCTGGCCGCCGATTTCCCCGCCGACCGCCCGGATGCCGTACGGACCGGACGCCCGTTCCGTGACAGCACTCAGCCCCCGGCCGGGATCGGCCGGGGGCTGGACGCGCGGGCGGCGGAGGCTGGACGCGCGGGCGGCGGGCGGCCGGCCCACAGGCCCGGACCGCCCGCCTACGCGGCTACTTCTTGCCCTTGGAGTCGCCGTCGGAGTCGGAGGACAGCACGGCGATGAAGGCCTCCTGCGGGACCTCCACGCTGCCGACCATCTTCATCCGCTTCTTGCCTTCCTTCTGCTTCTCCAGCAGCTTCCGCTTACGGGAGATGTCACCGCCGTAGCACTTGGCGAGCACGTCCTTGCGGATGGCGCGGACCGTCTCACGGGCGATGACCCGGCTGCCGATGGCGGCCTGGATCGGCACCTCGAAGCTCTGCCGCGGGATCAGCTCGCGCAGCTTGGCGACCAGCCGCACGCCGTACGCGTACGCCTTGTCCTTGTGGCAGATCGCGGAGAACGCGTCGACCTTGTCGCCGTGCAGCAGGATGTCGACCTTGACCAGGTCGGCGGCCTGCTCGCCGGTGGGCTCGTAGTCCAGCGAGGCGTAACCGCGGGTCTTGGACTTGAGCTGGTCGAAGAAGTCGAAGACGACCTCGGCGAGCGGGAGGGTGTAGCGGATCTCGACCCGGTCCTCGGAGAGGTAGTCCATGCCGAGCAGGTTGCCGCGCCGGGTCTGGCACAGCTCCATGATCGCGCCGATGAACTCGCTGGGCGCCAGGATCGTGGCCCGTACGACCGGCTCGTGGACCTTGTCGATCTTGCCGGTCGGGAACTCGCTGGGGTTGGTGACCTCGTGCTCGGCGCCGTCCTCCATGTCCACGCGGTAGACCACGTTGGGGGCGGTGGCGATCAGGTCGAGGCCGAACTCGCGCTCCAGGCGCTCGCGGATGACCTCCAGGTGCAGCAGGCCCAGGAAGCCGACGCGGAAGCCGAAGCCGAGGGCCGCGGAGGTCTCCGGCTCGTAGACCAGCGCGGCGTCGTTGAGCTGGAGCTTGTCCAGGGCGTCGCGCAGCTCCGGGTAGTCGGAGCCGTCGAGCGGGTACAGGCCGGAGAAGACCATCGGCTTCGGGTCCTTGTAGCCGCCCAGCGGCTGGTCGGCTCCCTTGCTGAGCTGGGTGATGGTGTCGCCGACCTTGGACTGGCGGACGTCCTTCACGCCGGTGATCAGGTAGCCGACCTCGCCCACGGACAGGCCGTCGGCGGCCTTCATCTCGGGCGAGTTCGTGCCGATCTCCAGCAGCTCGTGGGCTGCGCCGGTGGACATCATCCGGATCCGCTCGCGCTTGCCGAGCGTGCCGTCGACGACCTTCACGTACGTCACGACGCCGCGGTACGCGTCGTAGACCGAGTCGAAGATCATCGCGCGGGCGGGCGCGTCCTTGACGCCGACCGGGGCCGGCACGTCGCGGACGACCTTGTCGAGCAGCTCGGCGACGCCCTCACCGGTCTTCGCGGAGACCTTCAGCACGTCCTCGGGCTCGCAGCCGACGAGGTTGGCCAGCTCCTTGGCGAACTTCTCGGGCTGCGCGGCCGGCAGGTCGATCTTGTTCAGCACCGGAATGATCTGGAGGTCGTGCTCCATCGCCAGGTACAGGTTGGCGAGGGTCTGCGCCTCGATGCCCTGGGCGGCGTCCACGAGGAGGATGCAGCCCTCGCACGCGGCGAGGGAGCGCGAGACCTCGTACGTGAAGTCCACGTGGCCCGGGGTGTCGATCATGTTGAGGATGTGGGTCGCGCCACTGTCCTCGTCGCTGCGGGCCCAGGGCAGCCGGACCGCCTGGGACTTGATCGTGATGCCGCGCTCGCGCTCGATGTCCATGCGGTCGAGGTACTGCGCGCGCATCTGCCGCTGCTCGACGACGCCGGTCAGCTGGAGCATCCGGTCGGCAAGCGTGGACTTGCCGTGGTCGATGTGCGCGATGATGCAAAAGTTACGGATGAGAGCCGGGGCGGTACGGCTCGGCTCCGGCACGTTCGTAGGGGTCGCGGGCACGCAGGGTCCATTCAGAGAACGCGGGTAGGCGGGACTCGGTTGTTTTTCGTCCCCCCATGGTCCCATGCGCGGCGGTCCTGGTCCGGTTTGGGAGGCCGAGGAGGCTGCTGGTAGCCTGGTCCACTGCGCTTTGTGCCCTCTCTCGTACGAGGCGCAACTCGAAATTCCAACGAACCTGAAAAGGCTCTTTCGTGGCGAACATCAAGTCCCAGATGAAGCGGATCAAGACCAACGAGAAGGCTCGTCAGCGCAACAAGGCTGTCAAGTCCTCGCTGCGTACCGCGATCCGTCGCACCCGTGAGGCCGTGGAGGCCGGTGACCTGCAGAAGGCCGCCACCGCCCAGGCCGAGGCCGCCAAGAAGCTGGACAAGGCCGTCAGCAAGGGTGTCATCCACAAGAACGCCGCCGCCAACAAGAAGTCGGCGCTGGCCAAGAAGGTCGCGGCCCTCAAGGCCTGACCTGTTCTGACGCTTCACCACTGCCGGTAAGGGCCCAGCGGCCCCTCTCTCCGCTCCTTCCGGTGCACCACCGCGCCGCACACGGCCTGCGTTCGCCACGCGGGTGCGGCGCACACACAGCTTGAGACGAAGGACCTCGCGGTCGCCCTTTCCCAGGGTGGCGCGGGGTCTTTTGTCGTTGTCGTGGGGGGGCGGGGGTGGGGGCGCTTGGGCATGGGGGCGGGCGCGAGGTGGCTGCGGGACGGGGGCGGGGCGGGCGCGGGGCTGGTGTGGGGCGGGTTGCGGGCCGGCGCGGGGCGGGGGCGGGGCGGGCGCGGGGCCGGTGTGGCGCGGTTGCGGGCCGGCGCGGGGCGGGTGCGGGGCTGGTGTGGGGCGGGGGCGGGGGCGGTGTGGCTCAGGTCACAATTACGGCCATGTGGCCGGTTCGGGTCCGCTACGCTGCCGCGCATGTCGATTCCGGGGGACCAGCACCATCCCTACGCGCAGCCACAGCCGTCCGCTCCCTCCCAGCCACCGCCCCTGCCGCACCAGCCGGGGGCAGGGCCGGGGCCGGGGGCAGGGCCGGGGCCGGGGGCAGGAGCGGGACCGGCGCCAGGAGTAGGACCGGGGCCGTACGGGCCCGGGGTGCCGCAGCACAATCCTTACGCTCAGGGGCCTGGGCCTGGGCCTGGGGCTGGGGCTGGACCCGGGTCCGGCGCGGGCGGTACCGGTGGCGGAGGTACGGCGCAGCACTGGCTGTGGGCGCTCGGCGGGGCGGTCGCCGCTTCGGCGATGGGCGGGGCGATCCTCTTCGCCGTCGGTGCCTTCGGGGACGCGCGGCCCGATCCCGACCTGGCGGGCTACTCGTACACGTCCGACCTGTGCGACCGGACCGCGTTCACGCCGTTCGAGAGCGCGAACTTCAAGATCAAACCGGCCGGGGGCTCCTCGTCGTCGGGGTCCTCCGGCAGCAGCGCGCAGAATCCGCAGTACAGCGGTGTCCAGCAGGGCGCGCTGGATTCGATGTGGTGCAACGCCGAGCTGAAGCCGTCCGGTGCGGACGGCAACGACTACTCCTCGACCTGGGTCTACAGCAGCGCCACCCTGCACAAGAAGACCGACCCGGCGGCCGAGTTCGCGGACAGCTACCGCGCGTACGGGAGCCAGCGCAGCTCGATCTCGTACCAGGTCACCCCGGTGCCGGGCATCGGTGACGAGGCGTACCTCGTCCGCCGGTCCGACGACAGCAGCGGCTCGTACGTGATCCTCGGGGTCCGCGACGGCTGGGCGACCTACCAGCTCACCTGGTCGAGCTACACCTCCCGCAGCAGCTCGGCGAAGCCACCGACGACCGAGCAGGTCACCGGGATGCTCAAGGCGAGCGCGACGGAGACGCTCCGCAAACTGCGGAGCTGAGGCCGGGCCCCGGCCCTTTCCGCTCCCCCGGCGGTCAGCGGGAGCGGGCGGCGCGGGCGATGGTGACGACGGCCTTCTCCAGTGCGTACTCGGGGTCGTCACCGCCGCCCTTGACGCCGGCGTCGGCGTCGGCCACCGCACGCAGCGCCGTCGCCACGCCGTCCGCCGACCAGCCGCGCATCTGCTGCCGCACCCGGTCGATCTTCCAGGGAGGCATGCCCAGCTCGCGGGCGAGGTCGCCTGGGCGGGCGCCGCGCGGGGCGGAGGCCAGCTTGCCGATGGCGCGGACGCCCTGGGCGAGCGCGCTGGTGATCATGACGGGGGCGACGCCCGTCGACATGGCCCAGCGCAGCGCCTCCAGCGCCTCGGCGGCCCGGCCCTCCACGGCACGGTCCGCGACGGTGAAGCTGGACGCCTCGGCGCGGCCGCGGTAGTAGCGGGCCACGATGGCGTCGTCGATGGTGCCCTCGATGTCGGCGACCAGCTGCGAACAGGCCGAGGCCAGTTCGCGCAGGTCACTGCCGAGCGCGTCCACCAGCGCCTGGCACGCCTCCGGGGTGGCGGACCGTCCCGCCGTACGGAACTCACCGCGCACGAAGGCGAGGCGGTCGGCGGGCTTGGTCATCTTGGCGCAGGCGACCTCCCGCGCACCGGCCTTGCGGGCGGCGTCCAGCAGGCCCTTGCCCTTGGCGCCGCCGGCGTGCAGCAGCACGAGGGTGATCTCCTCGACCGGGGAGCCGAGGTACTTCTTGACGTCCTTGACCGAGTCGGCGGACAGGTCCTGGGAATTGCGGACCACCACGACCTTGCGCTCGGCGAACAGCGACGGGCTGGTCAGCTCGGCCAGCGTGCCCGGCTGGAGCTGGTCGGGGGTGAGGTCGCGCACATCGGTGTCCGCGTCGGCGGCGCGGGCCGCCGCCACCACCTGCTGCACGGCGCGGTCCAGGAGCAGGTCCTCCTGGCCCACGGCGAGCGTGAGCGGGGCGAGCGGGTCGTCGTTTGCTGCTTTCCTGGCCATCGCGCACCAGCATCCCACGCCCCACTGACAGCGACGCCACCGACAGCGATGCCACTGACGGCGGCGCCACTGGCAGCCGCGTCACTGGCGGTGGCATCACTGGCGGCGGCGTGGTGCCCGGCCCGCGCCGCCGGACGACGACCGGGACAATGACCGGGTGAGCGATGTACGACATGTTCTGGTGCTGCCCGACCGCGACTCCGCCGAGGAGGTCGCCGAGGCGCTGGCCGAGCGCTTCGGCGTCACGGAGGAACCCCAGCTCGTCCGGGACGCCCTGGCGGGCGAGGACGACGCCGAGGACGCCCAGTGGCTGGTGGTCGTCGAAGATCCCACCGGGGTCCACGACCCGGCGAAGCTGGACGCCCTGGCCGATGAGTACGAGGGCTGGCTGGAGGCCGAGTGACGCGTCGGCCGTCTGCCGGTCGCGCAGCGCCCGCCCGTAAGGTGCCGCAGCCGGGGCAGGCGCACGTCAGCCGCGCAGCTCCGGTATCCGGTCCAGCGTGATGCCGAAGTGGGTGCGGTAGGCGGGGAGCACCTCGGCCTCGGACAGTTCTCGCTCGTCCCGGCCGCCGTCGGCGTCGGTGATCACGAGCGTACGGCCGGAGAGGGTGACGCGGCCGGTCTCCGTCAGCCGGGAGCAGACCAGTGACCGGGTGAAGGGCGAGTCCGGCGAGGTGCGGTGGTACCAGCAGCCCGCCGCGAAGTCGGCCAGGGCACGCGGCCGCTGTTCCAGCCGGTACTGGGGCACACCGTCCCGCAGGACGTCGAGGTCGCCGTCGGCGGTCTCCTCGATGCGGAACAGTCCGGCGGGGTCGGGCTGTTGGTCGCGGCTGTCCAGACGGAGCGGGTACTGGCTGTTCCTGCCGAAGCCGATGTCGGCGAGCCACGGTCCGCCCTGTCCGTCGGCGGTGTGGACGCGCAGCGCGAGGTGGTCGTACGGGATGCCGGGGCCTTCCGGGCCGAAGACCCGGGCGGCGAGCAGTTCGACGCGGTAGCCGAGGGCGCGGAGCAGGGCGGCGAAGGCGCCGTTGAGTTCGTAGCAGAAGCCGCCGCGTGAGGCACCGACGACCTTGTCCACCAGCGGCCTGTACTCCAGAGCCACGTCCTCGGCGAGGTGGACGGAGAGGTTCTCGAAGGGGACGGTCCGCAGGTGCCGCAGATGCAGGTCGTGCAGCGCCTCGGTGTCGGGCACCGCCGGACGGTCGGCACCGATTCGCCGCAGGTAGGCATCGGTACGCGCCTGGTCGAGCGGCTCGGCCCGCATCCGCTCGGCATCCGAGGGCCGACCGGCCGACTTCCCGCCGTCCGCAGGGGGCGGGGATTGCGCAGGGGTCGGGGGCTCCGCAGGGGCCGGGGGCTCCGCAGGGGCCGGGGGCTCCGCAGGGGTCGGGGGCTCCGCAGGGGTCGGGGGCTCCGCAGGGGTCGGGGGCTCCGCAGGGACCGGAGATGACGCCGATGCTGGGGAATCCTCCTGAGCCTGGGACGGCGCCGACGCCGCGGGGGCCGCCGAGGTCGGGAACGCCGGCGGTCCCGGAGATGTCGGCGCTTCCTGAGGTGTCGGCTGATGGGAGGTCGGCGGTCTCGGCGGGACGGGCTGGGACGCGGACCGGGTCTGCGGGGAGTCCATCAGGTGCTCGTCCTCTCGGTCGCGAACCAGCGGCGGGTGCGCTCCGCGGCCGGTCCAGGGACGCCGGCCAGGAGGTCGGCAACGGTCTGCTTGGCCAGTTCGCGGCGCCAGGCCAGCTCGGCCCTGCGCATCGCGGTGGAGATGCCGCAGGGGCGGCGGAAGTCCCGGTCGGGCGCTCCGGAACCGGGGCCCTGGCGGCGGATCTCGGTGCACCGGAAGACGTCGTCGGTGCCCTCGATGGCGGCGACGACATCCATCAGGGAGATCTGCTCGGGCGGCCTGGCCAGCCGGAAGCCGCCGCGGGCGCCCGGGGTCGAAGTCAGGACACCGGCCCGGACCAGGGCCTGGAGCCGCTTGTTCAGATACGCCTGGGGCAGATCGAAGGAGGCGGCGAGCCGGGCTGTCGACACGGGACGCGCGTCGCCGAGCGAGGCCAGGGTCACACAACAGTGCAGGGCCCATTCGACGCCCTCGCTCATCCTCATATTTCTGGAGTTTACAGGTCCTGATTAACGGGGTGGCCGGATGCGACAGGCCCCCTGCCGTCACCGGCCGCGCTAACAGCGGACGAACCTCTGATGACGGGATGCCGAAGGCGTACCGGGCCGCCTCCCCTGTCCCTGCATTGCAGGCATTCCGCCATCCGATCGGCTGTGCAAGGTAGTCGTGCCCCTGCCGGACACCGAGACGCTCCTCGCCGCTGCGGGTCTCGTCGCGACGGCCGTGCTCTGGGCCGTTCAGCGGTTCCTGCCGGGCCGCAAGAGCGTCGGTCACCGCGTCCGGATGGACACCGCGATCGGCATGAACCCGCGGGACGCCCACAGCCTGGTGCAACCGCGGCTGCTCAGGCAGGGCCAGGAGATCACCGACGCCACTCTGGCGCTGCTGCGGTTCGAGAACGACGGCGGCGAGGACATCGTGCGGCAGGACTACCAGGAGCCGCTGACGGCCGAGTTCACCGGGCGCACGGTGATCGGGGTGGAGGTGCCGGACGCCAACCCGCCTGACCTGGTCGGGATGCTCACCCGCAACGGCGGCGGTCTGCGGCACGACGGTGGCCGGCTCGTCATCCCCAGGGTGCCGTTGAACGAGCGTGACCACTTCAAGCTGCTGGTCCTGTTGTCGGCGGAGGACGGGAACGGGGACCGGAACGGAGGCGGGGCGCACCGCAGCCGTGGAGGGGGCGCGGGCGGCGGCCGGCCGGGCGAACTCGTCGTCGGCGGGTTCCTCAGCGGCGGGCGGATCCGGCGCAACGCGCAGCGCTGGGGACCGCGCGAACTGGGCCTCGGGCTGGGCGGCGTCTGCATCATCCTGGTCGGCCTGCTGGGCGGGCTGTTGCTCAACGGGCCCACCGGGGCGGCAAGTGCGGAGAGCGCGACCGGGCGGCTGACCGTCGACGGCTCCAGTGCCTTCGCACCGCCGATGCAGGACATCGCCCGGCAGTACACGGCCCGCTGCCGGGGAGCCGAGATCGAGGTGGCGGAGAGCGGCAGCCTGTCCGGGCTGGGGCGGCTGAACCGGGCCAGGAGATCCGCGCCGGCCGTCGGTCCGACGTTCCTGGCTGTGTCGGACGTCGCCGCGCCGGCCATCTACCGGGAGCCGGCGGGGCGGCGGGCCGGCGTCATCCTGCTCGGCATGGTCGTCAACGGCCGGACCGGCGTCGTCAACCTCACCTCCGAGCAGGTGCGCGGCATCTACGACGGCCGGTGCACCCACTGGAAGCAGCTCGGCGGCAGCGACCTGCCGGTCCGCATCGTCGGCCGGGACGCGGCGTCCGGCACCCGGCGGGCGTTCGAGACGGCCGTGCTGCGCGGCTCGGAGCCGGGCACGGTGTCGTCGTACGAATGCAACGGCAAGGACCGGGACGCGGCGGCCCGCGTCACGCGCTGCGAGGCGCACAGCACCGGCAGCCTGCCGGACACGGTCGGCCGCGTGCCGGGCGCGATCGGGTACGCGGAGGAGTACGCGGCGGCCAAGAATCCGCAGGTGACCCGCGTCCGGCCGAACGGGCGGGAGCCCGACATCGAGTGGGCCGGTCAACATGGCTATCCCTTCTGGACGGTGGAGTACCTCTACACGTACGGGCCGCCCGAGGCGGGCTCGCTCGCCGCGAAGTTCCGGGCGTTCATGGACTCCGGCACGGCGAAGAACATCCTGCGCAAGTACCGGCACGTGCCGTGCGCCGACCTGGCGAGCGCGCCGGGCTCCGCCTGCGGCCCCTGACGGTGGTGGTCAGCCGGTCCGCGCCGCCCAGTACCGCGACGGCGCCGTCGGTGTCCGTACGCAGCACCCGTGCTCCTTGAAAGCGCAGCGACTGGACGGTGCGCGGCGCCGGATGACCGTACGGGTTGCCGGCGCCGCAGCTGATCAGGGCGACGCGCGGCGCCAGGCGGCGTATCAGTTGCGGGTCCTGGTACGCGGACCCGTGGTGTGCGACCTTGAGGACGTCCACGGCGCTCAGGTCGGGGTACGCGGTCGACAACGCTTGCTGCGCGACCGGTTCGAGGTCGCCGAGGAGAAGGAAGCTCAGCCCGGCGGTGCGCAGCAGCAGCGTCACGCTGGCGTCGTTGGGACCTTCGACAGCACGTGTGGCGGGCGCGGAAAAGGGGTGGCCCGGTCCGGTGCCGGGCGGCCACAGGACCTCCCAGCTGAGCGGGCCGACGCTGCGCCGCTCCCCCGGCGTGGAACCGACCACCGGCACGCCCGCGGCCGCCGCGGTGCGGTGCACGAAGGCGGCCTGCCCGGGCGGCTCGGGCAGGGTCGTGGTCTCGATGGCACCGACCGAACGCCCGCGCAAGGCGCCGGGCAGTCCGCTGACGTGGTCGGCGTGAAAGTGGGTGAGGACGAGCAGCGCGATACGGCGTACGCCCAAGTCGGTCAGGCAACGGTCGATGGCGTCCGGCTCCGGGCCGGTGTCCACGACCAGGGCGGTGCCCTCCCCCGCCGCGAACACCAGACCGTCGCCCTGTCCCACGTCACAGGCCACCGCTCGCCAGTCGGGAGGCGGCCAGCCGGTGACGACACGGGTGACCGGGGCCGGCCGCAGCACCGCGACGAGCAGTGCCAGGACGCCGAGGACGCACAGCCAGGGCCGACGTGACATCCGCCGTCCCACCAGGACGAACGCCACCGTCACGACGGCCAGCAGCAGCGCTCCGGCCCATCCGCCCGGCCAATCCGCCTCCGCCCCGGGCAGGCCCGCCCCCGTACGGGCCACACCGGCGATCCACTCGGTCGGCCAGCTCGCGCACCAGGCCAGGGCGTGGGCCAGGGGCGGCGCGAACGGTGCGGTGGCGAGTGCCGCGAACCCCAGGACGGTGGCCGGGGCGACGGCGAGTTCGGCCAGCAGGTTGCAGGGGACGGCGACGAGACCGACGCGTGCGGCGAGCACCACGACGACGGGCGCGCAGACCGCCTGCGCCGCGGCCGCCGCGGCGAGCACCTCGGCGAGGCGGGGCGGCACGCGGCGGCGTTGCAGGGCCGCGCTCCAGCGAGGGGCGAGGGTGAGCAGGGCGCCGGTGGCCAGTACGGACAGCAGGAAACCGTAACTGCGGGCGAGCCAGGGGTCGTAGAGCACGAGTACCAGGACGGCGGCGGCGAGCGCGGGGACGAGCGAACGACGGCGTCCCGTCCCGATCGCCAGCAGGGTGACCAGTCCGCAGGCGGCGGCGCGCAGCACGCTGGGGTCGGGGCGGCAGACGATCACGAAGGCGAGGGCGATCGATCCGCCGATGAGGGCGGTGGTGCGCAGCGAGAGGCCCAGGAGCGGTGCCAGACCACGGCGTTCGGCCCGTACGGCGAGGTGGGGCGGGCCGATGAGCAGCACGAGCAGGATGGTCAGGTTGCTGCCGGAGACGGCGAGCAGGTGGGTCAGGTCGGTGGTGCGGAAGGCGTCGTCGAGGTCGGGCGGTACCCGCGCGGTGTCACCGACCACCAGGCCCGGCAGGAGGGCACGGGCATCGGGGCTCAGGTCGTCGCTGGCCTCCCGGAGTCCGGCCCGCAGGTCACCGGCGAGTCGCTGCAACGCGTCGGGGGCGGCCAGCACGTGCGGTTCTGATCCCGTGGTGACCCGTAGGGCGGCCGCGGCCCGGTCGGACGGCCGGAGGGGTGGTGCCGCGCGGGCCGCGACCCGGACGCGGGTCGAGGGCAGGAGGCGCTGCCAGTCGGCGAGGCGCTTCGTGCGGTGCACGACGACCAGTACGGGGGTACGGGTGGCGGTCACCGAGCCGTCCGGTGCGGTGACGCGGAGGACCTCCGCGGTGAACACGACGGCGGGCGGCGCTTGCCGGGCGCCGCTCACCCGTGGGCGGGTCAGCCGCGGATCGCCGGTCAGCTCCACCTCGGCCGTGACCGGGGCGTGCCGGCGCGCCAGTTCCGGCAGCGGGCCGCGCCGTACGTCCGCCGCGTGCAGAGCGGCGGACGCGGCTCCGGCGACCGCGCCGAGCAGCACTGCGGCGAGGGCGACCGAGGCGCCGGCGGCCCGCCGTCGCGGCCGGCGGACCGCGGCGACGACCACGACCGCCGCCAGCACCACGGCCGCGGCACACACCACCGCCACCGAGCCGCCGGACCACCCCAGGGCCAGTGCCGCCGCACCCCACGCGGCCGCCGCGGGCCCGGCCAGTCGAAGATCGACGGCTTCATCCGGCCGGCGGGGATCGGCGGCGCCGTAGGGGGAGGGTGCCGCCGCGTGGACGGCGGTTCGGTCGGCCGTTCGGCCGGGGGTGGCGCCGGGTGCGGTGTGGGGGCCGGAGGGCTGGGGCGGTGGGGGCGGCTGAGGTGATGGAGGCGGCTGGGGCGGCGTGGTGGGGTACGGGGTCATGGCTGGACCAGAGGCCGCAGGTCGGCGAAGCGGCGATCACCGATGCCGTTCACTTCACGGAGCTGTTCCACGGAGGTGAAGCCGCCGTGTGCGGTGCGGTACTCGATGATGTGCCGGGCGAGGACGGGGCCGACTCCGGGCAGGCTGTCGAGCTGTTCCGCGGTCGCGGTGTTCAGACTGACGGGGGCGGCTCCGGCGCCCGTACCACCGGACGCGCCGGCGCTCCCGGAAGCCGTGCCGCCGCCGGTGCCCGCCCCGGCAACCGCTCCGGCCCCGGCTCCCGTGGCCGCTCCGGGGCCCGTGCCCGCCCCCTGACCTGCCGCGCCCGGCGCCGCCCCTGCGACATCCACGGCGATCTGCTCCCCGTCGACCAGCAGCCGCGCCCGGTTCAGCCCTCGGGTGTCCGCACCGTCCAGCACTCCGCCCGCCGCTCTCAGCGCGTCGGCGACCCGGGCTCCCTGCGGCAGGCGATGGATGCCGGGACGGTGCACCTTCCCGACCACGTCGACCACGAGGAGCCGTCCCGCGGCGGTCGGCGGCGCGCCTCCCGGCGTCGGCGCCGCCACCTGCGGCTGCGGCGCCGGGGCGGGATTCGGCAGCGCCGGGGCCCGGGCGGCGGGCGGTACACGGACGGGCTCGGGCCGGGCCACCCAGAAGTGGTGGACCGCGAAGGCCACCGCCACCGCGAACACCACGACCAGGGCAGCCAGCGTCTTGGGGGCGATCGCGCATCTCGACTGCACCCACAGCGGCAGCCGCTCCCGCACGGCGAGCGCCAGCCGGGCGGCACGGTCGGGAGGTGCGCCTTCGCGGGCGGCCTGGGCCCGGTCAGCGGTCAGGTCGTCATCGGCTGACGCGGCTGGGGTGTCGGGAGTGCCTGGAGTACCGGGAACGCTCGGAGCACCGGAAACGCCTGAAGCCGACAGGTCGCCCGGAGACGGTGGACTGCCCGACGTCGGTGGACTGCCGTCCGCTTCCGCAGGGCTCGCACTCCGGTCCGGGCCAGGTGGGCCCCGGAACAGGCCCGCGGCCCGCGTACGTACCGCCGCGGCGGTCTCCGCACGCCGGGCGGCCCGCCCGCGCGGTCCGGAGCTGGAGCCAGGGTCGGAGCCCCAGCCAGGGCCGGTGGCCGACCCATCGAAGGGATTGGTTACGGAGAGTGATTGTGGCGTCATGCCCGCGAACGTTAGACACTTCGCGCCGATCCCGCTGCGAGCCGTCAAATCCCGGGGATAACCGGCCCGTTGTGGATAACCACGTCACCCGAAGGAGGCCTTCCGCGCCGGCCAAGGAGCATCTCCGCGCTATCCGAGGAGGATTCCGCGCTAACGCGGCGAGACCACAGCCCCCAGCAGCCCCGGCCCCGTGTGCGCCCCGATCACCGCTCCCACCTCGCTCACATGCAGCTCGGCCAGCCCCGGCACCCGCTCGCGCAGCCGTGCCGCGAGCGCGTCCGCCCGTTCGGCCGACGCGAGATGGTGCACGGCGACATCCACCTGCGCCTCCCCGGCCCGCTCCACGGCGATCTCCTCCAGCCGGGCGATCGCCTTCGACGCCGTACGGACCTTCTCCAAGAGGTCGATCCGCCCCTCGGCGAGCTGGAGCAGGGGCTTGACCGCGAGGGCCGAGCCGAGGAGCGCCTGCGCCGCCCCGATCCGGCCGCCCCGTCGCAGGTAGTCGAGGGTGTCGACGTAGAAGTAGGCGGACGTCTGCTCGGCACGCTTCTCGGCCGCGGCCACCGCCTCGTCCAGGCTGCCGCCGGACTCCGCGGCCTCGGCCGCCGCCAGGGCGCAGAAGCCGAGCGCCATGGCGACCATGCCGGTGTCCACGACCCGCACCGGTACGGGGGCCGCGGCGGCCGCCAGCACCGCCGCGTCGTACGTGCCGGAGAACTCCGAGGACAGGTGGAGCGAGACGATGCTTCCGGCCCCCGCCTCGGCGATGGCCCGGTAGGTGGACGCGAAAGCCTCGGGGCTCGGCCGCGATGTCGTCACGTACTTGCGCTTCTGCAGGGCCTGGGCGACCGATCTCGCCGAGATCTCGGTGCCCTCCTCCAGGGCCTGGTCACCGAGGACGACGGTGAGCGGTACCGCCGTGATCCGGTGGCGCTGCAGTGCCGCCCGCGGCAGGTAGGCCGTTGAATCGGTGACGATCGCGACATGGCGGGACATGACTGGGAGGTTATCCGGGGATCCCGGAGGCCGACAGTGCGGGCCCCTACCAAGATCCGCCGGCGTCGGACGGTACCGGGAGGAAGACGCCCGGCAGCGACTGCCGGTTGCTCGCCCCGGCCGATGTGCTCCCTGCCGCCCGCCCCTCCGCGCTCAGGTCGTCCGCTCCGTGCGCGGTGCCTTCTGCCATGCGTACGTGGGCTGCGTACGCGGGTCCCGGGCTGTGATGGCGGGCGTCTCGTCCTCGGCGGACCCCCACGGCTTCCGGCCCGCGGCCCCTTCCGAAGAAGCCCCGGACGCACCCCCGGGCGCCGCGGCCCCGTCGGCAGCCGCCGGGCCGCTCCCGGACGCCTCGATGCGGTCCTCCAGCGGCTCCTTCGACCAGTGCCGCAGCGCTCCGGCCTCCATGTCGATCTGCTCGCCGAGCGCGGCGAGGTCGTCGTCGGCGAACTGCCGTGCGCGGTCCCGGGCGGCCCAGCGCAGCGACTCCGCGGAGTGTGTGATGCGCTCCAGCCGCTCGCGCAGCTCGGGCAGCCGGGCCGTGACGCTGGCCTTGTCGGGCTCCCGCTCCAGCCGCTTGAGTTCGTCGTCCAACTCGTGACCGTGGGCGCTGAGCCGCTCGAAGAGGCCCAGCGCCTCGGTCAGCGAGGTGTCCTGCTCGGCGCCGGCGTGCAGCACGTCCTGGGTGGCCCGCATGGACGTACGCAGCGACAGCCGTAGCTGGGCCAGCTCACCGGCCACACCGGGCTGGGTGAACTGCCGGGCCCTGAGCGTGGTGTCCTCGACGGTCCGGCGCGCCTGTGCCACCCCGCGGTCCACCCCGCGCTTGGCCGCCTTGACGGCCTTGACCGTGACGAAGACGCCGGCCGCGACGAGCAGCAGAAAGAGGAGCCCGAAGATCGCGGCGACGGCTTCCATGGTTTCTCCTCGATGGCAACGGCGCGGTGGGCGGAGGCGCCG
The DNA here is from genome assembly GCF_055567735.1 of Streptomyces sp. NPDC026394. Taxonomy (NCBI): domain Bacteria; kingdom Bacillati; phylum Actinomycetota; class Actinomycetes; order Kitasatosporales; family Streptomycetaceae; genus Streptomyces; species Streptomyces sp. NPDC026394. The sequence goes on from NZ_JBVHPX010000002.1 coordinate 405,674, forward strand.
GGGTTCCGGCTCTTCCACCGTAAACGCCAAGGGCAGGTCGGGGGTTCCCTTCGAACCCCCAACCTGCCCTTAGTGGTCATCCCTCAGCCATGCCCCCGAAGGGCCACGGCACCGGGATCAGCGCGTCACGCAGGGACGATGTTCACCAGCTTCGGCGCCCGCACGATCACCTTGCGGATGCCCGCGCCGTCCAGCGCCGCCACGACCGCCGGGTCCGCCAGCGCCGCCGCCTCCAGGTCCGCGTCCGATACGGACGGCGAGACCTCCAGGCGCGCCTTGACCTTGCCCTTGATCTGCACGACGCAGGTCACGGTCTCGTCGACCACGTAGGCCGGGTCGGCGACGGGGAAGTCCTGGTGGACGACCGAGTCGGTGTGGCCCAGCTTGCGCCACAGTTCCTCGGCGATGTGCGGGGCCAGCGGGGCGATCAGCAGCACCAGGCGCTCGGCCACCGAGCGCGCGACCGGGCCGCCCGCCTTGGTCAGGTGGTTGTTCAGCTCCGTCACCTTGGCGATGGCGGTGTTGAAGCGCAGGTTGGCCAGGTCCTGGCCGACGCCGTCGATCGCCTTGTGCAGCGCGCGCAGCGTGTCCTCGTCCGGCTCGGCGTCGACGACGGTGGCCTCGCCGGTCGCCTCGTCCACGACGTTACGCCACAGCCGCTGCAGCAGACGGTACTGGCCGACCACGGCGCGGGTGTCCCACGGCCGGGAGACGTCCAGCGGGCCCATCGCCATCTCGTACAGGCGCAGGGTGTCCGCGCCGTACTCCCCGCAGATCTCGTCGGGCGTGACGGCGTTCTTCAGGGACTTGCCCATCTTGCCCAGGACGCGGCTGACCTTCTCGCCCTGGTAGTAGTAGGCGCCGTCGCGCTCCTCCACCTCGGCGGCGGGTACGGCGATGCCGCGGCTGTCGCGGTAGACGAATGCCTGGATCATGCCCTGGTTGTACAGCTTGTGGAACGGCTCGGAGGACGCAATGTGCCCCAGATCGTGCAGCACCTTGGACCAGAACCGCGCGTACAGCAGGTGCAGTACGGCGTGCTCCTGGCCGCCCACGTACAGGTCGACACCGCCGTGCGGCTGCCCCTCGCGCGGGCCCATCCAGTACTGCTCGACCTCCGGGTCGACCAGCGCAGAGCCGTTGCGCGGGTCGGTGTAGCGCAGCTCGTACCAGCAGGAACCGGCCCAGTTGGGCATGGTGTTGGTCTCGCGGCGGTACTTCTTCGGGCCGTCGCCCAGGTCCAGCTCGACGTTGACCCAGTCCTCGTTACGGGACAGCGGGGTCTCGGGCTGGGTGTCGGCGTCGTCCGGGTCGAAGGTGCGCGGCGAGTAGTCGTCGACCTCGGGCAGCTGCAGCGGCAGCATCGACTCGGGCAGCGCGTGCGCGACGCCGTCCTCGTCGTAGACGATCGGGAAGGGCTCGCCCCAGTAACGCTGGCGGCTGAACAGCCAGTCGCGCAGGCGGAAGTTGACGGTGCCCTCGCCGATACCGGCGGCGGCCAGCCACTCGGTGATCTTGATCTTGGCGTCCGGGACGGTCAGGCCGTCCAGCGTGATGTCGGCGCCCGCCGAGTTGACGATCTTCGCCTCGTACGAGTCGAAGGCGTCCTCCCAGGTGGCGGGGTCCTGGTCACGGCCGTCCGACGGCTCCACGACGCAGCGCATGGGCAGCTCGAAGGCGCGCGCGAAGGCGAAGTCACGGCTGTCGTGCGCCGGGACGGCCATGATCGCGCCGGTGCCGTAGCCCATCAGCACGTAGTCGGCGATGAAGACCGGGACGCGCTCGCCGCTGACCGGGTTGGTCGCGTACGCGCCGGTGAAGACGCCGGTCTTGTCCTTGGCCTCGGCCTGCCGCTCGACGTCCGACTTGGCCGCGGCCTGCTTGCGGTACGCGGCGACGGCCTCGGCCGGGGTGCCGTACCCGCCGGTCCAGACCTCGTGGGTGTCCTCGGGCCAGGCGTCCGGGACGATCGAACGCTCGCCGGAGACCAGCTCGTGCTCGGGCGCCAGCACCATGTAGGTGGCACCGAACAGGGTGTCCTGGCGGGTGGTGAAGACGGTGATCTTCCCGTCCCCTACGGGGAAGTCCACCCGCGCGCCCTCGGACCGGCCGATCCAGTTGCGCTGCTGCAGCTTGATGGCGTCCGGCCAGTCCAGCCCGTCCAGGTCCTCCAGCAGACGGTCCGCGTAGGCGGTGATGCGCATGTTCCACTGGCGCAGCTTGGCCTTGAAGACCGGGTAGTTGCCGCGCTCGGACCGGCCCTCGGCGGTGACCTCCTCGTTGGCCAGCACGGTACCCAGACCGGGGCACCAGTTGACCGGCGCGTCCGAGGCGTACGCCAGGCGGTACTCGCCCAGGACCTCGGCGCGCTCGGCGGCGCTCAGCGCGCTCCAGGGGCGCCCGTCCGGCGTCGTACGCTCACCGGCCTCGAACTGCGCCACCAGCTCGGCGATGGGGCGCGCCTTCTTCGCGTCGGCGTCGTACCAGGAGTTGAAGATCTGGACGAAGATCCACTGGGTCCACTTGTAGTAGTCCGGGTCGATCGTCTCGACGGAGCGGCGCGGGTCGTGGCCCAGGCCCAGCCGGCGCAGCTGGCGCCGCATGTTGACGATGTTGGCCTCGGTGGAGACCCGCGGGTGCGTGCCGGTCTGCACGGCGTACTGCTCGGCGGGCAGGCCGAAGGCGTCGAAGCCCAGGGTGTGCAGCACGTTGTGGCCGGTCATGCGCAGGTGGCGGCCGTACACGTCGGTCGCGATGAAGCCGAGCGGGTGGCCCACGTGCAGGCCCGCACCCGAGGGGTACGGGAACATGTCCATGATGAACTTCTTGGGCTTGGCCACCAGCTCCGGGTCGCCCGCCAGGTCGCCCTTCGGGTTCGGGGCCTCGTACGTGCCCTCCGCCTCCCAGAAGTCCTGCCAGCGCGCCTCGATGTCGGCGGCCAGCGCTGCCGTGTAGCGGTGCGGCGCTGCCACCTCGGCAGCCGAAGTCGTCTCGGTCATCGTCCTCAAAGCTCCATCGGTCGTCTCTGCCTGCGGCTACTGCGAAAAAGTGCGACTTTTGCGGAAACAAAAAGACCCCTCGCACAGGAGGGGACGCCGCGCCGATGCCGACCGGAAGCTCACCGGTCGGTACTGATCAGCGCGGCCCGCTAAGCAGAAGGCGTACGGCACGCATGGCGTCAGGGTACCGCAGGGGCCGCCGGGCCCGCTGGGAGCCGTCCCGCCGCGGAACGGGCGGCGGCCCGGCGGGCGGGGGCTCCGGGGCGGGGCGAAGGCGGGTGGCGGGCGTCCGCGACCGCCCTTCAGGATCCGCGGGGCGGCTTCCTCTGGACCCGCGCCACGGTTCCGTCGGACCGGCACCACGGCTCGGTCGGACCCACGCCACGGCTGGCCCGGACCCACGTCACAGCTCGGTCGAACCCGGTCATGGCTCGGCCGGATCCGGTCACGACACGGTCGACCGGGCCTGACAGGCGTGCTCGGCCGATTCCGACCAGCTTCCTCGAACGAGCCTCACGGACTCCCCCTCGGCCAGGACCGAGGAGCCTCTTCGGTACCGAGGCCGCTCCTCGGTCCGGACGAACCTCCTCGGGCAAGCCCGGTACCGACTCCCTCGAACAAGCCCGACAGCCGACGGTAGCAGCGCGCCACCCCGCAGCACTCCGCTTACGGAAAGCCCGCCGCCCCGATCCCGCACCGCCCTACTTTTCCCGCATGCGTCCCCACCGCAAGAGCCGTGCCGCCTCCGGCCCGCGGCCCCCCGGCTTACCCCGCCTCCCTGTCCGTCTCCCGTTCCGCCTTCCGGGCCGCCACCCGGGCCTGTCCCGCCCCTCCCCCGGCCCGCGCCGTCATGGCCTCCGGGTCAGCCCGCGCCGCACCACCCCTCCAGGACCGGCGACGGCCCCGGTCCCGGTCCCGCGCCGCCCGCGCCTGCGCCGCCGCCCCGCAGTCGCCGCCGGGGCCGTCGCCGCCCTCGCCCTCCTCCTGCTCTCCGGGACCGACCCGCTGCGCGGCTTCCTCGACTTCACGGGCGGTGTGCTGACGCTCGTCTCCCTCACGGCCGCCGTCGTCTGGGGGCTGGTCGCCGCAGGCCGTACGCTCCTGCTGCCCCGCAGCCGGCTGCTCGCCCAGGGCGTCCACCGGGCCCTGGGCACCGCCTCGCTCGGCTTCCTGGCCCTGCACATCGCGGTCAAGGTCGCCGAGGGGCACGCGCACGTACTCAACGCACTGCTGCCGTTCACCAGGACACCCGCCGGCGCTTCCGCACTGATCGGCTTCGGCGCCGTGGCCGGCTACCTGATGGTGCTGGCCGCCGCGACCGGCGCGCTCCGCAGCGCCTTCGCCGGCCGCGGCCGGGCCTCGGAGCGCTGGCGCGCCCTGCACGCCTGCGCGTACCCGGCGTGGTGTCTGGCGCTCGTCCACGGCCTGAAGGCCGGGCGTGCCCCCTCCGGGTGGGTCACCACCGGGTACGCGCTGTGCCTGGCGGCCGTCGCCGCCGCCCTCCTGGCGCGCGCTTTCCTCCCGCACGTCCTACGGGCCCGCCTGCACGCCCGTACTGCCGGCCCCCCGCCACCTCCACCGCCCCAGCCCCCCGCATCCCCGTACTCGGACTCCTCACCGTCCGACTCCGCGCCGCCGTACGGACGGCACGCGCTCCACCCCGTCCCGGCCCCTCCCGCCTCGCACGGCAGGAGCCGACCGTGACCGGCCCGCTGCCCGACGTCCCGCCCGTCCACGCCATCGGCCCGCCCCGGCTGACCGCGGGCTTCGACGAGGCCGAGCGCCTCGGCCGCCGGGCCCACCTGCTCACCCACGGCTCACCGCCGTCCCTGTCCATCGACCGGCTGACCGAGCTGGCCGGCGCCATCGCCCTGCGCGGGCGTGGCGGCGCGGGCTTCCCCCTCGTACGGAAGCTGGAGGCGGTGGCCCACCACGCGCGGCACTCCGGCGTCCGGCCAGCGGTCGTGGTCAACGGCTGCGAGGGCGAGCCCGCCTGCCGCAAGGACACCGTTCTGCTGTGCCGCGCGCCGCACCTCGTCCTGGACGGCGCGCTGCTCGCCGCCGAAGCCCTCGGCGCCCGCACGCTGGTGGTCGGCGTGACCAAGGACACGGCCGAGCGGTCGGTGCGGGACGCGCTGGCCGAGCGCGGGCTGAGCGACCGGCGGCGCGGGCGGTCGTTGCGTGCCCGGCTCGTCCGCGTACCGGAACGACTCGTCTCCGGTGAAGCGTCCGCGCTGATCCGGGCCGCTGAGGGCGGTCCGGCGCTGCCCCCGGGGCGGCGGGTGCGGGCCGCGGAGTCCGGACTCGGCGGCGCGCCCACGCTCTTCTCCAACGCCGAGACGTTCGCGCAACTCGCTGTCGCGGCCCGGACGGGCGCCCACCGGTACGCCGCGACCGGCGCGCCCCACGAACCCGGCACCCTGCTCCTGACCGTGTCCGGCGCGGTGCCCTCCCCCACCGTCGTCGAGGCACCGAGCGGGGTGCCGCTCCCGTACGTCCTCCAGATGTGTGCCGCCGACCCGGTCCCCGGCGGCGTCCTGGTGGGCGGCTACCACGGCGCCTGGCTGGACGCCCCGACCGCGTACGGGACGGTCGTCACCCGCGAGGCGCTCGCAGCCGGCGGCGGGGCACTTGGCGCGGGCGCGGTGCTGCCGGTACCCGCAGGCACCTGCCCGCTCGGCGAGACCCTGCTCGTAGCGCGCTGGCTCGCCGCTGAGTCATCGGGCCAGTGCGGGCCCTGCCGCCTGGGCCTGCCCTCCGTGGCAAGCGCGCTGGCGGACGCCTTGGCGGGCGGCGGCCAGGCAGCACTGGAAGGCGTACGGCGTGCCACGCAGACCGCGAACGGGCGCGGTGCCTGCAAACACCCCGACGGCGCCGTGCGGTTCGTGCTCTCCGCACTGGGCGCCTTCCCGGACGATCTCGCCGCGCACACCCTGGGCGGCGGCTGCGGCCGGGAGACCGCCGGCGTTCTTCCCCTCCCCGCACCGGAAGCAGCGGAGGCGGCCGACGGTACGGGCACGGGTACTGCGGGCTCGACGGCTGCCGCGAGCCGGTTGGCGGTGGACTGGACCCTGTGCGAAGGGCACGGCCTGTGCGCCAGGCTGCTCCCCGAAGCCGTACGCCTCGACCCGGACGGATACCCGCTCCTCCCCGACACCGCCCTCCCGCCCCGGCTCCACCACCGCGCCCAGCGCGCGGTCAGCCGCTGCCCCGCCCTCGCCCTGCGCCTGGAGAAGCCCTGACGGCTACCGCTCACACGGTCGTGGAGTCCGCCCGTCACCGGCCGGCCGCGGACGGCACCTGAGCGCGGCCGGCCGGAGCCCGGAAAGCCTCGGCGTCCCCGATCACCTCTTCGGCGCGGTTCCGCCGCTCGTACATGCGGCGGTACCGGTCTCCGACGAGGTCAGGGTCGGCCTCACCGCCCGGGATGACGCCGGAGGCGACGGTCACCGTGCCGACGTGAAGCCCTGCCGGTGCGCGTTCGGTGTGCAGGGTGAGCGCCCAGTTCCGCAGGCCGGACATGGCCACCCCGACATTGGCCGGAAAAGGTGCCGGCGCACCGACCACCACGCGCGTCTTCGCCATAGCCGTACCCCTCCGATCGCAGTGTCCGGCGGGACAAATGGAGCATCCTGGTCATCGGGCAACTCCGCGACGCACACTGCGCTTCGGCGAACTGCACCGCGCCGTCACCGGCATCTCCCAGCGGATGCTCACGCCGACGCTGCGACAGTTGGAACGCGACGGCCTGTTGCCCCGTACCGTCCACGCCTGCGTACCGCCACGCGTCGATCACGCGCTGACCGAGCTCGGCACGACGCCGCTGGACTCCGTCGTCGCGTTCGGGGAGTGGGCCACCGCCCACCGGAAGGAGATCGGCGCCAACCGGCGCCGCTACGACGCGGCCCATCCGCCACGGAAACGCCCCCGACCCCGGCAGTCCGCACCGGCTCGCCACACCACGCCGTCACGCCGCCGCGTCTTCGGGAAACGAAAAATCCCGTCCGATCTGTCAGATCGGACGGGATCTCATGAACCTCCGTGAGTCACCTCACGAGCGGCCCTTCTGTGGAGCTAAGGAGAATTGAACTCCTGACCTCCTGCATGCCATGCAGGCGCTCTACCAACTGAGCTATAGCCCCTTGCTGTGGTCCGCCGCGGTTCTTTTCCTTGCGGCTCCCCGCTGCGGCATCGCCTACATTACACGGCCCTCCCCGCCTTCTGCCAAATCGGTTGTCCTGGGGCCCCGGGGGAGGGCTCGATGTACTGTCGGCGGGCCGTGCCCGATTCGTCCTGGGGAGCTGTACGCCGTGTCCGCGCTGGAGCTGGAACAGTCCGCTGCACCCGGCGGTCCCTCCCCGCTGAGGGGCTTCGTCCGCCGCCGTCCGCTGCTGGTGGCGGCCGTCGGCTGTGTGCTGTCCTTCGCCGCCTTCTGGGTCGCCCAGCGGCTGGCGCACGTGACGATGGTCGACCTGATGGTCTACCGCGCCGAGGGCTGGACGGCCCGCAACGGCGAGGACCTCTACGACATGGTCGCGACCTCGGCGCACCTGCCCAACACCTATCCGCCCTTCGCAGCGCTGCTGTTCACGCCGCTCACGCTGGTCGGCGTGCCGGAGATGCGTACGCTCGCCACCCTCGGCAACCTCCTGCTGCTCGTCGCCGTCACCCACCTCGGCCTGCGGCTCGCGGGGCGGCCGAAGCGGGTGCCGCCGCTCGCCGCGGCGCTGGGGGTGGCCGCGCTGCTGGTCTGGTGCGAGCCGGTGTGGACGACGCTGCGCTACGGACAGATCAATCTGCTGCTCGCCGTCCTGGTCCTGTGGGACCTGACCCGTAAGGACACCAACCGGTGGGCCGGTGTCGGCATCGGTCTGGCGGCCGGCATCAAGCTCACTCCGGCCCTCTTCGCCGTCTTCCTCGCGCTGGCCGGGCTCGTACGGGCGTGGCAGCGCCTGCGTGCGGGCGCGGGGCCGCGGGACGCGTGGAACCCCTGGCTGCGGCAGGCCGCCGTCGCCTGTCTCACCTTCCTGGGCACCGCGCTGCTGTCCGCGCTCGTCCTGCCGCACGACTCCCGCCGCTTCTGGACGGAGATCATCTTCGCCGCCGACCGGGTCGGCGAGGTGGAGATCACCGCCAACCAGTCGCTGCGCGGCGCACTGGCCCGGCTGCTGCACACCCACGACCCCGGCCTGTGGTGGCTGGCGGCCGCAGCCGTCGTGGCCGTCCTCGGGCTGGCCGTGGCGGTCGGCGCGTTGCTGCACGGCCGCCGGGCCTGGGCGGCCGTCGCCTGTGCCGTGACCGCGCTGCTGGTCAGTCCGATCTCCTGGTCGCACCACTGGGTGTGGGGCGTACCGATGCTGATCCTGCTCGGCTCGGAGGCGATCGGCCGCGGCGGCTTCGGCAGCCGGGCGGGCCGGCGCTGGTGGGCGGGAACGCTGGCGATGGGCCTGCTCTTCTGCTCGTTCGCGCTGTGGTTCGTGCCGCACCGCTACCACCACCACGAGGAACTGCACCAGAACGGCGGCCAGATGCTGCTGTCCGGGATCTATCCGATCGCCGGGCTGGTCTTTCTGGCCCTGACCGCCGTGCTGGTGCGGAGGGACGGTGCGGGTGGCGGCGGTCCGCTGCCGAGCACAGGGCAGAGTGCGGCCACGCCGGACGCCGGCCCGGCGGCGGCCACACCGGGGCGCTGAGCAAGGACGCCGGGCCGGGGTGCCGGGCCGGGGTGCCGGGCCGGGGTGTCGGGGCGCTGAGCAAGGACGCCGGGCCAGGGTGCCGGGCCGGGGTGTCGGGGCGCTGAGCAAGGACGCCGGGCCAGGGTGCCGGGCCGCGCGGCTGAGCCGCCGCCCGGCCGCGCACCAGCTCCGTCTCAGCGCCTACACCCTCCCCCCTCTCAGCCGTGGCCGTGCCCGCCCGGCGGGTGGTGGTGGAACTTCAGCACCTCGCGCGGCATGACGACGAACGGCCGCATCATCCCCATGTCCTCGTGCTCCAGCAGATGGCAGTGGTACATGAAGCGGCCCGTCGCCCCCTGGAAGCGGGCGAGCACATTGACCATCTGGCCCGGCGGAACCTGTATGACGTCCTTCCAGCCCTGGTCGCCCGGGGATATCGGGGCCGTACCGCCGTAGGCGAGCGGGACGCGGGTGCCGCCGACCTTGTTGTCGTACGGGCTGCCCGGGTCGCCGTCCGCCGGATAGCGGTCGCGGCTCAGGACCTGGAAGTCCACGAGGTGGATGTGCATCGGGTGGACGCCGGCGCCGCCCAGGTTCAGGAAGCTCCACTGCTCCCAGTCGCCGAGCCGGACCGTGTGGCCCAGCGTGTCGTCGAACATCCGGGCCTTACGACGGTACGTGCGGGTCTTCCCGTCCGCGCCGTGGATCTGGACGACTCCTTCGACGGGGAACTCCAGGCCCGTGTCGGGGATCTCCTCCATCTCCCACATCTCCGGGTGGAAGTTGCCGACCGGGCCGGGCGGGGTGAGGACGACGAGCCGGTGCTCGTGGTGGGGCGCCGAGCCGTGGGTGAGCCGCTCGAAGGACGGGGAGATCACCTGCGGGAGCACGAACGGGTCACGCACCTGCGTGGTACCGACCCGGAACTGCAGTACGTCCGGATACGCCACCCCGGGCGCGGCGTTGACGAGCCGGAGCGTACGGCCGCGCAGCAGGCCGAAGTCGATGAGCAGGTCCATCCGCTCGGCGGACGCGACCGGCAGCGGGCCGTCCACCGGGACCGGCCGCGGCAGCAGGCCGCCGTCCGAGCCGATCTGCCACACCGCGCCCGTCACGGGCGCGCCCGTCGCGTCGTCCACCAGGCGGAGCTGGAAGGTGCGGGCGTTCGCCGCGTTCAGCACGCGGAAGCGGTACCAGCACGCCGCGACGTCGGCATGGGGCCAGATGACCCCGTTGACGAGGGTGTACGGGCCGGTGAAGGGCAGGGAGACGTTCTTGCCGTCCTTGTCCTGGGTCACGACCTGCGTCTTGTGCAGCAGACGGCCCGTCAGGCGGCCGTCCTCGTCCGTGTCGAGATTGCGGTCCTGGATGACCAGCGGTATCTCCCGCCTGCCGGAGGGCAGTTGCAGCATGTCCTCCTCGTCGTCGCGGACCAGGTACATCCCGGCCAGGCCCGCGAAGACGTTCCACCGCGTGAGGTCCATGGCGTGGTCGTGGTACCACCAGCACGTCGCACGGTGGTCGTTGGGATACTCCGAGAGCTGGGAGTCACCGGGCGAGACGGCGTTCTCCGACCAGCCGTCGTTGCCGCCGCCGGTCACCGCGCCGTGCAGGTGGGTGACCGTCCAGGGCGGCAGGTCGGCGACGCCTTCCACGAGTGTGCTGTTCGCGCGGCCCGGCTCGTCGGTGGGCAGGGGCGCGCCCGGTAAGGGCTTGGCCTCGGCGGCGGTGACCGGATAGCCGCCGGTGAGACGGTTGTGCCAGTTGACGCGGAGCCGCCGGCCGCGGCGCACCTCGATCGTCGGGCCCGGGTAGTGCCCCTCGTACGCCCATACCTTCGTGGGCGGGAGTTCGGAGTGCAGCCGGACCCAGGTGGTGGTCTGGTCGATGTCGACGCCGCGCAGCGCCTCCTTGCGGCCGGGCCGCAGGACGGGCGGGATACGCAGCTCGTCGACGAAGGGTGTCAGTCCGGCCGCGGCTTCCCGCTTGGACGGCGCGTCGGACGGCCGTTCCGGCGCCGCTTCCCGGACAGGATGAATCGTCAGATCACTCACGATGCGACCCCCGTGTCGCTTCCCCCGTGCCGCCGGCCGTCTCCGGCGGCAGCTTCACCCGTTCAACGCCGCGCCATTCGCACGGAGTTCCGCCTTCCACCAGAAATTTCGTACTGTGCTCGCAACCGCAGCTCATCCAGCTCACGCGGTACCTGACGGCCCATCCGTGGCCGAAGCCGGGTGGCCGTCACGAACCGTCACAGGGGCAAGGGACCAGAGGTCAGTGCCGGCCGCCGCCGGGCGCCCGCACCGCGCTCAGGCGGTCGCGAAGGAATAGAAACGCTTCAGCGTGCAGTGTTCGTCGAGCAGGCGCCCGTAGATCGGCTCCCCGTCGAGTTCGCGGTACGTCTCGATCGGGTCGCCTTTTATGACCAGGGCCCGCGCGCACTCCTCGCACCAGTACTGGTACTCGGGGTTGACCGGCTCCATGTCCCGGACGATCGGCGTCCCGCTGCCGCACCAGTCGCATTTCCTGCTGTGAGCGCCCATCAGTCAGCTCCAGCTGTGGCCGCAGGCCGTACAGACGAACGAGATGCCGCCGTTGTCGCCCAGCACCTGCGCCACGTGGGCCGAGCCGCAGGACGGGCACTGGAGCACGGCGCCGTGTGCGCCACCGGCGGGGCGGGCCGGACGGGGAGCGTTCTCGGGCAGCTGGCCGGCGCTCTGCGCGGGAGCGGTCGCATCGAGCAGGTCGTCGACCTCCTCCATGATGCTCGTGGGCATCGCGTTCTCTCCTCCCCTGCCGGCGCCGTCCGAATTCTGCCACGGACCGCCGACCGGGTCAGTCCCGCCGCCGTACCCGTTGTACCAGCACACCGCCGTACGACGGCCGGAGCGCCGGAGGGACCGGCGTCGAACGCGGGCGGGCCGCGCGGCCCCGTATCGCGGGCTTCCGACAAGGTCTACCCCGTTAAGCACCGGTTCGTGCGCCCGTCCGTGCACGAAATGATCCCGCCTCCCAGAGTGGGAGACGGGATCATCCGAGGTGTGGAGCTAAGGAGAATTGAACTCCTGACCTCCTGCATGCCATGCAGGCGCTCTACCAACTGAGCTATAGCCCCGGGTCTTGTTCCGCTCCTCCGGGATTTTCCCCGGCGGCGCCGCGAACAAGAAGAACTCTAGCCTGCGACCAGCCCAAATGTGAAATCCGGTCGCTCCGGGCCCCCGGAGAGGCGGCCCGCCGGGCCGCAGGGGCCGGTCACGGGACCGCTCAGTCGTCGTCGCCGAGCACCGGCTCCGGCAGTGTGCCGGCGTTGTGCTCCATCAGCCGCCAGCCGCGGGCGCCCTCGCCCAGGACGGACCAGCAGCAGTTCGACAGCCCGCCCAGCCCCTCCCAGTGGTGGGACTCCAGGCCCAGCAGCCGACCGATGGTCGTACGGATCGTGCCGCCGTGGCTGACGACGACCAGGGTGCCGCCGTCCGGCAGCTTGTCGGCGCTGCGCTCCACGACGGGGGCCGCGCGGTCGGCGACCTCGGTCTCCAGTTCGCCGCCGCCGCGCCGTACGGGCTCGCCGCGCTTCCACGCCGTGTACTGCTCCCCGTACCGCGCCACGATCTCCTCGTGGGTCAGGCCCTGCCAGGCGCCCGCGTACGTCTCGCGCAGCCCTGGGTCGTGCGTGACCTCCAGACCGGTGACGGCCGCCAGCTCACGGGCCGTGGCGGCGGCCCGGCGCAGGTCGGAGGCGATGATCGCGTCCGGATCGAGGGCCGCGAGCAGCCGGGCGGCGCGCCGCGCCTGCGCCACGCCCTCCCCGGTCAGCTCGATGTCCGTGGAGCCCTGGAAACGGCGCTCCAGGTTCCACGCCGTCTGGCCGTGGCGCCACAGGACTATCCGGCGGCCACGGCCGCTGCTGGTGCCGTTCAGCTCAGGTCTCCGTCCTGCTCGGCCGCCGTGGCCTCGGCGTGCGCGGCGGCCTTGCCGCGGGTGGCCTTGGCCTCCTCGGGGAGGTCCAGCTCGGGGCAGTCCTTCCACAGGCGTTCGAGGGCGTAGAAGACGCGCTCTTCGCTGTGCTGGACGTGGACGACGATGTCCACGTAGTCGAGCAGCACCCAGCGGGCCTCGCGGTCGCCTTCGCGGCGCACCGGCTTGGCGCCCAGGTCCTTGTTCAGCCGCTCCTCGATCTCGTCGACGATCGACTTGACCTGGCGGTCGTTGGGGGCCGAGGCCAGCAGGAACGCGTCGGTGATCGAGAGCACGTCGCTGACGTCGTACGCGATGATGTCGTGCGCGAGCTTGTCGGCGGCCGCCAGCGAGGCGGCCTTGATCAGCTCGATGGAGCGGTCGGTGGCGGTCACAATCCAGCTTTCGGGATGAGTGGTCAGGTACCCACCAAGGGTCTCACGGACCGCCGACACTCCCACCTGGCTTTACGGGCGGGGCCCGGCGCCCCCAGGGGAAGCCGGGCGGCCGGGCCCGTCGGCCCGTACCGCCCCCGGACTACCGGGCCGCCCGGCCCGTACCCGCCCGGCTTCCCTCAGCCCTTGTAGTCCTGCCCCAGCACCACTGTCACGTCGGCGTTCGAGGCGGCCTTGCCCTGCTTGACCGCGCCGGCCGGCAGGCCCAGCGTCTTGGCGGCCTCCTCGGCCTTCGCCTTCTGGGCGGCGTCCGCGTACGTCACCTCGGAGGCCGGCCTGGCCGCCGCGGTGCCGCCGTCGACGAACGAGTAACCGCCGTTGACCAGGGCGATCCGCACCTTGTCGGTCGCTTCCTTCTTGCCGGTGGCGTTCTGGACAGCGACCCTGGGGGTCGAGCTGGGGTCGGCCTTCTTGACCGTGCCGCCGAGCACCTCCTTGACCACACCGTCCGCCGCCTGCCGGCTGAGCGTGCCGTCCTGCTGCACCGGCAGCAGGGTGGTCCCGTAGGCGCCGGCCTTCGCCAGCTCGGCGCGCTGCGCGAGCGAGCTGCCCAGCTCCGCCTCGGTGAGCGGCGGGTCCAGCACCTGGAGCAGCGACTTCACGGTGGCCGTGGCGCCGTCCGCGTCGCTGGAGACCTTCTTCAAGGTGGCCTGCATCACCTGGCCGAAGCGCTCCAACTGCTTGGTCTGCGGCTCGCCGGGCGCCTGGAAAGTGGCGTACGCCACGGCCGCCTGGCCGTTCAGCTCCTGGCTCTTGCCCTGTTTGACGAGCGGGCCGTCGCCCTTCTTGGCGGCGGGGACGGTGACGTCGGTGTCCAGCGTGATGCCGCCGGTCGTCTCGACCAGGTTCTCCAGATACGGGGTGTCCAGCCGCCAGCTGGCCTTGATGTCGGCGCCGAAGAGGGTGTTCAGGGCCTCCCTGGTGGGGTCGATGCCCTGGTCCTTGACCGACTTGGCCAGCGTCGTGGACCCGCCGTCCTCGGTGGAGACCGCCAGGCTGTTCGGGAGCAGGACGGTGGTGCCCTTGTGGGTGCTCTCGTTGTCCACGAGGAGCGCGGTGGAGCTGTTGCCCTTGGGGTCCTTCAGGTGCACGACGAGCACATCGCGCTTCTCCCCGGCGCCCCCGGCCTCCTTGCCCGCCTCGGCGCCCGAGAGGCCGGGCAGTTTGCCCGCCCACCAGAGATAGCCGACGCCGCCGAGGAGCAGCAGGACCAGCAGCACGATCAGCATGACCTTGCGGCTGCGGCCGCGCCGTTTGGCCTCCTCACGCCGCTCGGTACGGCTCTCGGTGAACTTGAGCCAGTCGATGACGTCCTCGGAGTCCTCGGTCGGCTCCTCGATGAACGAGAACTGCTCGGTGCGGTAGTCCGTGTCCGGAGCGCTGCCGGGGCCCGGTGCGGCACCCTGGCCCGGCGCACGGCCCGCGGCCCCCGTGTCGCCCGGGGCCCCGTCACGCGGGCCCTGCGCGGCGGCCTCCCGGGCGGGCTGCCCGTACGGCTGGTGCTCCGGCTCCTGGTAGGCGACCTGCTCGTACGAGGGCTGCGCCGACTGCTGCGGGATCCAGCCCTGCTGCTGTTGTTGCTGCTGGGTCTGCTGCGGCAGACCGTGCTGCTGGGGCTGGTGGAACTGCTGGGGCTGCCCGTACGGGTCGTACTGCTGGGGGTACTGCGCCTGCTGGGGCGTCTGCTGCGGCACCTGCTGATGGCCGTACGGGTCGTAGCCGTATCCCTGGTGCCCCGCGTCGGCCTGGCCCGCTCCCTGCTGCCCCGGAATCTGCTGCCCGGCGCCCGGCTGCCCGCCCTGCTGCTGGTGGCCGTACGGGTCGTACGGACCCGGCGCGCCGTACGGGTCGTAGCCCACCGGCTGCCCGTACTGGTCGTACGCGGGCTGCTGCGGTGCTTCCGGGTGCACCGGCTGCCCGTAGGCGTCGTAGGTGTACCCCGGCT
Source organism: Streptomyces sp. NPDC026394 (assembly GCF_055567735.1). Taxonomy (NCBI): domain Bacteria; kingdom Bacillati; phylum Actinomycetota; class Actinomycetes; order Kitasatosporales; family Streptomycetaceae; genus Streptomyces; species Streptomyces sp. NPDC026394. Next base: position 420,702 of record NZ_JBVHPX010000002.1, read on the forward strand.
GCCCCTGCTGGTCCTGGGCATACGGGTCCCGCGGCACGTACGGGTCGTGTCGGTCGTTCACCGGTGCCCCTTTCCGTGAGCCCCGTCGGCGGCCGTCGTCGGCGGCCGTCGGCAACAGATGTCAACGGCCGTCGTGGCCGGTCAGGTCCTCGCGGTACAGGTCGCGCTTGTCGATGTAGCGCACGACACCGTCCGGCACCAGGTACCAGACCGGGTCCCCCTGGGCGACGCGCGCCCGGCAGTCGGTCGAGGAGATGGCCAGCGCCGGCACCTCGACCAGGGACACCGCCCCTTCGGGAAGCCCGGGATCGGCGAGTATGTGCCCGGGCCTGGTCACCCCGATGAAGTGGGCGAGTGAGAACAGCTCCGGCGCGTCGTGCCAGGTGAGGATCTGGCCGAGCGCGTCGGCGCCGGTGATGAAGAAGAGATCCGCGTCACGGTGCTGCTCGTGCAGCTCCCGCAGCGTGTCGATGGTGTACGTCTTGCCGCCGCGGTCGATGTCGATCCGGCTCACGGAGAACTGCGGGTTGGACGCGGTCGCGATGACCGTCATCAGATAGCGGTCCTCGGCCGGCGACACCGTCTTGTGGCTCTTCTGCCACGGCTGCCCGGTCGGGACGAATATGACCTCGTCGAGGTGGAACTGGCTGGCCACCTCGCTGGCGGCGACCAGGTGTCCGTGATGGATCGGGTCGAATGTCCCGCCCATCACTCCGAGCCGCCGCTTCACGGGCCCTGTCTGCTCTCCCATGCGTGCAGACCCTACTGGGCGCTGCGCGGTGCCGGGGTCCCGGTGCCCGCCCTCAGCGGTCCCGGTTGAAGCGGGTGGTGATCCAGAGCAGCAGGAGCAGGGCGATCAGTGCGCCGCCACCCGTGACGAACGGGTTGAGGCTCTCGTGCGCGCCGCCCTCCTGACCGCCTTCGGCGAGGGTGACCAGGTGCTGTGCGGTGGTGTGCAGGCTCATCGTCGGCAGAACCAATCCGGGATGGGGTCGGACAGAGACTTCCGCCACATCGTATGCGCGAGCTCACGCGTGTCTCACGCCGACTCCGCCGGGAGGGCGTTCGCACGCCCGTCCGCGGGGCCGCTCCGGGTCCGCGAGGGGTGGGCCGTCCGGGAAGGGGCGGGTCAGTCCCGGTCGTCGTGGCCGTCCTGGCCGTCCTTCCCGTAATTGCGCAGCAGGACCCATGCGAGGAACACGGCCCCGAGGATGCCGACGATCAGGACGGTGCGCAGGATCCATCCCGGGCCGTCGTTCTTCGAGGTCTCCGCCGCGGCGGCGAGCAGCACGCTCGTGTTCGGCATGACTGAAGCGCTCCCTTTGTACGGGCATGTGGGCATCTGCGGGCCCCGGTGCGCTCGCCAGCGTACGCCTGGGCATCCAAATGGCTGTCAGTGGCGTCCTCTAGTCTGAATCACACGCAGTCGAACAGGGGGAGGCCCCAATGACGGAGAGCCCAGGCGGCAGCGAGCGCGTACCGAGCCGGGACCGCAGGCGGTTCCCCGGGATCTCGTCCCGCGCCTACGAGCACCCGGCAGACCGTTCCGCGCTCGTGGCCCTGCGCAAGCTGAGCGGGTTCGACACCGTCTTCAAGACGCTCAGCGGCCTGTTGCCGGAGCGCAGCCTGCGGCTGCTGTTCCTGTCGGACTCGGTGCGCGTCAGCGACCAGCAGTTCGCGCACCTCAACGACATGCTGCGGGACGCCTGTTACATCCTGGACCTGGAGAAGGTCCCGCCGATGTACGTGAACCAGGACCCCCAGCCGAACGCGATGTGCATCGGTCTGGACGAGCCCGTCATCGTGCTGACCACGGGCCTGGTCGAGCTGCTCGACGAGGAGGAGATGCGCGCAGTCATCGGCCACGAGGTCGGCCACGCGCTGTCCGGTCACGCGGTGTACCGCACGATCCTGCTGTTCCTGACGAACCTGGCGCTGAAGGTCGCCTGGATCCCGCTGGGCAACGTCGCGATCATGGCGATAGTGACGGCGCTGCGCGAGTGGTTCCGCAAGTCGGAGCTGTCGGCGGACCGGGCCGGGCTGCTGGTCGGACAGGACCTGCAGGCGTCCATGCGCGGACTGATGAAGCTGGCCGGCGGCAACCACCTGCACGAGATGAACGTGGACGCGTTCCTGAAGCAGGCCGAGGAGTACGAGGCGGGCGGTGACCTGCGCGACTCCGTGCTGAAGGTGATGAACATGCTGCCGCGCAGCCACCCGTTCACCACCGTGCGGGCGGCCGAGCTGAAGAAGTGGGCGGCCAGCCGCGACCACCAGCGCATCATGGACGGCCACTATCCGCGCAGGGACGAGGACAAGGACACCTCGGTGTCCGAATCCTTCCGTGAGTCCGCCGCGCACTACGCCGAGTCGGTGCGCACCAGCAAGGACCCGCTGATGGGTCTGGTGCGCGACATCGCCGGCGGCGCCGGTGACCTCGGCGGCAAGCTGCGGGACACGGTCTTCCGCGGCGGCTCCCGGCCCGGCGGTACGGGCGGCTCGGGCGGTGCGAACGGGTCGGACGGCGCTAACGGTCCGGACGAGCCGGGCCCGGCTGGGAAGTAACCGCCAGTTTCCCGCACAGCCCCGTGTTCGAACGGCCGCGGGCGTACGGGTCGGTGGCCGCCGGCCCGGCGTCCCCGGCCCGTTGCCCCGCGAGCAGCGGCCGCAAGGCGCTCGACGCGTCGGCGGAGCAGGACATCGGCCCCGCCTGGAGGTTGCTCTCCAGCACCTCCAGGCGGTGGTCGTCCAGGTCGTCGCGGCTGATCCGGAAGCGCAGTTCGCGGCGGACGGTGAACAGCGAGGCAGCCGGGGCCTGTTGCCCCGCCGTGGCCTCGGCACCGGCCCCCGCGCCCCCGGCCGTACGGGCACCGGCCCCAGCACCCGCACCAGCCGGGCGTACCGCGTAGGCGAAGGTGAAGTCGGCGCTCACCTCCAGCGCGTCCGCGCCGACCTCGGTGGCCGACAGGGTGCCGGTCACCCGCACATCGGTGTCGGCCAGTTCCACCTCGTCCGGGTCGAAGCGGGTCAGCCAGCCGGTGGCCGCGTGCCGCCCGTCGTCGGCCGGGTGCGCCAGACTCCGGTCGAACTGGTCGAGTTGGCCGGGGTCGAGCAGCAGCCCCACCGGCCGTACGGAACCTCCCGTCAGGGTGGCCGGGTCGATCGAGGAACGCACGATGTAGTCCTTGGCGAGAGTCAGGGCGGAGACGACCTGACCGTCCGAGAAGTGCTCGGTCCGCGAGACCGCGGGCAGGTTCACGCCCGCCGCGCCGATGCGGTACTGCGCCGCGGGGCTGCGCGCGAAGAGGTCGGCCGGTTTGCCACCCGGCACGGCGCCGTCCGGCGCCAGCGGCACGACCGTGGACCGCAGCGGCTCCGCCGCCATCGGCTCGGGTGGCCGGTAGGGGTGGCGGACCCCCATGTAGATCGCGGTGCCGAAGGCGATGACGATCAGCAGGGCGAGGAGCACGGCCTGCCGGGCGCCGCCGAGCCGGGCCCAGGCGTGCCGGGTGCGCACGGCCCGTGCGTGGTCCTCCATGCGCTCCCTCGCCGAGTACTCCTGAAGGCGTGCAGCTCGTACGAACGATTCGTCGAAGACGACGGATCGGTATTCGTCCTCTCCGCCTCCCGCGGCGCCCCCGGGGGTCCCTTCGGGAGGGTCACCAGCACCGGCCATACCACAAGGGTAGGTCTGTGGAGGCGCCGATAAACGCCCTGGTACGGGACAAGTTCGGCGGGTTCTGCCGGAGCTGTGCCCCCCGCTTGCGGTGGCCGGACCCGTTCACGGGAGCCGCCCGGCGCGCCCGGGGAGGCGTGCGGGGCCCCGGCTCTCAGCCGGTGCGCGGAGCGGCGGAAGCCGGGGGCGGCGTCGACTCGGCCGAGGCGGACGCCGACGGCACCAGGCTGGAGCGGACGGGCGGTACGCCGTCCACGCCGCTGGTCGCGGGCGGGGGCGCCGGAGTCTGCGTGCGCCCGCCGGACGCGCCGCGGTAGACCGCGGAGAAGGCGAGCGCGACGAGGCCGATGCCCATGAGAACGGCGAGCACCCAGGCCACCGGGCGGTGCCAGCGGACACTGCCGCGGTACGGGCGCAGGGCGCCGCCGTACGGGCCGTACGGTCCGTGGGGTCCGTACGCGTCCGGATCCGCACCCCGCTCGCGGGCGGCGCCGGTGCCGCGGCCGTAGCGGCGGCCCGGGGTGCGGGGCCGGCCGTCCTGGGCGTCGTCGGCGTCCGGGTCGGTGCCGTACCCCGGGCGGGCGCGGGCGGCGTCGGCCTCGGCGCGTGCCTGGGCGGCGGCCAGCATCCGTTCCACCGCGGTGGGTTCGTGGAAGCGCGCGGACCGCACGAAGTCCTCGTCGAGGACCACGGAGGCGAAGTCCTCGTCCGCTTCCCCGTGGCTCGGCTGCCTGTGCTCGTCGGGCTCCTCGCCGTCCGGGAACGGCTTGCCCCCCACGTCGTCCGGCACCCGTCCAGACTAGCCCGGGGCGGTCGGTCGTGGGCGGGTAGCACGGGAATTCGGCCGCGGACCGGAGGACGGCACCTGGCACCGGTCCCGCCCCGGCCCACCCGAGTCCCCCGCCCGCACCATCAGCGCATGCGGCCGTCAGCGCGTGTGGCCGTCCCCGGTGACGACGTACTTCGTCGAGGTCAGCTCCGGAAGCCCCATCGGGCCGCGGGCGTGCAGCTTCTGCGTCGAGATGCCGATCTCGGCGCCGAACCCGAACTGGCTGCCGTCGGTGAAGCGGGTGGAGGCGTTGACCGCGACCGTCGTGGAGTCCACGAGCTGGGTGAACCGGCGGGCCGCCGCCTGCGAGGTGGTGACGATCGCCTCGGTGTGCCCGGAGGACCAGCGGCGGATGTGCGCCACCGCGGCGTCCAGGTCCTGCACGACGGCCGCGGCGATGTCGTACGAGAGGTACTCGGCCGCCCAGTCCTCGTCCGTGGCCGGCGCGACCAGGCCGGGGCCGGCCTGCTGCCACGCGGTGTCACCGTGCACGATCACCCCGGCCTGGGTCAGCGCCTCCAGCGCCCGCGGCAGGAACGTCTCCGCGATGCCCGCGTGCACCAGGACCGTCTCGGCGGCGTTGCAGACGCTGGGCCGCTGCGCCTTGGAGTTGATCAGGATGTCCAGCGCCATGTCGATGTCGGCGTGCTCGTCCACGTACACATGGCAGTTGCCGGTGCCGGTCTCGATCACCGGGACCGTGGACTCCTCGACGACCGTACGGATCAGCGAGGCGCCGCCGCGCGGGATCAGCACGTCGACCAGGCCGCGCGCCCGCATCAGCTCGCGCACCGAGTCGCGGCTCTCCCCCGGCACCAGCTGGACGACGTCGGCCGGCAGCCCGACGCTCGCCACCGCGTCCCGCAGCACCTCGACCAGCGCCGTGTTCGAGGCGTAGGCGGAGGACGAGCCGCGCAGCAGCACCGCGTTGCCGGCCTTCAGGCACAGCGCGGCGGCGTCCACGGTCACGTTCGGCCGGGCCTCGTAGATGATCCCGACGACGCCCAGCGGGACGCGGACCTGCCGCAGGTCGAGGCCGTTGGGCAGGGTGGAGCCGCGCAGCACCTCGCCCACCGGGTCGGGCAGCGCCACCACGTCGCGGACGTCGGCGGCCATCGCGGTGACCCGCTCGGGGGTCAGGGTGAGCCGGTCCACCAGGGACTCGCCGGTGCCCGCGGCCCGTGCCTTGGCGACGTCCCCGGCGTTGGCGGCGACGATCTCTTCGGTACGGGCCACCAGGGCGTCGGCGATGGCGAGCAGCGCGCCGTCGCGCGCGGTGCGCGGCTGCGGCGCCAGGACGGCCGCCGCCTCCTTGGCGCGCCGGGCGGTCTCGATGACGGGTGAGGAGTGCGCTGATTCGCTGGTCATGGCGGAAAGCGTAACCGGGCGGCGGAGTGCGGTCCGGCCGCGTTCCATCTGGCAAGACGTCGTGGCCCGCGCCCACCGGTACGGGCGCCGCGGGCCACGGTCCGCCGCCTGCCGGTACCGGTGCCCCTGCGGGTGCCCGCAGGGGCACGGGTGTCAGTACGGATGCACGCCCACCCGGGACGCGGGCGGCGGCCCGTACCCCTCGGCGACGCGCTGGTGGTACGTCTCCCGGTCGATGACCTCCAGGCCGACGATCTCCCACGGCGGCAGCCCGGCCGAGGAGCGGTGCTCGCCCCACAGCCGCAGGGCGACCGCCGCGGCGTCGTGCAGGTCGCGGGCCTCTTCCCAGTAGCGGATCTCGGCGTGGTCGTTGGCGTAGCGGCTGGTCAGCAGGAAGGGGTGGTCGTGGGCGAGCTGCTCCAGTGCCCGCCGGACCTCCTGGACGGGGGCCTCGGCCCCCGAGACGCTGAGGGTGACGTGCCACAGCCGGGACGCCTCGCGGCGCCCGGGCGACGGCCGCTCGGACGTCGCCCCGCCCGGCCCGGCACGGTCCCCGGACGCGGACCCGCCGGCCGGTCCGGCGGGTCCCACGCTGGTCAGTGTGCGCTCCGCCGTCCCTCGGGGCAGCGCCCCTGAGCGCCCTCGTCTCACCGGCGGCCTCCTGTTATGCGTATCGCTCCGCTCGTACCCACGGGGGCGGAGCCGATCGGTGCTGTCTTCCGTCACCGGCACCGGCCCGCCGCCGGCTGCGCCGCCGCGTACGGACCGCTCGGGTCAGCGCGGATCGCGCTGCTCCGGGGCCCGGTCGCGGGCGGTTCCTCGGCAGTGGTCCGGCACTGCTGTCCCTCGGCGCGCACTCGCGCGCGGCGGACGGCGCTCCCCGGACGCCGTCCCCGCAACAAAGTTGACCAGCCCGCGGGCCGTCGCGGGGGCATTTTCGAGAAGGTCTCCGTGGAAAGGCTGGTCTTTGGACCTTTCCTGCCACTTGTTTCCCTGTTGTGACGGCCGTCAGTGGTGCAGTACGACCAGATCGTCCCGGTGCACGACCTCGCGTTCGTACGCGGGCCCCAGCTCGCGGGCGAGGTCACGGGTGGAACGGCCGATCAGCCGCGGGATCTCCCGCGCGTCGAAGTTGACCAGGCCACGGGCGACGGCGCGGCCCGCGGTGTCCCGGAGCTCGACCGGGTCGCCGGCGCTGAACTCCCCGTCGACCGAGGCGATGCCGGCGGGCAGCAGCGAGGAGTGCCGTTCGACGACGGCCTCGACGGCGCCGTCGTCCAGCACCAGCGCGCCGCGCGGGGTGGAGGCGTGCGCCAGCCACAGCAGCCGGTCGGCGGAGCGGCGGCCGGTGCGCAGGAAGTGGGTGCCGGTGGGGCCGCCGGCCAGGGCGCCGGCGGCGTGCACCGCGGAGGTCAGGACGACCGGGACACCGGCCGCGGCGGCGATCCGGGCCGCCTCGACCTTGGTGACCATGCCGCCGGTGCCGACGCCGGCCCGGCCGGCGCTGCCGATCGAGATGCCTTCCAGGTCGGCCGGGCCGCTCACCTGCGCTATCCGGGAGGTGCCGGGCAGGCTCGGGTCGCCGTCGTAGAGCCCGTCCACGTCCGAGAGCAGCACGAGCAGGTCGGCCCGTACGAGGTGGGCGACCAGGGCCGCCAGCCGGTCGTTGTCGCCGAAGCGGATCTCGTCGGTGGCGACGGTGTCGTTCTCGTTGACGATCGGTACGGCGCCCATGGCCAGAAGCTGGTCCAGGGTCCGGAAGGCGTTGCGGTAGTGGGCGCGGCGGCTGGTGTCGTCCGAGGTGAGCAGGACCTGGCCGACGCGGCGGCCGTAGCGCGCGAAGGAGGCGGTGTAGCGGGCGACCAGCAGGCCCTGGCCGACGCTGGCGGCGGCCTGCTGCCGGGCCAGGTCGCGCGGGCGCCGGTCCAGGCCCAGCGGCGCCAGGCCGGCCGCGATGGCGCCGGAGGAGACCAGCACGATCTCCTTGTCCTGGTGCTTGGCCAGCACGTCCACCAGCGCGTCCACCCGGTCCGCGTCCAGACCGCCGCTCGCCGTGGTCAGCGAGGACGAACCGACCTTGACCACGATCCTGCGGGCGTCCGTCACGTCCTGCCTTGCGCCTGCCACTGCCTACCCCTGTGCTCGCCTGTGCGCCGCCGCGTACGGACGGTCCCGTGTCCGGGAGGTTCCGTACGGGTGTTTCCGTACCACCGCAATCTACGGCAGGGGGACCGGCGGGCGCCCGCCGGATTCCCACGGCCCGCCCCGCCGGCCGCTGTGGGGCTCACCCTTGAGGCGGCGCGGAGCGGCGTACGGCACGGGAAAGGCCCCCGGGAGCACCGGGGGCCTTCCGCACGTACGTACGGCCGCGGGAACGGACGACGGCACGGACTCAGAACGGACGGAAGTCCTGGTACTCGTCCTCCGCCTCGTCCCGCGCCGCCTCGCGGTCGCGGCGGCGCTGCGCGGCCGGGCGCGGCGCCTCCATGCGGTGGTCCTCACCGCGGCGGCCGAGCATCTCGGCGCCCGCCGCCATCATCGGCTCCCAGTCGAAGACGACCGCGTTGTCCTCGGGGCCGATCGCGATGCCGTCGCCGGCCTGCGCGCCGACCTTGCGGAGCTGGTCCTCGACGCCGAGGCGGTTGAGGCGGTCGGCGAGGTAACCGACGGCCTCGTCGTTGTTGAAGTCGGTCTGGCGCACCCAGCGCTCCGGCTTCTCGCCGCGGACGCGGAAGAAGCCCTCGCCCTCCGGGGTGACCGTGAAGCCCGCGTCGTCCACGGCCTTCGGGCGGATGACGATACGGGTGGCTTCCTGTACGGGCTTGGCGGCACGGGCTTCGGCGACGATGCCGGCCAGCGCGTACGACAGCTCCTTGAGGCCGGTGCGCGCGACGGCCGAGACCTCGAAGACGCGGTAGCCGCGCTCCTCCAGGTCGGGGCGGATCATGTCGGCGAGGTCCTGCCCGTCCGGGATGTCGATCTTGTTGAGGACGACCACCCGCGGCCGGTCGTCCAGGCCGCCGTACTGGGCCAGCTCCGCCTCGATGATGTCGAGGTCGGAGACCGGGTCGCGGTCCGACTCCAGGGTCGCGGTGTCCAGGACGTGCACCAGCACCTCGCAGCGTTCGACGTGCCGCAGGAACTCCAGGCCCAGGCCCTTGCCCTGGCTGGCGCCGGGGATCAGACCGGGGACGTCCGCGATGGTGTAGACGGTCGAACCGGCCGTGACCACGCCGAGGTTGGGGACCAGGGTGGTGAACGGGTAGTCGGCGATCTTCGGCTTGGCGGCCGAGAGCACCGAGATCAGCGAGGACTTGCCGGCGCTCGGGTAGCCGACCAGCGCGACGTCCGCGACGGTCTTGAGCTCCAGCACGATGTCGCGGGCCTCGCCGGGCTCGCCGAGCAGCGCGAAGCCGGGGGCCTTGCGGCGGGCGGAGGCCAGCGCGGCGTTGCCGAGGCCGCCGCGGCCGCCCTGCCCCGCCACGAAGGTGGTGCCCTGGCCGACCATGTCGGCGAGCACGTTGCCCGCGCGGTCCAGGACGACGGTGCCGTCCGGGACGGGCAGGACCAGGTCCTGGCCGTTCTTGCCGGCGCGGTGGTCACCGGCGCCGGGCTGGCCGTTGGTGGCCTTGCGGTGCGGGTGGTGGTGGTACTCCAGCAGCGTGGTGACGTCCTGGTCGACGACCAGGATCACGTCGCCGCCACGGCCGCCGTTGCCGCCGTCCGGGCCGCCGAGCGGCTTGAACTTCTCGCGCATCACGGAGGCCACGCCGTGGCCTCCGTTACCCGCGGCGACATGCAGCTCGACGCGGTCCACGAAGGTGGTCATGGTGGGAATGCCTCCAGATACGACGGAATTGTCTCTGTACTAACACGCCAAGGGCGGACCGGCCTTCCCGCGTACTGCGGGGAGAGGCGGTCCGCCCTCGGAGTGGTGCTGCTGAGCTATCGCTCGATGCCGGAGTGGTGGGTCACTCGGCGATCGGAACGATGTTCACGACCTTGCGGCCACGGTGGGTGCCGAACTGCACCGCACCCTCGGCCAGGGCGAACAGGGTGTCGTCGCCGCCACGGCCGACGCCCGTGCCCGGGTGGAAGTGGGTGCCGCGCTGGCGGACCAGGATCTCACCGGCGAGGACGGCCTGACCGCCGAAGCGCTTCACGCCGAGCCGCTGAGCATTGGAATCGCGACCGTTCCGAGTGGACGATGCGCCCTTCTTGTGTGCCATGTCTCCTCAGTCCCTTACTTCGCCGGCGAGTCGATGCCGGTGATCTTGATCGCCGTGTACTGCTGGCGGTGACCGATCCGCTTGCGGTAGCCGGTCTTGTTCTTGTACTTCAGGATGTCGATCTTGGCGCCCTTGTGGTGGTCCACAATCTCCGCCTGGACCTTCACCCCGGCCAGCACCCACGGGTCGCTGGTAACCGACTCGCCGTCGACGACGAGCAGCGTCGAGAGCTCGACCGCGTCGCCAACCTTGCCGGCAGAAATCTTGTCAACCTCGACGATGTCGCCGACAGCAACCTTGTGCTGACGACCACCGCTACGCACGATTGCGTACACGCGGATCTCACTCTCTCGCTAGATACGGGACCACTGATGCCAGCCGCTCACACGGGTTCGTGAGATCCCGTGGAATCCGAGTGGACGAGCGGCCTCCCCCGGCGGACCGGGAGGTGTTTGCTCAGGGGTTTGGCGTACTACAGACGCCGACGGTCAAGGTTACGGGGCCTTGACCGGGGGGTCAAACCGGCCCCGGGCACGTGGGCCCGGGGCACGGTCCGTCCGGTTCAGTCCTCCGTCGAAGCCGACACCGACGCGGCCGGGGCCTGCTCGGCGGCGGCGGTCTTCTTGGCCGCCGCCTTCTTCGTCGTGGTCTTCTTCGCGGTGGTCTTCTTGGTGGCGGCCTTCTTGGTGGCGGCCTTCTTGGCCGGGGCCTTCTCCGCCGCCGCCTTCTTGGCGGTGGTGGTCTTCTTCGCCGCCGCCTTCTTCGTCGTGGCCGTCTTCTTGGCCGCCGCCTTCTTCGCGGGCGCCTTCTTGGCCGCCTTCTTCGCCGCGGTCTTCTTGGCGGGCGCCTCCTCGGCGGCCTCCTCGACGGCGTCCGTGCTCACGGTGGCGTCCGTGCCCGCAGCGGCGTCCACGGGAGCCTCCACGGCCGGTTCGGCGGCTTCGGCAGCCGGCTCGGGCGCGGGCTCGGCGACCGGCTCCGGTGCGGCCTCCGCCGCCGGGGCCTCCTCGGCGGCCTTGGGCGAACCCGCGGGAGCGGTCGCCTTACGGGTCGCACGACGGCGCGGACGGGCCGGTGCGGGCTCCGCGGCCGGTTCCGGCTCCACGGCGGGCTCCGGCTCGGCGGCCGGCGCCGGCTCGGCGGCCTCCACCACGATCGCGGCGGCCTCGGACGCCTTGGGCGCGCCCGCCGGTGCGGACACCTTGCGGCTGGCGCGACGGCGGCCACGGCCGCGTGCGCCGCCGGCTGCCGCCTCGGCCTCCGCCGGGCTGCCGAACCACTCGTCGGTGTCGGCCACCGCGGGCTGCAGCTCCGCCTCGGTCACCGCGACGGGCTCCAGCTCGGGGTGCTCGTCGGCGCGCGCGGTCTCCGCGTCCTGGTGCTCGTCGTGGTGCTGGTGGTCGTGCTGCTGGTGGTCCTGGCCGGACCCGCCGCCCTTGCCCTTCTTCTTGCGCTTGCCGCCACCGCCGCCGGCCGAGGCCGGCTGGTCCATGTGGACGATGACGCCGCGGCCGTTGCAGTGCACGCACGACTCGGAGAAGGACTCCAGCAGGCCCTGGCCGACCCGCTTACGGGTCATCTGGACCAGGCCCAGCGAGGTGACCTCGGCGACCTGGTGCTTCGTACGGTCGCGGCCCAGGCACTCCAGCATCCGCCGCAGCACCAGGTCCCGGTTGGACTCCAGCACCATGTCGATGAAGTCGATGACGACGATGCCGCCCAGGTCGCGCAGCCGAAGCTGGCGCACGATCTCCTCGGCCGCCTCCAGGTTGTTCCTGGTCACGGTCTCTTCGAGGTTGCCGCCCTGACCGGTGAACTTCCCGGTGTTGACGTCGATGACGACCATGGCCTCGGTCTTGTCGATCACCAGCGAACCGCCGGAGGGCAGCCAGACCTTGCGGTCCAGCGCCTTCATCAGCTGCTCGTCGATGCGGTACGTCGCGAAGACGTCCACGTCCGAGGTCCACTTCTGGAGGCGGTCGGCCAGGTCCGGCGCCACGTGCGAGACGTAGCCGTGGATGGTCTGCCACGCCTCGTCACCGCTGACGATGACCTTGGAGAAGTCCTCGTTGAAGATGTCGCGGACGACCCGGACGGTCATGTCGGGCTCGCCGTACAGCAGGCTCGGCGAGCTGGTGGAGCCCGCCTTGGCCTTCTTCTGGATGTCCTCCCACTGCGCCTGCAGGCGCTCCACGTCGCGGCGCAGCTCGTCCTCGCTGGCGCCCTCGGCGGCGGTACGGACGATGACGCCCGCGTCCTCGGGGACGATCTTCTTCAGGATCTGCTTCAGCCGCGCCCGCTCGGTGTCCGGCAGCTTGCGGCTGATGCCGGTCATCGAGCCCTCGGGCACGTAGACCAGGTAGCGACCGGGCAGCGAGACCTGGCTGGTCAGGCGGGCGCCCTTGTGGCCGATCGGGTCCTTGGTGACCTGCACCAGCACGGACTGGCCGGACTTCAGCGCGGTCTCGATGCGGCGCGGCCCGTTGGCCATGCCGAGCGCCTCGAAGTTGACCTCGCCCGCGTACAGCACGGCGTTGCGGCCCTTGCCGATGTCGACGAAGGCGGCCTCCATCGACGGCAGGACGTTCTGCACCTTGCCGAGGTAGACGTTGCCGACGTACGAGGTCGACTGCTCCTTGTTGACGAAGTGCTCGACGAGCACGTCGTCCTCCAGGACGCCGATCTGGGTGCGCTCGCCGCTCTGGCGGACGACCATCACCCGCTCGACGGCCTCGCGGCGCGCCAGGAACTCCGCCTCGGTGATGATCGGCACCCGGCGGCGGCCCTGCTCGCGGCCCTCGCGGCGGCGCTGCTTCTTGGCCTCCAGACGCGTCGAGCCCTTGATGGACTGGACCTCGTCGGACGGCTCGTCCTTCTTGCGGGGCTCGCGGACCTTGACGACCGTGCGCTCCGGGTCGTCGCCGCCCTGCTGGCCGGCGTCCCCGTCACCGAGGTCACCGCTGCGCCGGCGCCGGCGACGGCGCCGACGGCTGCTGCTGGAGCCGCCGCCCTGCTGGTCGTCGTCGTCCTCCGCGGCGGACGCGGCCTGCTCGGCCTGCTCCTCCTCGGCGGCCGGCTGCCCGGCGTCGGACGGCCCGTCCTCACCGGACTGCTCGTCGCTGCCGTCGGCGGCCTCGCCGCGACGGCGGCGGCGGCCACCGCGACGGCGGCGGCGGGAGGGGCGGTCGCCCGACTCGTCGTCGCCCTGCGCGGCGTCGCCGCGCTCGTCGTCGGTGTCGTCGTCGGAGTCGTCGGTGTCGTCCTGGATGGCCTGCGTGTCCTGGACGGGCTCGGCCTTCTCCGCCTTCGGGGCGGGCGCCTGCTCGGCCGCGGGCTGCTGCTCGGGCTCGGCGGCGGCTCCCCGGCGGCGACGGCGGCGGCCGCCGGACGCGGGCTGCTCGTCCTGCTCGGCGGCGGGCTCCTCGGCGGCCTGCTCGGCCGCGGCAGCGGCAGCCGCGGCGGCGGTCTCCGGGGTCTGGAACATCGGCTCGGTGAAGACCGGCGCCTGGAACACGGCCGTCGGCGGACGGCGGTCACGGCGGCGGGAGCCACGGGCGGCGGGCTCCTCCGGCGCGGCCTCGGCCTCGGCGCGCGGCTGCTCGGCGGTGGCCTGCTCCTGCTGTGCGGTCTCGGCCGCACGGTCGGTACGGCGGCGCGAGCGACGGCGCGGCGTGTCACCGGAGCCGGACGCCGGCTCGGCGGCCTCGGCGCCGGAAGCGGCGGGCTGAGCGCTCTCCGCGGCCTCGGCCGCCTGCGGGGAGCCCGCGGGGGCGGTGGCCTTACGGGTCGCACGGCGGCGCGAACGGGCGGGCTTGGTGTCCTCGGCGGGCGCGGCCGGAGCCTCTTCCTGGGCCTGGGCCGCGGCGGTCTCCTCGGCCTCGTCCTCGTCCTCGGCGTCCGCCTGCGCCGGGGCGGCCGCCTGCGGCTGCTCGGCGGCGGGCTGCGGCGAGCCGGTGGGCGCGGTGGCCTTACGGGTCGCACGGCGGCGCGAACGGGCGGGCTTGGCGTCGTCGGACGCGGCGGGCTGCTCAGGGGCGGCGGGCGCGGCGGCCTGGTCGCCGGACGCGGCCTGCGCCTCGGGGGCCTGCGTCTCGGCGGGCGCCTCGGCGTTCGGCGAGCCGGCGGGCGCGGAGGCACGGCGGGTGGCGCGACGGCGGGGGCGGGCGCTCGGCGCCTCGTCCTCGGCGGCCGGCTGTGCCTCCCGCGGGGCCGGCGCCGCGGCGGCCGGAGCCTCGGCGGAAGTCTGTGCGGTCTCGGCCGCCTGCGGGGAGCCCGCGGGGGCGGTGGCCTTACGGGTGGCGCGGCGGCGGGTGCGCGCCGGCTTGGCGTCGTCGCCGGAGACGACCGTCGAGGCGGCGCCCTGGTCGTCCTGCGCGGCGCTCACGGCCGCGCTGCCGGTCGCCTCGGTACCGCTGTCCGCGGTCACCGGGCTCCCGGCGGTGGCGCTCGCCGCCCCCGAGGGCGGGCCGGCCGGCCGGGAGGCGGCGCGGCGCCGACGGCGCGGCGGCAGCGTGTCGCTGGGGGTGCCGCCCTCGGAGGACTGCTCCGAAGGGCCGCTGGGTTCGTTGGGCTCAATGGGTTCGAGCATGCGGGCGGTTCTCCCGTCACGCTCCCGGGCGCCGCGCCTGGATCCGGACGCGGCCCGCCGGTGTGGCACGGTGCCGCCCTCCGGGGCGCGGGCGCCGCACGGGAGCTGTCGTCTCGCTCGCCGGGCCCGTAGGTCGGGGACCGGCGAAAGTCTGCTGGTCAGTGCGTCTGCCGGACCGGGGTGGCTCCCTGGCTGATCGGCGACGCGACGACGGCGGTCCTGTGCAGAACCGTCCGGCGCCTCGCGGCGCTCAGCCGGCGGCCGTTGTTGTGCCGGCCTCGGCAGCGTCGCGGTCGGGCGCGAGCGGGTCGGTCACCGCGCCGGTCTCCTCATCGAGCAGCCCCTGCGCCAGCCTGGTCACCGCTGCGGGGACCGGCGGCGCCAGGTCGGCCGTAGCTCGGAGGCCGGACAGGACGTCGTCGGGTCGTACGGCAGGTGTCAAATGCCGAACAACCAGCCGCAGTATCGCACAGGCTTTGCCGTCCGGCCTATCGCCCTCGGGGGCGACGGCTTCCAGGCGGGTGACCGCGCCGCGCGCGTCGAAGGTCCGCATGCCGTTCTTCGTACGGCGTTCGACCTGCACTTCTTCGGCGGCGAGGAACGTCTCGGCGGCCCGTGCCGCCTCGGCCGGCTCGACGCCGTCGAGCCGCAGCTCCCACACCGACGCCTGCAACCGGTCGGCGAGGCCGGAGGTACGGGCCTCCACCGCGTCGGTGATGTCCAGACCGGCCGGCAGCGACTCGTCGAGCAGCTCCCGGAGCATGGCCGGATCGCGGCGCTCGGCGAGCTGGATCTCCAGGTACTCGGCCTCGCTGCCCGTACCGGTCGGCGCGGCGTTGGCGTACGACACCTTGGGGTGCGGGGTGAAGCCCGCCGAATAGGCCATGGGGACCTCGGCGCGGCGCAGCGCCCGCTCGAAAGCGCGCTGGAAGTCGCGGTGGCTGGTGAACCGGAGGCGGCCGCGCTTGGTGTAGCGCAGTCGGATGCGCTGCACCGCCGGTGCGGGCGGCGGGCCTTCGGGCTGTCGCTTGCCCAGTGTTACTTCTCCTTGGTGTGAGGGCGCTGCCGGACGTCACCCCGCGCGGGGCGGGGACGGTCCGTCCGGATGACGCCTACCCGGCGTCGCCCGGCCCGGGCCCCCGCCCAGGCGAGGACACGTCGCGCCCGGACGTCTTACCTAGAGTACGTGCCCGCGGTACCCCGGGTTCCCGCCGGGGCCGCGGCACCGCGGCGCGCTCCGGCTGCCCGGGTGCTCCGAACAGGGCCCGCCGGAGGTCGGCGCGGGTCTGCCGGACGGACTGCCGGGCGGCGGCCAGCCCCTGCCGTACGGACCGGCCGGCCGCGCCCGCCGCGCGCCGCACCGGGCGCCACAGGCCGTCCCGTACGGCATGGCCCACCGGGGTGAGAACGGTGCGGTACGCCCAGCGGAACGGCTCGACGAAGATCCACCGCAGGAGTGTGCCGAGGGCCCGGCCGACGGCCCGGGACACGTACCCGGCCACCCGCCAGCAGTGACCGAACGCGGCACCGGTCTCGCGCACGACGACGGTCACGGCGCCGACGACGGCCCGGCCCACCGGGGCGAGGACGTACCGCCACACCGCGACGGCCGGTACGACGACCGTCCACCGTACGAGGGCGGTGACGGCGGCCGCGATGCCGCGGGCCAGCCAGGCGACGCCGTGCCCGACGGGCGTCAGTACGTGCCGGTGGCACCACTGGGCGGGGAGCACGACCAGATGACGGCCGAGCCAGGCCAGCCCCGCCCCCAGCCCACGGACCAGCCGGCCGAAGCCGCCCGCGAGCCGCCTGAAGGCATGACCCACCGGAGTGAGGACCCAGCGGTACACCCAGAGCGCCGGCGCCACGACCAGGTGACGGACCAGCCAGGCCACGGCCACCCCGACGGCCACCCCGGCCGGCACCAGCACATACCGCCACAGAGCGGCCCACGGCCAGTAGAACAGCGCCTTGGCCAGCCAGAGCAACGCCGTACCGAAAGCCCGCGCGGTCCAGGCGATACCGTGTCCGATCGGCGTGAGGACCCGGCGGTACACCCAGGTCAGCGGCGCGACGACGAGGACGTGCCCCAGCCAGGACAGCCCGCGCCCCACAGGACGCAGCACCCCGCGGTGCACGGCACGGCCGCAGGCCGCGAGCGCGTCCCAGACCATGCGCACCGGCACCACGAGCACCAGGACGGCAATCCGCACCGGCAGCCGGACCACCCGCGTCAGGCAGCCCTCTCCCGGCGCGTACGGCTCCGGCACCCGGTCCCGTTCGTGCTCCTTGACCAGCGACGACCCACCCGTGGACTCCATCCGGTTTTCTCCCCCTCGCACCCGTTATGGGCACCGACGCACACATGCCGCGGCCCGGCCGCCGCATCGCTGCGGGGGCCGGGCCGGGGCACGGGCCGTGGCGCGCTCGCGCGCCTGGATCGCTTACTTGACGACGGTCAGCGGCAGCAGCTTCTTGCCCGTCGGGCCGATCTGGATGTCGAGATCGAGCTGCGGGCACACGCCGCAGTCGAAGCACGGGGTCCAGCGGCAGTCCTCGACCTCGGTCTCGTCGAGGGCGTCCTGCCAGTCCTCCCAGAGCCAGTCCTTGTCCAGACCGGAGTCCAGGTGGTCCCAGGGCAGGACCTCCTCGTACGTCCGCTCACGGGTGGTGTACCAGGCGACGTCCACGCCGTACTCGGGCAGCGTCTCCTCGGCGGCCTTCATCCAGCGGTCGTACGAGAAGTGCTCGCGCCAGCCGTCGAAGCGGCCGCCGCCCTCGTAGACGGCGCGGATGACCGAGCCGACGCGGCGGTCACCGCGCGAGAGCAGGCCCTCGACGATGCCGGGCTTGCCGTCGTGGTAGCGGAAGCCGATGGAGCGGCCGTACTTCTTGTCGCCGCGGATCTTGTCGCGCAGCTTCTCCAGGCGCGCGTCGGTCTCCTCGGCGGAGAGCTGCGGCGCCCACTGGAACGGCGTGTGCGGCTTGGGCACGAAGCCGCCGATGGAGACCGTGCAGCGGATGTCGTTGGAGTTGGCCACCTGGCGGCCCTTGGCGATCACGTTGACCGCCATGTCGCCGATCTGGAGGACGTCCTCGTCGGTCTCGGTGGGCAGGCCGCACATGAAGTACAGCTTCACCTGCCGCCAGCCGTTGCCGTAGGCCGTGGCGACCGTACGGATCAGGTCCTCTTCCGAGACCATCTTGTTGATGACCTTGCGCATCCGCTCGCTGCCGCCCTCGGGCGCGAAGGTCAGTCCCGAGCGTCGGCCGTTGCGCGTCAGCTCGTTGGCAAGATCGACGTTGAAGGCGTCGACGCGGGTCGACGGCAGCGACAGGCCGATCTTGTCTTCCTCGTACCGGTCGGCGAGGCCCTTGGCGATGTCGCCGATCTCGGTGTGGTCCGCGGAGGACAGCGACAGCAGGCCGACCTCCTCGAATCCCGTGGCCTTCAGACCCTTGTCCACCATCTCGCCGATGCCGGTGATGCTTCGCTCCCGCACGGGGCGCGTGATCATGCCTGCCTGGCAGAAACGGCAGCCGCGGGTGCAGCCACGGAAGATCTCGACCGACATCCGTTCGTGGACGGTCTCGGCCAGCGGGACGAGCGGCTGCTTGGGGTAGGGCCACTCGTCCAGGTCCATGACGGTGTGCTTGGACACCCGCCACGGGACGCCGGAGCGGTTCGGCACGACGCGCGAGATGCGCCCGTCGGCCAGGTACTCCACGTCGTAGAACTTGGGGACGTACACGCTGCCGGTCCTCGCGAGGCGGAACAGCAGCTCGTCGCGCCCGCCGGGACGGCCCTCGGCCTTCCAGGCGCGGATGATGTCGGTGATCTCCAGCACGGCCTGCTCGCCGTCGCCGACCACCGCGCAGTCCAGGAAGTCGGCGATCGGCTCCGGATTGAACGCCGCGTGACCGCCCGCGAGGATCAGCGGGTGGTCCTCCGTACGGTCCTTGGCCTCGATCGGGATGCCCGACAGGTCCAGGGCGGTGAGCAGGTTGGTGTAGCCCAGCTCGGTGGAGAAGGAGACGCCGAGCACGTCGAAGGCGCTGACCGGGCGGTGCGCGTCGACCGTGAACTGCGGCACCTTGTGCTCGCGCATCAGCGCTTCGAGGTCCGGCCACACGCTGTACGTGCGCTCGGCGAGCACGCCCTCGCGCTCGTTGAGGACCTCGTAAAGGATCATGACGCCCTGGTTGGGCAGCCCGACCTCGTAGGCGTCCGGGTACATGAGCGACCAGCGCACATCGCAGGAATCCCAGTCTTTGACGGTGGAGTTGAGCTCTCCACCGACGTACTGGATGGGCTTCTGGACATGCGGGAGAAGCGCTTCCAGGCGCGGGAAGACCGTCTCGACAGGCATCGCGGCGTCTTTCATGAGCTGGCAGGGGTGACCATCCAGCGTACCTCGGGAACGCGGCCCTGTTGACGAGACCGCCCTGGTGGGCAAGGGGTGACGGCGCGCGGACGGTGGGTCACCGGGCGGGCGGCGGCCCGCCGGGCGTGGCGCGGACCCGTGCTGCCCGCCACGCCACGGTCACCGCCACGGTCGTCGCCGCCGTCCCGCCCCCGCCCGCCGGCTCACCCGCGGCGCGTCACCCGCGCAGTTTCCTGCGGTGTGCCGGCTTCGACGCCTTCCGCCACACCCCGGGCAACTCCCGCTCCCCGGCCGCCGCGACCGCCTCCTCCCGCCCGTACAGCAGTCCGAAACTGAAGCCGCCCTCTCCCGCACCGTGCGCCTGTACGGCGAGGTCCCGCAGCGCCGCTCGGGCCAGCACGCTGTCCTGGTGTTCGCCGAGCAGTTGCTGCACCCGCTTCATGCGGGTGGCGAACTTCTTCGCCGGACGGCCCAGCACCGGCGTCGCCGCCTCCGCCGCGTACCGCACCCGCTTGGCCGCCTTGCGGGCGGCGTGCAGCGCCTCGTCGCGTTCCGGCCCGGGCGGCGCCGCCAGCGCGGCCGCCATCCGCCCGTCCAGCCGCCGGTAGTCCTTGAGCACGGCCTTCGCCATCGTGCGCCCCGGCGGGCGGGCCGCGGCCGGACGCAGCGGCGGGTCCGCCAGGAGCGTGTGCAGGCTCTCCAGCAGCGCCAGGTGCCGCGCCCCGTCCAGGACCGCGAGCAGCGACTGCCGGGAGCCGAGACGGCGGCGCTGCGACCACAGGCGCAGGCGCGCGGCCACCGGGCCCAGCCGCAGCTCACGCGGCAGCTCCCGCAGCCCCTCCCGCAGCCGCTCCGCCAGCACCTCACGGTCCCGGTCGACACCCAACTCACCGGCCAGCCACTTCAGTTCGTCGCTGATCGGATCGGTCACCGACCGGTCCAGCACCGCACCGTACGAGCGGAAGGCGCTGCGCAGCCGGCGGGTGGCGACCCGCATCTGGTGCACCGAGTCGGGTACGTCCCGGCGGACGGCCGGGTCCAGCTCGACGAGGGTGCGGATCTGCTCACGGACGTAGGCGAGGACGGCGTCACCGGCGGTACGGAGGCCGGCGGACCGGGGGGACACGCCGGCTTTTCCGGCCTTGCCGACCTTGCCGGGCTTGCCGGGCTTGGTCGCCTTGCCGGGTTTCCCGGCCGGGTCGGGCTTCCCCCGCTTCACCCGCTCCTGCGGCTGCTGGTCCGCCGTCTCCGCCAGCGCGCGGGCCAGCTTGGACGCCGAACTCGCGGGCCGTACCCCCGCGGCCGCGAAAACCTCCTCCACGGCGTCCAGGAGAGCGGGAGTCGCGTCCCCCACCAACTCCACCTCGATCTCGCGCCAGCGGACACCGACCGTCACCCGGCTTCCCGCAGACTCCTGGCCGTGGTCCTGATCCTGGTCGTGGTCGTGACCCTGACCCTGGTCCGGCCCCGCACCGTCCACCCGGTGCGCCACCACCTCGTCGACCGCCACCTCGGCGAGCGGCTCTCCCCGCTCGCTCTCCAGCACCCGCAGCGTGCGCCGGGTCCGCAACTGCGCCACCGGCGCCAGGCGTGCGCCGCGCACCCGCGAGCGCACCAGCGCCGCGAGCTCCGGCGGCACCCGGTCGGCGAGCGGCATCCGCACCTCGTCCCGTACGCCGGGGGCGACCGGCAGCTTCAGGTGCCAGCCCGCGTCGCCGCCCCCGGTGCGCCGCCGCAGCGTGACGCCGTCGGCGGCGAGCCGTTGGTCCGGGGTGTCGTAGTAGGTGGCGAGCAGGACTACGGTGCCCTGGTCCGCGACGGCCGCGACCCCGGCGACGCCGGTCAGGTCGGGCAGTTCGGTGCTGTCATCAGCCTCGTACTTTCGCTCGATTTCCCGCACGGTGTCCGCCATGGATCGAATCTAGCCGCGTGTGCGGCGCCGAGGCAGTCCCCGACCGGACGTTCCGACGGTGGCGCGCCACCCGCCGGAGGAGTTCCGGGCTGGCCACGCGGCGTCCGCACCGCAATCAGTTCATCTCCGCACGAACACCTGCGAATGCCGGACAGCTCCTTTCCGGCCGGTTGCGGAAATACGCCGTCTTGCCGTCGGCAGTTGCCGCTCGGACGATCGGTCCCCTCATCCCGCGTGCGGACCGCGGCGGCCACGAGGGCCGCGGTGCGTCCGCGCGCCCTTTCGCGAGGAGAGCGATGACCACCAACGGCCGCCAGAGCCTCAGTCCCGATGCGGCACGACAACTCGCCACCGCCACCAAGACCACGCCGCAGATGCGCGGCATCACCCCGCGCTACCTGCTGCGCGCCCTGCCGTGGGTGGACGTCGAGGCCGGTGTCTACCGCGTCAACCGCCGCCGTACCTTCATCCTCGGCGACGACCGGATCAGCACCTTCTCCGAGGGCGACAGCCACCGCATCGTGCCCGAGGACCTGCGGGAACTGCCGTTCCTGCGGCAGGCCGACGAGGGGCAACTGCGCGAACTGGCCGAGACGTGCGACGAGGTGACCTTCGAGGCCGGACAGTTACTGTGCTCGGAGAGCGACAGCGCGGACCGGCTCTGGGTGCTCGTACGGGGCCGCGCGGAGAAGCGGGTGACCGGCCGCTACGGCGAGGACGCGCTGCTGGAGATCGTCGGCGACGGCCAGTTCTTCGACCTGGAGGCCTGGGCCAGGGGCGAGACGCTGCCGTACCGGGTCCGCGCCCTCACCCCCGGTGTCGCGCTGTGCGTCCACCGCTCCAAGCTGGCCGAACTGGCCGACCGCGACGAGTCGTTGCGCACCTCGATGGAGTCCTACTGCTCCGGCGAAGGGCCCACGCCGGGCGCCGAGGCGCCGGTCGACCTGGCCTCCGGGCACGTCGGCGAACCGGTGCTGCCGGGCACGTACGTGGAGTACGAGGACGCACCGCGCGAGTACCACATGAGCCTCGCCCAGACCGTGCTGCGCGTGCACACCCGGGTCGCCGACCTGTACAACCAGCCCATCGACCAGACCCGGGCGCAGAGCAACCTGACCGTGCACGCCCTGCGTGAGCGGCAGGAGTCGATGATGCTCAACCACCCGGAGTTCGGCCTGTTCAACCAGGTCGCGCCGGGGATGCGGGTGCAGCCGCGCACCGGCGCGCCGACGCCGGACGACCTGGACGAGCTGCTGGCCAAGGTGTGGAAGCAGCCCGCGTACTTCGTGGCGCACCCGCGGGCGATCGCCGCGTTCGGGCGCGAATGTACCCGCCGGGGTGTGCCCCCGGTGACCGACACCCGGTTCGGCAGTCCGCTGCTGACCTGGCGCGGCGTGCCGCTGCTGCCGTCCGACAAGGTGGGCATCAACGGCGCGGGCACGACGGAGATCCTGCTGATGCGGGTGGGCGAGGCCGAGCAGGGCGTGGTGGGTCTGCGCCCCAGCTCGGTGCCCGACGAGGCGGAACCCGGCCTGTCCGTCCGCAACATGGGCGTGGACCAGAAGGCCATCACCTCGTACCTGGTCACGGCCTACTTCAACACCGCCGTCCTGGTCGAGGACGCCCTGGCCGTCCTCCAGAACGTCGAGGTGTCCAAGTACCATGACTACTCCTGAGGTCACGGGGCTCACGGCACCGCTGAGCGCGCTCCTGGGCAAGGGGACGAAGGCCGGCACCGCGACCCCGGCGGCGTCGCCTGCCGCCGGCACGGCCCCGGCCGGGCCGGCGAACACGGCACCGGAGACGTCAGCGGCCGCCTCACCGGCCACGGCACCGAGCATGGGAGCGGCTCCGGGCGCGGGGGCGACCGTCGTACCGGCCGCGGCCATGGCGGGCCTGCCGGGCATGCCGCCGGTTCCGAGCGCGGGCTCCGGCAGGGGCGGCGCGTCGTCAAGTGCCGCACCCGGTACGGCGTCCACGGCCCCCGGAGCGGAGCACTACCTCGGCTTCGACACCGTCCCGGGCATGAGCGCGATACCCGGAATGAGCGCGGCCCCGGCTACGCACGCGGTCCCGGACACGAACTCCGTCCCGGCCACGGGCGCCGTCCCCGGCGTGGGCGCGATCCCGGCCACGGGCGCGGCCCCTGCCGCGAGTGCCGCCCCGGCCCCCGACACGGCCACCACCGTCCCCACCGCTCCCACCGCTCCCGCCGTTCCCGCAACCGACCCCACCGCCGGTTCCGTCCCCCAGCAGTTCCCCGGTGCCCAACGCGGCGCCTTCTCCCCGGAGATGGCGCGCCGCGACGTCCCGATCCTGCACCGGCTGGTCAACGGCCGGCCGCTCGTGTGGCTCGACAACGGCGCCACCACGCAGAAACCGCGCCAGGTGATCGAGGCCGTGTCCGCGTTCTACGGCTCGGCCAACTCCAACATCCACCGCGGCGCCCACACCATGGCCCGCGACGCCACCGCCCTGTACGAAGCGGGCCGGGCCGCCGTCGCGGACTTCCTGGGCGCCCCGTCCCCCGAGGAGATCGTCTTCGTCCGGGGCACCACCGAGGCGATCAACCTGGTCGCCCAGACGTGGGGGCGGGCCAACGTCGGTCCGGGTGACGACATCCTCGTCCCCGTACTGGAGCACCACTCCGACATCGTGCCCTGGCAGCAGCTCGCCGCCGAGACGCACGCCCGGGTGGTGCCGGTCCCGCTGCTGCCGGACGGGCAGATCGACCAGTTCGCCTATGCCGACCTGCTGTCCTCCCGTACCCGCCTGGTGGCCGTCAGCCATGCCTCCAACGTGCTGGGCACCGTCCCACCGGTGGCGGAGATGACGGCGCTGGCCCACCGCTACGGCGCCAAGGTGCTGGTGGACGGCGCGCAGGCGGTGGCTCACTTCCCGGTCGACGTGCAGGCTCTGGACGCCGACTTCTACGCCTTCTCCGGTCACAAGCTGTTCGCGCCCACAGGGATCGGCGCGCTGTACGCCAAGCCCGAACTGCTGGCGTCGATGGCACCGTGGCAGGGCGGCGGGAACATGATCGAGTCCGTTTCCTTCGACCGCACGACGTTCGCGCCCGCACCGCACCTCTTCGAGGCCGGTACCGGGCACATCTCCGGCGTGGTGGGGCTGCTCGCGGCCCTCGACTGGCTGTCCTCCTTCGGCCACGAGGCCATCGCCGCGTACGAGGCCCAGTTGCTGGCCTACGCGCAGCAGGTGCTGGCGGCCGTACCCGGCCTGCGGGTGCTGGGCGAGGCCCCCGACCGCATCGGGGTGCTGGCCTTCACGCTCGCCGGGCACGACTCGACGGCGGTGGCGCAGGCCCTCGACCTGGAGGGCATCGCCGTCCGCTCAGGGCATCACTGCGCGCAGCCGGCCCTGGCCCACTACGGCCTGGACAGCGCCGTACGCGCCTCCCTGGCCCTCTACAACACTCCCGAGGAGGTGGACCAACTGGCGGCCTCCTTGCTGCGGCTCCAGCAGGGAGCGTGATCTGAACGGGAGTGCCCGCCCCGCCTCCGGGACGGGCACCCCCCGTTCCCGCCCCCCGTGCGGGAGCGGAGCGCCGTGCTCGGCAACCCTCCTCCGGGCCTGCCCGTCACCTGCCGGTACAGTGCGTTCCTTGACCGGCGCACATCAGAGCAGGGGGGAACGATGCTCGCGCATCTGACGGACACCGCACGCCAGTTGGCCGCTGTCCTCTGGCAGCAGCACACGGTCTACCGGGACCGGACGGGCGGGGTGGTCATACGGGGCGAGCACGTCCAGCGGTGGATCAGCCTGTCCGTCACCGGGACGCGGGGCGAGGTGCTCTTACGGGCGGGCCGCATCCTGGACGGCGGTACGAGCGCGCCCGCGCGGGCCGAGACGGTGATGCGGCTGGACAGCGGTACGGACGAACTGGCCGCCGCCTGCCGTCGGCTGCTGGCCGACACGGCCCTCAGCGGCGTCTCGGAGGCTCCCCGGGAGCCCCGGGCCGGCCGGTCCCGGCCGCAGGCCCGGCAGCGGGCGGGCGGGGCGCGGATCGCCCTGTGGGTGCTCCTCGCCACCGTGACGAGCGCCGCGGTGCTCGCCGCGCTGGTCGCCTACAGCTCCTACCGCGCCGCCCGCTGACGTACGGACGTGCCGTACGGATGTGACGTACGGCCGGCGCGGGTCAGGCCGACACCGGCCGCTGCACATGGATGGACTGGAGCAGCCCTATGGCGATCCAGACCGCGAACATGGACGTGCCGCCGTACGAGACGAACGGCAGCGGGAGCCCGGTGACCGGCATGATGCCGAGCGTCATGCCGATGTTCTCGAACGCCTGGAAGGAGAACCAGGAGACGCAGCCCGCCGCGACGATGGTGCTGTAGAGCTCGCTGGCCTCGCGGGCGATGCGGCAGGCACGCCAGAGGACGACGCCCAGCAGGACGATGATCAGGCCCGCGCCGAGGAAGCCCAGCTCCTCACCGGCGACGGTGAAGATGAAGTCGGTCTGCTGCTCCGGGACGAACTGGCCGGTGGTCTGGCTGCCCTGGAAGAGACCGGAGCCGGTCAGCCCGCCGCCGCCGATCGCGATGCGTGCCTGGTTGGTGTTGTAGCCGACGCCCGCCGGGTCCAGGCTCGGGTTGGCGAAGGCGGCGAAGCGGGCGATCTGGTAGTCGTCCAGCAGGCCGAGCTGCCAGATGGCGACGCAGCCGACGACGCCTGCGCCCACCAGCCCGAGGATCCACCGGTTGGAGGCGCCGGAGGCGAGCAGGACGCCGAGGATGATCGCGCCGAGGACCATGACGGAGCCGAGGTCCGGCATCAGCATGATGATGACGACGGGGATCGCGGCCAGGCCGAGGGCCTGCACGACGGTGCGGTGATCGGGGTGCGGGCGGTCGCCCGCGTCGACCCGGCCCGCGAGGATCACCGCCATCCCCAGTGTGATCGTGATCTTGGCGAATTCGGCGGGCTGCAGGGAGAGCCCGCCGGGGATGGCCAGCCACGAGCGGGAGCCGTTGATCGTGGCGCCCACCGGCGTCAGGACGAGCAGCGACAGCAGCAGCGAGAGGACGTACAGGATCGGTACCGCCCCGCGCAGCGTGCGGTGGCCGAGCCAGATCGCGCCGGCCGCCAGGGCCAGGCCGATGCCGGTGTTCAGCAGATGGCGCAGGAGGAAGCCGAACTCGTCGCCGTGGTTGAGTTCGGTGCGGTTGCGGGTCGCGGAGAAGACCAGCACCGCGCCGATCAGGGACAGGGCCAGGCAGCACAGCAGCATGACCCAGTCGAGCCGGCGGACGACCGAGTCGCGCGCCGTCAGCCTGCCCCAGGCACCGCGGTCCGGGGAGTAGCGGCGGACGGTGAAGCCGTTCGCCGTGTGCGAGCTGGTCACGGTTCCCGCCTTCCGGGCGCGGCGGACGGCGGGGTGGCGGCGACGGGCTTGATGGGCTGCGCCTGGATCGTGCCGTCGCCCAGGATCTTGGGCAGGCCGGTCTGCGGCCTGGGCAGCAGCGCGGCCTTCTCGTCGATCTTGCCCTTGTCGTCCACCCCGTACAGCGCGTTGTAGATCTTGCGCACGGCCGGGCCGGCGGAGCCCGACCCCGTACCGCCCTGGGAGATGGTCATGACGATCGTGTAGTCCTTGGTGTACGTGGCGAACCAGCCCGTCGTCTGCTTGCCGTAGACCTCGGCGGTACCCGTCTTGGCGTGCATCGGGATCTTGTCCTGCGGCCAGCCCTGGAAGCGCCAGGCGGCGGTGCCGCGGGTGGCGACACCGGCCAGCGCGCCGTCGATCTGGGACAGCGTCTTGGCCGTCACCGGCAGCTTCCCGTGCGCCTTGGGCTCGATGTTCTCGATGTGCTTGCCGTCCGGGCTGACGATGGCCTTGCCCACGGTCGGGTTGTACAGGGTGCCGCCGTTGGCGATGGCCGCGTAGATCGTCGCCATCTGTATCGGGGTGACCTGGGTGTCGCCCTGGCCGATGGAGTAGTTGACGGAGTCACCGGCGCGCATCTTCATGCCGGACTCGCAGTTCTCCCTGGCGATCTTCGAGACGTAGTCGTCGCCGGTCCGGCCCTGCTTGCACCAGCCGTCCTTGTTGGCCTCCCAGTACCGCTTCTTCCACTGGCGGTCCGGAACCCGGCCGGTGACCTCGTTGGGCAGGTCGATGCCGGTCTCCTTGCCGAGGCCGAACTGGTGTGCCGTCTTGTAGAACCAGTCGGCCGGGTTCTTCGGCTTGTTGCCGCCGTCCTTCTGCCACTGCTGGTAGGCGAGGCTGTAGAAAACGGTGTCGCAGGAGACCTCCAGCGCCCGGCCGAGGTTGATCGGGCCGTAGCCCTTGGACTCGAAGTTCTTGAAGACCTGGCCGCCGATGTTGAAGGAGGCGGTGCAGGGGTAGGTGCCGTTGAAGTCGTATCCGGCGTTGACCGCGGCCGAGGTCGAGATGACCTTGAAGATCGAGCCGGGCGCGGCCTGCCCCTGGATCGCCCGATTGAGCAGCGGGTAGTTGGACTCCTTTCCGGTCAGCTTCGCGTAGTCCTTGCCGCTGATGCCGCCGACCCAGGCGTTGGGATCGTAGGACGGGTTGGAGGCCATGGAGACGACCCGGCCGGTCTTGTTCTCCATGACGACCACGGCGCCCGCGTCGGCCTTGTAGTTGGTGCCGGTGTTCTTGTCGTGGGTGCCGCGGGCGTCCTTCATCGCCTGCGCCAGTTCCTTCTCCGCTATGGCCTGGACACGGGCGTCTATGCTCGTGACGACGTTGGAGCCGGGAACCGCCTTGTCGCTCTTGGCCTTGCCGATGACCCGGCCGAGGTTGTCGACCTCGTAGCGGGTCACGCCGGCCTTGCCGCGCAGCGCGCTGTCGTAGGTGCGCTCCAGCCCGGACCGGCCGATCTGGTCGGAGCGCAGCAGCGGCGAGCGGGTGTTCTTGGCCTTCTGGATCTCGTCGTCGGTGACCGGCGAGAGATAGCCGAGGACCTGCGCGGTCTCGGCCTTGCCGGGCGCGGCGTAGCGGCGTACGGCGGTGGGCTCGGCGGAGATGCCGGGGAAGTCCTCGGAGCGTTCGCGGATCTGGAGGGCCTGCTGGGTGGTGGCCTCGTCCGTGATCGGGATGGGCTGGAAGGGCGAGCCGTTCCAGCAGGGCTGCGGGGTCCTGGCGTCGCACAGCCGGACCTTGTTGCGGATCTCCGTCTCCGACATGCCCAGGACCTTGGCGAGCCGGCCGAGCACGGCCTTGCCGTCGTCCTTCATCTTCAGCAGGTCGGTACGGCTGGCGGAGACGACCAGGCGGGTCTGGTTGTCGGCGAGCGGGATGCCGCGGGCGTCGAGGATGGAGCCGCGGGTGGCCGGTTCGACGACCTGCTGGACGTGGTTGTTGCGGGCCTCGTCGGCGTACTCCCGGCCGTTGCGGATCTGGAGGTACCAGAGCCGGCCGCCGAGGGTCAGCAGCAGGGAGAAGACGAGGATCTGGATGGCGATCAGCCGGATCGTGACGCGCGAGGTACGGCCGGTCTCCGGAATGTTGGTCACAGTCGCTTGACCCCCTTGATGCGTCCTGCCCTGTTACGGGCCGATCTGCCGAGCAGTCCGCCGCGCTGGCCGCCGATCCGGGCCGGCTTGGCCGGGAGGTTGGTGCGCATCGAGCGGCTCGCCTTCAGGCCGGTACCGGAGCCGATCCAGCCGTGCACGCTCTTGCGGCCCTTGGCGGAGCCGCCTTGCCCGCCGGCGGCGTCCGCAGCCAGCGGGTCGTGGTCCGTCCTGCGGGCCAGCGCCATCACCAGGGGTACGGCGAACGGGGCCAGCAGCAGGTCGTAGAGCGTGGCGGTGAACAGCAGCCAGCCCAGGCCGACGTGCCGGGCGGCGGAGTCGCCGACGAGCGAGCCGACGCCCGCGTACAGCAGCGTCGAGCCGAGGGCGGCGGCGACCACGACGACCAGCGGCATGGTCGCCGAGCGGTGCTGCCCGGTGTCCGGCTTGGTCAGCCCGGCCACGTACCCGATGACGCACAGCACCAGCGCGTACCGGCCGATGGCGTGGTCGGAGGGCGGCGCGAGGTCGGCGAGCAGCCCGGCGCCGAAGCCGACCAGGGCGCCGCTGACGTGCCCGTACACCAGGGCGAGACCGAGGACGACCAGGAGCAGCAGGTCCGGTGTGGCGCCCGGGAGCTGGAGCCGCGCCAGCACACCGACCTGGACCAGCAGGGCCACGACCACCAGCGCGGCGGAGAGCAGGATCCTCTTGATGCGCATCGGTCAGCTCCTGGGGGAGGCGCTCGCGGTGGGGGTGGCCGTGACGGTGACCGTCGGCGTCGGCTTGGGTTTGGCGGGTTTCTGCGGCAGCACCGTGTCGCGCGGGTCCTCGCGGGGCGGCTGGACGACCACGCCGACGATGTCCAGCCGGGAGAAGCCGACGAACGGGCGGACCTGGAGGGAGCGGGTCAGGTCGCCGTTGGACGGGTCGACCTTGACGACCCGTCCGACCGGGACGCCGGGCACGAACGGCTTGTCGGCGCTGGAGCCGAAGGTGACCAGCCGGTCGCCCTTCTTCACCTCGGCCTTGCCGTTGAGGAGCTGTACGCGCAGCGAGTCGCCGCCCTGGCCGGTGGCGAAGCCGATCTCGTTGGTCTTCTCCATCCGGGTGCCGACGGTGAAGTCCGGGTCGTTGGCGAGCAGGACGGTGGCGGTACTGCGGCCGACGGTGGTGACCCGGCCGACCAGGCCGTCGCCGTTGAGGACGGTCATGTCGCGGGCGATGCCGTCCTGGGAGCCGGCGTCGATGGTGACGGTCCAGGAGAAGCCCTGCGCCGCGCCGATGGCGATGACCTGGGCGCCCTTGATGCCGTACTGGCCGGTGCCGGCGGTCTTGAGCATCTTGTCCAGCTCGGCGGCCCGGTTGCGGTTGCGGTCGGCGGAGCCGAGCTTCGCCTTGAGGGCGGCGTTCTCGCGTTCCAGGACGCTGATCCGGGTGTGCCGCTCGCCGGAGTCGCGTACCGCGCCGACCGCGTTGCCCACCGGGTCGACGACCGTGGCGATGCCGCTCTCGACCGGGCCGAAGGCCGCGGCGGCGGCCTGCCGGGCGGGGGCGAGCGGGGACCGTTCGCCGCCGCGGATGTCCACCGTGATCAGCGCGAACGCGATCGCGACCAGCAGCACCAGTAGCAGCCGGCTCTCTCGTGTGTCCCTCACGTGCGGCGGCCGTGTCCTTCCTCGTAGGACCGGCCGGCTGCGGGCCCGCGCCGGTCGCGCTGGGGAGTGCGGTTGTGCCTTTGTGCGCAGTGCGCGCCCGTCGGGGCGTGGTGCTTGTATATCAACGATCCGCCGTACGGACGATCAGCCGCCCGTACGGCGGAATGTCGGATTCCTCAGCGGCGCGGCTGGGAGTCCAGTACCTGCTGGAGGGCCTCGAACTCCTCGACGCACTTGCCGCTGCCGAGCGCGACGGAGTCGAGCGGGTCCTCGGCGATGTGGATCGGCATGCCGGTCTCGCGGCGCAGGCGCTCGTCGAGGCCGCGGAGCAGGGCGCCGCCGCCGGTGAGCACGATGCCGCGGTCCATCACGTCGCCGGACAGCTCCGGCGGGCACTTGTCGAGCGTGGTCTTGACCGCGTCGACGATGGAGTTGACCGGCTCCTCGATCGCCTTGCGGACCTCGGCCGCCGAGATGACGACGGTCTTGGGCAGGCCGGAGACCAGGTCGCGGCCGCGGATCTCGGTGTGCTCGTCCTGTTCCAGGTCGTACGCCGAACCGATGGTGATCTTGATGCTCTCGGCGGTGCGCTCGCCCAGCAGGAGGCTGTACTCCTTCTTGATGTGCTGGATGATCGCGTTGTCCAGCTCGTCGCCGGCCACCCGGATCGACTGGGCCGTGACGATGCCGCCGAGCGAGATCACCGCGACCTCGGTCGTACCGCCGCCGATGTCCACCACCATGTTGCCGGTGGCCTCGTGGACCGGCAGGCCGGAGCCGATCGCGGCGGCCATCGGTTCCTCGATGATGTGCACCTGACGCGCACCGGCCTGGGTGGACGCCTCGATGACCGCGCGGCGCTCGACTCCGGTGATGCCGGAGGGGACACAGACGACGACGCGCGGGCGGGCCAGGTAACGGCGCTTGTGGATCTTGAGGATGAAGTAGCGGAGCATCCGCTCGGTGATCTCGAAGTCGGCGATCACGCCGTCCTTCAGAGGACGCACCGCGACGATGTTGCCGGGGGTGCGGCCGATCATCTTCTTCGCCTCGGCCCCGACGGCCAGGATGCCGCCGGTGTTGGTGTTGATGGCCACGACCGACGGCTCGTTGAGGACGATCCCGCGACCCCTGACGTACACCAGCGTGTTGGCGGTCCCGAGGTCGACAGCCATGTCACGGCCGATGAACGACATGTTGTTCCCCATGAGGATACGTCTGGCCTTCCCAACTGGAGCGAATGCTTACTTGAGGTCGGCAGGTGTGGTGCGCCGGGGCGCGGAAGCTCCATCGTAGTCACGAAGTCCCCACCGCTCGAACGCGGTGCGGGGTTCCTTCGCCATTGTCGGCGGAACACGGACCCGCCCCCTTCAATGGGGACGTCGTGTCGCGCCGAAGCGTTCCCCCGTTCGGAGCGCGGATACCGCGGGGTGACCGACGGACCGCCGGTCACCCCAGGTCACCGGGGGTCGGGGTGACCTGATGTCAGGAACGGCCCGGGAAGAAAATCTTGATTTCACGCTCCGCCGACTCCGGCGAGTCCGAGGCGTGGACGAGGTTCTCCCGGGTGATGGTCCCGAAGTCGCCGCGGATCGAGCCGCCGGGCGCCTTGATCGGGTCGGTCGGCCCGGCCAGCGCCCGTACGCCCTCGATGACCCGCTCGCCCTCGACGACCAGGCTGACCACCGGGCCCGACGACATGAACTGCACCAACGGCTCGTAGAAGTCCCGGCCGACGTGCTCGGCGTAGTGCTGTTCCAGGATCTCGCGGTCCAGGGTGCGCAGCTCCAGCGCGCTGATCGTCCAGCCCGCCTTGCGCTCGATACGGCCGAGAATCTCACCGACCAGGCCGCGGCGGACCGCGTCGGGCTTGAGGAGGACGAGCGTGCGCTGGCTCACGGGAGGGGCTCCTTGGGTGACGTGCGACAGACGGCAGGTGCCCTGAGGCTACATGGGTGACGGCGTTGGGCTGTACGCGGTACCGGGGCCGGGCGGAGGGCCGAACGGGTGATGCGGGCACGGTTTTCGCACGTGTGAGCGATGGGGTCCGGGTGGCGGCCCGGCGGGCCCGGGACCGGTCCGGACCGAATCGGGTCGGGTCGGACCGGGTCGGGTCGGGTCGCACAGGACCGGACCCGGAAGCCGTGGCTACGCCGTGCCCGGCTGCGGCCCCTCCTCCGCCTGGGCCGCCCACCGGGCCTTCGCCTCGTCGATCTTGCGGCCGAAGTGCACCGACGCCCACCACAGCGCGGCGAAGACCGCGCCGAGGAAGAACATCGTGCCCACCACGAAGCCGCTGGCGATCAGGGCCACCTGGAGGGCCCAGCCGAGCTGCACGCCGCCGGGGCGGGTGAGCACGCCGCACAGCAGGACGCACAGCACCATCGCGACGCCGCTGACCGTCCAGACCGTGGCCGTGGAGTGGCCCGAGGTCTGCATCGCGACCAGACCGGCGAACCCGATCACGAAGAACTCGCCGATCAGCGTGCTCGCACACAGCGTGCGCATGGTCAGTTCCTTCCCAGGAGCAGCCGGGCCTCGCCGACCGTGATCACGGAGCCGGTGACCAGCACGCCGGCCCCGGAGTACTCGCCCTCCTCCTCGGCGAGGGTGATCGCCGCCTCCAGCGCGTCGTCGAGCCGCGGCTCGACCTGCACCCGCTCGGAGCCGAAGATCTCCACCGCGACGCCCGCCAGCTCGTCCGCGTCCATGGCGCGGTGGCTGGAGTTACGGGTCACCACGATCTCCGCGAAGATCGGCTCGAAGGCTTCCAGGACGCCGCGTACGTCCTTGCCCTCGCTGGCGCCGAGCACCCCGACGAGTCGGCTGAAACCGAACGCCTCGCTGACCGCCTCGGCCGCGGCCCGCGCGCCCGCCGGGTTGTGCGCCGCGTCCAGGATGACGGTCGGACTCTTGCGCACGACCTCCAGGCGGCCCGGCGAGGCCACCGCGGCGAACGCGGAGCGGATGGTGTCGATGTCCAGGGTGCGGGCGTGCTCGGAGCCGATGCCGAAGAACGCCTCCACGGCGGCGAGCGCCACCGCGGCGTTGTGCGCCTGGTGGGCGCCGTACAGCGGCAGGAAGATGCCCTCGTACTCGCCGCCCAGGCCGCGCAGCGTCAGCAACTGGCCGCCGACCGCCACCTCGCGGCTGAGCACGCCGAACTCCATGCCCTCACGGGCGACGGTGGCGTCCACCTCGACGGCGTGCTTGAGCATCACGGCCGCCGCGTCCACCGGCTGCTGCGCCAGGACGACGGTGGCGTCCTTCTTGATGATCCCGGACTTCTCGCCGGCGATCAGCTCGGGTGTGTCGCCGAGGCGGTCGGTGTGGTCCAGCGAGATGGGCGTGACGACGGCGACGTCACCGTCGATCACGTTGGTCGCGTCCCAGGTGCCGCCCATGCCGACCTCGACGACCGCGACGTCCACCGGGGCGTCCGCGAAGGCCGCGTACGCCATGGCGGTGAGCACCTCGAAGAAGGAGAGGCGGTACTCCTGCTGGCCGTCGACCATCTCGACGTACGGCGCGATGTCGCGGTACGTCTCGATGAAGCGCTCGGCCGGGATCGGGGCGCCGTCCAGGCTGATCCGCTCGGTCACGGACTGCACGTGCGGGCTGGTGTACCGGCCGGTGCGCAGCTCGAAGGCGGACAGCAGGGCCTCGATCATGCGGGCGGTGCTGGTCTTGCCGTTGGTGCCGGTGATGTGGATGGACGGGTAGGCGCGCTGGGGCGAGCCCAGGACGTCCATCAGCGCCTCGATGCGCCGCACCGACGGGTCCAGCTTGGTCTCGCCCCAGCGGCCGGCCAGCTCGGCCTCCACCTCGCGCAGCGCGCGGTCCACCTCGGGGTCCTCGGGACGGGCGGGGACCCCGTCCCCCTGGGGCGGGCCGGCCTGTGCGCGCAGGGTACGGCTGCCGGCCTCGATCACCGCGAGGTCGGGGTCCCTGGTGGTCTCGGCCTCCACCATCTCCTCGAAGGGGTCGGCCTGGCCGTCCGGGCCGGGGATCGGGTCGGGGTCGTCGTTTCGGGGGCGCTCGTCGCTCACGGCTCCAGTCTACGAGCCACCACCGACACCGGTGGGTGGCGGCCTGCGGCCGGGGCGGGACGGCCCGCGACTCCGGCCGCGACGGGACGCCCGCCCCCGGCAGGCCCCGGCACTACGACAGCGCCGCCTTCATCATCGCCTTGGCCACCGGGCCCGCCAGGCCACCGCCCGAGATCTCGCTGCGGGCCGCGTCGCTGTCCTCGACCATGACGGCGACGGCCACCTGGTGGCCCTTGCCGTCCTTGGCGTAGGAGACGAACCAGGCGTACGGGGTGCCCTCGTTGTCCACGCCGTGCTGGGCGGTGCCGGTCTTGCCGCCGACCGTCAGGCCGTCGATCTTGGCCTTGGAGCCGGTGCCCTCGTTCACGACGGTCTCCATGGACGACTGGAGCTGCTCGGCGGTGCGCTGCGAGATCGCCTTGCCGTACTTCTCCGGCTCGTACTGCTGGAGCGTGTTGCCGCCGCTGTCGGTGAGCTTGTCGACCATCTGCGGTGTCTGGAGGTCGCCGCCGTTGGCGATGGCCGCGGAGACCATGGCCATCTGGAGCGGCGTCGCGGTGTCGTCGAACTGGCCGATGCCGGACAGCGCGGTCTGCGCCTTGTCCATGCCCTGCGGGTACAGGCTCTTGCCGGCCCGTACCGGGGTGTCCAGCTTGCCGTTGTTGAAGCCGAACTTCTCGGCCTGCGCGCGGACCTTGTCCTGGCCCAGGTCGGCGGCCATCTTCGCGAAGACGGTGTTGCAGGAGTACTGGAGCGCAGTGCGGATGGTCGCGTTCTTGCAGGGCGCCGACGCGCTCTCGTTCTTCAGCGTGGTGCGGGTGCCGGGGAGGACGTACGGGTCGGGGCTGTCGGTGGCCTCGTCCACGGAGGAGTACAGGCCGTTCTCCAGCGCGGCCGCCGCGACGACGAGCTTGAAGGTGGAGCCGGGCGGCAGCGGCTGCCGCAGCGCACGGTTGATCTCGGGGTGCTTCTTGTCCGCCGACAGGTCCTTCCACGCCTGCTGGTCGCCGCTGCCGGAGCCGGCGAACTTGCCGGGGTCGTACGAGGGCGTGCTGACCATCCCGAGGACCTTGCCGGTGGCCGGGTCCAGGGCGACCGCGGCCCCGGTCTTGTTCCCGAGCGCCTCGTAACCGGCCTTCTGCACCTTGGAGTCGATGGTGGTGGCGACATCCCCGCCCTTGGGCCGCTGGCGGGTCAGCGCGTCGCCCGGGTTCTGCAGGCGGCTGTCGGAGCCGTCGAGGAGGTCGCCGTACAGGCTCTCCAGTTGGTTGCTGCCGAAGATCTGCGAGGTGAAGCCGGTGACGGGGGCGTAGAGCGGGCCGTTCTTGTACGTCCGCTTGTTCCTGAGGGTGCCGTCGGTGGCGGTGGAGCCGGTCACCGGCTGCCCGTCCACGAGGATGTTGCCCAGCGGATTCGCGTACTTGGCTATGGAAACGCGTGGATTGTGCGGATCGTCCGTGAACGTGGACGCCTTGGCCCCCTGCAGCCAGGTGACCCACGCCAGGAGCGCGAGGATCAGCAGGACGCAGAAGACCGAGACGCGGCGCAGGGGTTTGTTCATGGGTGGCGCGGCTCCTCGTCGCTGGACGGTGGTGCGGCCGACTACGTACGCCGTACGTTTCGCCGGAAAGTCCCGTTTGCGGGCCCCATGGTCCCCCGTCTCGATGAGAGGCCGATGAGAACGCGGCGGCCGGTGCCCCACCGTGACGCACGCCTCCGATCCCCGCCCCCGGGCAACGCACCACCCCCTGCCCGCATCTTCCCCGGCGGGCTCTGTGAGCCTTGACCGACACGGAGATCCGGCGAAGACCGGAAGAGAACGGGCCCCGAGGGGCGGCGGACGTACGGCCGCCGGGAGAAAACAGGAGCTGAAAAAGCGTGCGCGTGCCGGCAATCAGTCAGCGGATGCACTTGGTGCTGCTCACCGCGTGGACCGTGCTGTGGTTCGTCGTGGTCGAGCCGAACGGGGGGTTCTCCTGGCACTACCTGCGCACCGGCGGCGAGCTGATCTACCAGGGCTCGTCCGGCGACGGCACCGGCGGCCTCAACCTCTACGCCCACCACCCCGAACTCCAGATGGGCCCGGTCAGCTTCCTGATCGCCGGTCTGTTCAACCCGTTCCCCGAGCACACCGGACAGTTCCTGGCCGCGGCCCTGATGTCGCTGCTCGGCCTGGTGATCGTGGTGCTGGCCGGCCGCAGCGCCGCCTGGCACTTCCTGGGCACCGGCACCAACCACCAGCGGCTGCGGCAGCGCGTCCTGATAGCCGGCCTGGCGTTCATCCCCATGTGGATCGAGGTCTCGGTCCGCTTCGGGCACCTGGACGACGTGCTCGCGCTGTTCTTCACCGCGCTGGCCGTACGGTCGGTGACCCGCGGCAACGCCGCGCTGACCGGCGTCTTCCTGGCCCTCGCGATGGACTCCAAACCGACGGCGCTGGCCTTCGTCCCGCTGCTGCTCGCGCTCCCGAAGGAGAAGTGGCTGCGCGCGGGGCTGTGGATGGCGGGCCTGGTCGCGGTGGCCTGGCTGCCGTTCTTCATCGGTGACATGAACTCGTTCTCGGCGGCCGAGTTCGCCATCCCCAACCACCCGGCGTCCGCACTGCGCTGGCTGGGCGTGGCCGACCCGGAGACGCCCGGCTGGGACCGGCCCGCGCAGTTCGCGCTGGGCCTGCTGCTGGGCTGTCTGGCGGTGTGGCGGGGGCGCTGGGCCGCCGTCGTCCTGCTGGGCGCCAACGCCCGTATCGTCCTGGACCCCAGCGTCTACACGTACTACACCGCGTCCGTACTGCTCGGCACGCTGCTGTGGGACGTCATCGGGCAGCGCCGGCTGGTGCCCTGGTGGAGCTGGCTGGCCCTGCTGATCCTGTACGGCAGCGTCTTCGTGGTGCCCGACGACTCGGCGCGCGGCCTGATCCGCCTGGCGTTCGTGGCCGTGTCGACGGCGTACGTCCTGCTGTGGCCGGTACGGGAACGCGGCGACCGGCGCGGCTCGGGACGGCGCAGGCCCCCCGCCCGTACGGACGAGGGGCCTGCGGAGCCGTACGCGCCGGGAGTCGTCCCGGCGCCGGGCGCTACGCCTTGGGCAGGGCCGCCAGCTGCGCGCTGATGCGCACGATGTCGGCCTCGGCCGTCTCCAGCCGCGTACGGATCTTGGCGACGACGTGTTCCGGGGCCTTGCCCAGGAACGCCTCGTTGCCCAGCTTCCCGTTGGCCTGGGCCTTCTCCTTCTCGGCCGCGGCGAGGTCCTTCGACAGCCGCTTGCGCTCGGCCTCCACGTCGATGGCGCCCGACAGGTCCAGCGCGACGGTGGCGCCCGCGACCGGCAGGGACGCGGTGGCGGTGAAGTCCTCGCCCGCGGGCTGGAGGCGCAGCAGCGAGCGCATCGCGGCCTCGTGCGCGGCGAGCTGCGTACCGGCCAGGTCCAGCCGGGCCGGCACCTTCTGGCCGGGCTGGAGCCCCTGGTCGGACCGGAAGCGGCGGACCTCGGTGACGACCTGCTGGACGGTCTCGATCTCCCGCTCGGCGGCCGCGTCACGGAAGCCGCTGTCGGCCGGCCACTCGGCGATCACCAGGGACTCACGGCCGGTCAGCGTCGTCCAGAGGCTCTCCGTGACGAACGGCACGATCGGGTGCAGCAGCCGCAGCGTGACGTCCAGGACCTCGCCGAGGACGCGGCGCGAGGCGTCGGCGGCCGGGCCGCCCGCCATGAACGTGGTCTTGGACAGCTCGACGTACCAGTCGAAGACCTCGTCCCACGCGAAGTGGAAGAGGGTGTCCGACAGCTTGGCGAACTGGTAGTCGTCGTAGTACGCGTCCACCTCGGCGACGACCGTGTTGAGCCGGGAGAGGATCCACCGGTCGGTCGCCGAAAGCTGCTCGGCCGGGGGCAGCTCGCCCTCGACCGTCGCGCCGTTCATCAGCGCGAAGCGGGTGGCGTTCCAGATCTTGTTGGCGAAGTTGCGGGAGCCCTGCACCCAGTCCTCGCCGATCGGCACGTCCGTGCCGGGGTTGGCGCCACGGGCCAGGGTGAAGCGGACGGCGTCCGAGCCGTACTTGTCCATCCAGTCCAGCGGGTTGACCGCGTTGCCGAAGGACTTCGACATCTTCTTGCCGCGCTCGTCACGGACCATGCCGTGCAGGGCGATGGTCTTGAACGGCGGGGTGCCGTCCATCGCGTACAGGCCGAACATCATCATCCGGGCGACCCAGAAGAAGAGGATGTCGTAGCCGGTGACCAGGACCGAGTTCGGGTAGAACTTCTCGACGCTCGGGGTCTTCTCCGGCCAGCCGAGCGTGGAGAACGGCCACAGACCGGACGAGAACCAGGTGTCCAGGACGTCCGTGTCCTGCGTCCAGCCCTCGCCCGTCGGCGCCTCGTCGTCCGGTCCGACGCAGACGACCTCGCCGTTCGGGCCGTACCAGACCGGGATGCGGTGGCCCCACCACAGCTGACGCGAGATGCACCAGTCGTGGAGGTTGTCGACCCAGCCGAAGTAGCGGGACTCCATCTCCTTGGGGTGGATGTCCACCTTGCCGTCGCGGACCGCGTCACCGGCGGCCTGCGCCAGCGGGCCGACCTTGACCCACCACTGCATGGACAGCCGCGGCTCGATGGTCGTCTTGCAGCGCGAGCAGTGGCCGACCGAGTGGGTGTACGGGCGCTTCTCGGCCACGATGCGGCCCTCGGCGCGCAGCGCGGCGACGATCGCGGAGCGGGCCTCGAAGCGGTCCAGGCCCTCGAAGGGGCCGTGCGCGGTGATCACACCGCGCTCGTCCAGCACCGCGAGGTTGGGCAGGTCGTGCCGGCGGCCGATCTCGAAGTCGTTCGGGTCGTGGGCCGGGGTGACCTTGACCGCGCCGGTGCCGAACTCCGGGTCGACGTGCTCGTCGGCGACGACCGGGATACGGCGGCCGGTCAGCGGCAGTTCGATCTCCGTGCCGACCAGGTGACGGTAGCGCTCGTCGTCGGGGTGGACCGCGACGGCGGTGTCGCCGAGCATCGTCTCGGCGCGGGTGGTGGCGACGACGATGGAGGCGTCGCCCTCCCCGTAGCGGATCGAGACGAGTTCGCCCTCGTCGTCCTGGTACTCCACCTCGATGTCCGAGATGGCCGTCAGACAGCGCGGGCACCAGTTGATGATGCGCTCGGCGCGGTAGATCAGCTCGTCGTCGTAGAGCCGCTTGAAGATCGTCTGGACGGCCTTGGACAGGCCCTCGTCCATCGTGAAGCGCTCACGCGACCACGCGACGCCGTCACCCAGGCGCTTCATCTGCCCGGAGATCTGCCCGCCGGACTCGCCCTTCCAGCGCCACACCCGCTCGACGAACGCCTCCCGGCCCAGGTCGTGACG
Organism: Streptomyces sp. NPDC026394; assembly: GCF_055567735.1. Taxonomy (NCBI): domain Bacteria; kingdom Bacillati; phylum Actinomycetota; class Actinomycetes; order Kitasatosporales; family Streptomycetaceae; genus Streptomyces; species Streptomyces sp. NPDC026394. The sequence continues at coordinate 460,249 of NZ_JBVHPX010000002.1, forward strand.
GGAAACGCCCTCCTTGGCCAGCTCGCGCTCGACGACGTTCTGGGTGGCGATGCCGGCGTGGTCCATGCCGGGCTGCCACAGCGTCTCGTAACCCTGCATCCGCTTACGGCGGGTGAGGGCGTCGATCAGGGTGTGCTCGAAGGCGTGCCCGAGGTGCAGGCTGCCCGTGACGTTCGGCGGGGGGATGACGATCGTGTACGGCGGCTTCTCGCTCTTCTCGTCCGCCTCGAAGTACCCCCGCTCCACCCAGCGCTCGTACAGCGGCCCCTCTACCTCGGCCGGCGCGTACTGGGTCGGCAGTTCAGTGGGGCTGCTGTTCGTCGGCCCGCCGTCTCGGGGGCTCTGCTGAGTGTTCTCGGTCACGACGCTCAGTGTACGGGCGCGGATGTCGCAGTCTCGAATCGGTTTGGCCCCTGGCGCACCGGCTGACAGTGGCGTCGTACAGGATGTTGGCGACGCACAGACATCAACTGTGACGGGCGTCATCGGACGCCGTCAGTCGCCACGAGGGGAACCCGCTCCATGAGCTTCAACCAGCCGCCTCCCGGCCCGTACGGCCAGCCGCCGCAGCAGCCGGGACCGTACGGTCAGCCCGCGCCGCAGCCGGTCGGGCAGCCTCAGTACGGCTACCCCCAGCAGGGCGGCCAGGTCCCCCCGCAGCAGCCCTACGGCTACCCGCAACAGGCTCCCCAGCCCGGCTACCCGCAGCAGCCCCAGGCGCCCTACGGCCAGCCGCCGCAGCCCGCCCCGTACGGCCGGCAGCCCGGGGGCTACGGCCAGCAGCCGCAGAACGGCGGCAAGGGCAAGGGGATGAAGATCACCCTCGGCATCGTCGCGGCGGCGGCCGTGGCGGGCATCGGCGTGGGCGCCTACTACGCGTTCGGTCCCGGCGGGGACGTGAAGCCCTACACGATCTCCATGCCGGACAACCTGCTCGGTACGTACAAGAAGGCGGCGGGCAAGGCCGGGACGAAGGACGAGTCCAACGACGCGGAGACCAAGGCCCTCGGCATCACCGAGGGCACCAGCGTCCAGGGCAGCTACGCGAACGACAAGGGGCAGCCGCTGCTCGTCACCGGTGTCTACGGCAAGGTCGCCGACCCCAAGAGCACGGTGAACAAGATGGTCGCCCAGATCGAGAAGAAGTCGGAGCGGACGGACACCCAGGGCGCGAAGCTGGAGACCGTCACGCCGGTGACGGAGTTCTCGCCCGACGGCTTCGACGGCTCGGTCATGAAGTGCAAGGCCGTCAAGGGCACCGCGTCGAGGGCCGGCCTCACCGCCACGTCCACGGTGACGTGGTGCATCTGGGGCGACTCCAGCGCGGTGGGCATCGTCATGAACAACGGGGTGGAGACGCCCACCAAGTCCACCGGCGCCGCCTTCTCGGCCGAGCGGTTCTCCGAGAAGACCCGCGAGATCCGCGACGCGGTGCGCCACGAGAAGTGACGGCCGCGGCCGTACCGTCAGGGGGAGGACACGTCATGAGCTTCGACCAGCCGCCGCCAGGGCCTTACGGGAGCAGCGGGCAGCCGCCCCAGGGGCCGTATGGCGACAGCGGGCAGCAGCAGCCGCAGGGCGGGGGCTTCGGGGCGCCTCAGGGGCCGCCGCAAGGATCACCTCAGGGGCCGCCTCAGGGGCCGCCGCCCGGCCCGTACGGGTACGGTGCGCCCCAGCAGCCGCAAGCCCCGCAGCAACCGATGCAGCAGCCGGTGCAGCCGCCCCCGCAGTTCCCGCAGTACCCGCCGCCGGGCCCGCCCGGTCCGCCCGGCCCGTCCGGTGGCGGGAGCACCGGCAAGATCATCGCGGGGGTGGCCGCCGGTGTCGTGCTCGTCGGCGCCATCATCAGCGGGGCCGTGATGCTCGTCTCGGGTGACGGTGGCGACGGCCCCCCGCGGGCCCGTGGCGGCGCGTCCGCCCCTCCGGAGGCCGGTTCCGACGCCTCCGGCTCGTCCGAGGAGAAGCCGTCCGCCGAGGACGACGGGCGGCGGATGCGGCTGACGACTCCCAGGACGGTCGACGAAGGCGCGTACACGCTGGAGAAGGACAAGGCGGCGCTGGAGCGCGACGGCCACAAGCTGGGTTCGCCGCCGCCGGGCATCACGCAGGAGATCGCCCGCTACCGGGGCACCCGCGGCAGCCGGCCGACCGGCCTGATGATCTCCGGCGGCTACGGCACCATCGACGACCCGGAGAGCGTGGTGGACAACATGTTCCGCGGCGTGGCCACCGGGGGCACCACGGTCGTGCGGCAGCGCGAGACGTTCCGGCCCGGCGGGGCGGACGGCACCGTCAAGATCGACTGCGAGGTCGTACGGAACCCGGCGTTCGGTTACGCGCCGGTCTGCGGCTGGGCCGACGGCTCGACCGCCGCCGTGCTGCTCTACCTGAACGGCGAGCTGCGCTCCTCCTCGGACGTCGACCTGTCGCAGTACGCGGACACCACCGCCGTGGTGCGTGGCGAGACCCGTACCCCGCAGTAGCCAGGACGCCGGGCCGCCGCCACGCGAAAGGGCCGCCCGGCGACCGGTGTCGCGGGGCGGCCCTCGCCGTCCGTGCGGGGGGAACGGACGGCGCTACGCGCTCTTCTCGTGGTGCTCGCCCGACTCGCCGCCGCGGTTGCGCGGTACCAGGGTCGGGTTCACGTTGGAGTGCACGACCTCTTCGGTGATCACGACGCGGGCCACGTCCTTGCGGGACGGGACCTCGTACATCACCGACTGGAGGACCTCTTCCATGATGGCGCGCAGGCCGCGCGCGCCGGTGCCGCGCAGGATCGCCTGGTCGGCGATGGCCTCCAGTGCCGGGCGGTCGAAGTCCAGCTCCACGCCGTCCAGTTCGAACAGGCGCTGGTACTGCTTGACGAGCGCGTTGCGCGGCTCCAGGAGGATCTGGAGGAGCGCCTCGCGGTCCAGGTTGTGCACCGAGGTCAGCACGGGCAGCCGGCCGATGAACTCCGGGATCATCCCGAACTTCACCAGGTCCTCCGGCATGACGTCCTGGAGCTGGTCCTTGGACTCGATCTCGCGCTTGGAGCGGATGTTGGCGCCGAAGCCGATGCCCTTGGCACCGGACCGGGCCTCGATGATCTTCTCCAGGCCCGCGAACGCGCCACCCACGATGAACAGCACGTTCGTCGTGTCGATCTGGATGAACTCCTGGTGCGGGTGCTTGCGCCCGCCCTGCGGCGGCACCGAGGCGGTGGTGCCCTCCAGGATCTTCAGCAGGGCCTGCTGGACGCCCTCGCCGGAGACGTCACGGGTGATCGACGGGTTTTCGCTCTTGCGGGCGACCTTGTCGATCTCGTCGATGTAGATGATCCCGGTCTCGGCCTTCTTGATGTCGAAGTCCGCGGCCTGGATCAGCTTGAGGAGGATGTTCTCCACGTCCTCGCCGACATAGCCGGCCTCCGTCAGCGCCGTCGCGTCGGCGAAGGCGAACGGGACGTTGAGCATCCGGGCGAGCGTCTGCGCGAGCAGCGTCTTGCCGGAGCCGGTGGGGCCGAGCAGCAGGATGTTGGACTTGCCGAGTTCGATGCCGTCGTCGCCGCCGCGCGCGCCACCGTTCTCACCCGCCTGGACCCGCTTGTAGTGGTTGTAGACGGCGACCGAGAGCGCCTTCTTGGCGGGCTCCTGGCCTACGACGTAGCTCTCCAGGAACTCGTAGATCTCCCGGGGCTTGGGCAGTTCCTCCCAGCGGACCTCGGAGGTCTCGGCGAGCTCCTCCTCGATGATCTCGTTGCAGAGGTCGATGCACTCGTCGCAGATGTACACACCAGGCCCCGCGATGAGCTTCTTCACCTGCTTCTGACTCTTCCCGCAGAACGAGCACTTGAGCAGGTCGCCGCCGTCACCGATGCGTGCCACGAGGTGCTTCCCCTTCGCCTGGGATCCGCATTGCTCCGCGGACCCGGGTGCTTGCCTATCGACGGTACCTTGCCGGGCCCCCCGTACGGGCCCCCCTTGGACCGACTCGGTCAACCCGGTCCAAGGGGGCGTAGTGTCCGGCTCACTTCTGGACGGTACGCGATCAGACCGAGGCGGCCGTCTTGCGGGTCGAGACGATCTGGTCGACCAGACCGTACGCCAGGGACTCCTCGGCGGTCAGGATCTTGTCGCGCTCGATGTCGTCGCGGATCTTCTCGATCGGCGTGGTGGAGTGCTTGGCCAGCATGTCCTCCAACTGCGTACGCATCCGGAGGATCTCGTTGGCGGCGATCTCCAGGTCGGACACCTGGCCGCGGCCGGTCTCGCTGTACGGCTGGTGGATCAGCACACGGGCGTTGGGCAGCGCCATCCGCTTGCCGGGGGTGCCGGCGGCGAGCAGCACGGCCGCGGCGGAGGCCGCCTGGCCCATGCAGACCGTCTGCACGTCGGGCTTGACGAACTGCATCGTGTCGTAGATCGCGGTCAGCGCCGTGAAGGAACCGCCGGGCGAGTTGATGTAGATCGAGATGTCCCGGTCCGGGTCCATCGACTCCAGGCACAGCAGCTGCGCCATGACGTCGTTGGCCGACGCGTCGTCGATCTGCACGCCGAGGAAGATCACGCGCTCCTCGAAGAGCTTCGCGTACGGGTCGTACTCGCGCACGCCCTGCGAGGTGCGCTCGACGAAGCGCGGGACGATGTAGCGGGACTCGGCGGGCAGACCCTGGAACTCTGCCTGCGGGGCGTCGTGGCGCTCGTAGAGGCTACGGCCGGAGAAGTTGTTCATCTGGAGGTTCACCGTCCTGGTGGCGGTCAAAAGGGCTGGAGTCGGCTGCGTGGCGAGTCGTCCGGGGCTCAGGCCCCGGTGCCGCCCCCGCCCGGAACGCCCGCCGCGGTGGTCATGACGTCGTCGATGAGGCCGTACTCCTTGGCCTCCTGCGGGTCGAACCAGCGGTCGCGGTCGGAGTCGCGGGTGATCTGCTCGACGGTCTGGCCCGTGTGCTGGGCGGTGAGCTCCGCCATGCGCTTCTTGGTGTGCAGCAGCCGCTCGGCGTGGATCTTGATGTCCGACGCGGAGCCCGCCAGGCCCGCGGAGGGCTGGTGGATGAGGATCTCGGCGTTGGGCAGCGCGAAGCGCTTGCCCGGGGTGCCGGCGCTCAGCAGGAACTGGCCCATCGAGGCGGCGAGGCCCATGGCGATGGTGACCACGTCGTTCTTGATGTACTGCATGGTGTCGTAGATCGCCATGCCGGCCGAGATCGAGCCGCCCGGGCTGTTGATGTAAAGGAAGATGTCCTTGTCCGGGTCAGCGGCGAGGAGCAGCAGCTGCGCGGTGATCTTGTTGGCGATGTCGTCGTCGACCGGCTGGCCGAGGAAGATGATCCGCTCGCCGAGCAGCCGGTTGTAGACCTGGTCGCCGAGGCCACCGAAGGTCGGCTCAGCGGCGGCGGAAGGCATCGGGATCGTCACGTGTCCACCTGCTCGTTGTCGGACGGCCCAGGGCCGTCTCAGCGTCGTCTTCTGGGGCGCGGGGAGGGCGCGGCGTGCTCCGCCGGCGCCGGTTCGGCTGGTCCCCTGCCCTCGTATCTACGGACCCTAACGCGCTGGTCGGCGGGCGCCATCCCGCATTGTCAACTGTTCGCTGTGAGCGCAGGCTCACCGGCGTGCACGGGCCCCGACGACGTACGGGCCCGAACACGCGGGCGTGGCGTGTTCGGGCCCGTACGTCTACTGGCGCTGCGGGGCGGCCGGGGCCGTCCCTGCCACCGGGGTGGCCGGGGCTCAGCCCTCGGTCTTCTCGGTCTTCTCGGCGTCGGTGCCCTCGGCCTCGGAGGCCTCGACGGTCTCGGCCGTCTCGTCCTCGTCGTCCAGGTCCACGACCTCGCCGTTGGTGTCCTTGACCGTGGCGGCCTCGACGACGACCGCGAGGGCCTTGCCGCGGGCGACCTCACCGACGAGCATCGGCACCTGGCCGCCCTCGACGACGGCCTGGGCGAACTGGTCGGGGGACATGCCGGAGGACTGCGCGCGGCGCATGAGGTGCTCGGTGAGCTCCTCCTGGCTGACGTTCAGCTTCTCCTTGTTGACCAGCTCGTCCAGGATGAACTGGGTCTTGATGCCCTTCTCGGCCTGCTCCTTGGTCTCGGCGTCGAACTCTTCCTCGGTCTTGCCCTGGATCTCCAGGTACTTCGCGAGGTCGAGACCCATCTGGCCGAGCTGGTGGTTGACCAGGTTGTGCTTGCGGGTCTCGATCTCGTCCGCGAGCAGCTTCTCCGGCATCGGGACCTCGACCAGCTTCAGCAGCTCGTCGAGGACCTTCTCCTGGGCCTGGGTGGCCTGGTCGTACTTCTTCATCTGGGCGAGGCGCTTGGCGCTGTCGGCGCGCAGCTCCTCCAGCGTGTCGAACTCGCTCGCGAGCTGCGCGAAGTCGTCGTCCAGCGCGGGCAGCTCACGGGCGGCCACGGCGGTGACGTCGACCTTGACCTCGGCCTCCTTGCCGGCGGCGGAGCCGCCCTTCAGCTCGGAGGTGAAGGTGCCGGACTCGCCGGCCTTCAGGCCCTTGACGGCGTCGTCGATGCCGTCCAGCAGCTCGCCGGAGCCGATGGTGTAGCTGACGCCCTGGGCGACGCCGTCCTCCAGCACCTCGCCGTCGACCTTGGCCTCCAGGTCGACGGTGAGCACGTCGCCGTCCTCGGCGGCGCGCTCGACCGGGGTGGTCGAGGCGAAGCGGTCGCGGAGCTGCTCGACCGACTTGTCGATGTCCTCGTCCGACACCTCGACGGCGTCGACCTCGACCTCGATGCCGGAGTAGTCCGGGATCTCCAGGGCCGGGCGGATGTCGACCTCGGCGGTGAAGGTCAGCAGCTCGCCGTCCTTCAGCTCGGTGATGTCGACCTCGGGCTGCCCGAGGACGTTGAGCTCACCCTCGTTGACCGCCTCGGTGTAGAACTTCGGGAGCGCGTCGTTGACGGCTTCCTCAAGCACGGCGCCGCGACCGAACCGCTGGTCGATGACTCGGGCCGGGATCTTGCCCTGGCGGAAGCCCTTCACCGTGACCTGCTGGTTGATCTTCTTGTACGCCGCGTCGAGGCTGGGCTTGAGCTCCTCGAAGGGCACCTCGACAGTGAGCCGAACCCGAGTCGGGTTCAGGGTCTCCACGGCGCTCTTCACGGTTCGGTCTCCTTGGGGCTGACTTCTGGGGTTCTGCTTGAGATCTGCCGGCGCCTGGAGCCCAGGCGCCCTGCGGACCGCGCCCGGGAGAAAGACACACGGGCACGCAGCTTGCATAGTAACCGCAAGCGGGTTGGCACCCGCAATGTGATCTTGACGGGCGCCTTACGGGCCCGTCCGGACGGACCGGCCCGGGCCGCGGAGCCGGGGCCCTGCCGGCGGCGGGCGCGCCGCGCCCGGAGCGCCGGACGCCGGGCCGGAGACCGGGCCGGGACGTCGTACGGCCGAACGCCGGACGGCTGAACATGAAGAACCTGCTGGTCGGGGTGGCCGGATTCGAACCGACGACCTTCCGCTCCCAAAGCGGACGCGCTACCAAGCTGCGCCACACCCCGTCGGTGCGACACGTAGGGTACATGGCTGTGGACGGCACGGCTGCCGGATATCCACGGGCACGGGCCGCGCACCAGGGGGCGCACGGTGCACCGGCGGGGGCGCACGGGGCCGCGGACGGCCGCCGCCACCGGCGGGAACGGGGCGGAGTGTGCGGTGGGCCCGGGTGACCCGCTACGATGCACTGCGTGCCGCGGTCACCCGACCGGCGGCGCATGCGGGCGTAGCTCAATGGTAGAGCCCCAGTCTTCCAAACTGGCTACGCGGGTTCGATTCCCGTCGCCCGCTCGGTGTGGTTCAGGGCCAGGTCCGAGGTCTTCCCGGGCTTGGCCCTGAGTGTTTTCCGGGACGGGGGCCATGGCCAGGAGGCGGTACGTCGCCCGAGGCGTGCCCGGCGGCTACCGGATCCGGGACAATCGGGGACGGCGCTGGTGGGGCGACCTCTACGAGCTGTGCCCCGACGAGCTGGTCGAAGAGCTGAACGGCGGAGCCGACCCCGCGAAGCTCACGGCGCTGATGAAGCGGTACCGGGCTCTGAAGCGGTAGCCCCGGCCGCCGCGGAAGTCCGGCCGTCATCGCCGCCCGGCTGTCGTTTCTTGTCGCCTCCCGACCAGGTCCGGCCCGCGTCCCCAGGGCGCTCACTAAGGTGTCGACATGGAGATCTGGCTCAATCCCGCGTGTTCCAAGTGCCGTTCCGCCGTCCAACTGCTGGACGAGGAGGGGGCGGACTACACCGTACGCAGGTATCTCGAACAGCCCCCGACCGCCGTGGAGTTGCGGGAGGTGCTGGACCGGCTGGGGCTGGAGCCGTGGGACATCACCCGCACGCAGGAGGCCGAGGCGGCGGAACTGGGCATCGGCGGCTGGGAGCGTACGGACGCCACGCGGGAACGGTGGATCGCGGCGCTGGCCGAGCGGCCACGGCTGATCCAGCGGCCGATCATCACGGCGGACGACGGCACGGCGCTGGTCGGGCGCAGCGAGGAGGCCGTGCGGGAGGCGGTCGCGCGGAGCGGACGCGACGACCGCTGATCGTCCCGGCCGGGCCCGTGCACGGCGGGTGCGGGCCCGTGGCGCGCTAGAAGCTGATGTTGTTGATCGTCTCGGCCACCGAGTTCAGGAACCGGTTGATGGACGGCGCGATGCCGGTGGAGGCGAGGAAGAAGCCGAAGAGGATGGCCACCAGCGCCGGTCCCGCCTTGAGCGACTTGCCGCGTATCAACACGATCATGATGATGCCCAACAACAGCACGACGGACAGCGAAAGAGCCACAACTGATCACACCCTCGGTCGGAACGCCTGGCCGGCCCCGGAAGCATGCAGCCGCGCACACCCCCGCTCGGCACCATCGTGCCACCAAGTCACTGCCCAGTGGAGGCGGGTGGCGAATCATCGGCCAAGGCTTTGCCTGCGAACCGGACGGCCGCCCCGCCGGGCACGGGCGGACACCGGTCCGGGGCCCGGGAATTGACGCCCCGGCACCCTTTCGGCCGGGCGGCCGGAACCGTGCGCAGCGCCTGGCCGGATGACGCCGCACGGACCGGACCCTTTTTGTGCGCACGTGAATTCCTGAGGCGGGTGCGCGGCCGGCGGACGGCTGCCGCACCGACATACCGGCAGCGAAGCGGACATCGCCCCCGGGTCCACGTCGGGGCATATGCCCTCGGATAAGCGGATGACGCACCCCCGGACCGGATATTCACCGGCCCACCGGAAAATGCACGAAAGGGCGCCTGCAATACCCGGAGTCCGCCACCCGAAAGGGAATTCCCGCCGCGCCGCGCCGGTATTGCACATTCGACGGAGAAGGTTTTACGCATTTCCCGGCCGCCACTAGGGTGCGTCAGATGTCTCCCGCTGCGCCGACCCCACGACGTGTGCTGCCCCCGGCCGCCGGGCCCCCTGGCCGGGACGCGGCGGCCCCCGCCCCGGACGCCCCGGGCGGAGGGCCACGGGCCGCCGGGCAGGCGGTGACGGAGACCGCGCGGGACGCTGCCGGGGCGGCTCGGGACGCCGCCGGGAGCGGCCGGAGCGCCTTCTTCGACAATGCGAAATATCTGGCGATCGTGCTGGTCGCGATGGGGCATTCCTGGGAGCCGCTGACCGGCGGGAGCCGCACGGCCGGGGCGCTCTACATGACGGTGTACGCCTTCCACATGCCGGCGTTCATCATCATCTCCGGCTATTTCTCCCGCGGTTTCGATCTGCGCCCGGACCGGTTGCGACGCCTGATCACCGGTGTCGTGGTGCCGTATGTCGTCTTCGAGACCGCCTACACGCTCTTCGCGCGCTGGGTGAACGACGACCCGGACCTGCCGGTCAGCCTCCTGGACCCCTGGTATCTGACCTGGTTCCTGGCCGCGCTGTTCGTGTGGCGGCTCACCACTCCCCTGTGGCGGATCGTCCGTCGGCCGGTCCCCCTGGCCCTGACCGTGGCGGTACTGGCGTCCGTGTCCCCGGAGGTCGGTGACGACCTCGACATGCAACGGCTGCTCCAGTTCCTGCCGTTCTTCGTCCTGGGGCTGAACCTGCGGCCCGAGCACTTCGCGCTGGTACGGCGGCGGGCGGCGCGGATCGTGGCGGTGCCGGTCTTCGCGGCCGCCCTGGCGCTGGCCTACTGGGCGGTTCCGCGGATGACCTCGGCGTGGTTCTACCACCGGGAGAGCGCGCAGGAGTTGGGGGCGCCCTGGTGGGCGGGGGCGGTGATGACGCTCGCGATGTTCGGCTGCTCGCTGGTCCTGACCGGCTGCTTCCTCGCGTGGGTGCCGGCCCGCCGTACGTGGTTCACGGTGCTGGGCGCCGGAACCCTGTACGGCTACCTGCTGCACGGCTTCCTGACCAAGGGTGCCCGCTCCCGCGGCTGGTTCGACGATGCCGCGTGGCTGCACTCGCCGCTCGGTGAGGTCGCGGTGAGCCTGACGGCGGCAGCCGCGGTGACGGCGCTGTGCACGCCACCGGTCCGCAGGGCCCTGCGCTGCGTGGTGGAGCCCAGAATGGCGTGGGCGTTCCGGAAGGAGCCGGTCCCCGGGACTGGAGGAGCGGGCTGACGGACACCGGCACGCCCGCCCGGCCCGCTCAGGCCGCGGCCGTCCGGCGCGGGTGGCCGGCCAGGGCCGCCGTCCGGGCGGCGACCCGCTCGGGCGTGGGGCGCTCCAGGCTGTCGGCGAGCGTGCCGTCGGCGAGGAAGAGGACCCGGTCGGCCCAGGAGGCCGCCACCGGATCGCGGGTGACCATGACGACCGTGGTGCCGAGCCCGTCGGCCGCGTGCCGCAGCAGGCCGAGGACCCCGGCGGCGGTTCCGGTGTCGAGCGCGCCCGTCGGCTCGTCGGCGAAGACCACGTCCGGCCCGGTGACCAGGGCGCGGGCGACGGCGACGCGCTGCTGCTGGCCGCCGGAGAGCCGGCCGGGGCGCCGTCCCGCGTGCGCGCCGAGGCCGGCACGGGCGAGCGCCTCGGCGGTGCGCCGCCGGTCGGCGCACCGGCCGGCGAGCCGCATCGGCAGGGCGACGTTCTGCTCGACGGTCAGCGACGGCAGCAGGTTGAACGCCTGGAAGACGAAGCCGAGGCGCTCGCGGCGCAGTGCGGTGAGCCGGTCCGCCCGCAGCCGGGTGAGGTCCGTACCGCCGACGCGGACCGTGCCGCCGGTCGGCCGGTCCAGGCCCGCCGCGCACCGGAGGAAGGTGGACTTCCCGGAGCCGGAGGGTCCCGTCACGGCGGTGAAGCTGCCGTGCGGCAGGACGAGGTCGATGCCGCGCAGGGCGTGTACGGCGCCGGCTCCGCCTCCGTACTGCCGCCGGACGCCGCGCAGCTCCACGGCACAGGCGCCGCGCTCCTGCCGCCGCCCGCCCCGGCCTTCGTCACGCTGATCCATCACGCCACCCCTCGTCTCGTACGTCCGGTCGCTCTGTGACCGTACGGAGCGGGGGTGAACCTGGACCATGGCGGCTGCCGGTGGCTTCCGGGTGGGGAAACCCCCAGGCAGGGCTCTCGTCGGGAGGCCCGGGAAGGTCCCGGAGGCGGGTCGGTGAAGGAGCGGGCAGGAGCGGGTGAGGCATGTGGTGCGCACAGGGGTGCCGGACCCGAAAAGTCGTTTGGTAAACTAACCATTGACGCTTTCTTGACTCCCCCTTGACCGAACATCGTCCGGCCGAACCTCTGGAGGAGCCATCGGACACGCAGAAACCCTCCTCGCGATGGGCGGGGCCTTCCTGGCCGCAGCCGTCCTCGCCCGCCTGGGCAGCCGCATCGGGCTCCCCACGATCCCCCTGTTCATCCTGGCCGGGATACTGCTCGGCCCGCACACCCCCGGTATCGCCCTGGTCGACGACCCGCACGAGCTGGAGATGCTCTCCCTGCTGGGTCTGGTGCTGCTGCTCTTCTACCTCGGCCTCGAATTCCACCTGGACGATCTCAAGGAGGGCGGCCGGAAGATGGCCGTCGCCGGAGCCGCCTATCTGGCGCTGAACGTCGGCGCCGGCCTGGTCTTCGGCTTCCTGGTCGGCTGGGGCACCTCCGAGGCACTGGTCCTGGCCGGGGTGCTCGGCATCTCCTCGTCGGCGATCGTCACCAAGGTCCTCATGGACACCGGCCGGCTCGGCAATCCCGAGACCAAGCCGATCCTCGGCATCATCGTGGTCGAGGACGTCTTCCTCGCGCTCTACCTGGCCGCGCTCCAGCCGGTGATCTCCGGCGCCGACTCGATGACCGCGGCGGCCCTCGACGCGGGCAAGGCGTTCGGCTTCCTGCTGCTGCTCGCGGTGGTCGCCCGCTGGGGCACGTCGGTGATCGGCAAACTGATCGCCACCAAGGACAACGAGCTGCTGGTCATCTCCTTCCTGGGCGCCGCCGTCTTCGTGGCGGGCGTCTCGGAGTGGTTCGGCGTCGCGGACGCGATCGGCGCGTTCATGGTCGGTCTGATGCTCGGCAGCACCGGTTCCGGCAAAAAGATCATGGAGCTGGTGCACCCGCTGCGGGACGCCTTCGGCGCGATCTTCTTCTTCGCGTTCGGGCTCTCCATCGACCCCGGCGACCTGCCGTCGGTGGTGTGGCCGGTACTGATCGCGGTGGCGCTGACCCTGCTGATGAACGTGCTCGCGGGGCTGGTCGCCGCCCGGATCTACGGCTTCGGGCCGCGCCCGGCCGCCAACATCGCCACCGCGCTGCTCGCCCGCGGCGAGTTCGCGCTGATCCTGGCGACGATGGCGGCGGGCGCCGGGCTGGACGAGCGGCTGGCGCCGTTCATCGCCGGGTACGTACTGATCCTGGCCGTCCTGGGACCGCTGGCGGCCGGCCGGTCGGCCTGGCTGGCGCGGGTCCTGCCGGGCGGCGGCAACCCTGACCCGGACGCGCCGGCGGGCGGCGGGCGGCCCGAGCCCGCGGCCGCCGGCAGGTAGCACGGCCGTACGGCTCACCTCCGCCGGGCGGGTCCGGCGGGCACGGCATCGCCCGGGGCTCGCGCGGCAGCGGGCGCCCGGCCTCCGAGAGCGTCTTGGGGTTGGCCGGCACCGCGTACCGGCCCTGGGCCGCCGCGTCCCGCTCGGCCTCGCCGGCCAGTCCCCCGTGCGTCAGGGTCAGCCGGACGACCTCCCCGTACGGCTCGATGCCGAACGTCACCGTGGAGACGCCGGGGCCGGTCCGGGCCGCCCCGCCCCGGGCTCCGCCCACGTGGTCACCGGCCGCGTGGGCGGACTGCTCTCCACCACCGCCCCTCGACGTCGGCGATGCGCGAACCGTCGGTGCGCCGGTGCTCCCGGCGCGAACCCGGCTGACAGTCGAAGACATTGCGGTGCCCCCAGTGGGCGGCGGTCAGCCCGGGATCGGTGAGGGCGTGCCGGACCTTCTCCGGCACGCCCTCGACGTACGTGACATAACCGAAGGGGAAGGTGCCTGCCATGCGTCCTCCGCGGGTGGTCCGGGCCGGTCGGGCCGCCCACCGTACGGTTCAGTCGCGGCAGATCAGCAGCAGCGCGCGGTCGTCGTTGACATCCTTGGCCACGGCTTCGATCAGATGCCAGGCGGCACCGACGAAGCCGCCGGCCACATAGCGGTCGGCCTCGCCGGTCAGCCGGTCGATGCCCTCCGCGATGTCCCGGTCGGCGGCCTCCACCAGGCCGTCCGTGAAGAGCATCAGCACGTCGCCGGGGCGCAGCGTCCCTTTGACCGGGTCGAACTGCGCCCCGTCGTACACCCCGAGCAGCGGCCCCTCCGCCGCTTTCTCCTCCCAGCGTCCGGTGCCCGCGCTGAGCTGGAGGGCGGGCAGGTGCCCGGCGGACAGCAACTCGTAGTCGCCGGACTCCAGGTCCAGCACGAGGTGGATGGAGGTGGCGAAGCCCTCGTCCCAGTCCTGGCGCAGCAGGTAGCCGTTGGCGGCGGGCAGGAAGCCGTGCGGCGGCAGCGAGCCGAGCAGGCCGCCGAAGGCGCCGGACAGCAGCAGCGCGCGGGAGGCCGCGTCCATGCCCTTGCCGGACACGTCGGTCAGCACGACTTCGAGGATGTTGCCCCCGTGCGTACGGGAGGCCACCACGAAGTCGCCGGAGAAGGACTGCCCGCCGGCCGGGCGCAGCGCCATCTCGCGGTGCCAGCCGGCCGGCAGTTTCGGCAGCTTGCTCTGGACGCGGATACGTTCACGCAGGTCGAAGAGCATGGTGCCGCCGCGCCGCCACGGCACGCCGACCCGGCTGCGGAACTGCGCGACCATCAGTCCGGACAGGCCGACCGCCGCGACCACCAGGACCGTGCCCGGGGTGATCCGGTCGCGGCCCTGGTCGTACGGGCCGAGCAGCGACGCCTCGACGATCAGGGCGGCGGCGGAGGTGCCGTACAGGGCGAGCAGGTTGGCCGGGCGGAGCAGCAGCCCGCCGGCGAGCACCGGCAGTACCAGCGCGGTGGGCGCGATCCAGTCGGGGCGCCAGATGGTGCCGCAGGCGATGGCGGGAATGGCGATCAGGAGGGCGACCAGGGCGATCCAGTCGGAGCCGTCGCCGCGGAAGTAGTCGACCCCGGCCTTGCGCACGCTGATGCGGGCCCGGTGCACCGCCTTGCGCCACCGGGCCGTCGGGGACTCCGCTCCCGTGCTGCTCGCCATTGTTCTGGGACCTTATCCACCCGTTCGGCGGCGCGTCGATTCACGGCACGCCGCCTGGCGCAATCACCGGGAAACGGCGTTCGAAAAACGGTCGCGCGGGCGGAAGACGTGCTGCTACCCATGGCCTATGACGACCGAGTTACGGCAGCTGCGTCCGGACGACTGGGCCGACTGGTACGGGAAGCTGGAGCGGGCGTTCGGCGGCACCCCCGAGGCGCCCGAGGAGCGCGCCCTGTGGCGGCGGCTCGGCGAGCCGGAGCGCTGCCTGGACCTGCGGGACGACGGCGAGACCGTCGGCACGGCGGGCGCGTACTCGTTCCGGCTGACGGTGCCCGGCGGCGCCGTGCTGCCGGTGGCCGGGGTCACGCTGGTCAGCGTGCAGCCCACGCACCGGCGGCGCGGCCTCCTGCGCACGATGATGCGCCGGCAGCTCGCGGACTTCCGGGACCGGCGCGAGGCGCTGGCCGTGCTGACCGCCTCCGAGCCGGCGATCTACGGGCGCTTCGGGTACGGCGCGGCGTCCGAGGCGGTGAGCATGACGCTCGACACGCTGCGCCAGTCGGTCCGTGTGCCGGACGGCGCCGACGACGTACGGCTGCGGCTGGTCGACCCGGAGGACGGGCTGGCGGACTGCGAGAAGGTGTACGAACAACTGGTCACCGGCCGGCCCGGGATGCTCGCCCGGCAGCCCCACTGGGAGCGGCTGCCGCTGCTCGACCCGGAGGCCGACCGGGACGGGGCCGGGCCGCTGCTGTGCGTGCTGGCCGAGGTGGCCGGCGAGGTGCGCGGGTACGCGCGCTACGCGGTCAAGGCGGGCTGGGACGGGGGCGGGCCCGACGGAACGGTGGTCCTGCGGGACGTCGAGGCGCTGGACCCGGTGGTCTACGCGGCGCTGTGGCGCTACCTGTTCGGCATCGACCTGACGTCACGGCTGACGGTGCGCAACCGCCCGGCCGACGATCCGCTGCTGCACCTCGTGGACGACATGCGGCGCTGCCGGATCGGGGTGCGCGAGTCGCTGTTCGTACGGCTGGTGGAGGCCGGCGAGGCGCTCGCGGCGCGGACGTACGCGGCGCCGCTGGACGTGGTCCTGGACGTGGCGGACCCGTTCTGCCCCTGGAACGAGGGCCGGTGGCGGCTCTCCGGCGACGAGAAGGGCGCCTCCTGCGAGCGGACCACCGACCCGGCCGACCTGACGCTGTCCGTACGGGAGCTGGGGGCCGCCTACCTGGGCGGGTTCACGCTGGAGGCGCTGGCCGGGGCGGGGCGGGTGCGCGAGCTGCGCCCGGGTGCCCTGCGGGAGGCGTCGATGGCGTTCGGCGCGTACCGCAAGCCGTGGCTGCCGCACGGGTTCTGAGGGCCGGTGTCCGCCCCCTGCCCGGCGCTGGTCCCGGGCCCGGCGGCCGTCCGGGGCGGGCCGCTGACCCGCCCCTCACCTGCGTGTCCATCGTTTCGGTGGGAACGGCACCGGCACACCCCACGAACGGCTCATCCGGCGACTGACCGGGTGGGACGCCGACGAACGCCCGGCTGACGTCACCGAGCTCAGCCGGGAAGAGATCCTGCGCGTCCGTGACCTCTTCGACCGCCGCCTGCCCCGGCGGGGACGGACGAGTGGCTTGCCTGCGCGGCCTACGAAGGGACCCATGACCTGCGACCCCACGTGCCGGCCGCCGTCCCCCCGGCTGAAGTTCGAGCCGTGGCTGGACTCCTTCGTCGACGGGACTGTCCTTTCGCGCCAGGCGGCCCGAGGACTCGGGGTTCACTTCGGCTGGCAGCCGGGGCACCAGAAGAGATTGCGGTTGGCCAGGGCCGCGGTGCGGATCTCGGAGCGGCAGATGTGGCACTCCTGGCGGGCCCGGCGGTAGACGTAGACCTCACCGCCGTGGTCGTCGACGCGCGGCGGGCGACCCATGGCCTCGGGGAGGTGTTCGGCGCGTACCGTGTCGATGCGGTTGTGCCGGACGCCTTCGCGCATGAGGGCGACCAGGTCCGCCCAGACGGCGTCCCATTCGGACCGGAGAAGATCGCGGCCGGCACGGTACGGGTCGATGCCGTGCCGGAAGAGGACCTCGGCGCGGTAGACGTTGCCGACGCCCGCGATCACCTTCTGGTCCATCAGCAGCGCCGCGACCGACGTACGGCTGCGGGAGATCCGCGCCCAGGCGCGCTCGCCGTCGTCCTCGGGACGCAGCGGGTCGGGGCCGAGCCGGTCGTGTATCGCCTGCTTCTCGGCGTCGGTGAGCAGCGCGCAGGCGGTGGGCCCGCGCAGGTCCGCGTAGGCGGTGTCGTTGGCCAGCCGCAGCCGTACGGTGTCGGTGGGCGGCGGCGCCGGGGCGTCGCCGAAGGCCAGCTTGCCGAAGAGGCCGAGGTGGATGTGGACCCATCCGGCGGGCCCGAAGCCGAGGAAGAGGTGCTTGCCGTGCGCCTCGGCAGTGGTCATGACCTGGCCGTCGATCAGCGCCGCGCTGTCGGAGAACTTGCCCTGGGGGCTGCTCGCCCGGACCGGCGCGCCCTTGAAGAGCGCACGGTGGTCCAGCGCGAGGCGGTGGATCGTGTGCCCCTCGGGCATGGGTCGACGCCTCCTCGGCGGAGTGGGGACGGGGGCCGTGCGGCGGCCGCCCGCGCCGTCGGCGGCGCGGGCGGGACGGCGGGTGGGCTCAGTCCTGCTGCGGGTGGTGTGCCGGGATCTCCGGCAGCTCGCCGGTGGTC
This sequence comes from Streptomyces sp. NPDC026394, assembly GCF_055567735.1. Taxonomy (NCBI): domain Bacteria; kingdom Bacillati; phylum Actinomycetota; class Actinomycetes; order Kitasatosporales; family Streptomycetaceae; genus Streptomyces; species Streptomyces sp. NPDC026394. Next base: position 477,535 of record NZ_JBVHPX010000002.1, read on the forward strand.
TCGTAGCGGGAGAGCATCTCGATGCGGCGGGTGTGCCGCTCCTCGCCCGAGTACGGCGTGGCCAGGAACGCCGCGACGAAGCTGGTCGCCTCGTCCCGGGTGTGCATCCGGCCGCCGACCGAGATCACGTTGGCGTTGTTGTGCTCACGCCCGAGCTTCGCGGTCTCCTCGCTCCAGGCCAGCACCGCCCGTACGCCCTTGACCTTGTTGGCGGCGATCTGCTCGCCGTTGCCGGAGCCGCCGATGACGACGCCCAGGCTCTCCGGGTCGGCCGCGGTCCGCTCGGCGGCGCGCAGGCAGAACGGCGGATAGTCGTCCACGGCGTCGTAGATGTGCGGGCCGCAGTCGACGGGCTCGTGGCCGTGGGCCTTGAGCCACTCGACGAGGTGGTTCTTCAGTTCGAAACCGGCATGGTCGGAGCCGAGATACACGCGCATGTGCCGAGTGTTGCACGGACGTGTCGTCCGCCGGGCCCGGGGTAGGCGTCGCCGGTCCCCCCGGCCGCCATACGTGCGATGTACACGCGGTGACGTGCGGAAATGAGATCCACGCAACGATCCGGATGCAGATCTTCCAAAACGACCGTTAACGCGGTTCTAATGCGGGGACTCGACACCGAGAACCACAGAAGGACGGTGCACATGGGCGCGCATCCGCCGACCATGAACGCGGGCGAGGCGGCCGGCGGCCCCGGCTCCCCCGACGGAGGCCGGTCACCCGCCGGGCTCCAGGCAGGTCTCAAGAACCGCCATCTGTCGATGATCGCCATCGGCGGCGTGATCGGCGCGGGCCTGTTCGTGGGCTCCGGCGCCGGCATCGCGGCGGCCGGCCCCGGCATTCTGATCTCGTACGCGCTGACCGGCCTGCTGGTCGTCCTGGTGATGCGGATGCTGGGCGAGATGGCCGCCGCCTCCCCCACCTCCGGCTCGTTCTCCGCCTACGCGGACCGGGCGCTGGGCCGCTGGGCGGGCTTCACCATCGGCTGGCTGTACTGGTTCTTCTGGTCGGTCGTGCTGGCCGTCGAGGCGACCGCCGCCGCCTCGATCCTCACCGGCTGGGTCCCCGCCGTCCCGCAGTGGGCGTGGGCGCTGCTGGTGATGATCGTGCTGACCGGCACCAACCTGATCTCCGTCGGCTCGTTCGGCGAGTTCGAGTTCTGGTTCGCCGGCATCAAGGTCGTGGCGATCGTGGTGTTCATCGTGGTCGGCGCGCTGGCGATCTTCGGGCTGCCGCCCGGCGACCACGCGGTGGGCCTGTCGAACCTGACCGGCCACGGCGGGTTCCTGCCGAACGGGCCCGGCGCGATCCTCTCCGGCATGCTGCTGGTGGTCTTCTCCTTCATGGGCAGCGAGATCGTCACCCTGGCGGCCAGCGAGTCGCCGAACCCGGTGCAGGCCGTCCGCAAGGCCGTCAACAGCGTCATCTGGCGGATCGCGCTCTTCTACCTCGGCTCGATCGCGGTGATCGTGACACTGCTGCCGTGGGACGACCCGGCGCTCGACAAGAGCCCGTACGTGGCCGTGCTGAGGTCGCTGGACATCCCGGCGGCCGGCACCGTGATGGACGTCGTGGTGCTCACCGCCGTGCTGTCCTGCCTGAACTCCGGCCTGTACACCGCCTCCCGGATGGCCTTCTCGCTCGGCGAGCGCGGCGACGCGCCGAAGTCCTTCGCCCGGGTGAACAAGGGCGGCGTCCCGGCGACCGCCATCTGGGCGTCGGTGGCCTTCGGCTTCGTCGCGACGATCTTCAGCTACACCTCCAAGGACACCGTCTTCGAGTTCCTGCTGAACTCCTCCGGCGCGGTGGCGCTCTTCGTCTGGCTGGTCATCTGCTTCTCGCAGCTACGGATGCGCAAGGTCATCGTGCGGGACATGCCGGAGCGGCTGACGGTACGGATGTGGCTGTACCCGTACCTGACGTACGCGACGATCGCGCTGATCCTCTTCGTCGTCGGCTACATGTTCTACAACCCCGACGGACGCAAGCAGATGGTGCTCTCGGTGGTCGCGGCCGTGGTCGTGCTGATCGTCGGCCTGGTGCTGGACCGCAGGCGGCGCGCCAAGGACGGCGCCGGTGCGGCGGCGGACGGCGGCGGCCCGGAAGGTCAGGGGGACGTCCGGAAGGACTCCTTGACCCGGTCGTAGGCGCGCAGGGCGGCGGCCTCCGCGGAATCCAGGTACCAGAGGCTGAGCTGAAAGGTCCGGTTCCCGGCCCGGAAGCCGAGCTGCCGCCCGTGCGCCGGTTTCCCGTCCCGGGTGTAGGCGAACTCCCACTCGACGGCGGGGTACCCCTGGAACGTGGTGCGCTCCAGCCGGACCCTGCGATAGCCCGGCACGTCGTGCTGCTGCGCCTCGTACTGCTGCCAGACCGCCAGCAGGTCGCCGCCGGAGGACGGGTCCTGCCGCGCCGAGACGAGCGTGGAGCCGTCCTTCGTGCTGTACGTGATGTCGCTGGCGGACTCCTCGGTGCGGTTCCAGCCGGCCGGCGGCACCCAGCTGAAGCCGTCCTCGGTACGGCGGGCACCGGACGTGGCCGCCGGATCGCCGCTCCCGGTGCCCGTACCGGCGCTGAGGCCGGCGGCGGAAGGGCGGCCGGCTCCGGCGCCGGCCGTACCGCCGGGGTCCGCGCCCTGCGTCGCGACGAGGATCACCACGACCGCGGCGGCGGACGCGAGGACGCCGGTGGCGGCGAGCAGGGCCTGCCGCTTGCGGCGGGGGTGCGCCGGTGGAGCCGAGGGGGCGGGTGGGACTGCGGGGGCGGATGCCGCGGGGGGTGGCGGGAGCCGTCGCGGGCCGAGAGCCGCTGTCCGTGCGGGGAGCGGCGGACGCCGCCTCGACGCGGTCCCGTGCCGGGTCGGCCACCGTGGGCGTACGGACGTCCACGACTTCCGCCGCGTTCAACGGCTTTGTCGGGTTCGCCGCCGCGGCCCGGCGTACCAGCGGGCCGAGCCGTGTCTCGACCTCGTCGAGGGTGGGGCGCGCCTCGGGTGCCTTGTTCAGCAGGGCGGTCAGCAGCTCGCGCAGCGGGCCCGCCGCGGGCGGGATGGCGGGCTCCTCGTGCAGCACCGCGTGCAGCGTGGCAAGGGTCGTGGCGCGGGCGAACGGTGACTGCCCCGCGACAGCGGCGCACAGCGTGGCGCCCAGGGACCACAGGTCGGAGGGCGGCCCCTGCTCCTGTCCCGCCACCCGTTCGGGCGCCATGTAGTCCGGCGAGCCGATGAGCATCCCGGCCATGGTCAGCGCGGTGGCGTCCTGTATGGCGGCGATGCCGAAGTCGGTCAGTACGACGGTGCCGCGGTCGTCGATCAGGACGTTGCCGGGCTTGATGTCCCGGTGGAGTACGCCCACCGCGTGCACCTCGCGCAGGGCACGGGCCAGTCCGGCGCCGACCCGGGCCGCCGCGTCCGGGGCCAGCGGGCCGTCCTGGGCGAGAACCTGTTCCAGGGAGCGGGCCTGGACGAGCTGCATGACGATCCACAGCCGGTCGCCCTCCTCGGCCACGTCGTGGACGCGCACCACATTCGGATGGTCGATACGGGCGGTGGCGCGGGCCTCGCGCAGACTGCGTTCGCGCTGCACCACGCTTTCCTCGCCGGCGTGTTCGTCGATACGTATTTCCTTGACCGCGACGCACCGGTCGAGAATTTCGTCCTGGGCGCGCCACACCCGCCCCATTCCGCCGCGTCCGATCAATTCCAGCAGCCGGTAACGGCCGGCTGCCAGTCGCCCGGGCCCCACCTCGCTCGCATTCCCCACCATGCCCAGCCCCCACAGCACCCGCGGAATCTTGTGGTACCCATCAAATACCTCGGTAGAGGACGGGGAAAAGGGGGGTTCAAGAATGTACACAACCCGACAGGGGAAACGGGCGTTCATGGTGGCCGCGACGGCGGCCGTACTGGCACTGCCGGCCGGTTCCGCGGCCCTGGCGGCCGAACCCGTACCGGGCAGCAGCGCGGGCGGGAAGGCCGGTCCGAGCGCGCCGGCGGGCTATCGGATCACCACGGAACTGCCGGAGCGGATTTCCGTCGACAACCGCACCGGAAAGACCGAACTGACCGCCAAGGTCACCAACAAGGGCGCCGCCAGGACCGGTGCCGTACGGCTGACGGTCGCCGGTTTCCAGGGGCTGACGGTCGACAACGTGGCCGGGTGCACGAAGGTGCCCGAGGCGCGGCTGCCGAAGGGCTCGAACAGCGCGTACTCGTGTGCCATCGGCTCGTTGGCGAGCGGAAAGAGCCGTACGTTCGAGGTCACCGCGCATTTCGATCTGAACCGGCAGGGGCAGATCTGTCTGCCGGTGACCTCGGGAAACACCGAGACCTTGCTGTGGCAGCAGGGCCCGGTCCATTTCGGCACCCGGAATCCGGTGTCCGACGCGCCGGACACCCCGCTGATGCTCAACACCGTCAACGTGCCGGCCGGTTCGTCGACCGCCACGCCGGGCCCGTCGGAGTCGGCGGCTCCCGGGGAGCGGCTGCCCGAGACCGGTGCGCCGTCGGTCCTGCCGCTGGCGGGCACCGCCGCGGGCCTGCTGCTCCTCGGCGGTGCCGGAGTGTGGATCACCACCCGCAGGTCGTCCCACCGGTGACCAGGATGCGTACGGGCAAGGGCCGGACGGGCTCAGGACGGGCGGGGCGCACGCGGACGGTCCGTACGCGTGCGGAAAGCCGACGGGCCCCGTACCGCCACGCGAAGTGGTGGTACGGGGCCCGGTCCGGTCCCGTACGGAGGGACGGCGCGCGCGGGGTCAGCCGCGGCGGCCGAGCAGCTTCCACGCGGTGGGCAGCGCACCCATCGCCAGCGCGGCCTTGAGGGCGTCGCCGATCAGGAAGGGGACGAGACCGGTCGCGGCCGCCTGGCCGAACGACATGCCGGTGCTCAGCGCGAGGAAGGGCACGCCGACCGCGTAGATCAGGGCCGTGCCGACCGCCATGGTGCCGACCGTGCGCAGCGGGCCGCGGTCGCCGCCGCGGCGGGCCAGCGCGCCCACCGCGGTGGCGGCGAGGAGCATGCCGAGGACGTAGCCGAAGGTCGCGCCGCCCGCGCCGGCCGCGCCGCCCGCGAACCAGGGCAGGCCCGCCATGCCGAGCAGCGCGTACAGCGCGAGGGAGGCGAAGCCGCGGCCCGCGCCGAGCGAGGCACCGACGAGCAGGGCGGCGAAGGTCTGGCCGGTGACGGGGACCGGGGAGCCGGGGACCGGGAGGGCGATCTGCGCGGCGATGCCGGTGAGCGCGGCGCCGCCGACGACCAGTACGGCGTCGCGGACGCGGGCGCGGGTGGCGCCCGCTGCGGGCAGCAGATCGGCGAGGACCGCACCGGGCCTGGTGGTTGCGTCGGCAGTGCTCATCGGAACTCCGCGGGGTGTGAGGTGGAGCGGGGACAGGGTGGGACGCGATGACGTTAGTCCAGCGCCCCGGAGCCGATCATCGTGTGGCGGCGACAAAGGCGCAATGGTGTCCTTGGAGACTTCCGTACAACGCCACGGCCCGTGGGCCGAACCGCCTCGTCAACGGTCTTCGCAGGTCACGTGATGCTCGTCACGGCCGTCGCCCCGGACGGGTGCGCATTTTGTGGTAGCGCGCGGCGGGCGGGGAAACTGGGGGACAACGTGGAGCCCTGTGGGGTTCCCCCAAAACCCTTTGTGAGAGTACGAGCCCATGCACGACGCACCCACCGCCACCGGAACGCCACCGCCGGGCGATGGCGCCGGCGGGCGAGAGCCGCTGTCCGCCGGGCTCAAGCAGCGCCATCTGACCATGCTCGGACTGGGCGGGGTGATCGGCGCGGGCCTGTTCGTGGGCTCCGGCGCGGGCATCGCGGTGGCCGGCCCCGGCATCGTCCTCTCCTACCTGATCGCGGGCGCGCTGGCCATGCTGATCATGCGGATGCTGGGCGAGATGTCCTCGGCGATGCCCGCGTCCGGCGCCTTCTCGGTGCACGCGGAGCGCGCGCTGGGCCGCTGGGCGGGCTTCAGCGTGGGCTGGCTGTACTGGTTCCTGCTGGTGGTGGTGCTGGCGGTGGAGGCCACCGGCGCGGCGCAGATCGCCAACGGGTGGGTGCCCGCGGTCCCGCAGTGGGGCTGGGTGCTGATCTTCATGCTGGTGTTCACGGCCGCCAACCTCACCGCGGTCAAGAGCTTCGGCGAGTTCGAGTTCTGGTTCGCGACGCTGAAGGTCGCCGCGATCGTGCTGTTCCTGGTGCTCAGCCTGCTCGCGATCTTCGGGGTGCTGCCGGACACCGAGGCGGTCGGGCTGGCCAACCTCACCGGGCAGGGCGGGTTCCTGCCCAACGGCTGGCAGGGCGTGGTCTCCGGTGTCCTCGCCGTCGCGTTCGCCTTCGGCGGTCTGGAGGTCGTGACCATCGCCGCGGCCGAGTCCGACGACCCGGCGCGCAACGTGGCGCGCGCGGTGCGCAGCGCGGTGTGGCGCATCCTCTTCTTCTACGTGGGCTCGATGCTGGTCGTCGTGACGCTGTTGCCCTGGTCGTCGATGCAGCCGGGCAAGAGCCCGTACGTCGCGGTGCTGGACAGCATCGGTGTGCCGGGCGCGGGCCAGATCATGAACGTGGTGGTCTTCGTGGCGCTGCTGTCGGCGCTCAACGCCAACCTCTACGGGTCCTCGCGGATGGTCTTCTCGCTGGCCGGGCGGGGCGAGGCACCGCGCTCGCTGCTGAAGGTGACGGCGGGCGGGGTGCCGCGCCGGGCGGTGCTGTCCTCGGTGGCGTTCGGCTTCGTCTCGGTGCTGCTCAATCTGCTGTGGCCGGACACGGTCTTCCTCTACATGCTGAACGCGGTCGGCGCGGTGCTGCTGTTCGTCTGGGCGCTGATCGCGCTGTCGCAGCTACGGCTGCGGCGGCAGATCGAGCGGACGGCGCCGGAGAAGCTGACCCTGCGCATGTGGGCGTTCCCGTATCTGACCTGGACGGCGCTGGCGGCCATGCTGGCGGTGCTGGTGCTGATGCTCACCGACGACGGGGCCCGGCCGCAGTTGCTGTGGTCGGCCGCGGCGACCGGTGCGGTGCTGGCGGTCGCGGGGCTGCGGGAGCTGCGGATGCGGCGGTCCGGCCGCTGACGGGCGGCCGCGCGGAGGGCGGGTGACGGGCCTCGCGGGAGCCGGGCGACCGGCCGGAATCGGCCGCCCCACTTCCGCTCCGCGAACACCCGGGGTCACGTCTCACAACGGTGTGAATACGACCGGTCACGATCACGTCTGAATACCGAACAACTGCTGCACGACTGTTGCCCTCAGCGGACACAGACACTCAAACTGAGCGCGTTTTCCCGTCGATCGTCTCGCTCGCTCTCACTACATGGGACAGGTACGACCATGAATCGGACACCTTCGTCCACCACGCCCGAGCGCGAGCGGACCGGCCAGGTCCCGGGCGCGGACGGCACCGGCAGCGCGGCGGACCCGGGCACCGGCGCCCCGCTGTCCAACGGACTCAAGCAGCGCCATCTGTCGATGATCGCTCTCGGCGGTGTGATCGGCGCCGGGCTGTTCGTCGGCTCCAAGGAGGGCATCGCGGCGGCCGGCCCGTCGATCGTGCTCGCCTACGCCGTCTCCGGCTGCCTGGTCATGCTGGTGATGCGGATGCTCGGCGAGATGGCGGCGGCCAGTCCCGCCTCCGGATCGTTCTCCGTGCACGCCGGGCGCTCGATCGGCCCGTGGGCGGGCCTGACCACCGGCTGGATGTTCACCGCGCAGTTGTGTGTGGCGGTGGCCGTCGAGGCGATCGGCGCCGCCGGGATCATGACCGGCTGGTTCCCCGGCACGCAGCCCTGGATGTGGGTGCTGCTGTTCATGGTGGTCTTCTGCGGCGCCAACCTCGCGGCGGTCAGCAACTTCGGTGAGTTCGAGTTCTGGTTCGCGGCCCTGAAGATCACCGCGATCGGCATCTTCCTCGTCCTGGGCGTGCTCGCCGTCCTCGGTGTGCTGCCCGGCACCTCCGCCCCCGGTGCCAGCCACCTGACCGGCGACGGCGGCTTCCTGCCCAACGGGTCGGACGGCCTGGTCATCGGCCTGCTGGCGTCCGTCTTCGCCTACGGCGGCCTGGAGACGGTGACGATCGCCGCCGCCGAGTCCAAGGACCCGGTGCGCGGTGTGGCCCGCGCCGTGCGCACCGCGATGTGGCGGATCGCCCTGTTCTACGTCGGCTCGATGGCGGTCATCGTCACCGTCATCCCCTGGAACAACGCGGACATCGCCAAGAGCGGCCCGTACGTCGCCGTCCTGGACTACCTGGACATCCCGGCGGCCGGGCAGATCATGAACGTCGTCATCCTGATCGCGCTGCTGTCCGCGATGAACGCGAACATCTACGGCTCCTCCCGGATGGCGCACTCCCTCTCCGCCCGTGGCCAGGGCCCGCGCTTCCTGCGCACCGTCAGCGGCGGCGTGCCGCGCCGCGCGGTGATCCTCTGCTCCGCCTTCGGGTTCCTCGCGGTGCTGTTCAGCTACTGGTGGCCGGAGACCGTCTTCCAGTGGCTGCTCAACATGGTGGGTGCGGCCATCCTGGTCGTGTGGGGCTTCATCGCCGTCGCGCAGCTACGGATGCGCCGGCGGCTGGAGCGCGAGGAGCCCGGGAAGCTGGTCGTGCGGATGTGGCTCTTCCCGGTGCTGACGTGGGTCGCGCTGGCCGGTGTGGTGGCGGTGCTGCTGCTGATGCTGCGGGACGAGAACCAGCGGGTGCAGCTCTACTTCACCGGCGGGTTCGCGGTGGTGCTCGTCGCCGTCGGTCTCGCCAAGCAGCGAATGGCGCGTCAAAAGGACGCCGGGTAAGCGCAAGTAAGGCTTACCTCACCAAAAGCAGAAGTGCGGTAAGGCTTACCTCACCAGAATGCGCCGTGCTTTTCCGGAGGCGGTGCCGGACCTCGGACCGAGGTCGGGCACCGCCTCCTTCTTTTGGCCCAGACTCCGCCCCTCGGCGGGTCGGTGATCACTCATGCTGGTAGCGTGCAGTTGCAAGTCGATTGCAATTAAAGGTCGTAAGCAGCTGGAGGGCTCGGCATGGCCACCTACAATCTTCCGGAACTTCCGTACGACTACGCGGCGCTCGAACCCGTCATCAGCCCTGAGATCATCGAGCTGCACCACGACAAGCACCACGCCGCGTACGTCAAGGGCGCCAACGACACCCTGGAGCAGCTCGCCGAGGCGCGCGACAAGGACCAGTGGGGCTCCATCAACGGCCTGGAGAAGAACCTCGCGTTCCACCTCTCCGGCCACATCCTGCACAGCATCTACTGGCACAACATGACCGGTGACGGCGGCGGCGAGCCGCTGGACAAGGACGGCGTGGGCGAGCTGGCGGACGCCATCGCGGAGAACTTCGGCTCGTTCGCCAAGTTCAAGGCCCAGCTGACCAAGGCCGCGGCCACCACCCAGGGCTCCGGCTGGGGCGTCCTGGCCTACGAGCCGATCACCGGCCGCCTGATCGTCGAGCAGATCTACGACCACCAGGGCAACGTCGGCCAGGGCTCGGTGCCGATCCTGGTCTTCGACGCCTGGGAGCACGCCTTCTACCTGCAGTACAAGAACCAGAAGGTGGACTTCATCGAGGCGATGTGGCGCGTCGTCAACTGGCAGGACGTCGCCAAGCGCTACGCGGCCGCCAAGGAGCGCTCCAACGTTCTGCTGATCGCTCCCTGATCCCGGCGCCCCGCGGCGCACCGGTGAGCGTCCTGCCTCGTGATCGTCTTCTCAACCTTCACCCGGCAGGCGGAGTAAGGAAGGACCCCCGTGAGGACATGACTCACGGGGGTCTTTCTGTACGCCGCGGCGCGGAGCATGGTGGCACCATGCCGGACCAACCGATGCTCTACTGCTCCACATGTGACGAGGACGAGCCGCACCGGTCACCCGAGGGCGAGCGGGAGCGGCAGTGGCTCCGCGAGCTCACCGGCAAGGACTACGTCGAGGACTACTGGATCTGCGCACGCGCCGGGTGCCGGAACATCCGCTACCGGTGGACGGGCACGACCTTCGACCCGCCCCAGCGGATGCCCGTCTTCGACTGACGGCGCCGGGGCCGGCCCGGCGGCGAGCGCCCGCCCCGGCCGCTCAGTCGAAGACCGGCCCCCGCGTCCGCGTCCGCTTGATCTCGTAGAAGCCCGGGATGGACGCGACCATCAGCGTGCCGTCCCAGAGCTGCGCGGCCTGCTCGCCCTTGGGGGCCGGGATGACGACCGGGCCGAAGAAGGCGATCCGCTCGCCGTCGGCGCCGGGGACGGCGATGACCGGGGTGCCGACCTCCTGGCCCACCAGGTCGATGCCCTCCTTGTGCGAGGCGCGCAGTTCCTTGTCGTACGCGTCGGTGTCCGCCGCGTCGGCCAGCCCGGCAGGCAGCCCGGCCTCCTCCAGCGCGGCCACGATCGTCTCCCGCGTACGCGGCAGGCCCTGGTGGTGGAAGCGGGTCCCGAGCGCTGTGTAGAGGCGGGCCAGTGCCTCCTGGCCGTGCTCCCGCTCGGCGGCGACGCACACCCGCACCGGTGCCCACACCGCGCCGCCGGGACGGTTCTTCTCCCGGTACTCCTCCGGCAGCTCGTCGAGTTTGTCCTCGTTCAGCACGCCGAGGCTCATCACGTGCCAGCGCACGTCCACCGGGCGCACCTGCTCCACCTCCAGCATCCAGCGGGAGGTCAGCCAGGCCCACGGGCAGGACGGGTCGAACCAGAAATCGGCCGTGGTCCGGTCGGTTGCGGCAGCGGTCTGGGACACGATTGCTCCTCGAACGTTCGGGTCGGCGGCCGGACGGCGGACCGGCCACCGGCTTCAACCGGGGCGCGGCGTGCCATGATTCCCAGTGTTCGATATACGAGACGAGGACGAGGGAGTCGCGTCGTGCCCGGTGAGAATCTGACCCGAGACGAGGCCCGGGAGCGGGCCGCACTGCTGAGCGTCGACGGGTACGACGTGGCGCTGGACCTGCGGTCGGCGGTCCAGGAGGGCGAGGCCGCGCGCACCTTCCGCTCACGCACCACCGTCCGCTTCCGGTGCGCCGAGCCCGGCGCCGCCACCTTCGCGGACCTGGTGGCGCCGTCCGTCACCGCCGTCACCCTCAACGGGCGGGAGCTGGACCCGGCGGAGGTCTTCGACGGCACCCGGGTCGCCCTGGCCGGCCTGGCCGCGGAGAACACCCTGGTGGTCGACGCGCAGTGCGCGTACAGCCGGACCGGCGAGGGCCTGCACCGCTTCGTCGACCCGGAGGACGGCGAGGTCTACCTCTACACGCAGTACGAGCCGGCCGACGCCCGCCGGGTTTTCGCGAACTTCGAACAGCCCGACCTGAAGGCCCCGTTCCGCTTCGAGGTGACCGCGCCCGACGGCTGGGTGGTGCTCAGCAACGGCGCCCAGGAGGGCGAGCCCGAGGGGGGCACGTACCGGTTCGCCGAGACGCAGCCGATCTCGACGTACATCACCGCCGTCGTCGCCGGCCCGTACCACTACGTCTCCGACACCTACCGGCGCACCCTCGCCGACGGCACGGAGCTGGAGATCCCGCTCGGCGCGCTGTGCCGCAAGGGGCTGTCCCGGCACTTCGACCCCGCGGACATCTTCACCGTCACCAAGCAGGGCCTGGACTTCTTCCACGAGCACTTCGACTACCCGTACCCCTTCGGGAAGTACGACCAGGCGTTCGTGCCCGAGTACAACATCGGCGCGATGGAGAACCCGGGCTGTGTGACCTTCCGCGAGGAGTTCGTCTTCCGCGGCAAGGTGACCGAGGCGTCCTACGAGCGCCGCGCCAACGTCATCCTGCACGAGATGGCGCACATGTGGTTCGGCGACCTGGTCACCATGCAGTGGTGGGACGACCTGTGGCTCAAGGAGTCGTTCGCCGACTTCATGGGCGCGCTGTCCCTGGTGGAGGCGACCCGCTTCACCAACGGCTGGATCACCTTCGCCAACGGCCGCAAGGCGTGGGCGTACCGCGCCGACCAACTGCCCTCCACCCACCCGGTCACGGCCGACATCCGTGACCTGGAGGACGCCAAGCTCAACTTCGACGGCATCACGTACGCCAAGGGCGCGGCCGTCCTCAAGCAGCTCGTGGCGTACGTGGGACGGGACGCGTTCCTGGAGGGCGCGCGGCGTTACTTCAAGCGCCACGCGTACGGCAACACCCGCCTGACCGACCTGCTGTCCGTCCTGGAGGAGACCTCGGGACGCGACCTGGCCACCTGGTCGCGCGCCTGGCTGGAGACGGCGGGCGTCAACGCGCTCACGCCGCAGGCCACGTACGACGCCGAAGGCCGCGTCACCGAGCTGAGCATTCTCCAGGAGGCCGCCCCCGAGCGTCCCGAACTGCGGCCGCACCGCGTCGCCGTGGGCCTGTACCGACGGGAGAACGCGGACGGCGCCCTGGTCCGCTACGCCCGCGCCGAGCTGGACGTCTCCGGCCCGCGCACGGTCGTCACCGAACTGACCGGCGCCGACCGCCCGGAGCTGATCCTGGTCAACGACGACGACCTGACGTACTGCAAGGTCCGTTTCGACGAGCGGTCGCTGGAGACGCTGCGCGGCCACCTCGGCGAGATCACCGAACCGCTGTCGCGCGCGCTGTGCTGGTCCGCGGTGTGGGGCCTGACCCGCGACGGGCTGATGCCCGCCCGCGACTACCTCGACCTGGTACTGCGCTTCGCGGGCCGCGAGTCGGACATCGGCGTGCTCCAGTCGCTGCACTCCCAGGCCGGCTACGCGCTCACCCACTACACGGCGCCCGAACACCGCGACCTGGCCGCGCAGGAGCTGGCCCAGGGCGCGTTGCACGAACTGCGGCTGGCCGAACCGGGCAGCGGACACCAACTGTCCTGGGCCCGGTTCTTCGCCTCGGTGGCCACCACGGCCGCCGACCTCCAGCTCCTCCAGGGCCTGCTGGACGGCACCGCGAAGATCGACGGCCTGGACGTCGACCAGGAGCTGCGCTGGACGTTCCTGGAACCGCTGGCCGCGCACGGCGCCGCCGACCAGGCCGCCGTCGACACCGAACTGCGGCGCGACGACACCGCCTCGGGCCGCCGCCACCACGTACGGTGCCTGGCCGCCCGGCCCTCGGCCGAGGTCAAGGCGCGGGCCTGGGCGGACGTGGTGGAGTCCGACGAACTGTCCAACGCGCTGGTCGAGGCGACGATCTCCGGCTTCGTGCAGGCGTCGCAGCGGGAGCTCACCGCCCCGTACGCGCCGAAGTACTTCGACGCCGTCGAGCGGCTGTGGCGGGAGCGGTCGATCGAGATCGGCATGGCCGTGGTCCGGGGGCTCTTCCCCGCTCACCAGGACCGCCAGGAGACGCTGGACGCGGCGGACGCGTGGCTGTCCGGGCACGCGGACGCGCCGCCCGCGCTGCGGCGCCTGGTGTCGGAGGCGCGCGACGACCTGGCGCGGGCCCTGCGGGCGCAGTCCTGCGACGCGCAGGCCGCACGGTAGCCGTTGGCGCCCGGGTGCGGGCCCCGGCCGTCCGGCCGGGCCCGCGCACCGGCGTCAACTCCGCCCGGACCGACCATTTTCGGCGCTCGAACGTCCGTACTTTAGGACGGCGTTGTCCTGGTTTGTCGACGGGCGTGTAACAGGCGTTAGGAGACGGGGCGGCGGCGGGAATGGCCGGGACATGAACCACACTTCCCCAACCTCCGGCGGGGAGTCCCCCACCCCGCTCTCCCCCCGCCCGCTGCACGACCGCCCCGGCCGCGGTCCCCGCGTACTGACCGGCCGCCAACTGCGCGAACACGGCATCGGCGCGGCGGAGACCGCCGAGCGGTGCCGCCCCGGCGGCCCCTGGCAGCAGGTGCTGCCGGGCGTGCACCTGCTCCACCCCGGCCCGCCCACCAGCGAGGAGCGCCTGCACGCGGTGCTGCTGTACGCGGCGAGCCGGCCGTCCGCCGTCCCCGCGCAGGCCGGCCCGGCGCCCGCCCAGGAACCGATGATCACCGGGCTTGCGGCGCTGGCCCTGCACCGCTTCTCCTCCGCTCCCCCGCTGCTCTCCCTGGACCGCATCGAGGTGCTGGTGCCGCGCACCCGGCGGCTGCGCTCCACCGGCTTCGCGCAGGTCGTCCGGGCGCAGGTGATGCCGCAGCCGCAGCAGGTCACCGGGGTGCCGGTGGCCCCCGTGCCGCGGGCCCTGGCGGACGCCGTCAGCGGACTCTCGGACGCCTGCACGGTCCGCCGGCTGCTGACCGAGGCCGTCCGGGCAGGCCACTGCGAAGCGACGGCGGTGGTACGGGAGTTCAACCAGGCGCGGCTGCTGAGCCTGCCGCACGTGGTGGACGCCGTACACGCCCTGCTGGCCGAGGGCCGCGCCCTGGCCGAGGGCCGGCTCTACGACCTGGTGCGGCAGTACGGCCTCCCGGACCCGCTGTGGAACGTGGACCTGCGGCTGCCCGGCGGCCCGCACCTGGGCGGCGTGGACGCGTACTGGCCGGAGCAGGCCGTGGCCGTGGAGATCGACGCGCGGGTGCCGCGCCAGGAGGACGAGGCGCTCCAGGCGCAGTACGCCCACCAGCGCGAGCACCTGGAACGGCTGGGCATCACGGTCGTCCGCCTCAGCCCGCGCAAGCTGCGCGACGCTCCGGAGCAGCAGGCGGCGGTGGTCCGTACGGCCCTGATGGCGGCGGACGACCACGAGCCGGGGGCGTACGTGGTGGTGCTGCCGCGCTGAGGTCCGCCGCAACGGTGTACGGGGCCGTCGCTCAGCGCCGTCTCAGCAGCAGCTCGGTGTTGCGGTCGCCCGGGTCACCGGCGAGATCGCCGCGGGCTCCGGGGGCGTTGCAGGACAGTTCGCGGTAGAGCGCCGCCAGTCCCCGCTGCGACAGGTCGCCGAAGTCCGTGCGGTGCGGCGCGTGCGACTCGACCAGAGTGGTGAACAGGGACAGCGTGCCGTCCCGGTTGTCCGTCACCTCCACGACCCGCGCGAGCTGCGGGAAGTCGATGTGCGAGGCGGTGGTGACCTCCCAGAAGGTGCCGTGCGGGGTGATGAGGTTGCGGTGACTGTGCCCGTTGATCCAGGCCAGCACGTTGCGGTGCCGGGAGAGCAGGGCGACCAGTTCGGGTCCGCCGTGCCGCCGCTCGGCGGGGCGGGACGGGTCGGGCAGGGTGTTGTCCATGGATGTGCTGGTGTGGTGGCTGAAGACGAGGACGTGTTCGTGCGCGTGCGCCCGCAGCGTGCGGTCGAGCCAGCGCAGTTGCCCCGAGCCGACGGAACCGGTGTGGTGGCCGCCGGGGTCGGTGGTGTCGAGGCTGATGCCCACCACGTCCTCGGCGATCCGGAACGTGTAGTGGAGCCGGTCCGCGTCGAGGTCGTCCGCCGTGTAGCCGTGCCCGTGCGGCCCCGGCCCGGTGTACCGGCGATCCAGGTGCGCGCGCAGGTAGGCGGGGCGGGTGAAGGGGACACGGCGCTCGTCCGGTGTCACGGAACGCGCCCGCTTCCCGTGCGCTCTCAGCAGGTCGGCGAACTCCCGTCTGCCGGGGCCCGGTCCGTGACGTACCGCCAGGTAGGCGCGGATGGCCTGGTCGGCCGGCAGCAGTTCCAGCTTGCGTCCGCCGGTCGCGACCTCCGCCAGGAACGGGTCGTCGGGGGCGCAGCAGCCCGCGGGCAGCGAGTCGTGGTTGCCGACCGTCGAGTACCAGGGCAGGTGCAGGCCGGGGCTGGTGACCGTACGGGTCGCCGCTTCCAGGAAGCCGGGTATGCCGGGGAAGCCGCGCAGCTTGTCGGCGTCGCGCAGGGCGCTGTCCGGCTGCCAGTACAGCGGGTGGCCGCTGTTCTGCACGCCTTCGTAGTGCCGCGGGTCGCCCGAGTTGGGGGTGATCCGGCCGCCGCTCAGCGCGGTCAGGAACCAGTCGAGTTCGATGCTGGAGTTGTTGTCCGTGTTGTCGCCCGTGGTCATCGCGAAGGACAGCGGCGCCCCGGTGGCGGGCCCGCCGGGCAGGCTGTTGACCCGCTCGACGAGGGAGACCGCGCCCGCGACGGACAGTGCCTCCTGGGGGCGCCAGGCGCCCGCGGACCGCACCCGCAGGTACTCGTGGCGCAGCGGGTGCTGCACATCGACCACGTGCAGGTCGGTGATCTGCACGAAGGCGGCCAGTACGGTGCGCCGGTCGTCCCGGCCGGGGCGCGCGGCGGCGAGGTCACGCCGTACGACGCGGTCCCAGCCGGGGCCTTCGGCGAGCCTGCGGTACCCCGCCGCTGCGCCGCCCGGGGTGGCGACCGAGGCGAGGGTGGTGCCTTCGGTGTAGGGGACGCGGGGAACGGGCGGCGCGGCGACCGGTTCCGGTGCGACGAGGGGGGCGGCGAAAGCGGCTGCCGCCGCGTCAGGACCGGCGGCGGGCCGTGGACCGCCGGCTCCGTACGCCAGCGCGAACGCGGTCGTGGCGCCGACGGCGCCGGTGGCGGCGAGGAAGGCACGGCGGTCGACGGCGGGGGCGGCGGGGCCGGTCGGGGCGGCGGACCGTGTACGGGACATGCACGAGCTCCCTGGTACGGACGGGACGGCGGCGAGGGCGGCGCGGAGCGCCCGTAACTGCCCTCTCACCAGGAGGCATTGGCAGCGGGTATGGCCCACGGGTGAACCGCGCCGCAACGCCGGCCGCCGATCGCCGGACAGGGATCACGGCGGACGCCGATGGTCACCGGGCCCTCGGACCGGGTGCGGCCGGCGGCCACCGGAGGTTCATCTCACGGGGTAGGCGGGCGGCGGCCCGGACCGGCCGGAGGCCGGGGACGGCACCGGCCTCACGCCCCGCACATGCCACCCGAATGTTCACAAACTTGTGATCACGCACCTCCCCAAACCCCACCCCCTTACGTCATATTGAGCGGTTATACGGGTTCGATTTCCGGACCCTCCACCCCGAAGAGGTGTGCCATGACCCCCGACACAGGACGCCCGCCCGCGGGCCGGGCAAGACGCACGGCCCGGATCGCGGCCGTCGCGGCGATCGCCGTCGCCACCGCGGCCGGGCCCGCGCTCACCGCGGCCGGCGCCGCCTTCGCGGCAGGCACCGACGCGGACCCCCGAATATCCGCCGGCACCACGCCCGCGCCGAAGTCCCCGCACGACAAGCTCGGTTCGCAGGACGCCGAACTGCTCGCCCGCGCCAAGTCCGGCGGCGCCCGGTTCGTCTCGATGATGCTGGCCACCGCGCCGGGCTCCACCGAGCAGGCGACCGCGGGGCTGGACTCCCTGAAGGGCGCCTCCGTCGGGCGTACGGACGACAAGCTCGGTTACGTCCGGGCCACCGTGCCCACCGCGCAGGCCGACGCGGCCATCGCGAAGATGCAGAAGCTCTCCTCCGTGCACGCCATCGACCTCCGGCAGGAGATCAAGCTGCCGGACCCGCGGCCCGGCGCGGACCGCGGGCACAAGGGGAAGCCGCAGGCCGGCAGTTACCCGGCGCCCGGCAAGGGCACCCCGGCGAAGAACCCGTACCAGCCGTCCTTCGAGACCGGCGCGGTGGACTTCGTCCGGGACCACCCGAAGGCCGACGGCCGCGGCGTGACCATCGGCATCCTCGACTCCGGTGTGGACCTGGCACACCCCGCGCTCCAGAAGACCACCACCGGCGAGCGCAAGATCGTCGACTGGGTGACGGCCACCGACCCGGTCAGCGACGGCGACCAGACCTGGCGCCCGATGACCACTGCCGTCTCCGGCCCGTCCTTCAGCTACGGCGGCCGGACCTGGAAGGCCCCCGCGGGCCCGTACCGGATCAGCACCTTCGCCGAGGCCGCCACCACCGGCGGCGACATGAAGGGCGACCTGAACCGCGACGGGGACACCACCGACCGCTGGGGCGTGCTGTACGACCCGGCCGCCGGGACCGTGCGCGTGGACCTGAACGACAACGGCGACTTCACCGACGACCAGCCCATGAAGCCGTACAAGGACGGCTTCGGCATCGGCTACTTCGGCAAGGACGACCCGAGCACCCCGATCGCCGAGCGCATCCCCTTCACGGTGGAGATCCGCAAGGACGTCCCGATGGACCCGTTCGGCGGGGACTGGGCGGGCAAGAAGGCCGACTTCGTCAACATCGGCGTCGTCGAGTCGGAGCACGGCACGCACGTCGCGGGCATCACCGCGGCGAACGGCCTGTTCGGCGGGAAGATGAACGGCGCCGCCCCCGGCGCCAAGCTGGTCTCCTCGCGCGCCTGCACCTGGAGCGGCGGCTGCACCAACATCGCCCTCACCGAGGGCATGATCGACCTCGTCACCCAGCGGGGCGTCGACATCGTCAACATGTCGATCGGCGGCCTGCCGGCGCTCAACGACGGCAACAACGCCCGCGCCGAGCTGTACACCCGGCTCATCGACACCTACGGCGTGCAGCTGATCATCTCGGCGGGCAACAGCGGCCCCGGCGCCAACACCATCGGCGACCCCGGCCTGGCCGACAAGGTCGTCAGCGTCGGCGCGTCCATCTCCAAGGAGACCTGGGCGGCCAACTACGGCTCGGCGGTGACACGGAAGTACGCCATGCTCCCGTTCTCCTCCCGCGGCCCGCGCGAGGACGGCGGCTTCACCCCGGTCATCACCGCGCCCGGCGCCTCCATCAACACCATCCCCACCTGGGAGCCCGGCGGCCCCACCGCCGAAGCGGGCTACGAGCTGCCGCCCGGCTACGCCATGCTCCAGGGCACCTCGATGGCCGCACCGCAGGCCACCGGCGCCTCGGCGCTGCTGCTGTCCGCCGCGAAGCAGCAGCGCGTCGCACTGCCCCCGGCGAAGCTGCGCACCGCGCTGACCTCGACCGCCAAGCAGATCAAGGGCTTCCAGTCGTACGAGCAGGGCTCCGGCCTGATGGACATCCGGGCCGCCTGGTCCGCGATCCGGCACGGCGCCGCCGCCCATGAGTACACCGTCCGCGCCCCCGTGAAGACGGCCCTGTCCGACGTCCTGAAGACGCCCGGCTACGGCACCGGCCTGTACGACCGCGAGGGCGGCCTGAAGGTCCGGCAGTCCCGGACGTACGAGGTGACCATCACCCGTACCACCGGCCCCGACCGCCCCGTCCGGCACGAGCTGGACCTGATCAACAACGACGGCACCTTCGACCTGCCGGACGAGGACGGCGCGGTCTGGCTGCCGCTGAACCGGCCGGTCACGTTCGAGATCACCGCCAGGCCGCGGACCGCCGGCATCCACAGCGTCACCGTGGACCTGGACGACCCGCGCACCGAGGGCGTCGACCGCAAGATCCTCGCCACCGTCGTGGCCGCCGAGCCGCTGGCCGCGCCCCGCCACGCGGTCGTCAAGACCGGCACCGTCCAGCGCAACGCCACCACCTCGCACTTCATCACCGTGCCGAAGGGCGCCAAGGCCCTCCAGGTCTCGATGAGCGGCCTCGCGGCCGGCAGCCAGACGCGCTGGATCGCCCTCAGCCCGCAGGGCGTCCCGGTCGACCCGACCGGCACCCCGAACTGCTACCCGAACTACCCCAACCCCGCCAACACCTGCGACCCGACGCGGCGCACCTACAAGAACCCGGCGCCCGGCGTCTGGGAGATCGAGGTCGAGTCGCGGCGCACCTCGCCGCTGCTGGACAACCCGTACACGGTCACCGCGGCCGCGCTCGGCACCACCTTCGACCCGGCCGTCCGCGTCCTGCCCGAGGCCAAGGTCGGCAGCCCGGCCCCGGTGGCCTGGAAGGTCACCAACGCCTTCGCCGCCGTCGAGGGCACCCTCAAGGGCGGCGAGCTGGGCTCGTCCCGCACCGAACGCCCGACGATCAAGGAAGGCGCGTCGCAGCGGTACGAGATCGTCGTGGGCAGCGGGGTGTCCCGGCTGGACGCCGCGATCGGCGCGCCCGCCGACGCCAAGGCCGACCTGGACCTGAGCGTCCTGCTCGGCGGCAAGGTCGTCGCCTCGTCGGCGACCGGCACCTCGGACGAGGCGGTCAGCATCGCCAAGCCCGCGCCGGGCACCTACACCGTCGTCGTGGACGGCTACGCGATCCCCGCCGGCAGCACCGCCTACGACTACCGTGATGTGTATTACTCCGCCGGACTCGGTTCGCTCAAGACGGACGAGTCGAAACCGGTGAAGCTGGGTAGCGGAGCATCGACGCAGGTCACGGCCGAGGTCGCGGTCGCGGGCCCGGCTCCCGCGGGACGCGAGTTCTTCGGCGAGGTCCAGCTGCTGAACGCGTCCGGAACGGTCACGGGCAGCGGCGGCGTGCGCATCGAAAAGGTCGTGCCGTAGCGGCCTGA
The DNA here is from genome assembly GCF_055567735.1 of Streptomyces sp. NPDC026394. Lineage (NCBI taxonomy): Bacteria > Bacillati > Actinomycetota > Actinomycetes > Kitasatosporales > Streptomycetaceae > Streptomyces > Streptomyces sp. NPDC026394. Next base: position 497,736 of record NZ_JBVHPX010000002.1, read on the forward strand.
GATAGTGGACAGTAACGGGGCGGGTGCCCTCGACGGCGCCCGTTCCGCTGCTGTACGTACCGAACAAGGAGTGCCATGAGGATCGGAATCGTCGGAGCCACCGGTCAGGTCGGCGGCGTGATGCGGGGCATCCTCGCCGAGCGGAACTTCCCGGTGGAGCAGCTGCGACTGTTCGCCTCGGCCCGCTCCGCCGGGCGTACGCTCCCGTGGCAGGACACCGAGATCACGATCGAGGACGCGGCCACCGCGGACTACTCCGGCCTGGACATCGTGCTCTTCTCGGCCGGCGGCTCGACCTCCAAGGCACTGGCCCCCAAGGTCGCCGACGCGGGCCCGGTCGTGATCGACAACTCCTCCGCCTGGCGCATGGACCCCGACGTCCCGCTGATCGTCTCCGAGGTCAACCCGCAGGCGATCTCCGAGCGCCGCAAGGGCATCATCGCCAACCCGAACTGCACGACCATGGCCGCCATGCCGGTGCTGCGCCCGCTGCACGCCGAGGCCGGGCTGGCCGCGCTGGTCGTCGCCACCTACCAGGCGGTGTCCGGCAGCGGTCTGGCCGGCGTGGCCGAACTGGACGAGCAGGTACGCAAGGCCGTCGAGCAGGACGCCACCAAGCTCACCCACGACGGCGCCGCCATCGACTTCCCCGAGCCGGACAAGTACGTCCGCCCGATCGCCTTCAACGTGCTGCCGATGGCCGGCTCGATCGTCGACGACGGCCTGAACGAGACCGACGAGGAGCAGAAGCTCCGCAACGAGAGCCGCAAGATCCTGGAGATCCCCGGCCTGAAGGTCTCCGGCACCTGCGTCCGCGTCCCGGTCTTCAGCGGCCACTCACTCCAGGTCAACGCCCGCTTCGAGCGCGAGATCACCCCGGAGCGCGCCACCGAGCTGCTGGCCGGCGCCCCCGGCGTCGCCCTCTCGCACGTCCCCACCCCGCTCCAGGCCGCCGGCCAGGACGCCTCGTACGTGGGCCGCATCCGCAAGGACGAGACGGTCGACCACGGCCTGTCGCTGTTCCTCTCCAACGACAACCTGCGCAAGGGCGCCGCCCTGAACGCGGTCCAGATCGCGGAGCTGGTCGCGGCGGAGCTGCGCGGCTGAGCCGTCTCCGCCTGTGCCGAGGGCCCGTACGGATCTTCCGTACGGGCCCTCGGCGTCGCCGTGCCGGGCTACGGCCGCCGCACCTCGAAGTGGAAGCACCCGTACTCCAGCGCGCGGACGTGCACCAGCGCCACGTCCGGCTGCGCGAACGCCTCCGCGAGCGCCGCGTCGAACCCGGCATCCGCGTCCTCGGGGATCTCGAAGAGCCGCCCGCCGACGATGTGCCCGTTCGCGTCGTAGCGCCGCAGCGTCCGCAGGGCGCCCGGCCGCGTGAACGGGTACCCGGTTCGCTCGGCCTCCGGCCCGCCGCACTCCCCCGCGTGGACGAACACCGGCCCGCACTCGTCGTACGCCCCGGGCCGGGCCCGCCGCTCCTCGGCCCACCGCCGCAGCGGCGCGTACGAGACGAGCGCGACCCGCTCACCTTCTTCGATCGGCCGCAGGCAGCAGCGCAGCGGACTGCCCACGCTGCCGATGCGGTCACTCGCGGACCCGGCGGCGTAGGGCTCCATGGCCCGGCCGGAGTCGTCCGCGACGCGCAGTTCCTGGAGGGCGGTTTCGGGGATGGGGAGGGGTGTGTACGTCGTCATACGTACAGGGTGGGCGGGCGTTCGGCCCGTTTCCGGCGGGAATCGGACGTGGAGGTCGGCGGGCCTACGGCAGCTTGGGCGGATACGGCTTGAACCGCGTGGTGTCGACCGCGAACGAGAACGGCTCGGGCAGCGGCACCGGGTCGCCGAACCGGTACGGGTCCACCCGGCGGTAGGTCAGGTGATCGGGCTGGGAGTACAGCTCGATCATGCACTCGTTGGGGTCCACGAGGAGGTAGAGGGGGATGCGGCTCATCGCATACCACATGCGCTTCTTGATGTAGTCGCTGTCCCGGTCGGAGGAGACGACTTCCACGACGAGGTCGACGCGGTCGGCAGGGAGCGGGTTCGGGTTGGCCCGGACCGCTTCCTCGGTGGTGATCGCGAGATCGGCCTTGGGCTCGAAACTGGAGATTTCGGAGATGAGCGCCTGCTCGGGCAGCACCATTGTCCCCTCGCTGATCATCTGCGCGGTGAGCAGAGCAACGATGTAGTTGTGGAACGGTGCTGCCGACGCCTGCACAACGATCTTTCCGTCGATGAGCTCGATCTTGAGCTGGTCCAGCTCGGGGACCTTCTCCAGAAAGCGCAGCAGCTCGTGGCCCTTCTCGCCCCGCATGATGTCCTCAACAGTGTCGTGATGCATCAGGGTCATCGCGGCGCCTCCTTTCAGCCGGAGCGTACGGTCGGCGGCCGCTCTGGAGCGCACGATATCCGTCGTTGCCCTCTATCGGGTGATCCCGCGCCGCGTGGAAGGATGGCCCAAAGTCCGATGCGAAGGAGATGAACGGGTGCCTGGCACGAATCTGACCCGCGACGAGGCGCAGCAGCGGGCGCGGCTGCTGAGTGTGGACGCGTACGAGATCGATCTGGACCTCTCCGGTGCGCAGGAGGCGGGTGAGGGCGGTACGTTCCGCTCGGTGACCGTGGTGCGTTTCGACGCCGCCGAGGCGGGTGCGGAATCGTTCATCGACCTGGTCGCGCCGACCGTGCACGAGGTCGTGCTCAACGGTGAGAGCCTGGACCCCGGCACGGTCTTCGCGGACTCCCGGATCGCGCTCGCGGGGCTGCGGGAGGGCCGCAACGAGCTGCGGGTCGTCGCGGACTGCGCGTACACCAACACCGGTGAGGGCCTGCACCGCTTCGTCGACCCGGTCGACCAGCAGGCCTACCTCTACACGCAGTTCGAGGTGCCGGACGCCCGCCGGGTGTTCGCCAGTTTCGAGCAGCCGGACCTGAAGGCGACGTTCACCTTCACCGTCACGGCCCCCGAGGGCTGGACGGTGATCTCCAACTCGCCGGCGCCCGAGCCGCAGGACAACGTGTGGCGCTTCGCGCCGACGCAGCGGATCTCCACCTACATCACCGCGCTGATCGCCGGTCCGTACCACAGCGTGCACAGCTCCTGGGAGGGCGACGGACGCTCGGTGCCGCTGGGCATCTACTGCCGGCCGTCGCTGGCCGAGCACCTGGACGCGGACGCGATCTTCGAGGTCACCCGGCAGGGCTTCGACTGGTTCGAGGAGAAGTTCGACTTCGCGTACCCGTTCGCCAAGTACGACCAGCTCTTCGTGCCGGAGTTCAACGCGGGCGCGATGGAGAACGCGGGCGCGGTGACCATCCGCGACCAGTACGTCTTCCGCTCGAAGGTGACGGACGCCGCGTACGAGGGGCGTGCCGAGACCATTCTGCACGAGCTGGCGCACATGTGGTTCGGCGACCTGGTCACCATGGAGTGGTGGAACGACCTGTGGCTGAACGAGTCGTTCGCCACCTACACCTCCATCGCCTGCCAGGCGCACGCCCCGGGCAGCCGCTGGCCGCACGCCTGGACCACCTTCGCGAACTCGATGAAGACCTGGGCGTACCGGCAGGACCAGCTTCCCTCCACGCACCCGATCATGGCCGAGATCTGTGACCTGGACGACGTGCTCGTCAACTTCGACGGCATCACGTACGCCAAGGGCGCTTCCGTCCTCAAGCAGCTCGTCGCCTACGTCGGCATGGACGAGTTCTTCCAGGGCGTGCAGGCGTACTTCAAGGCGCACGCCTTCGGCAACACCCGCCTGTCCGACCTGCTCGGCGCGCTGGAGGAGACCAGCGGCCGGGACCTGAAGACCTGGTCGAAGGCGTGGCTGGAGACGGCCGGCATCAACGTGCTGCGCCCGGAGCTGACGGTCGCCGAGGACGGTACGGTCACCTCCTTCGCCGTGCGCCAGGAGGCCCCGGCGCTGCCGGCCGGCGCCAAGGGCGAGCCGGTGCTGCGCCCGCACCGCATCGCGATCGGCTGCTACGACCTCAAGGACGGCAAGCTCGTCCGTACCGACCGGATCGAGCTGGACGTGGACGGCGAGCGCACCGAGGTGCCCTTCCCCGCCGGCACGCCCCGCCCGGCCGTCATTCTCCTCAACGACGACGACCTGTCGTACGCCAAGGTCCGCCTGGACGAGGACTCGCTGCGCGTCGTCACCGAGCACCTGGGCGACTTCACCGAGTCGCTGCCGCGCGCGCTGTGCTGGGCGTCGGCGTGGGACATGACGCGGGACGGCGAGCTGCCCACCCGCGAGTACCTGGAGCTGGTGCTGTCGGGCATCACCAAGGAATCCGACATCGGCGTCGTGCAGTCGCTGCACCGCCAGGTGAAGCTGGCGCTGGAGCTGTACGCGGCCCCGGCCTGGCGGGAGACCGGTCTCGCGAAGTGGACCGAGGCGGCGCTGGAGCAACTGCGGGCCGCGGCCCCCGGCAGCGACCACCAACTGGCGTGGGCGCGCGCGTTCGTCGCCACGGCCCGTACCGACGCGCAGCTCGACCTGGTCCAGGGCCTGCTGGACGGTACGCAGGAGCTCCCCGGCCTGGCCGTGGACACCGAGCTGCGCTGGGCGCTCGTCCAGCGGCTCGCCACGACCGGCCGCGCCGACGAGAAGGTCATCGAGGCGGAGCTGGAGCGCGACCGGACCTCGGCGGGCGAGCGGCACGCCGCGGCCGCGCGGGCGTCCCGGCCGACCGCCGAGGCGAAGGCGGAGGCCTGGGCCTCGGTCGTGGAGAGCGACAAGCTGCCCAACGCGGTGCAGGAGGCCGTGATCGGCGGCTTCGTCCAGACCGACCAGCGGGAACTGCTGGCACCGTACGCGGAGAAGTACTTCGCCGTGGTCAAGGACGTCTGGGACAGCCGCAGCCACGAGATGGCCCAGCAGATCGCGGTCGGCCTGTACCCGTCCCTCCAGGTCTCCCAGGAGACCCTGGACGCGACCGACGCCTGGCTCGCCTCGGCCGAGCCGGGCGCGGGCCTGCGCCGCCTGGTGACGGAGTCCCGCTCCGGCATCGAGCGCGCGCTGAAGGCGCAGCGGGCGGACGAGGCGGCCGCGTAACGGCGCGCCGGACACGCTGGAAGCGCCCCGGACCGGGTGGTCCGGGGCGCTTCGCCGTCCGTACCGGACGCCGGTGCGCACGCGGGCATGGTGCCGCCCGGCAGGCGGCGCGTCGGGCGCTGCCGTCTGCCGGGCGAGCCGGTCGCCGCCGGGGCCCGCCCCCCTCCGGCGGGGCCCGGTGCGGAGCCCGGTGCGGGCCCGGTGGGGCGTCGGGTCAGCCGTTCAGTTCGTCGAAGCGGCGGACGAGGGCGGCGCGGCCGGTGTCGGTGAGGTCGCCGTGCAGGCGCATCCGGGCGAGGCCGCCGTCGGGGAAGACGTCCAGCCGTACGTGGGTCGCGGTCACCGGGCGCGGGAGCGCGAAGCGGTGCGGGGTGTCGGGCTGGAGCCTGGTCCGCGGCAGGATCTCGAACCAGGACGCGTCGTCCGCCGGGTCGGCGGTCTCCGCGTCGCAGCCGTGGAGCGCCGCCCAGCCCGCCGCGTTGCCCTTCAGGTACGCGGTGTCGATCTCGACGGCGCGTATCTCGCCCTGTGCGGCGAGGCGGAACCGTACCCAGTCGTTGGTGTCGCGCACGCGGCGGCGGCGGTTCTCCCAGCCGTCGTCCATCTTGCGGGACAGGTCGGGCTGGATGAGCTGCGCGGGCGAGGAGTAGAAGCGGTCGGAGGCGTCCTCGACGACGCCGCCGTGCATGACGGACGCCAGGTCGACGGTGCCGAGCACGTCCAGCCACGCCGGGTCGGGCACGACCTCCCCGTACACCCGCAGCCGGGCGACGCCGCCGTCCGGGTGCTGCCTGAGCCGCAGGTGGGTGAAGCGGCGCTCCAGGGTCACCTCGAAGCCGTTGGCGGCGTGGCCGCGCACCGGCGTACGGGGGACGATCTCCTCCCACTTCACGGCGTCGGCGAGCAGGTCGGCGGGGCCCGGGCTGCCGGGGAGCGCGGTGGCCTCGACGGTGATCTGCTGCGGGTAGTTGCCGCGGAAGTGGGCGGTGTCGACGACGACGCCCCGGACGACGCCGGGGGCGGCCAGGCGGATCAGCGCCCAGTCGTGCTCGTCGTCGGTGGGGAAGGGGTGCGCGCCGTCGGCTCCGCGCCGCCGCCGGGTCTCCCAGCCGTCCATGATCTTGCCCTTGTGGCCGAAACGCTCCGGGTCGAAGACCGCGGGGCCGGGCTTCAGCAGGTTCTCGCGCTCGGCGAAGAACTCGTCGTTCGCGGCGATGACGCCGGCGCCGAAGCGGCGGTCGGCGAGGTCGACGAGCGAGGTGAAGGGGAAGTCCCCGCCGCGGTAGTCCGCGTACGGGTCGCCGCCGCCGTAGGGGGCGGCGTCGTTGGCGTGCGGGTCGGTGGCGGAGGCGGCGGCCGGAGTGCTGGTCATCTCTGCCCTTCGGTGAGGGGGTGATGTGACGCGGACTCCCTGACGATGGCAGGAACGTTTGTTCCAGGTCTATCGAAAGTTTCTGGAGGTTATGTTCAGGCAGGCTGAATGGTGGGGGTCAGTGAGCCGCTTCGCCGGGCGGTACGGCCGCCCTCTCGGCGGCCCGCCGGAGCGCGGCCAGCACCCGCGCCAACCCCGGCGCCCCCTCCGCCCCGCGCCGTACCGCCGCCACGACATGCCGCCGCGGCTGGTCGGCACGGAGCACCCGCACCGTCACCGCGGCGCCGCCCCCGTCCTGTACGGGCTCGGACCGGCCCCGCGCCCCCGACATCGCCATCCTGGGCACCAGCGCCACCCCCATGCCCGCGCCGACCATGGCCAAAATCGCGTCCCAGTCGGCCGCGGCGTGCGCCCGTTCCGGGACGAAACCGGCGTGCTCGCACGCGGTCGTCGTGATCTGCGACCAGGGGCCGCTGCTCCCGAAGATCCACTGCTCGCCCGCCAGATCGGCCAGCCGCAGCCCCGGCTCGTCCGCCAGCGGATGGCCCGCGGGCAGCGCCACGTCCAGCGGGTCGGCGAGCAGCGCGAGCCGGGTGAACTTCGGGTCGCGCGGCGTCGGCGCGTGCGCGGCCAGCGACAGCGCGAGGTCGACGCTGCCCTCCGCCAGCAGCTCGTACGCCTCCGCCGCCTCCGCCTCCCGTACGGACACCGCGAGGCCGGGGTGCGAGCCGCGCAGTTCCCGTACGGCGGGGACCACCAGCGCGGGGATCGAGGTGGAGAACGCGCCGACCCGCACCTCCCCCGCCTCGCCCTGGAGGTAGCCGAGCAACTCGGCGTCCGCGCGCTCCAGTTGCGCGAAGACGGCTTCGGCGTGCCGCAGGACGAGGTGCGCGGCGTCCGTCAGGCGTACGCGTCGGCCGTGGGCCTCCAGGAGCGTCACCCCGAGCTGCCTGGCCAGCCCGGTCAACTGCTGCGACACCGCGGACGGCGTCAGATGCAGCGCCTCGGCGGCCGCCGTGACCGTGCCCAGCTCGTGCAGGGTCCGCAGGATGCGCAGCTTCTTGATGTCCCAGTCGGCCATGCGGGCAGCGTACGCAGACGGAAGGGCGGTCCCCCTACCCCCGTGCCGCCCGGCGGGCATCCCGGGCCGCCAGCCGCTCGTCGAACTTGCGCGCCTGGTCGTCCAGCCCGCCCATGAACATCCCCAGCTCCTCCTGGGCCCGCAGCCCGGCCGGGCCGAGGCCGCCGATCTCCAGGACCTTCAGGTAGCGCAGCACCGGCTGGAGCACGTCGTCGTGGTGGATGCGCAGGTTGTAGATGCCTCCGATCGCCATCCGGGCCGCGGCGCGTTCGAAGCCGGGCATGCCGTGTCCCGGCATGCGGAAGCCGGTGACCACGTCCCGTACGGAGCACATGGTCTGGTCGGGCGCGAGCTCGAAGGCGGCGGCGAGCAGGTTCCGGTAGAAGACCATGTGCAGGTTCTCGTCGGTGGCGATGCGGGACAGCATCCGGTCGCAGACCGGGTCGCCGGAGTGGTGGCCGGTGTTGCGGTGCGAGATGCGGGTCGCCAGTTCCTGGAAGGCGACGTACGCGATCGAGTGCAGCATGCTGTGCGCGTTGTCCGACTCGAAACCGGCCGACATGTGCGCCATGCGGAAGTTCTCCAGCTCCACCGGGTCCACGGCCCGGCTGGTGAGCAGGTAGTCCCGCATGACGATGCCGTGCCGGCCCTCCTCCGCCGTCCAGCGGTGCACCCAGGTCCCCCAGGCGCCGTCCCGCCCGAAGAGGGTGGCGATCTCGTGGTGGTAGCTGGGCAGGTTGTCCTCGGTGAGCAGATTGACCACCAGGGCGATCCGCCCTATGTCGGTGACCTTGGACTGCTCGGGGGCCCACGGTTCGCCGCCCATGACGCCGTCGAAGTTCCGGCCGTCGCTCCAGGGCACGTACTCGTGCGGCATCCAGTCCTTGGCGGCCTTCAGGTGCCGGTTGAGCTCCTTCTCGACGACCTCTTCGAGGGCGTACAGCAACCGGGCGTCGCTCCATGCGGCCTGGCCGCGCTCATCTGTGTGGCGGTCGGGGGCAATGGTCACGGATACTCCTGGGGACGGGGCTACCTACGGGTCCGTAGGTTACGCCATCGTAGGTTAGGTCCGCGTCAAAACAAGCCCTCGCCGGAATCTCGCCCTCCGCGGCAGGGGAGCGGCGGCCGGTGCGGTATACGCGGGCACGAAAAAGAGGGCGCCCGCCGGTTCTCACGAACCTGCGGGCGCCCTCGAAGAGGCGTGGGGAGGAGTCCTGGATCAGGCCTTGGACTGCTTGCGGGACTTGTCGCCGGCCATGACCAGGCCGGCGATGACCAGGAAGAGGACGATGGGAGCGGCGACATAGAGGCCGAGCGTCTGGACGACACTCAGGCCCGGACCCGGGTCGTCACCATCGTCGCGGGTGAGCGCGAACGCGGGGGACGACATCAGCAGCATCAGCGCGGTGCCGGCCGTGATGGTTCCGGCGCGCAGGGCGTTCTTCTTGACCAGATTGCTCACGAGGTCAACGTATCGGACGCCGTTCACCCTCGCGCGCCCGGGGTGGCCTAACGGTTGACCCGGCGCGTCGAGGGCCGCTCCGCGACCGCCCGAGGGGGCGCGCCCGGCCGGTTCACGGCCGGGACAGATGGGCCGTCACCGGCGTCAGGTGCGGGGCGGCGCGGGCCGCGAGGACCCGTACGCGTACGGCGTCGGCGGTCACCGGCGCGGGCAGCGCCAGGACGCGCCGGTGGCCGACGGTCGTCCCGCCGGCGATCCGCCGCCAGGTCCCGCCGGTCCGCGCCTCGACGGCGAACCGTTCCACCCGCTGCCCGTACCGCACCTCCTCCCCGAGCCCGACCCGGTCGAACGTGACGCCGCCGGGGCGTGTGGGCACGGGCCGGCCGCCCGCCGCCCGGCCGCCGGCCAGGAGATCCGTCCCGTACGTCGCCCGTACGGCCCGCCCGAAGCCGGCGAGGGCGGCGGCATCCGCCGCGCCGATCCGCCCGTCGCGGCCCGGCGGCACGTTGAGCAGCAACGACGCGTTGCGGCCCACGCTCTTCTCGTACAGGCCCAGCAGTTGGGCGGGCGTCTTGGGCCGCTCCCAGGGGTGGTGGAACCAGCCGGGCCGGATCGAGACGTCCGCCTCCGCCGGATACCACTGGAGGTACTTGGTGGTGGGTGCGAGCACCTTGGCGCGGGAGCCGATGTCGGCGTCGGTGGAGTCGTTGGGCAGGCCGCCGGAGAGCACCGACCAGGGGTCGACGGCGGACGGGGTGACGCTCCACTCCGTCTCGCGCGCCACACCCCGTTCATTGCCGACCCAGCGCACGCCCTGCGGCCCCTGGAAGACGACGGTGCGCGGCGAGAGGCGGCGGATCGTCTCGAACCACTGGCGCACGTCGTACTTCTGCGTGATCCCGGCGTCCGCCCACGGGTTCGCGCCGTCCAGCCACAGCTCCTCGACCGGACCGTACTGGGTGAGCAGTTCGTAGACCTGGTTGAGGTAGTACGCGTCGTAGTCGTCGGCACGGACGGTGAAGGAGGGCAGCCGGCCGTCGCGTACGGCGTCGGCGCGGTCGTCACCGGGGACGAGGGTGGGGAGGGTGCGCTCGGTGACGGGGCTGCCGTTGCCGAAACGGCCCAGCCCGGCGGGTGCCCGGCCGCGGTCCGCCAGGGCGACCCGTTCGGGCAGGCTGAGCGGCTTGCCCTCGGCCTGCTTGCGCCGGACCTCCTCGACCCAGCGCGCGTGCCGGGCGTGCGGCAGTTCGGCGCCGTCGGACGGGGAGAGGTAGAGGCCCACCGCGAGCCCGGCCTTGCGGGCCGCCCGTACGTACGCGCCGACGACGTCCGGCTGCCCGGGGCTCGCCTTCACGGTGTGCGGGGTGTAGCGGCTGGGGTAGAGCACGAAGCCGTCGTGGTGCTTCACGGTCAGCATGACCTGTTCGGCGCCCGCCGCCTTGTACGCGCGCATCCACTGGTCCGCATCGACACGCGGCGGCGCGAACCACTTCGGGTCCTCCGTGCCGGAGCCCCACTCGCGACCGGTGAAGGTGTTCATGCCGAAGTGCGTGAACGCGGTGACCTCCCGCTCCTGCCAGGCGCGCTGCGCGGCGGTCGGCACGACGTGGGCGGCCTTCTCGATGATCCGCGCCGGGGTGTCGCAGGGCAGGACGGTCATCTGGGAGGCGGGGCGCACGGGGCCCTGGCAGGGATCCGCGCCGGATGGACGGGCGAGGACCGGCGGCCGGTCGGGTTCCGGCCGGCCGGCGGCGGTGGCCTGGAACGGCAACGGCAGCGCGAGGGCAGCGGCGGCGAGCGCCGAGACGGTACGGAAGCGGGAGCGTGATCGGCTTCTTGCCATGGTTCCCTCCAACTCCCCGACCGGGAAGGGTCGGATCTCTTGGACGGCGTCCACGGCATGGTGCCGTACGGCCGGGGCGGCCGGAAGACGGCCGCACGACGGGTGCGGGCCGCCGTACTTTCCGGCCGTACCGGCCCGACTACCGCCGCGACATGCGCAGTTCCCTCATCAGCGCATGGAGGCGGGGGGAGGCGGTGATCTCCTCCAAGGACAGCGGGCGCCCCGCCGGATCGGCGATCGGCAGCCGCCAGTTGGGGTATTCGTCCCATGTCCCCGGGAGGTTCTGCGGCCGCCGGTCGCCCACCGCGTCCGGCAGCCACACCCCGACCATGCGGGCGGGCGTCCCCAGCAGGTAGCGGTGCAGGGCCTTGACCGCCGCCTCCTCGTTCCCCCGCCCCTCCGGCAGCAGCCCCAGCCGGTGCAGCGTCTCCAGCCACTCTCCGACCTCGACCGCCTCCGCCGCCTGCTCCTCGTGGAGCGGGCGGTCCAGCAGCCCGAGGCCGTGCCGGAGCGCGGCGTGCTGTCCGGTGAGCCGGGCAGCCGTGCTGGGCAGGTCGTGCGTGGTGACGGTGGCCAGACAGTCGGCGCGCCAGTCGCCGGGCGGCAGCGGCCGGGCCGGCTCCTTGGTGTAGTCGCGTTCGAACCACAGGACGGACGTGCCGAGCACCCCCCGTCCGGCCAGCTCCGTACGGACCACCGGCTCGACCGTCCCCAGGTCCTCACCGATGACGGCGGCGCCCGCGCGGTGTGCCTCCAGGGCGAGGACGGAGAGCATCGCCTCGGCGTCGTAGCGCACGTACGCGCCCTCCGTCGGCGGCCGGCCCTCCGGCACCCACCACAGCCGGAACAGGCCCATGACGTGGTCGATGCGCAGGGCGCCCGCGTGCCGCAGCAGGCCGCGCAGCAGACCGCGGTACGGGGCGTAGCCCTGGGCGGCCAGCGCGTCCGGCCGCCAGGGCGGCAGGCCCCAGTCCTGGCCGCGCGAGTTGAAGGCGTCCGGCGGCGCGCCCACGGACATGCCGGCCGCGAAGGCGTCCTGCTGGGCCCAGGTGTCGGAACCGGAGGGGTGGACGCCGACGGCCAGGTCGTGCACCAGACCGATGCCCATCCCGGCCTCCTCGGCCGCGCGCTGGGCGGCGGCGAGCTGCTGGTCGGTGAACCACGCGAGGCGGCAGTAGAAGTCGATGCGGTCCAGCAGGCTGCCGCGCATCCGTGCCGTCCGGGCCGAGCGCGGGTCGTCCAGGCCGGCGGGCCAGCCGCGCCAGTCGGACCCGTACCGCTCGGCCAGCGCGCACCAGGTGGCGTGGTCCTCCAGGCTCGTGCCCTGCTCGGCGAGGAAGTCGCCGTAGGCGGCGCGCCGCCCGGGGCTCAGCGGCACCTTCCAGAGCAGCTCCAGCGCTTCCTTCTTCAGCTCCCACACGGCGTCCCGGTCGATCAGCGCGCCCTTGCGGAGCACCGCATCGCGCAGCGTCCGGGCCCGTACGAGCAGCGCGTCGAACCGGGACCTGGCGTCGCCTTCGAGACAGCCCAGCTCGGGGACGTCCTCGATGCGCAGGTGAACGGGGTCGGGGAAGCGGCGGGAGGAGGGGCGGTACGGCGAGGGGTCGGTGGGCGCTCCCGGTACGGCCGCGTGCAACGGGTTGATCTGCACGAAGCCGCTGCCGAGCGTGCGTCCGGACCAGGCGGCCAGGTCGGCGAGGTCGCCCAGGTCCCCCATGCCCCAGGAGCGGCCGGAGAGCAGGGAGTAGAGCTGCACCATGAGGCCGTGGGTACGGCCGGGCGGCGCGGGCATCCGGTCGGGGGCGACGATCAGGTGGGCGCGGGCGGAGCGGCCGTCGGGCGTGTGGGCGCGCAGGGTGTGGATGCCGAGGGGGAGACGGCCCACGGTGCCGCCGGGAACTCGGTCGGGGATGCGAGCGGAGGCTCGGCGCGGTGTGCGGGCACCGTCCCGGTCCCGGGCGGGCGGCTCGTACCCGTCCTCCGGGCGGCCTCCGGGGTCCGGGCCCCAGTCGAGCACCTCGCCCGACTCGGTCTCCACCCGCAGGGCGGTGCCTTCGGGCAGGCGCGAAAGCTTCGGCGGGCGCCCCGGGCGCACCACGACGGTGGGCGGGAGCAGGGCCCGGCCCGCGCCGTGGTCGTACGCCTCCAGGGCGGCGCGTACGGCGTGCGGAGTCGAGGCGTCGACCCCGAGCGCGGCGAGGACGGCGACGACGGTGTCGTCACCGACGTGTTCGATACGGCCCGGTGCGGGCTCATAGGACGTGCACACACCGTGCAGACCGGCGAGCCGCGGTCGGCCCATCAGACCTCCATGGTCTCCGTACCCAGGCCGGCCGCGGTGGGCTCGCTGGTCAGCGGCAGCTCGGCGGCGATCGGGGACTCACTGGTGAGCGGGGCGGCGTCGGCGAGCGGGGGCTCGCTGGTCAGCGGCAGTTCGCAGAAGCAGAGCGAGCCGGAGCCGTCCAGGCCGGAGTCGGGGTCGGAGACGCCGTCGAACAGATCCGGCTCGACGGGTTTCTCCGGCCGGAAATCTTCCGGCTCGGAGGGTTTGACGCGCTCTGCCGGGTACTCGGGGGCGGACGACAGTGCGTCGAGGAGAAGCTGAGCGGACGCGGCCACGGAGGGCCTCCCGTTCGTCGGTAGTGGGACACGACCTGCCCTACCCACTCCGGGCGGTCGCAGACGTATCCATTCAACCAACGTGGTCCAGGTCACACATCCCTCGTGCAGGCGATTTGCCGGTGGCGGACGGGTGACGGCGCACGGCTGCCCACCGGAGAGGCTTTCCGGCGGAAGTCCTTCGGCGCCCCGCCGCGCCTCCGCCGCCCCTCCCCGGGAGCCCCCGAGCGCCCCTGGACACCCGCGTGACACGTCGCGACACGCCGGTCGCACAGGGCAAACCCGGCACTTGGTGTACTGCCGTTGACACCCTCACCGCCATAGTGGTGGGCTCACTGCCGAAGGCTGGTCCGGCGGGTTTCCACGGGGTACGAGGCCCCCGCCGCGTCAGCCGGCTCAGGGGCGCGCGGCCGCGGGGCGGCCGGGCTGCGGCCGTCCGGTGCGTCACCGGTCGGCCGGTGAGTGGGACGACGGGGACTGAGGAGAGACCGTGCGAGTCCGGAGCGGCGTTCGGGACGCCGGAAGGGTCGGCAGGCAGGGCGAGGGAACCGGCGGGGCCGGGGAGGGCAGAGCGGAAGAGGGCGACGCCTTCCGGGCCGGGGATGCCGCGGCCCGCCGGTCCGGGGATGCCGCCGCCCCGCTGACCGGCCCCACCAGCATCGGTGCCGGCAGCCTCGACCCGGGCGGCATCGGCCGTTTCGGCGCCGTACGGGCCGGGGCTCGCGCGCGCGTCGGGGCCACCGCCCTCGCCGCCGCCGTCATCGGCGGGCTCCTCGGCAGTACCTCCCCCGTCCACGCGGCCCCCGCCGACCCGGCCGTCGGCACGCCCGACCTGCCGGGGCAGTCCGACGGCACCGGCCGGGCCGTTTCCGCCGGGCAGTTGCCTGCCGTTTGGCCGCGCCCGCAGTCGATGCGGTCGGGCGGCGCGTCCGTAGCGCTGGACGGCGAGGCCACCATCGTCGCCGGTCCGGACACCGACCCGTACGCGCTGAGCGCGCTGCGCGCCGTGCTGCGCGACGCCGGGGTCCGTACGGTCCACGAGTCCGCCCCGGGCCGGGCGCTGCCCGGCGAGGGCCCGGTGTTCCGCGTCGGCGGCCCGGACGCCGAGACCGCACTACGGGCCCTGCGCGCGCCGGCCCGCGGGGACCTGCCCGCCGGCGGCTACCGTCTCGCGGTCGGCGAGGTGGCGGGCCGGGACACGGTCGCCCTGGACGGCGTCGGCCCGGACGGCCTCTTCCACGCCGTACAGACCCTGCGTCAGCTGGTCGTGGAGCGGTCCAAGAACGACAGCACGGCAGGCGGTGGCGAGGCCGACCGTGGCGAGGCCGGCGGCAAGGAGCTGGCCGCGGCCGTCGTACGGGACTGGCCCGGCACCGCCGTACGCGGCACGACCGAGGGCTTCTTCGGCCAGCCCTGGACCCGCGAGCAGCGCCTGGCCCAGCTCGACTTCATGGGCCGGACGAAGCAGAACCGCTACCTCTACGCGCCCGGCGACGACCCGTACCGCCAGTTCCGGTGGCGCGACCCCTACCCGGCGGCGCAGCGTGCGGACTTCCGCGCGCTGGCCGCCCGGGCCCGTGCCAACCATGTGACGCTGGCCTGGGCCGTCTCCCCCGGGCAGGCCATGTGCATGTCCTCCGAGGACGACCTGAAGGCACTGCGCCGCAAGGTGGACGCGATGTGGGCGCTGGGCGTGCGCGCCTTCCAGCTCCAGTTCCAGGACGTCAGCTACAGCGAGTGGCACTGCGACGCGGACGCCGACACCTTCGGCTCCGGCCCCGAGGCCGCCGCGAAGGCGCACGCCAAGGTGGCGGACGCGCTCGCCGCCCACCTCGCCGACCGGCATCCCGAGGCGGCGCCGCTCAGCCTGGTGCCGACCGAGTACTACCAGGACGGCTCGACCGCCTACCGGAAGGCGCTGGCGGCCGCGCTGTCCGACCGGGTCGAGGTCGCGTGGACCGGCGTCGGCGTCGTCCCCCGCACCATCACCGGCGGCGAACTGGCCGAGGCCCGCAAGGTCTTCGGCCACCGGATGGTCACGATGGACAACTACCCGGTCAACGACTACGCGCAGGACCGTATCTTCCTCGGCCCCTACACGGGCCGCGAACCCGCCGTCGCCGTCGGCTCCAGCGCGCTGCTGGCCAACGCCATGGCACAGCCCACCGCGTCCCGCATCGCCCTGTTCACGGCCGCCGACTACGCCTGGAACCCGCGCGGCTACCGGCCCGGCGCCTCCTGGCAGGCCGCCATCGACGATCTCTCCGGCGGGGACGCCGCCTCCCGCGCCGCGCTGCACGCGCTGGCCGGCAACGACGCCTCCTCGGTCCTCGGCACCGACGAGTCCGCGTACCTCAAGCCGCTGATCGAAGCGTTCTGGAAGGCCCGCGCCGACGCCACCGACAGCGACGCCCGGGCCGACGACGAGCAGTACACCAGGGCCGCCGCCCGGCTGCGGGCCGCCTTCCACACGATGAGCGGCGCGCCGGAACGCCTCTCCCCCGGCCTGGCCGACGAAGTACGTCCTTGGGCGCGGCAGTTGGCGCGTTACGGTTCGGCGGGCGAGCGGGCCGTCGACATGCTGGTGGCGCAGGCCCGCGGCGACGGCTCCGCCGCGTGGACCGCACAGCGCGCCGTCCAGGACCTGCTGAAAAAGATCAAGAAGAGTCCGGTGACGGTCGGAAAGGGCGTTCTGGGCCCCTTCCTCGACCGCGCGATGACCGAGTCCGACGCCTGGACCGGCGCCCGCTCCGACCGCTCCGACACCGCCCCGCCGCCGGACCAGGCCGCCCACCCCACCTCCCTGACCGTCCCCTTCGGCCGTCCCCGCCCGCTGACCGCGGTCACCTCGCTCACCGAGCCGAGTCCGTCCGCGGCCGCCGTGTCCGTGGAGGCGCACGTACCCGGCGAGGGCTGGCGGCGCCTCGGCGGCCTCTCCGGCACCGGCTGGACGCAGACCGAGGCGCGCGGCATGAAGGCCGACGGCATCCGGCTGGCCTGGAAGGACGGCGCGACCGCGCCGTCCGTGCACTCCTTCACCCCGTGGTTCGCCGACACCCCGGCGGCGGGCCTGGAACTGGCGCACGACGAGATCGACGCCGACACCGGCGGCACCTTCTCCGTGGACGCCCGGATCTTCTCCCGGCGCCCCGCCGACGTGGAGGGCAAGCTCACGGCGAAGGCGCCCGAGGGCTTCACCGTACGGGCGCCGGAGCACGTCACGGCCCCGCGCGGCGGCACGGCCACCGCCCGCATCCGGGTCACGGTCCCGCGCGACGCCAAGACCGGCACGTACGAGATCCCGGTCACCTACGGCGACCAGAAGCGGACACTGACCGTCCGGACCTACCCGCCCACCGCGGGCCCCGACCTGGCCCGCGGCGCCGCCGCCACCTCCTCGGGCGAGGAGACGCCCGAGTTCCCGGCCGGCGCCGCCACCGACGGTGACCCGAAGACCCGCTGGTCCTCCCCCGCCCAGGACGACGCCTGGCTCCAGTTCACCCTGCCGCGCCCCGCCCGCCTGGGCCGCCTCACCCTCTCCTGGCAGGACGCCTACGCGGCCGCCTACACGGTCCGGGTGTCGTCCGACGGCGTCACCTGGCGTACGGCAGCCACCGTCCGCGACGGCAAGGGCGGCCGCGAAACCCTCCGCATGGACGCGAAGGACGTCCGCTTCGTACGTATCCAGGGGGACAAGCGCGCGACCCGCTTCGGCTACTCGCTGTGGAGCGTGGAGGCGTACGCGGTGAAGGGCCCGGACCGGCCCGCACCGCCGCCCGCCCGGCCGCCCGGCCCCGGCCCCGGCGGCGGCCGGCCCGGCACACCGGCGCGGCCGGCGAAGACCGGGGGCACCTCCGGGAGCGGCCCGTCGGCCCACGAGGCATGGCCGGGCGACGGGCGGTAACGGGCGCACGACCGGGGCCGGGGCCCCGGTCCGTCCGATCCCCGCTCACCACACAAAAGACCCGGACCTATGCCGATACGGCATCGATCCGGGCCAGCGCGTCATCCGCCCCGTACGGCTGCAGATATGGCAGCCACCGGGGGTCCCTATGCCCCGTGCCGATGATCCGCCAGGCCAGGCCCGACGGCGGCGCGGGCTGATGCCGCAACCGCCAGCCGATCTCGGCGACATGCCGGTCGGCCTTGACGTGGTTGCAGCGGCGGCACGCGGCGACGACGTTCTCCCAGGTGTGCTGCCCGCCACGACTGCGCGGGACGACGTGGTCGACGCTGGTTGCGACGCCACCGCAGTACATGCACCGCCCGCCGTCCCGGGCGAAGAGGGCACGGCGGGTCAACGGGACGGGGCCGCGAAAAGGCACCCGCACGAACCGCTTGAGGCGGACCACACTGGGAGCGGGCATCACACGGGTCGCGCTGTGCATCAGGGCGCCGGACTCCTCAAGGCTGACGGCCTTTTCGTTGAGGACGAGGATGAGCGCGCGGCGGAGCGGTACGACGCCGAGCGGCTCGTACGACGCGTTGAGGACCAGGACATGCGGCACGGGTGCCTCCTTGTACGCCGGCGGCGCGTGGCTCGCGCCGGGACGATCTCTCCACAGTGTCCCCCGGTGCCTGGTCGGAGCGCCACCATCACCGGGTAACGGGTCCGAGGTGTTTTCGACCACACCGCTTTACTTCCCCCCAAACAGTCCCGTAATTGGTCCGGCCACTCTCGAACACCGGCGCGGACCGCCCTCGTTGCCCCGTTAGTGTGGTTGGTCTGCCCGGGGCACGGTAAGTCCCGACCCGGGTCTGCTGTCCCACACGGAGGTTCCTGCTGTGTTCTGGTCCGCTTCCCCAGCCGCCACGCCGCCCGGCGCGCACCGCCGGGCGTCGCTCGACGACGCCACGGAAAAGGCCACCAACGCCGCCGGATGGGTGGAGGAGAACTGGGCGACCTGGCTCACGTCCGCCCTGCAGATCGCGCTGATCATCATCATCGCCGTCATCCTGCGGCATGTGATCCGGCGCACGATCACCAAACTCATAGAGCGGATGAACCGCACCGCGACGGCCGCCCAAGGCACCGCGCTGGGCGGGCTCCTGGTCAACGCCGAACGCCGCCGCCAGCGCTCCGAGGCCATCGGCTCTGTACTGCGCAGCGTCGCGTCCTTCGTCATCATGGGCACCGCCGCCCTGACGGTGCTGTCCGTCCTCAAGATCAACCTGGCCCCGCTGCTCGCCAGCGCCGGCGTCGCGGGCGTCGCCATCGGCTTCGGCGCCCGCAACCTCGTCACGGACTTCCTCTCCGGCGTCTTCATGATCCTGGAGGACCAGTACGGCGTCGGCGACGAGATCGACGCGGGCGTGGCCACCGGTACGGTCGTCGAGGTCGGCCTGCGCGTCACCAAGCTGCGCGGCCCCAACGGCGCCATCTGGTACATCCGCAACGGCGAGGTCAAGCGCATCGGCAACCTCAGCCAGGGCTGGTCCACGGCCGCCGTCGACGTCATGATCGCCCCGGACCAGGACCTGGACCGCGCCCGCGAGATCATCACCGCCGTCGGCGAGGAGATGTCCAAGGCCGAACCCTGGAACGAACAGCTCTGGGAGGCCGTCGAGATCCTCGGCCTCAGCGAGGTCCACCTCGACTCCGTCACCATCAGCGTCTCCGCCAAGACCATGCCCGGCAAGGCCCCCGGAATAGAACGCGAACTCCGCTGGCGCATCAAGAAGGCCCTCGACGCCGAGGGCATCACCTTGGCCCCGCGCCCCCTCCCCACCCCAGCGGACGAACCCCAGACCCCCGACCCCACCGCCGCCGTATCGGCCCCGTCGGCCCTGGCCAGCCCGACGTCCCCACAGTCCCTGGCAACCACACCGATTCCGCCGCCGAACTTGGGGAAGTAGGGACCTCCGGCAAGCCGTCTGCTCTGCCCCGCCCTGCTCATGGGCCAGAGCAGACGGCTTCATAGTGGCCCTTTACTTTCCTCTTCGACGCCCTTGTCCGACATCACCCCAGCTGGCGCCTGCCCCCGGTGGCCACGGCTGCGACAAGTCGAAGAGCGAGGGCGCGTCGATGTCCCGGTCGGCCTTCCTCCAGGACGGCCGACCGGAGACCAAGAAGCCCTGCCCGTTCCCGGACTTCAGTACGTACGTGATACCTGGCTCGGCGCCTACTCCGTACCTGGTCGTGACATCCGCGACCCCGCTTTCATCTGCCGGTGCCACCGTCAGCCCGCGCATCAACGAATGCAGAAACATGGTTTGCACACCTCCCGCATAGATTTCGATGCGCGGCTGTACATTCATGGACAGATCTGTGTCACTGCGCAGCAGCAGCGTCTAATGGGAGACCGTGTACGCCCGTACCTTGAAGAGACGGTCCGGCTCTGCGAATTCCACCGCTCACCTGCCCAGAGCTTTGAATCGTCGTCTGCGGGACCGCAACGGTTCCGGCTCGGTATGTCGGGAACCACGCCCACGCCCGTCACCCGAAAACGCTCCGCACCTCGCCGCCTTCACCCAGGCCAGGTGCTCGGACACCCGCCACCGCGGCACCACCCTCGACCTCCGGCAATTCCGAGGGCTCTGCGGGCTCGGAAGATTCCGCCCCGGCTCCCACCGAGCCCCACGTCCCGTCCTCCCGCACCCGCTCCGGCCGCCGTCCCTCGATCAGCACGGCCAACCCGGCGAGCACCGACTCACCGAGATACCACCAACCCCCGTGGTTGACCATGAAGAGGCGACTCTGCTCGTCCACGGCCAGCAACGACTCTTCGCCATGGATGCCCAGCGGAAACGCACGGGAGCCGATCCGAGCACCGAAGTCATGGAAAGTCTGTGACGCGTAGCGGCCCTCGCGCGGATCAATGGAGATCCCACGCAATGCGACCTCCACGCCCGCGCCGTAAGCGACCGTCTCCAGGCCGTGGAATGCACGCAAGGCACGCTCAGCGGCGGGAAACATCTCCCACACCACACCTGATCGGGTGCCGACTGTGCTGACTGTTTCCAGAATCGCCAGCAGCGCGTCCGGTCCGGCGTCCCGCGCCGGATGCCAGCCCGCATCGGCAAGTACCGCGGCCGCGCTGCGCGCAATGCCGTTCGCACTTTCCTGCCCTTCGCCCACCTTTTATGCTCCGATGAACTCGATACCCAACTCGGTCAACAGCTTTCGGCAGGCAGAACACGGGGCCGTCGACTGGCCGTGCTCCGGGTCTCCGTGTTCACGTACCTTCTTGGACACCATGGCGGAACCGACAAAGTACGGCGCAGCATCAGCGAGAGAGAGCGAGGCGCCGGGACCCCCCGCATCGAGCCCCCACAGCTGGTCGGAAACCAGAGCGGACTCTGCGCAGTATCCGAGGAACGGCTCCCGGTCCTCTACCGGCAAACGATCGAAGAACTCCCGTACTGCTGGGTGCAGATTGGGCTCGCCGTCGCCGGTGAGATTGGTGTGGCTGAAAACCTTTCCCTGCACCAACAGCGACGAAGCCGTACCGGGAAGCAATCCTGACATGCGCTAACCCAATCCTTGATAGTTGTTCACCAGCCAATTGGCGAAAGCCTCACGCTCATTATCACCTAGGAAGTAACTGTCGGACCAATGGTGATAGTAGAAGCGCCCCGATTCATCAATCAGAATGCTCGCCGACTCAGGCTCATCGTACCCGACACGAAACAGTCCGACACCCAACTCCTCGGACAGTTCGGCGATATCCTCGAAGTCGCCCTCGTGCCCCCCGGCAGGGTTCGTCTCCAGCACCCAGTCAGACTTTCTCGGATGCCTGAGCTCCAGCAGCCCGTACGAATCAAGGAATCGCTTCGCAGCCTCGAACACCGGAGCAGGATGGCCGTCCTCCTCTGCTTGCCGAACGGCGTCCTCAATGAAGTCCGGAATCCGGTCGGAGACATCCCTTTCGGGCGTCCATCCGTTGCCACGAAGCCACTGATCGATGTCGTATTTCGATTTTCCGTCGGTCACGTCTCTCCCACAGGACAGCAGTTAACGATGAGCGATGATGCCCAACCTGTCCAGCATCGGCTGGCAGGAGTCGCAGGGCTTTTTGTACGCACCATGCGGCTTGTGCACGTACTTCTCCCTGGTTTCCGGGTCTTTTCTGATATCGTCTCCCAGCTGTCGAGTATGGATGACCCCGCCCTCCAGCGCCTGCCGAGCATCATCAGGAGTTCTTATCTTTGTTCCGTCCGGGTCCATCTGATGCAGGCGATCGGATATCAGCGACACCTCGGCACACTTTCCATGCCCGGCAGCAGGCTTCTCATCCATGTCCAAGAAACCCTGCTTCACATCATCGAGAACCTGTTGCAAAGCCGGGTGAGCCTTCGGGTATTCTTGAGGTTGTTCACCTCCCGATTTTAGAGCCCCAGAAGCTTTCCGGCGCGTGGAACTCGTGTGAGAGGTGATGATGCCATTGTGCAGAAAGCTTCCTGAACAACCGTCCTTGCGGTAATCCTTTCCCGGAACGTTGCTGTTCTGATGTTTCTTGTCCCTGGCCTCGTCGGCCAGCTTGACGGCCTCGTTCTCCAGATGGTTCAGCTGGGTCGGCCGGTCCTCGTCCGAGACATCGATGGGCTTACCACGATGGTGCCGCATCTGATCGGCGCTGTGCCCGTGCCACCAAGGATCACGTGCGCCGTCCCCGTTCCCACCGGTCTTTCCCTTCCCCGGTGGGCGACCTCCACCGCCCCCTCCACCGGCATTCACACTCTTCGGCCCCTTCGGGTCCGTCTTTCCTCCCCTGCCGAGGCCGGTGAAGTGGTCGGCGAGGCCCTTGTCGTTCTCCTTGTGGTTCTTGGCCATCTGTTTGACGCCGCGGGTCATGCTGTCGTCGAGGTGTTTGGCGGACTTCTTGACCGCGTCCTGGAGACCGTCGATGACCTTGTCGATCATGGGGTTGACCGCATCCGCGATCGCGTCCTTGCCGCGCGTGCGGCCATGGTGGCTCTTGGCGCGGCCGATCTTGCCGCCCGCGTTGTTGCGGAAGTGGCCGCCGGCGCTCTGCAAGCCGGTGACGGCCTTGTCGTGGGCGTCGTGGTCGAAGGTGAAGCCGCCGCTGCCGGAACCGCCACCGGCACCGCCGCCCCCGCCGCCCGCGCTCAGCAGCTGCATCGAGCTGCCGGCGGCGTCCTTGGCGCCTTGGACGCCCTGGGAGAAGCCCGCCTTGCCCGCTTTCGCCGTCTGGCCCAGGTCGACGCCGTCCTTGACTCCCAGCGCGTTGGCGCCGAGCTGGACGACCAGGTCGCCGACCATCGCGCCCAACGCCTCCTCGACGGGGGTCAGGGCGATGCTGACGACCTGTTCGGCGACCTGCTGGCAGACCTCCTTGAAGAGGCGCTTGACGATGACACGGGTGGTCTGGGTCGCCGCCAGGGCGCCGAGTTCGGACAGGCCGAAGGTGAAGGGGGCGGCGGCCTGCGCGGCGATGACCTCGGCGGCCAGGATGCCCAGCTGGACGATCGCGCCGAGCTTGGCGCCCTCGATCAGGACGGCGACGCCGTCCAGCGCGGTGGCGGCCAGCTCACCGCACTGGGCGAGTTTGGCCAGGTGGGTGCCGTTGACCTTGCTCCAGTGGGCGTTCAGGGCCTCCGCGGCCTGGCCCCCGCCCGCCGAGGAGACCAGCGCCTGCACCGCCTCGTGCGCCTGACCGGCCCCGTCGTTGATGTCGCCGGCGAACTCGCGCATGGCCGTCGCCATCTCGCGGTAGTCGTCCTCATCCACATTCGGCCAGGACACGCCGATGATGTCGAGAATCTCGTCGGCCCACCCCGGCAGTACTACGCCCATGCAGAACACACCCCCCGTTGAGCACACCTGGACACACTGGTAACAGTCCGGAGGACGCTGCCACCTGCGTAAACGGTTCTTCAAGAGAGGAACGAGCCGACTTCCCCGCCTTCTTTGGCAGGTCCATGACGGCACTGTGACGGCACATCGATCACTCCGTCACCTGTATGCAGTCGTTTACCACCTCCGCTCCGGGTGACTCGGCTGATCATGGAGACCGAGATCAGACTGCGCGTCGACGGGCAGGTGCACGAGCTGACGGTGGATACGCGGACCACCGTGCTCGACGCGTTGCGGGAGCGGCTGGGGATCACCAGCCCCAAGAAGGGGTGCGACCACGGGCAGTGCGGGTCGTGCACCGTGCTGCTCGACGGGCGGCGGGCGACGACCTGTCTCGCGCTGGCCGTGTCGTACGACGGGTCGGAGATCACCACGGCCGAAGGGCTGGGCGAGGACGGCGAGCTGCACCCCGTTCAGCAGGCCTTCGTCGACCATGACGCGCTCCAGTGCGGGTACTGCACGCCGGGCCAGGTCTGTTCGGCGGTGGGCGTGCTGCGGGAGGCGGCGCAGGGGTGGCCCAGTGTGGTCACCGAGGTGGGTGCGGAGGGGGACATCTCGCCGGGAGCGCTGGATCATGACGAGATCGCCGAGCGGATGAGCGGCAATCTGTGTCGTTGCGGGGCGTATGTGAACATCGTTCCGGCCGTAGCGGCCGCCGCCGAGGCAGCGGGAGCGGGCCGGTGAAACCGTTCCGGTACGAGCGGGCCGCCGACGCCGCCGGGGCCGTGGCCACCGTGGCGGCGCACCCCGGGGCCGCGTTCCTCGGCGCCGGGACCAACCTCGTCGATCATCTGAAGCTCGGTATCGCCTCCCCCGACCTGCTGGTCGACGTCAGCCGGCTGCCCCTGGACCAGGTCGAGGAGCTGGACGGCGGTGGCCTCCGGGTGGGGGCCACCGTACGGAACGCCGACCTGGCCGCGCACCCTGCCGTACGGTCGCGCTACCCGGTCCTCTCCCAGGCCCTGCTCTCCGGCGCCTCCGGCCAGCTCCGCAACCTCGCGACCACCGGCGGCAACCTCCTCCAGCGCACCCGGTGCGCCTACTTCCAGGACCCCAGCGCCCCCTGCAACAAGCGTGACCCCGGCTCCGGCTGCGCGGCGCTGGAGGGCTGGACCCGCTACCACGCCATCCTGGGCGCCTCCTCGCACTGCGTGGCCGTGCACCCTTCCGACATGGCGGTGGCGATGACCGCCCTGGACGCGGAGGTCGTGACGCTGGGCCCGGACGGCGAGCGCCGGATCCCGGTCACCGCGTTCCACCGGCTGCCCGGTGACGCGCCGCACCGCGACACGGTGCTGCGGCACGGCGAGCTGATCACCGCCGTCGAGCTGCCCGCGCTGCCGTACGCCACCCGCTCCCGTTACCGCAAGGTCCGCGACCGTGCCTCGTACGCCTTCGCGCTGGTCTCCGTGGCGGTGGCGCTCGACCTGGAGGACGACGGCCGCACCGTACGGGAAGCACGGATCGCGCTGGGCGGGATCGCGCACAAACCGTGGCGGGCCGAGCGCGCCGAAGAGGCGCTGCGCGGGTTGCCGGCCACCGAGGAGAACTGCCGGGCAGCGGCCGAGGCGGAGACGGCGGACGCGCATCCGCTACGGGACAACGCGTTCAAGGTTCCGCTCGTGCACAACACGCTGGTCGCGGTCGTACGCGACCTCGTAGGACAGGGGGCCCCGGAGGCTCCGGGCGGTCTGGAGGGATCGCGATGACGACACGTACGTCCGAGAGCCGGACCCCGGACCCGGCCGCCCGTCCCCGTGCCGTCGGCGCCGACCGGGAACGCGCCGACGCCCGCGACAAGGTGCTCGGCCGGGCCCCGTACGCCTTCGAACACCCGATGAAACGTCCCTGCTACGCACACGCCGTGCTCTCCTCCGTGCCCCGCGGCCGCATCACGGCCGTCGACACCGAGGCCGCGTGCCAGGAGGACGGCGTCATCACCGTATTGACGTACGAGAACGCCGAGCGGCTGGCGTCCACGGACGACGCGGAGCTGGCGATCCTCCAGGAACCCGAGGTGGCCTTCCGCGGGCAGATCGTGGGGGCGGTGGTGGCCGAGAGCCCGGAGGCCGCCCGGGAAGCGGCGTCGCTCGTGCGCGTCTCGTATGCCGAGGAAGCGCACGTATCCGAACTGAAACCGGGCGAGAGTGAGCTGTATCGGCCGGAGACGGCCAATGGTGGGGCGGGTACGGACAGTGAGCTGGGCGATCTGGACGCTGCCATGGAGGCGGCCCGGGCGGACCCGGGCGCGGTCGCGCTGGACGAGACGTACGCGACCGCGATGACCCACTGCAACCCGATGGAGCCGCACGCGACGATCGCCGTGTGGCAGGGCGACGAGCTGACGCTGTACGACTCCAGCCAGAGCGTGCACGGGCACCGCGACACGCTGGCCGAGGTGTTCGGCCTCGACCGGGCGCGGGTGCACATGATCTGCCCGTACGTCGGCGGCGGCTTCGGTTCGAAGGGCGAACCGCACGCCCACTCGGTGCTGGCGGCGCTGGCCGCGCGGGCGGTGCCCGGTCGGCCGGTCAAGCTCGCGTTGACGCGGCAGCAGATGTTCACCCTCGTCGGCTACCGCACCCCCACGTACCAGCGGGTTCGGCTCGCGGCCGGTGCGGACGGGTGGCTGACCGGCATCGGCATGGACGCCGTCGAGCAGACCTCGCGGATTAAGGAGTTCGCCGAGCAGTCCGCCAACCCGACCCGCACCATGTACGCGGCGCCGCACCGGAAGACCACCCACCGCCTGGCCGCCCTGGACGTGCCGGTGCCGTCCTGGATGCGGGCGCCCGGCGAGTGCCCCGGCATGTTCGGGCCCGAGGTCGCGATGGACGAACTCGCCGAACGCCTCGGCCTGGACCCCGTCGAGCTGCGCGTCCGCAACGACGCGCCGACGGACCCGGAGACCGGCAAGCCCTTCTCCAGCCGCAACCTGGTCGCCTGCCTGCGCGAGGGGGCGCGCCGCTTCGGCTGGCAGGACCGCGACCCGCGTCCGGGCGTACGGCGGGAGGGCCGCTGGCTGATCGGTACGGGCGTCGCCTCCTCCGCCTACCCGGTCAACCGCCAGCCCGGTTCGGTCGCCGCGGTCCAGTACCGGGACGACGGGCGCTACCGGATCGGCATCGGCGCCGCGGACCTGGGCACCGGCGCCTGGACCGTACTGGCCCAGATCGCCGCTGACGCGCTGGACGTTCCGCTCGACCGCGTCGAACTGCGCATCGGCGACACCGCGCTCCCGAAGGCGACCGTCGCGGGCGGGTCCTCCGGGACGGCGATGTGGGGGTCGGCGATCGTGGCGGCGGCGGAGACGTTCCGCAAGCGCCACGGACACGACCCGTCGCCCGGCGACCACGCCCAGGCCGAGACGCCCGGCAATCCGCACGCCGAACGATTCGCCATGCACGCCTTCGGTGCACAGTTCGTCGAAGTACGGGTGGACGCCGACACCGGCGAGGTACGGGTCCCCCGCCTCCTCGGCGTCTTCGCCGCCGGCCGCATCATCAACCCGCGCACCGCGCGCTCCCAGCTCATCGGCGGCATGACGATGGGCCTGTCCATGGCCCTTCACGAGGAAACCGTGACGGACCCGCGCCACGGCCTCTTCGTCAACCACGACCTGGCGAACTACCACATCACGGCCAACGCGGACGTCCAGCAGATCGAGGCCCACTGGATCGACGAGGACGATCCGTACGTCAACTCCCTGGGCGCCAAGGGCATCGGCGAAATCGGCATCACGGGGACGGCGGCGGCCGTCGTCAACGCGGTCCGGCACGCGACGGGGGTACGGGTGCGGGAGGTGCCGGTGACGTTGGACAAGGTGCTGGAGGGACTCAGTAACGGTCCGCCTTCAGGGCAGTGAGGAAGGCCGCCCAGGCCGGGGCGGGGAACAGCAGGCACGGCCCGCCCGGGCGCTTGCTGTCCCGTATGGGGAGGAGTGAGCGGGCGGCAAGGCCGTCGGCTATCTCCAGGCATTCACCCTGGCCGCCGCTGTACGTGCTCTTGCGCCAGGTGACGCCCGTGAGATTCATGCCGTGAACTCCTCGGAGACGGCGATGCGTTTGATCCTGGCCACCGACTCCTCAGGTGACAGGGCCGACCTTCGGGCGTCGTCGAAGAGGTCACGGTAGCGCGCCACCTCCGATTCCCGCTCCAGCCAGATGTGGCCGGTGGGGTGCTCCATGAGAACAACGTCCAGGGCCGACACCTGCGGGAGGCTCAGCAGCAGGTAGGGCCCGAACATACCCCCATGGGCGCCACGCGAGAACGGGAGGACCTGAACCGTCACGTTCGCCAGCTCGGTCATGGCGACGAGGTGTTCCAACTGCGCGCGCATCACATCGACGCCGCCCACCCGTTGATGCAGCACGCCCTCGGCCACGACCGCCCAGACGGACAGCGGCTGTTCAGCGGTCAGCCGCTCCTGACGGGCAGCTCTCACCTTGACGAACTGCTCGATCTCGTCCGGTGTCCGCCAGGCTTTGGAGGCGACGGTCACAGCCCACGCATACGCCGGCGTCTGCAGCAGCCCCGGGACCAGTTGGCTCTGAAACGTCCTGATGCTGTCGGACGCAGCCTCCAGGGCGATGTAGTCACGGTAGGCGTCCTCCAGCACCGGCCCGTACTGGTCCCACCAGCCCTCGCGCCGCCGTGGGTTGACGGAGCGGGCGAGAGTGGTGAGCCGCTTCAGGACGGCGTCGTCGCCGATCCCGTACGCGTGCAACAGAGCCGTCAAGTCGGGGACGCGCACCGGAACGCGACCGTTCTCGATCCGGCTGATCTTCGCCTTGGTGCAGTCGAGCGCTTCGGCGGCCACTGCCGTGGACAGCCCGGCAGCTTCCCGGTACCGCCTCAGCTCGTCGCCCAGTTGCCGGCCGAGCACGGTGGACGGCTGGGCGGTGACGTTACGTACGGACATGCAACCTCCCCTGGGGAGCGCCAAGTTTGGCGACTCGCAAGCGCGGGGTGCAACACAACTTCACCCTTTCGTGGCAGCGAGAAACGTTGCTCGAAGTGGCGGCCCGGGTGCGGTCTGCTGTACGTCCGTCCTCATCCCCTTCGAGGGTTTCGCCATGAACGGGATGTCACTGCTTCGCCCAGCCCCCGTGACCCATCACTTCCCGCGGAACCGGCGCAGCCCCGGCCGGGCGCGTGCGGCCTATCGGGAGTGGGCGGCCGCCCAGGAACTCGGCCCCGCGACCGTCGAGACCGGTGAGCTGATTCTCGGCGAGCTGACCGCGAACGCGGTGCCGGCCGCCACCGGGCCGGGGCGATGGAACGAGGTGCGGTTCGCGCTCGACCAGGCGGCGCTGCGCGTCGAAGTATCGGACGCCGGGGGCGGCGCCCCGGTCGTCCGGGTGCCGAAGCTGCTCGACGGGCACGGCCGGGTCATGGTGATCGTCAGCACGCTCGCGGACGGGCGGGGCGTGACCGTCAGGCCGGGGCAGGGTAAGACCGTCCGGGCGGCGCTGAAACTCAGTGGTCCAGACCCATTGACGGCGTACTGACGCGGCGCTTACGTTCCTGTGCATCGATTGGAAACTTTCCTAACAGATCGCGCAGCGAAGGGCGGGGCGGGCGTCATGGCCGGAGGGCAGGGCGGGCAGGGGACCCCTGGGACGCCGCGGGTGTTGCGGGCCATGAACGACCGGGCCGCGCTCGACCTGCTCGTGGCGCAGGGGCCGTTGACGCGGACCCAGATCGGAGAGCTGACCGGGCTGTCCAAGCCCACCGCATCGCAGTTGCTGGGGCGGCTGGAGGCGGCCGGCCTGGTGCGGACGACGGGGAACGTGACCGGGCGGCCGGGGCCGAACGCCCAGCTGTACGAGGTCGCTCCGGACGCCGCGTACGTGGCCGCGCTCACCGTCGACCAGGGCGGGATCACCGCCGCGGTCGCCGATGTCACCGGGCGGGTGCTCGGTGAGGAGCGGGTCGGTACGGATGCCGTGGGCGAGGGTGCGCCGAGCAGGACGGCGCGACTGGTGGCGGCCGCCGTGGACGGCGCGCTGGCCAAGGCCGGTCTGGAGCGGGAGCGGCTGCACGGGGCGGTGATCGGGACGCCGGGCGCGCTCGATCCGCAGACCGGGGTGCTGCGGTACGCGCCGCACCTGCCCGGCTGGCAGTCGCGGACGCTCCGAGAAGAGCTGGCCGGGGTGCTGGGCGTGCCGATCCTCATCGAGAACGATGTGAATCTGGCAGCGGTCGCCGAGCAGCACGACGGCGCCGCGCATAATGTCGATGACTTCGTGTTGGTGTGGGCCGACGAGGGGGTCGGTGCGGCCATCGTGCTCGGCGGGCAGTTGCTGCGCGGGGCCACCGGTGGCGCGGGCGAGATCGGCTACATGCCGCTGCCGGACGCGCCGCTCGCGCGGGACGGCGACCGCAGCGCGGCCCGGCCGGACGCCGGCGGAGGCTTCCAGCGCCTGGTCGGGGCGCCGAGCGTGGTGGAACTGGCCCGGGAGTACGGGGTACGCGACGCTCGTACGGTCGAGGAGGCGCTGGCCGACGACGGGGTGCGGGCCGAGGTCGCGCGGCGGCTCACGACCGGGCTGGCCGCGGTGGTCGCCGTCGTGGACCCCCGGCTGGTGGTGCTCTCCGGCGAGGTCGCCCAGGCGGGCGGCGAGCCCCTGCGGGAACTGGTCGAGGGGGAGTTCACCGGGCTGGCGCTTCCCCGGCCGGAACTCCGCCTCAGCAATATCGAGGGGAACCCGATTCTCATCGGCGCGCTGCGAACGGCGCTCGCCGAGGCGCGTAACACCGTGTTCGACACGGCCTGATGAGACGGTACAGCGGTGACGTGACGGGCCGATTATCCTCCGGCCACCGCACCACCACCGCCAGCGTCGGCGCGGTCGCGGGCGCCGCAATTCCCGCGCACCTCAACACCCGCAGCACCTTCTGTCATCACCCCTGCCGTAAAGGAAGTCCGCCATGCGTCCGCGTATGCGCATCTGCCTGTCGGCGGCGCTCGCCGGAGCCGGTCTGATTCTTTCGGGCTGTGCCAATCCGAGCGTCGGCAGCGATCGCGACGACCCCACCCAGCCCGTCACGCTGAAGTTCTGGCACGGCTGGTCCAACACCGCCGAGGTGAAGGCGATCGACGACAGTATCGCCCGCTTCGAGAAACTGCATCCGAACATCACGGTGGAAACGGTCGGCAACGTCAGCGACGCGACGGTGAACCAGGCGCTGCGGGCCGGCGGAGACGACGCTCCGGACGTGGTGTCGTCGTTCACCACCAACAACGTGGGGCAGTACTGCTCGTCCGGCATGTGGGTGAATCTCGACCCGTTCATGAAGAAGACGGGGGTGGAGAAGGCGAAGGTCTTCCCCAAGGCCTTCCTGGACTACACGCAATACCAGGGAAATCAGTGCGCCCTGCCGCTGCTCGCGGACTCCTACGGGCTGTACTACAACAAGGACGCGTTCAAGGAGGCCGGTATCGAGCGGCCGCCGCGCACCATGTCCGAGTTCAAGCGCGACGCGGCCAAACTGACCAAGCGGAAGCCGAACGGGTCGCTGGAGCGCGCCGGGTTCGTACCGAACTTCCGGCTGTACCAGAACAGCCCGGACCGGCTGTTCGCGCAGTGGGGGCCGACCTATTTCGACAGCAAAGGGAAGGCGCGGCTGTCGAAGGACCCGAGCAGCAAGCAGTTCTTCGCGACGCAGCGTGAGCTGATGGACGTACAGGGCGGTTATGCCGCGCTGGAGAAGTTCCGTACGTCGTTCGGTGACGAGATGTCGTCGCAGAGTTCCTTCATGACACAGAAGGCGGCGATGCATCTGGACGGCGAGTGGCGCGGTCTGATGCTGAAGGACGCGAAGGCGAAGTTCGACTGGGGGACGGCGCCGCTGCCGGTGCCGGACGATCAGCCGGAGACGTACGGCCGGGGCTTTCTGACCGGCACGGTCGCGGGAATCGCGCACAGCAGCAAGCACCAGAACGCGGCGTGGGAGCTGGTGCGGTTCCTGACGGTGGACACGGACCAGGTGGTGCGGTTCGCCAACGCCATCCGCAATGTGCCGTCCACCATCGAGGCCCTCAACTCGCCGAAACTCGATGCCGACCCGTCGTTCCGCACGTTCCTCGACATCGCGCGGAACCCGCACAGTACGGCGCTGCCGCCGTCCGTCAACGGCGGGCAGTACGTGGTGTCGCTGCAGGACTTCTCGTACTCCGTCGAGGCCGGAAAAGTGCCCGACCTCGACAAGGGCCTGCGCGAGCTCGATGCCCAGATAGACGCCGACAATCTCCAGTCCGTGAACTGACGGAGTCCTGCCATGTCCCTCGTCGAATCCCCCGAGCGTCCGGCGGTCGCCGCCGCGCCGGGTCCCAAAGCTCCCGCGCTGCGCCGCAAGCACATCCGGCAGCGGCTGCGTACGCTCGGTTTCCTCTCCCCCTGGCTGGTCGGTTTCAGCGTCTTCTTCGGCTATCCGCTCCTCGCCACCGTCTATTTCTCGTTCATGCACTACAACCAGATTCAGCAGCCGTCGTTCGTCGGGCTGCGGAACTGGAAGTACGTCTTCACGCAGATGCCACTGTTCGGCCCGGCACTGTGGAACACGCTGTGGCTGGTCGTGGTGATGGTGGCGCTGCGCGTGGTCTTCGGGCTGGGGATCGGGCTGCTCGTCACGAAGATCAAGTCGGGTGTCGGATTCTTCCGTACCGCCTTCTACCTGCCGTACCTCGCCCCGCCGGTCGCGGCGACGGTCGCGTTCGTCTTCCTGCTGAATCCCGGCACCGGACCGGTCAACGGGCTCCTGGAGGCCGTCGGCA
Organism: Streptomyces sp. NPDC026394; assembly: GCF_055567735.1. NCBI lineage: Bacteria > Bacillati > Actinomycetota > Actinomycetes > Kitasatosporales > Streptomycetaceae > Streptomyces > Streptomyces sp. NPDC026394. The sequence goes on from NZ_JBVHPX010000002.1 coordinate 529,774, forward strand.
TCCCGGCGCCCGGCTGGTTCAACGACGCGGCCTGGGCGAAGCCGTCGCTGGTCATGCTGTCCCTCTGGGGCATCGGCGACCTGATGGTGATCTTCATGGCGGCACTGCTGGACGTACCGAAGGAGCAGTACGAGGCTGCCGAGCTGGACGGGGCCGGCGCCCTGGCCAGGTTCCGGTACGTGACCTGGCCGTCGATCACGCCGATCGTGATGTTCGCGGTGGTCACCGGCGTCGTGCAGACCATGCAGTACTACACGCAGGCGCTGGTCGCCGGGAAGCTGGCCTCCGGCGTGAACATCGGCCCCGGCTCGGTCATCCAGCCCGGGTACCCCGACCACTCCACCCTCACCGTGCCGCAGCTCGTCTACTCGCTCGGCTTCCAGAACTTCAACACGGGCGCCGCGTGCGTGCTCTCGCTCGTGCTCTTCGTGATCGCGATGGCCGTCACCACCCTGCTGATGCGCAAGCGCGCCGGCCTGCTCCCGGCGGAGGACTGAACCGACATGACCACGACGACCCTGAGGGCGGGCAGCGCGCCGGCCCGTACCGGCTCCACCGACCGGGGGCCCGCCGCGGCCCGCGCCCGCCGCAAGCGGCTGCTGCACTGGATCGCCGTGCACGCCGTCGCCATCGCCGCCGCGCTGTTCTTCGTGCTGCCGTTCGTGTTCGTCTTCCTGACGTCCGTCATGAGCGACGACCAGGCGATGAGCGGTGAACTGTGGCCGCACGAATGGAACTGGTCGAATTACGCGACGGTCTTCACCACCCCGGGTTTCCTGGACTGGTGGAAGAACTCGCTGATGTACGCGGGGCTGGGCACGCTCTTCACCGTCTGCTCGGCGATCCCGGTGGCGTACGCGCTCGCCAAGTTCCGTTTCCGTGGCCGCCGTACGGCGATGGTCCTGGTGATCTCGACGATGATGCTGCCACCGCAGGTCATCGTCATCCCGATGTACCTGGTGTGGGCGCAGCAACTGCACCTGTCCGGTTCGCTGTGGCCGCTGCTGATCCCGATGGCGTTCGGTGACGCGTACTCCATCTTCCTGCTGCGGCAGTTCCTGCTGACGATTCCGCAGGAGTATCTGGAGTCGGCGAAGGTGGACGGCTGCGGCGAGGTCCGCACCCTCCTGCGCATCGTCGTGCCGATGGCGAAGCCGGGGATCGCCGCGGTCGCACTGTTCCAGTTCTTCTACTGCTGGAACGACTATTTCGGCCCGCAGATCTACGCCGCACAGAATCCCGCCGCCTGGACGTTGAGTTACGGACTCGAATCGTTCAAGAGCGCGCACAGCGTCAACTGGAACCTGACCATGGCCGCGACCCTGCTCGTCATGGCTCCCGTCATCATCGTCTTCTTCTTCGCCCAGAAGGCTTTTGTCGAAGGCGTCACGCTCACCGGAGTGAAGGGCTGATCGATTCATGCTGTCGTCCGCCGGGGGAACGCCCCCGCACCCCCATCTCAAGATCGCCGTGGTCGGTGGAGGATCGACCTACACCCCCGAACTCATCGACGGGTTCGCCCGGCTGCGGGACGCGCTGCCGCTGGCGGAACTGGTCCTGATCGACCCGGCCGCCGACCGGCTGGACCTGGTCGGCGGCCTGGCCCGGCGGATCTTCGCCCGGCAGGGGCACCCGGGCCGGATCTCGTGGACGTCCGACGTCGACGCCGGCGTGGACGGCGCCGACGCCGTCCTGCTCCAACTGCGCGTGGGCGGGCAGGCCGCCCGCAACCAGGACGAGACCTGGCCGCTGGAGTGCGGCTGTGTCGGGCAGGAGACGACCGGCGCGGGCGGGCTGGCCAAGGCGCTGCGCACCGTCCCGGTCGTCCTGGACATCGCGGAGCGCATCCGCCGCCGCAACCCCGACGCGTGGATCGTGGACTTCACCAACCCCGTCGGCATCGTCACCCGGGCCCTGCTGTCGCACGGCCACAAGGCCGTCGGCCTGTGCAACGTGGCCATCGGCTTCCAGCGGAAGTTCGCGCGGCTGCTCGGCATCGCCCCGGAGCGGGTCGAGCTGGAACACGTCGGGCTGAACCACCTGACGTGGGAACGGTCCGTGAAGGTGGACGGCGAGGACGTGCTGCCCCGGCTGATCGCCGAGCACGGCACGGCCATCGCCGAGGACCTGCACATGCCGCGATCCCTCGTGGACCGGCTCGGCGTCGTGCCGTCGTACTACCTGCGCTACTACTACCAGCACGACGAGGTCGTGGAGGAGCTGCGCAGCAAGCCGTCGCGCGCGGCGGAGGTCGCGGCCATCGAGAAGCAGTTGCTGGACATGTACGGCGACCCGACGCTGGACGAGAAGCCGGAACTCCTGGGCAAGCGCGGCGGCGCGTTCTACTCGGAGGCGGCCGTGGCACTGACCTCCGCGCTGCTCGGCGACACCGGGGACGTGCAGATCGTCAACACGTTCAACAACGGCACGCTGCCGTTCCTGCCCGACGACGCGGTGATCGAGGTACCGGCGACGGTGGACGCGTCCGGGGCGAAGCCGCTGCCCGTACGACCGCTGGAACCGCTGTACTCCGGGCTGATCGCCAACGTCACCGCGTACGAGCACCTGGCGCTGGAAGCGGCCCTCAAGGGCGGCCGGGACCGGATCTTCGAGGCGCTGCTCGCCCACCCGCTCATCGGCCAGATCGCGTACGCGGACCGGCTGACCGACGAACTGATCGCGCACAACCGGGAGCACCTCACGTGGCTCTGAGCGAAGCCGAGGGGGGCGGGGTGGTGGCCGGGGGCGCGTGCACGTCGTCCTCCGCCGGTCCGGGCGCCGACGCTCCGGCGCGTGCCGCCGATGCTCCGGTGCGCGCCGCCGACGGCCTGGCGCTCGCCGTCGACGCGGGCAACAGCAAGACCGACGTGGCGCTGGTCGGCGCGGACGGGACGGTGCTGGCGACGGCCCGCGGCGGCGGCTTCCAACCGCCCGTGGTCGGCGTGGCGCGGGCCGTCGGCGACCTGGCCGTACTGGTGGACGCGGTACGGGAACGGGCCGGCGTGACCGGCCCGGTGGGCCAGGTGTCGGCCTACCTGGCCAACGCCGACCTCCCCGCCGAGGAGACCGAACTGGCCGCGGAGATCACCTCGTACGGCTGGGCCCCTACGGTCACGGTCGCCAACGACACCTTCGCGCTGCTGCGCGCCGGGCTCCCGGATCGCGTCGAACCGGTCGGCGTCGCCGTGGTGTGCGGCGCCGGGATCAACTGCGCGGGGCTGGGACACGGCGGCCGTACCGCGCGGTTCCCGTCCATCGGGCGGATCTCCGGCGACTGGGGCGGCGGCGGGCACCTGGCCGAAGAGGCCCTGTGGTGGGCCGCACGGGCCGACGACGGACGCGGCGAACCGAGCGCGCTCGCCCGCGAGGTGCCCGCCTACTTCGGGCTGGCGACCATGCCGGAACTGATCGAGGCGCTGCACCTGGGCCGCATCCCGCGTGAGCGCCGTTACGGGCTGACGCCGCTGCTGTTCGCGGTGGCCGCCGCCGGCGACGCGGTCGCGCAGGCCCTGGTGACACGGCAGGCGGAGGAGATCGCGCTGCTGGCGTCGGTCGCGCTGGACCGGCTTGGCCTGCTGGACGAGCGGACGCCGGTGATCCTGGGCGGCGGTGTCCTGGCCGCACGGCACCCGCTCCTGCACGACCAGGTGACCCGGCTGCTGGCAGCGCGCGCTCCGAAGGCGGAGCCCCGTGTGGTCACGGCCCCGCCGGTCCTGGGGGCCGCCCTGCACGCGCTGGACCGGGCGGGGGCGGAGACGGAAGCGTATGCGCGGGTGCGGGAGGAGTTCGGCTGAGGGGGCGTTGCCGGGTTCGGCTGGGGGCGTTGCCGGGGCCGGAGGAGGTGCGCTGCTGCCCGGTTGTACGCGGGAGGTCGCAGGCGGGAGACCGTACGCCGGAACCTCGTACAGCGAAGGCCCGTACGCCGGAACCTCGTACGCCGAAAAGCCGTACACGCGTGCCCATTTCGGGAACCGCGCCGACGGACCGCGCGTCGTGGGGGGCGGGGACAGGGGAAAAGCCCACCGGACGGGAGGATTCGGCGGGGCCTGATCCGCACATGATCCAGGCAATAACGGTGTGGTTGTCAGTCCCTGCGGCCATACTGACTGCTGGCCGTGCATCTGTTCCCGTGTGCCCGTCGCGCGGGGCCGGGGCCGCCGTCCGCGACCAGGGGGAGGTTCCGTGTCCAACCCGCAGACCGGCACTGCGCCGCCGACGTCGCCGTCCGGCCGCGCCGCCGGCTCCCCCGCCGCCTCCGCGGGCACGGGCTCCGCTGCCGGACCGGGCCTCGGCGGTGCGTACCCGGGCGGCGCGGACCCCGCCCAGGCCGCCCGGCGGCGTACCGCCTGGGCCGACGGGGTGGACCAGCTCCGGGCCACGGCCACGACCGAGCCCGGACGGCTGCGGATCATCGGCGCCGTACTGGCCTTCCTCGTCCTGGCGTTCGGCGCCGCCACGGCCTGGCAGGTCGCCGACCGGTCCGCCGCCGCGCGCGACGTCGTGGAGCGCAGCCAGCCGCTGACCGCCGACGCCGCGGACATCTACCGTTCGCTCGCCGACGCCGACACCACCGCCGCCGCCGGTTTCCTGGCGGGCGGCAAGGAGACCCAGGCCACCCGCGAGCGGTACGAGACCGACATCGCGACGGCCGCCCGACTGCTGGCCAAGGCCTCGTCCAACACCAGCGGTTCGGACGCCGCGGCCCGCCAGATAGGAAAGCTCAACAGCCTCCTCCCCCGGTACACGGGCCTGATCGAGACGGCCCGCACCAACAACCGGCAGGGCCTCCCCCTCGGCGGCGCCTACCTGCGCTACGCCAACGCGCAGATGCGCGACGAACTCCTTCCGGCGGCGCGCGAGTTGTACACGACCGAGACGGCGCGCCTGGGCGAGGACTACGACGCCGCGAAGGCGTGGCCCTGGCTCGCGCTCACCGCCGGGGTGCTGGCGCTCGGCGCCCTCACCTGGGCCCAGCGCCGCAACTACCGTAGGACGAACCGCGTGTTCAACCGCGGTCTGCTGGCCGCCACGACCGCCTCGGCCGTCGTGCTGCTGTGGCTGGTGGCCGGGCACTCCGTGGCCCGCTCGGGCATGAACACGTCGTACGAGAGCGGGGCCAGATCACTGAAGGTCCTCAACGAGGCCCGTATCGACGCCCTCCAGGCCCGCGGCGACGAGAACCTCACCCTGGTCGCGCGCGGTGCCGTGGTGACCAAGGACCAGCAGGACTTCTACGAGGTCGGCTACCGCGCCGGCATGCGGGACCTGGCGGGCCCTGGCCGTTCCGGCGCCGCCGCGGCGGACAGCAGACTGGGCACGGCCCTGACGCTCGCGGACGACGACACGGGCCGGCGCCCCGTCCGGGAAGCGGTCGAGACCGTACGGCAGTGGCAGGCGCGGCACGCCGAGGCCCGTGCCGCGGACGACCAGGGGGACTACGACCGGGCGCTGGCCAAGGTGATCGGCGGCGAGGCGGCGACCGGCCAGTCCTTCGACCGGGTGGACAGCCGGCTGGCCCAGGCCCTGGCCCATGAGCAGCAGGAGTTCCGGCGGGCCGCGGACGACGGGCGCGGGGCGCTGGACGGGCTGGTGGCCGGTGCCGTGGTGCTGGCCGTCCTGGGGGCGACGGGCGCGGTGCTGGGCATCGGGCGCAGGCTTTCGGAGTACCGGTGATGGGGCCTGGTGATGGCGACATGACGAAGCACGCGAGGGGTCTGCGGAACCTGCGGGCCGCGCTGGCCCCGGTGGCGGCGGGCGTGTGCGTGATGGCGGCGGCAGCCACCGTCCTCGTCCCGGTGCTCGGCCGGGACGCCCCGGCACCCCGCCCTCTGCCGCACGGGACGAGCACCACGCGCGCCGACGCCACGGCCGCGGACTGCACCCCCGGCAACGCCGCCGCGAGCCTGCGGCCCTCCCCGGACGACGGCCCCGCGGTGGACCGGATCAAGGCCCGGGGCCGGCTGATCGTCGGCGTCGACCAGAACACGTACCGCTGGGGTTACCGCAACCCCGCCACCGGCGACCTGGAGGGTTTCGACATCGACCTGGTGCGGGCGATCGCCGAGGACATCCTCGGCGCCGACCCGAAGATCACGTTCCGGGCGATCCCCACCAACCAGCGCATCCCCGCCCTCCAGGAGCGCACCGTCGACCTGGTCGTACGGACCATGACCATCAACTGCGCCCGCAAACGCCAGGTCGCCTTCTCGACCGCGTACTTCCAGGGCGGACAGCAGGTCCTCGCGCCGAAGAACTCCTCGATCACCGCCTTCGACGACTCGCTGAAGGGCAAACGGGTCTGTACGGCGGCGGGTTCCACGGGCGAGGCCCGGCTCGCCGAGGAGCGGCACGGCGCCCGGGTCGTGACCGTACCGAACCAGCTCGACTGCCTGGTGCGCCTCCAGCTCGGCGAGGCCGACGCGGTGGTGACGGACAACGCGCTGGCCGCGGCGCAGGCCGCGCAGGACCCGACGGTGCAGCTCAAGGGGAAGCCGTTCACCGACGAGCCGTACGGGGTCGCGGTCAACCGTGCCGACACCGACCTGGTGCGGCGGGTCAACAAGGTGCTGGAGGACTACCGCGACGGCGGCAGCGGGAGCCGGTGGATGGCCGCCTACAAGAAGTGGCTGCAGGCGGACCTGCCCGGCATAACCAAGGCGCCCGAGCCCCAGTACAGCGACTGATCCGTGCGGGGGCGCGGGCGCCGCGGCGCATATGGGGGGGGCCGGGCGGCGGGGTCGGGCGGCCCGGCCACGTCGGCCGGGCGGGAGTCGGGTGGCTCGTGGCGGGCCGGTGGCGTGCCGCGGACCGGCGTTCGCCCGCCGGTCGCGTCACCATGGAAGGAGCACCGCGGGCGCGGGGCCGGAGGGAGGGGAGGCAGCAGGGGCGTGCGGCAGGACCGCATGCAGGTGGGCGGCACACAGTTGCTCGCATGCGGCCGGGGCGATCGCGGTTGCCCGCATACGGCTGGGGCGATCGCAGTTGCCCGCATGCGGCTCGGGAAGCACGGCAGCGCCCGTCCCGTACCGCCGCACGGAAGCGCCCGCTCCGCCGTAATCGCCGCACCGGCTGCACACGCCGCAACCACCGCGACGACCGCGACCGTCACGACCGCCGCGCACAGCACGCACATTGGAGAGGTGATCGATGGGGGCCCCTGGACCCTTCCCCGGCTCTCCGGGGAAGTCCCAAGATCCGGTGCTGAGCCGTGAGGAGGTGGACCGCGCCCTGGGCCGGCTCGCTGCCGAGTACGAGGCGATCGAGACCTCGCTGCTCGCCCTCCAGGACCACGCGGGCCGCAGGCTCCTGGAGGGCGCCGAACTCACCGGCCTCACCAAGGAGCGCTGGGCCGCCACCGAACAGTCCATCACCGTGCTGTGGGCGCATTTCGACGCGTACACCAAAGCGCTCACCACCGCCCGCGAGCTGCGCGCCCGGCGTCGCTGGCCGTCCCCCGACGATCTCGCCGAACTGACCGAGCTGCTGCGCGGCACCCGCGTCACCGTCTCCGGCGCGGCCGCGGGCGGCGGCTCACCGCAGCCCGGCGGCGGCCCGGCCCGGCTGAGCGAACAGTTCAGCCTGGACGAACTGGTCGAGCGGATGAACGGCCTGTACGCGTCGGCGCTGGACGTGATCGTGTCCGCCGACGCCGTATGGTCCACGCTGCCCGCCCGGATAGACCTGCTCGCCGCCGAGCTGCGCCGGACCCTGTCCCTCGCGCGGTCGGTCGGCGTACGCCCCGGGGAGCACCCGACCGGCGACGATCTGGAACGCATCACGTACGAACTGACCCAACTGCGCGCCCAGGTGGTGTCCGACCCGCTGGCCTACTGGGTCCCGGACGCCGACCGCAGCGCCGCGCCCGGCGGCGGCCGCCCGGACACCGCCCGCTACGACCGCGCGGCGCTCGCCCTGGAGGACGCCCGGCGGGAGATCGAAGCGGTCCTGGACGTACGGCAGGACGCCGAGCGCCGGCTGATGCAACTGCGCGACGTGCTCTCCCGCGCGGACCGGACGCTCACCGAGGCGCGGCAGGCCCGCGGCGAGGTGCTCGCGAAGATCGCCGCCTCCGAGGTACCCGCCGTCAGTGGCCCGTCCACGGCGCTGCACGAGCAGTTGGCCACCGCGGCCGAGTACCGCCGGCACGCCCAGTGGCACCGCCTCTCCCCCTTGCTCGACAGCCTCGAACAACGCGCCGATGACGAACTGCACCGCGCCCGCGAGTCGTTGACGGCGGTCACCGCCCCACTGGCCGTACGGGCCGAACTCCGCGGCCGCCTGGACGCGTACAAGGCGAAGGCCGCACGGCACGGCCTGGCCGAGGACCCGCTGCTGATCGAGCGCTACGACGCCGCGCGGCGGATGCTGTGGAGCGCGCCGTGCGACCTGCGGGTGGCCGAACAGGCGGTACTGCGCTACCAGCGGACGGTGGCCGAGGCGCTCCAGCCACCGGGACCGGACCGCGGACCGGCGGACGGATCACAGGGGGAAACATGAGCGAGGAGCGGACCGGCGGCGTCCCGTGCCAGCGACGCGAGTGCCCGGGCACGTACGAGGACGTGGGCGGCGGCGAACGGTACTGCGACACGTGCGGCCTGGCGCCGGTCGTGTCACCGGAAGGGATGGTCGGCTCGCCGCCCACGGGGGTCACGGCGGCGGGGCGGGGGGCGGCCGGAGGGGTGGGGTTCGGGGAACCCGGGGGGTATGAGAGTTCGGGGGGATTTGCTGGTTCGGAGGGATTTGCTGTTTCGGGTGGGGCGGGCGGGGCCGATGGTCGTATCGGTCCCGACGGTTCGGCGGGCTCCGGTGGGGCGGGCGGGGCCGGCAGGGCCAGTGGCTCCGCCGGGGCCGGGGCGGCGGAGGGGCGCGGTTCCGTCTCCGGGACGTCCGCCGGCGGGCGTACGTCCGCTTCCGCTTCCGGCTCCGCCCGTTCCTCGACCTCGCGGCGCTCCGTCTCCGGCCGCCTCTCCCGCGCCCTGCCGGGCGCCTCGACGCGCTCGATGTCCGTGTCGGTACGCAGCGCGGGCCGCGGTTCCGGTACCGGGTCCGGACCGTCCCGCGGGCGGCTGGGAGCCGGTTTGGTGGCAATACCGGAAGTACCGCGTCCCGACCCGCGTACGGCCGTCCTGGAGAACCCGGAGGTCCCCGAGCGGAAGCGGTTCTGCAGCCGCGGCGACTGCGGCGCGCCGGTGGGCCGGGCCCGCGGTGACCGCCCGGGCCGTACGGAAGGTTTCTGCACCAAGTGCGGCCATCCGTACAGCTTCGTGCCCAAGCTGCGCCCCGGCGACGTGGTGCACGGCAGCTACGAGGTCGTCGGCTGTCTGGCGCACGGCGGTCTGGGCTGGATCTACCTGGCGATCGACCGCGCCGTCTCCGACCGGTGGGTGGTCCTCAAGGGTCTGCTGGACACCGGCGACGAGGAAGCCCTCGCCGTGGCCGCGTCCGAACGCCGCTTCCTCGCCGAGATCGAGCACTCCAACATCGTCCGCATCTACAACTTCGTCGAGCACCTGGACCGTACGACCGGCAGCCTGGACGGCTACATCGTCATGGAGTACGTCGGCGGGAAGTCCCTCAAGGACATCGCCAACGAGCGGCGTACGGCGCACGGCCGCCGCGATCCGCTGCCGGTCGAGCAGGCGTGCGCATACGGCATCGAGGCCCTGGAGGCGCTCGGCCACCTGCACAGCCGCAACCTCCTGTACTGCGACTTCAAGGTGGACAACGCCATCCAGCAGAACGACCAGCTCAAGCTGATCGACATGGGCGCGGTCCGCCGGATGGACGACGACGAGAGCGCGATCTACGGCACGATCGGCTACCAGGCGCCCGAGGTCGCCGCCACGGGCCCGTCCGTCGCCTCCGACCTCTACACGGTCGCCCGCACCCTCGCCGTGCTCACCTTCGACTTCCAGGGCTACACCAACGTCTTCGTGGACTCGCTGCCCGACCCGGACAACATCGAGGTCTTCCGCACGTACGAGTCCTTCTACCGGCTGCTGGTACGGGCCACCGATCCCGACCCGGCGCGGCGGTTCTCGTCGGCGGAGGAGATGGCCGAGCAGCTCACGGGGGTGCTGCGGGAGGTCATGGCGCTCCGGACGGGCGAACAGCGGCCCGCGCTCTCCACGCTGTTCGGGCCGGAGCTGCGTGTCGTGGACACGGACGTGGTGGCGCGCGCGGAGGGGGACACGTCGCTGCTCGGTGCGCGTGCGGTTCCGGTGCGGCAGAAGGGGCGGAAGGGGTGGGTGGGGCGGAAGGGGAAGTCGGTGGTCGGCCCGGCCATCGGGATCGGGGCGCCTGGGGGTGTGGGTACGGATGGGGGTACAGGTGGGAGCGGTGGTACGGCTGCGGTCGGCGTCTCCGCGCGGCAGGCCGCCGCCTCCCAGGCCGCTGTTCCCGCGCAGGTGGCCTACGAAGTCACGTCGGCCACCGGCCCGCAGACGATGAGCGGCGCCGCCGGAACGACGACCGGAACGGTGGCCGAGCCCGTCACCACGTCCGCCTCCGGAAGCACCACGGGAAGCGCTGCCGGAAGCACCGCCGGGGTGGCTGCCGTGACACCCGGCGGCGTACGCGGCGCGCCCGCTCTCCGTCCGCTCGACACCGGCCTCGCCGTACTCGCCCTGCCCGTACCGCGCGTCGATCCCGCCGACCCGAACGCGGCTTTCCTGGCCGGCTTGCTGGCCGCCGCCCCCGCCGAACTGGTCAGCGCCCTGCGCGCGGCCCCCGCCGACACCATGGAAATCCGGCTGCGCAGGCTGCGGGCCCACTTGGAGACGGGGGACGGCGCGGCGGCCCTGCGCGAACTGCGCGCCGTCGAGACCGAGCCCGGCCAGGGCTGGGACGAGGACTGGCGGGTGGTCTGGTACCGCGGCCTGGTGGCGCTGACGAACGACGACCACGAGACGGCGGCCCTGTCGTTCGACGCGATGTACGACGCCTTCCCCGGCGAGCCGGCGCCGAAGCTGGCGCTCGCCGTCTGCGCCGAGGTGCTGGGGCAACTGGACAACGCGGCGGAGTACTACCGGCTGGTGTGGGCCACCGACCACAGTTACGTCAGCGCGGCGTTCGGACTGGCCCGGGTGCGGCTGGCGGCCGGCGACCGGGCCGGGGCCGTGGCCGCCCTGGAATCCGTACCGGAGTCCTCCATTCACTACACTGCGGCGCGCATCGCGGCCATCCGGGCCCGGCTGCGGCAACGCCCCGGCCACGACGCACTGCTGGAGGACCTGCGGTCGGCGGCCGAGCAGGTCGAGCGGCTGGCGGACTCCGGGCTGGACGCGGAGCGCCGCGAACAACTGACGACCGAGGTGCTGGGCTGTGCCCTCGACTGGGTACTCTCCGGTAGCCGCGGTGCCGAGCAGCAGGGGCGTACATTGCCGTCCGGGGCCCCCGGCCCCGGCTCCGGCGGCACCGCCGCCCGGCCCGGTCTGCTCGGCAGCGCACTGGACGAACGCGGCCTGCGGTTCGGCCTGGAGCGGTCGTTCAGACTGCTCGCCCGGCTGGCGCAGCGCGGCGAGGAAAGGATCGAGCTGGTGGAACGGGCCAACCGCTTCCGCCCCAGGACGTGGGTGTGACATGGGTGTGACAGGGCCGTTCCGGTGTGCGAGCTGCAGCGAGCCGCTCGAACCGGGGGACAACTACTGCGGATTCTGCGGCGCCGACGTGGTGGCACCCGCCGGGCCGGGCGGGGCCGGTGACCGCCCCACGGTCCCGCTGGGCGACACGGCGCATCCCGCGTCCGGGGCGGGGGCCGCCCCGCCGGGACCCGTGGCGCTGCCCGCGTCGTTCTTGATGCCGGGGGCGGGAGGGGCGGTGGTGGGGCAAGAGGGCCCGGGGGCTCCGGGGGCTCCGGGGGCTCCGGGACAGGTTCCGGCGTCGCCGTCCGTGCCGTCCTCGCCGCCCTCGTCGTCCGTACCACCGTCGCCGTCCGTCTCGCCGCCGGCAGTCGTCCCGCCACCGGTGGCCGCGCCTGTCCCGGCTCCGTCGTACGGCGGGCCGACCCCGTCGTACGACGCGGAAGCCCGGCACGACAGCGGACCCGCGTACGCGTCGGGACCGGCCCACGCGAACGGATCGGTGCAGACCCCGCACGCCCCACACACCTCACACACCCCACACCCACCGCACGCCCCCGTACCGCCGCCGGCCTCGCCGGACTACGTACAAGGAGGGCAGCGGGCCCACGCGCCGGCCGGGGTCGGCGTGCAGACTCACGCGCAGGGCGACGCACAGTCCTGGGCGCCCCATGCGGAGGCAAGTGTTCCGCCATCGGCCGGCAGTCCGTACGGAGGCCATGCGCACCAGGCCGCCGCCTCCCACGGCGGAGCGCCGGACCCCCGTATCGCCGGTTACGACCTCGCCGCCGAGGCAGCGCACCGCTCAGCGGACGCGAGCGGCACCGGCCCGGAGCCCGGCCCGACCGGCCCGACCGGCCCGACCGGCCCGACCGGTCCGACCAACCCGACCGGCCCCGGCCCGCAGGCGCCCGGCGGACCGGCAGAAACACCAGCCCACCCCTCCGCCACTCCCGCCACTACCGCCGTCTCCTCCCCCACCCCTGAACACCAGACCCCCGCCCAAGGCACCCGTATCTGCGCGCTCTGCCACGCGGGGACGGTCACCGGCGACGGTTACTGCGAGAACTGCGGCCACGCCCAGCCACGCGAACGCGACCACATGGAGCGGGAGCTCCCGGGTGTGGCCGCGGTCACCGACCGGGGCCGCCGCCACCACCGTAACGAGGACTTCTTCGCGGTCGCCGAGGGAGCGTTGCCGGACGGCTCGCCCGCCGTACTCGCCATCGTCTGCGACGGCGTCTCCTCCGCCTCGCGGCCCGACGACGCGTCCGCCGCCGCGTCCGGCGTGGCGGCGCGGACGCTGCTGGCCGCCCTGCCCGGCGGTACGCACCCGCAGCGGGCCATGCACGAGGCGATCCTCGCCGCCGCCAAGTCCGTCAATGCCCTGGCCGCCGCGCCCAACCAAGCCCAGCAGCACGACCCGTACCGCCAGCAGAACGCCCCCGCCTGCACGTTCGTCGGCGCGGTGGTCGGCGGTGGGCTGCTCGTCATCGGCTGGGTCGGCGACAGCCGCGCGTACTGGGTCCCCGACGACCGCAGCGCGCCCGCCGTCCGCCTCACCGAGGACGACTCCTGGGCGGCGCAGATGGTCGCCAACAACCTGATGTCGGAGGCGGAGGCGTACGCGGACGACCGGGCGCATGCCATCACGGGCTGGCTCGGCGCCGACGCGTACGAACTCGAACCGCACACCGCTTCCTTCAAGCCCGACGGACCGGGTGTAGTGGTGGTGTGCACGGACGGGCTGTGGAACTACGCCGAGGCCGCGGAGCAACTGGCCGCGGTGCTGCCGGAGGATGCGCACGACCGGCCGCTGCACAGCGCGCGGACCCTGGTCGCCCACGCACTCACCGGTGGGGGCCACGACAACGTAACAGTGGCGGTGATGCCGTTCCCGGCGCCACCGGGACGGGCAGGATCGGCCTGAGCGTCCGCCCGGGGCGCGCCACCCGCCCTCGTCGGCCACGGTGGCCGGGAGCCGTGCTGCTCCCGGCCCCGCCCGGCTGACCCGTATCAGGAGCAAGGCGCCAACGGGGGGATGGTCACGGGGACTTCCGCCCGCCCAGGTGTCTCTTCACCGCCGCGACGACTGCGCTGCGGAGCCTCGCGGCGGCACAAAGGAGCGGAACAGATGGCCAATTTCTCCAAGTCCGGCGTGCCGCGGTTCGCCGCCGAGGTGTACCAGAACGCGTACCTGCCCGAGGGCGGGCGCGAGGTGAACGCCATCGTCACCGTCACCGCCACCGGGGGCGGCACCAGCGGTCGGCTGCCGCTCTTCGCAGCCGGTACGGACCCAGCCGGGAGCGGGAGCGGGGCCGGAACCGGAACCGGAGCCGGGGCCGGAGCCGCCCGCAGCCACGGCGGCGTACGGCACGCCGGCGTCGTGATCATGGTGGACTGCTCCGGCTCGATGGACTACCCGCCCACCAAGATGCGCAACGCGCGCGACGCGACGGCCGCCGCGATCGACACCGTACGGGACGGCGTCGCCTTCGCCGTGGTGGCCGGTACGCACCAGGCCGCCGAGGTCTACCCGGGCGGCGGGCGGCTCGCCACCGCCGGCCCGACGACCCGCGCGCAGGCCAAGGAGGCACTGCGCAAGCTGAGCGCCGGCGGCGGCACCGCCATCGGCACCTGGCTACGGCTGGCCGACCGGCTGCTGGCCGACGCGGACGTCGCCGTCCGGCACGGCATCCTGCTCACCGACGGACGCAACGAACACGAGTCGCCCCAGGAACTGCGCGCCACCCTCGACGCCTGCGCCGGCCGCTTCACCTGCGACGCCCGCGGCGTCGGTACGGACTGGGAGGTCAAGGAGGTCACCGGCGTCGCCTCGGCGCTGCTCGGCACGGCCGACATCGTCGCCGACCCGGCCGGGCTGGCCGCCGACTTCACACGGATGATGGAGGCCGCGATGGGCAAGGAGGTGGCGGACGTCACCCTGCGGCTGTGGACCCCGCAGGGCGCGCAGGTGGCCTTCGTGAAACAGGTGGCACCGGCCGTCGAGGACCTGACCGGCCGCCGTACCGAATCCGGCCCGCGGACCGGCGACTATCCGACAGGTTCCTGGGGCGACGAGTCCCGCGACTACCACGTGTGCGTACGCGTCCGGGCCGCCGAAGTGGGTCAGGAGATGCTGGCCGCGCGGATCTCGCTCGTCCTCCCCGCACCCGACGGTGGCACGCAGACCCTGGCCCAGGGGCTCGTACGCGCGATCTGGACGGACGACATGACCGCTTCGACCAGTATCAACCCCCACGTCGCCCACTACACGGGACAGGCCGAACTGGCCCAGGTCATCCAGCAGGGACTGGATGCCCGCAAGTCGGGCGATGCGGACGGCGCCACGGCGAAACTGGGCCGGGCCGTGCAACTGGCGAGCGCGTCCGGGAACGAGGACACTGCGAAACTGCTTGCGAAGGTGGTGGACGTCGTCGATGCGGCGACCGGTACTGTGCGACTGAAGGCGAAGGTCACAGAGGCGGACGAGATGACGCTCGAAACGCGCTCGACCAAGACAGTTCGCGTCAAGAAATAACAACTAGACGTACTACCGAACACAATCGGTACTGAGGGGGAAGATCCGACATGCCGACCTGCCCGAACGGCCATCAGTCGGTGGCCGAAGACTGGTGCGAGGTGTGCGGCCACCGGATGGCGGGCGCTGTTCCCCCGCCGCCCTCCCTGCCCGCGGGATTCCTCAACACCCCTCCGGCCGGCCAGCCGACTCCGCCGCCGTCCGCTCCGCAGGGCGGCCCGGGCCCCCGGAACGGCCCCGGGGCCCCCGGCGACACCGGCGCTCCCGGAACCCCCGGCGCTTCCGGCGCTTCCGGCGCTTCCGGCGCTCCCCAGGGCGGGCAGGGCTTCCCCGGCCAGACCCCGCCGCCTCAGCAGCCCCTCTCGCCACAGCAGGCCCCTTCGCCGCAGCAGACCCCGCCGCCGCACCAGGCTCCGGCCCCCCAGCCCCCGCTTCAGCAGGCTCCGCCCCCTCAGGCCCCGCCCGCGCCCGCACCGCAGGGCCCGATGGGCCAGGGCCCCGGCCCGGCTCCCGCCCCCGGCCCGCACGGCAGCCAGGGCGGTCACGGCAGCCAGGGCGGTCAGGGCGGCCCGGGCTCCCAGGGTGGCCAGGGCGGCTACGGCTTCCCGCCCCCGGCCCCGGCTCCCGGCCCGAACACCCCGGCGCCCCCTCCGCAGCAGGGCTTCGGCCCCGGCCAGCAGTCCCAGCCGGGCGCCCAGCCGGAACTGTGTCCCCAGTGCCGTACGCCGCGCGAGGCGATGGCCCCGTTCTGCGAGGAGTGCCGCTACAACTTCCTGACGCACTCGGCCACCTCGTACGCTCCGCCGCCCCCCGCCCCGCTGGGCGGCCCGGGCTCCCAGGGCGGCCAGGGCGGTTACGGCTTCCCGCCCCCGCACCAGGGCTCGCCCACCCCGCCCCAGCAGTACGAATACCAGGGCTCCCGCCCGTCGCAGATCAACCGCCCCGCCGAACCGCTCTCCCCGGACCAGTCGGGCCAGTTCGGCTCGCCCGACCAGCCCGGTCCTTTCGGCCGGCCCGACCAGCCGGGTCAGTTCGGCGCTCCCGACCAGCCCGCCCCGTTCGGCAACCCCGCACCCAGCGGCCAGCCCGGCCAACCCGGCCCGCACGGAGCCCCCGCCAGCCGGCCCGGTCCGACGCGCCCGCCCCGGGCAGCCGACGACGACTGGCCGCTGCCTCCCCCCAACTCCCAGTCTTCTCCCCAGTCCCCGCCCCAGACTCCGCCTCCGCAGCCCGCGCAGCCGGGGCCGCAGGGCGGCCAGGACCACAGCCAAGGCGGTCACGTCAGCCAAGGCGGTCAGGGCGGCCCGGGCTCCCAGGGTGGCCAGGGCGGCTACGGCTTCCCGCCCCCGCACCAGGGCCCGCCCACCCCACCCCGGCAGCAGGGCCCGTACGAGCCCCAGCAGCCTCCCCAGCAACAGCCGCCGCAGGCCTCGTACGACCCCCAGGCCGCCCAACAGGTTCCGCCGCAGGCTCCGTTCGAGCCGCAGCAGCCCGCCCCCTTCGGCCAGCCGCCGCAGCAGCCGGACGCACACCAGCAACCGCAGCCCGACCAGCAGTGGAACCAGCCCGCACCGGGGCCCGCCGCCCCGCCCGGACCGCCGCCGGTCGTCGGTGACGGTTGGGTCGTGGCGATCGCCCCCGACCGCGAGTACTTCATGGCGATGATGGGCCGCAGCGGCCCGGAGGCGGCCGGCCTGAACCTGCCCGCCTACTCCCCGGAGCAGCAGATCCCGCTCACCGGGACCCAGATCGCCATCGGCCGCCGCCGGCACAGCACGGGCGAGTCCCCGGACATCGACCTGGGCCGTCCCCCGGAGGACCCGGGCGTCTCGCACCAGCACGCCCTCCTGGTCCAGCAGTCCGACGGCAGTTGGGCCGTGGTCGACCAGAACTCCACCAACGGCACCACCGTCAATCTCGCCGAAGACCCGATCCAGCCCTACGTCCCGACCCCTCTCCACGAGGGCGACCGCATCCACGTGGGCGCCTGGACCACCATCACCGTCCGCCGGGCCTGACGACGGCAGTCCCCCGGCAGACAGGCCAAGGCCCGGAAAACGGCAGAAGGCGCCGGCTTCAGTGCACCCGCTGCGGCCGGCGCTTCCTGCTGTCGGACACCGTTCCCGCGAGATGCGGGGCAGCATCCATCCGTCCTAGCTCCCTGGCAACACCCACCGGTGCGGGCCCTCGGGAGAATCGAGCCACGCGTACTGACCAGTGCCGTGCACGGTGACGCCGAAGCGTTCCCGAGGGGGGCGGTTCTGCTGGTGCCACAGGGTGTGGGCTTCTTGCGGGGTGAGGGTGTCGGCGGTGAGGGTGCGGAGGAAGTGGAAGCGGTCGTCGCGGAGGGCTTCGCGGGGGAGGTGGTGGCGGCTTCGGTGTCGTCCGCCGCATTCGGCGGGTGGGCCGGGCTGCTCGGGGGCATCGGGGTGGGGCGGCTGTGCGGTGGGGTCGGGGCGGGCTCGCAGGGGGACGAAGTAGGCGGGGGTGGCCAGGAAGCGGCCCTCCGCCCGTACGGCATCGGGGTCCGTCACGCGGAGCGCGATCAGGCCGGTCGCCAGAGGAGCCAGGATCAGGGCTCCGGGGACGGACTGCGCGATCCACGCCGGCGGGACGGCGGGCAGGGCGCAGGTGGCGATGATCCGGTCGTACGGTGCGCGTTCCGGGCAGCCCCGGGCGCCGTCGCCGGTCACCACGGTGGGGCGGTGTCCTGCGGCGGCCAGCCGGTCGCGCGCCGGGCCGGTGATCTCCTCGTCCAGGTCGACGGTGGTCACGTGCTCCGCGCCCAGCCGGTGGGAGAGCAGGGCGGCGTTGTAGCCGGTGCCCGTACCGATCTCCAGGACGCGGCAGCCGGTGTCCGAGGGCTGCTTCTCGGCCTCCCCTGTCTCCCTGGCCTCCTTCGCCGCTTCGATCTCTTCGACGCGCAGTTCTTCCAGCATGATCGCCATCAGCGACGGCTGGCTGCTGGTCGACACCAGCTCGCCGTCCCGCATGTACGTCGCCAGCGCCCCGTCGGTGTAGACGCCTTCCAGCCAACGTGCCCGTCGCGCGGGGTCGGGATCGGAGCCGGAGAGCCGCTCGTAGCCGCGGGGTGTGGCCACGAAGTAGTACGGAACGAAGAGGTGCCGCGGAACCTCTTGGAAGGCGGCCCGCCAGCGCGGGTCGCCGAGGTGGCCACCCGCTCTGATCTGCCGGATCAGCTCGGCGCGGGCCGCGGCCGTCGGCTCGTGGTCCGGCTGCTGACCGGACGGTGTACCGCTCATGTCTCCACTGTCCTACGTCGCAGGTCCTCGGCCGAGCACGCCGGCACCGCCGAGTCGTCTGACACCATGGACGGGTGAACAAGATTCCGCGCGGCACGCTTCAGGAACAGACTTTTTACGAGCAGGTCGGTGGCGAGCCGACGTTCCGCCGCCTGGTGCACCGTTTCTACCAGGGGGTGGCCGAGGACCCGCTGCTGCGGCCGATGTACCCGGAGGAGGACCTGGGCCCGGCCGAGGAGCGGCTTGCGCTCTTCCTCATGCAGTACTGGGGCGGCCCCCGTACGTACAGCGACGGCCGTGGCCACCCGCGACTGCGGATGCGGCACGCTCCCTTCACCGTGGACCGCGCCGCCCACGACGCCTGGCTCAAGCACATGCGGGACGCGGTGGACTCTCTGGAGCTGTCCCCCGAGCACGAGACGCAGCTGTGGAACTACATGATGTATGCGGCGGCGTCGATGATCAATACGGCTGAGTGAGGCCGTAGCGGCTCAGGCCGACGCGGGTGGGGCGTCGGGGCGGGGCGTGAGGACCGGGCGTGTCCTGTCCGGTCGGCCTCTGCCCACCGGCCTCTGCCCGCCCACCCCGCGCTGACGTGGCCTCCTGGCGGACGTCTCAAGCGGGTGTCACCGGGAGCGCCGACGGCCCGCCCGTGCGGACCGCGACCGACCCGTACGGTGTCCGCAGCCGTAGCCAGCCGCCTGCGGCCAGCAGGGTCAGCGCTGGCGGTTCCGCCAGTGCGGCTCCTGCTCCCGCGGAGCCGGAGCAGGAACCGGAGCCGGAACCGCGGCCATCGCCCGCCAGCCCGTGAGCGCCGGCCTGCGCCTCGACCCGGACGGGACGCAGGAAGCCCAGGGACTGCGCGGCGTGCGCGGCGCGCAGCGGCAGGTGGGTGTCGCCCAAAGTGCGGGACCAGATCTCGCGGCCGATGCGGTCGCGCTCGGCGCGCGTCCGGCGTTCCGGCGGCAGCGCCTCGTCCCGGGCACGGAACTCGGCGACGGCGAGTGCGACAGTCCTGCCCAGCGCCTGCGGCGAGGGCAGTCCCGGCATCTGCTGCCAACCGCCCCGGGGCGGCAGGACGCCGGCCCACGGCGGGCCGGTGACGGCGGCGGGCAGCGTCAGGCTGTCCGCCGCCTCGTCGATGCCTTCGAGCAGGTCTCCGGCGGAGACGGTGAGGTCGAGACCGGCGGCGGGAGAGGCACCCGTACCGGCTTGCGGGCCGGTACTGGTCTGCCGACCGGTACCGGTCTGCGGGCCGGTGCCGGTGCCGGCCCCGCTGCCGGGGGGCCCGGTCGGCGCCAGGCGTGCCGTACGGATCGCCAGCACCTCGAACGACGGCGGGCGCCCGAAGACGGCGAGCACCCCGCCGCCCGCCTGCAACCGCACCGCGGCGGCACGGTCGTAGTGAATCAGCCGGGCCAGGAAGGCGGCGAGATCCGCCGCCTCCCCGGCATCGGCCAGGCGCAACGCCGTCATGCGGCGACGGCCCCCTCCTGCTGCTGGGCGCCGTCCGCGTCGTCCGCGCCGTCCGGGTCGTCCATGTACTCCTTGAGGAAGGACTTCTCCTCGGCGGTGATACGGCGGGGCCGCTCCGCGCCGAAGTCGTACGGGACGACGACGGTCGAGGCGCGGACGTACACCGTGTCCTCGTCCTTGATCTCGTAGGCGATCGTCATCGACGCGGCGCCTATCTTCGTCACCCACGACTCGACGGTCACCGGCGCGTGCCGGTGCACCAGCGGCCGTACGTAGTCGATCTCATGGCGGGCCACGACGGACCCGCCGGAGAAGGACGTACTGCCCTCGCCCGGCGCCAGCCGCCACATGAAGTCGATCCGCGCCTCTTCCAGGTAGCGGATGAACACCGCGTTGTTGACATGGCCGAAAGCGTCCATGTCGGACCAGCGCAGCGGGCAGGAGTACAGGTGTCGCACGCGGCTCAGCCCCGGGTGAGCTTCTTGTACGTGGCGCGGTGCGGACGAGCCGCGTCCGGGCCCAGCCGCTCGACCTTGTTCTTCTCGTACGACTCGTAGTTGCCCTCGAACCAGAACCACTTGGACTCGCCCTCGTACGCCAGGATGTGCGTGGCGACGCGGTCCAGGAACCAGCGGTCGTGGGAGACGACCACGGCGCAGCCGGGGAACTCCAGCAGCGCGTTCTCCAGCGAGGACAGGGTCTCGACGTCGAGGTCGTTGGTCGGCTCGTCGAGGAGCAGCAGGTTGCCGCCCTGCTTGAGGGTGAGCGCCAGGTTCAGGCGGTTGCGCTCACCGCCGGAGAGCACACCGGCCGGCTTCTGCTGGTCCGGGCCCTTGAAGCCGAACGCCGAGACATAGGCGCGGGACGGCATCTCGACCTGGCCGACGTTGATGTAGTCCAGTTCGTCGGAGACGACGGCCCACAGCGTCTTCTTGGGGTCGATGTTGGCGCGGTTCTGGTCGACGTAGGAGATCTTGACCGTGTCGCCGACCTTGATGCTGCCGGAGTCCGGCTCCTCCAGGCCCTGGATCATCTTGAACAGCGTGGTCTTGCCGGCGCCGTTCGGGCCGATGACGCCGACGATGCCGTTGCGCGGGAGGGTGAACGACAGGTCGTCGATGAGGACCTTGTCACCGAACGCCTTGTTGAGGTTCTCGACCTCGACGACGATGTTGCCCAGCCGCGGGCCCGGCGGGATCTGGATCTCCTCGAAGTCCAGCTTCCGGGTCTTCTCCGCCTCGGCCGCCATCTCCTCGTAACGGGACAGCCGCGACTTGGACTTGGCCTGGCGGCCCTTGGCGTTGGAGCGGACCCACTCCAGCTCTTCCTTCAGACGCTTCGCGCGCTTGGCGTCCTTCTGGCCCTCGACCTTCAGGCGGGTCTGCTTCTTGTCGAGGTAGGTGGAGTAGTTGCCCTCGTACGGGTGCGCACGGCCGCGGTCGAGCTCAAGGATCCACTCGGCGACGTTGTCGAGGAAGTACCGGTCGTGGGTGACGGCGACGACGGTGCCGGCGTACTGGGCGAGGTGCTGCTCCAGCCACTGCACGGACTCGGCGTCCAGGTGGTTGGTGGGCTCGTCGAGGAGGAGCAGGTCGGGGGCCTCCAGCAGCAGCTTGCACAGCGCGACGCGGCGCTTCTCACCACCGGAGAGGTTGGTGACCGGCCAGTCACCGGGCGGGCAGCCCAGCGCGTCCATGGCCTGCTCCAGCTGGGTGTCCAGGTCCCAGGCGTTGGCGTGGTCCAGGTCCTCCTGGAGCTTGCCCATCTCCTCCAGCAGCGCGTCGGAGTAGTCGGTCGCCATCAGCTCGGCGACCTCGTTGAAGCGCTTGAGCTTGTCCATGGTCTCGCGGGCACCGTCCTGGACGTTCTCCAGGACCGTCTTGGACTCGTCCAGCGGCGGCTCCTGGAGGAGCATCCCGACGGAGTAGCCCGGGGAGAGGAACGCGTCGCCGTTGGACGGCTGCTCAAGACCGGCCATGATCTTCAGCACCGTCGACTTGCCGGCGCCGTTGGGGCCCACGACACCGATCTTCGCGCCCGGCAGGAAGTTCAGCGTCACGTCGTCAAGGATGACCTTGTCGCCGTGCGCCTTACGCGCCTTGCGCATCGTGTAGATGTACTCAGCCAAGAGAAACCGTCCGGCAGTCTGGATCTGTCATGGTCAATGCGGCTCCGCCGCGTGGGCCGATGAGCGGCTCCGCCGCGCGAGGGCAGATACACCCCATCTTGCCGTACGGCCAGCCCGCGAAGGAAACGAGTACCTCGGGGGCACGGGGATTCGGGGTGGTGGGGCGGGTGGCGGTGCGGGTGTCGGGGCGGGCGTCGCGGTGGGGTGGCGGGCCGTGGGTGCCAGGTCCTGAGCCTTGGTCCCGGCCGGGCTTGCCGCCGCGCAGAAGGACTCTGCGGGGCGTCACCCCTCCCTGACACCTTGATCCCGGGCGGGAACGCCGCCGCCCTCCGTGGCCGAGGAGCGGTTTCGCTCGGCCACGGAGGGCGGTGGGTGGTGCGCGTACGGTCATGGGCGGCCGGGGCCGAGGCCGTGGGCGCGCCTCGTCAGACCGGGGTCAGGGCTGCGGCGCACTTCGTCAGACCGGGGTCAGGGCCCCGGCGCACCTTGTCATGCTGGGGTCACGGCGGCCGGAGCGTGCCTTGTCACTCCGGGTTCCGGGGAGCTTCCGCGCCCCGGAACCCGGGTGACGTCCGTACCTCGGTGATCTCGGTGACCTCGGTTACGGGGTGACGCCCGCCTTCTTCTTGCGCAGGAAGAAGACCGCGCCGCCGCCGACGACGACCAGTGCGGCCGCGACGCCCGCGATCACCGGGGTGGCGTTGCTGGAGCCGGTCTCGGCGAGGTCGCCGCCCGCGCCGCCGCCGGTGCCGCCGGCGCTGGTGCCGCCGGCCGAGGCCGGGCTGGGCTGCGAGGAGGGCTTGCCGGGAGTGGTGCCGGCGGTCTTGCAGTCGAGGACGCCGGTGAAGGTCTTCTTGAAGCCGCCCTCACCCGCGATCGTGATCTCGTACGCCTGGTCCTCGCCGACCGGGACGGTGATCGTCTCGGACTTGCCCGGCGCGATCACGTGCTCCTTGCCGGAGAGCTGGAACTTGAACGGCGCGTCGCCCTTGTTGGAGGCCGTGACGTCCACGCCGCCCTTGGAGCAGTTCTTCTCCGCGGTGACGGCCGGGGCCGCGCCCTCCTTCTTCCAGGAGGCGGTGGCGGTCGCGGTGGCGGTGGACTCGCTGGAGCCGGCCAGGATCATGGTCTGGCTCTTGACGGTGCCGACGCTGCCGGTGAAGGCGCGACCGACCGAGACCTTCGTGGCGGCCTGCGCGGTCAGCGAGGCGGCGCCGTCCTTCGTGCCGGCGGGCACGTCGAAGAAGAGCTTGGTGCCGTTGACCGCCTTGGTGACGGGCTTGCCGTCGGCGCCGACCACCTTGACACCGGCGGGGGTACCGGCGGCCGGGGAGACGGTCACGCTGTTGGCATTGGTGCGGACCGTGACCGGGCCGAGCTTGCTGCCGGACTTGCCGGAGACGGCCGGCGAGTCCAGCTTCAGCGACGCCTCGGGCTCGGCGAGGCTCTTCGCGTTCTTCTCCAGGTAGTCGGCGAGCTTCTCGGCCGCGGGATCGACGGCGTCGACCTTCACGTGGTCGGAGAAGCGCCAGATCGCGACCTGGGTACCGGCGGCAGCGGTCTTCTCGCTCAGGCTCCCGGCACCGGCCTTCTGGGCGAGCGAGGCCAGGTCGTTGACCTGCGGGTAGGAGTTCTGCAGGATCCAGCGGATCTTGCCGGCGTCCTGGTTGTCGTGCAGCGACGAGGCGCTCCAGGGCACCTCCTTGTACTTCGCCAGTTGCTGCGTCGGCGTGCCGATGTCGATGCAGTACGTCTGGAGGGTGCCGCCGTTGTCGACCTTCATCTCGAAGAGCCCGGCGCCGATCCGCTGGTCGTGGCCGTCGGCGTGCAGGACTGCCTGACCGTAGGTCTTCAGACCGTCGAGCGTCGCACTGGCGCCGCCGTGGACCGGCGCCGCGTCGTCAGCCGCGGCGGGACCCGCGGTGGCTATCGCGCCCGCCGCGACCAGGCCCGACGCCAGGACCGCGGCGGCAAGGCGGGCTGCGCCCCGCCTCTTCACTGAAAGCATGAATTTCCCCTCTGGGCGAGGCGGGATCGATTGGGGAGTTGCCTCGCCGGAATGAACCCAAAGAACTCAACAGCCGAATAAGTCAGGCCCCCGTGAGTACTCGTGAGTACCCGACGGATCCTAGAGAGCGGGCGCAACACGATCCCCCGCAATACCGTCCTATAAGCGATCCGAATCGCAATCGTTACCGACCACACCCCCCTTGACCTGGCAATATCGACAAATCACCGGGACTTTCCGGGCACTGATAGCTTCTCCGGCGTACTGCGCATCGGGGATGCGGCAGAGGGTCAGGCCGAGGCAATACCGCCCTTCTCGCGAGTGGGTGTCGGGGGCGGCGACGACCAGTCAGGTTCGGTATCGGACACGGAGTCTGGGGGCGTTGCGAAGTCTGCGGGGATCGGGGAGGCAGAGGGCGATGGGGAAGCGGCGGGCGTCGGGGAAGCGGCGGGCGCTGGAGAGACTGAGGGCTCTTGTGGGGACGGAAGGGATGGAGAGGGCGCCGGGAGCGGAGGGGCCGCGGCCTCGGTGGCCCCTCCCCCGCCACCCGGTCGGCCGTTCGGCGGCGTGGGATCCGTACCCGTCCGGTTGATCCGCCGGAAGGCGGAGGTGCCACGCGACAGGTCGTGCCCGACGGCCACGGCGTCCACCTCGACCGACACCCGCCGCTGTCCGCCCTTCTCCTCGGGCAGGTCCCGCTCCCACACCCGCATGCGGCCGTGCACGACGAGGGGTTCGCCGCGCGAGACCGAAGCGGCCAGGTGGTCCGCCAGCGACCGCCACGCGCGGACGGTGTAGAAGCTCGGGTCCCCGTCGACCCAGCACCGGCGCTCCTTGTCCCAACGCCGCGCGGACGTCGCCAGACGGAACCGCGCCGCCGAATCACCGGTCGTCGTCAGCCGGTGCTCCACCGCCGTCGCGGCGTTCCCCACCAGCGTCACCATCGTTTCGTACACAGCCGTCGCCTCCCCCGTCGTGGGCCCCGGCGGGCCCTGCGGCCCGGTCCCGGGCCTGCGTGGAACCCATGCTGCACGGAATCGCCGGAGCCCGCCGGGCCCTGTGTGCTACCGCGGGGTTGTGGACAACTTCGTCACCCCGGCGGGGGCTTCATCGAGTCGAAGCGTCCTCACAACGCCCCGGCGGGGCAGCGCCCGGAACCCGGCGCCCCGGCCCTCCGCCCCGCCGCCTCACAACCCGGCCGCCACCGCGTACTGCTCCCGCACCTCCCGGTAGCGCAGCAGTTCGGCGGCGACCGGTTCCAGCACCGCGGCGCGGCCGCAGCCCGCTGCCGCCGTACGCAGCCGGCGTTCCGCTTCCTGGCCGTACCGGCGGGCCGCACCGCGCCCCGACACCCCGCACACCCACGACACGACCGGGCCGCCCGTCGCCCCGATGGCCGTCACCAGCAACGCGGACAGCCACTCCCCCGCCTCCGCCGCGCCCACCACCACGGCCAGCAGCCACAGCACCCCGGTCACCAGCAGCATCGTCAACAGCCCCTGCGCCACGGCGGCCACCGACCACCACCGCGGCCGCACCAGCGGCCCGGCGCGCAAGTCCCCTTCCGAGACCGCCGCCGCCCGGTCCAGCGCCTCCGGCAGCCCCTCGGCACCCCGGAACGCCGCCTCGCGCACGGCCTGCGCCCAGGGCGCCGGAAGCCCTTCCGACGCCTCCCCCGCCACGGCCCGTACGGCCTGCTCGACCAGCGGCCGCGCCGTCGCCCGCCCGTCCACCGGTACCCAGCCGCTCACGGTGCCGTACTCGTCCTCACCGCCCGCTTCGTCCGCTGCGTCCGCCTCCGTGTACGCGTCCGGGTACGCGTCCCGGTGCCACAGCTTGGATCGTCCCGTACGCCCCGGGCTCGTCCGCCCGGACCGCCCGCGCACCGCCCCCGGCCGCCGTCTGCGCAGCCTCAGGCGCAGCCACGGCGTGCCGCAGGCCCGTTCCCCGTGGCGCAGCCAGTCGCGTTCCGCCGCACTGCCCATCGCCCCGGCACCGACCGCCTCGGCGAGCCAGTCCTCGAACTCCTCCCGAGCCGCTTCCGTCAGCCCGTACCGCCCGTCGGCCACGTACACCGGCCACAGCCGCCCTGCCGCCGCGTCCACGTCCGCGGTCAGCCGCCGGTCCGCCGCGCCGCGCTCCGCGACGAACTGGCGGAGCGCCTCCCTCAGGTCCCCGACGCCCTCCCCGGTGGCCGCCGACAGTGCCAGTACGGCGGCGCCCGGTTCGCCGTGCTCACCGAGCGCCAGACCGTCCTCGTCGAGCAGCCGCCGCAGATCGTCGACCACCTGTACGGCGGCGTCCCCCGGCAGCCGGTCCACCTGGTTCAGGACGACGAACATGACCTCGGCGTGGCCCGCCAGCGGCCGCAGATACCTTTCGTGCAGCACCGCGTCCGCGTACTTCTCCGGGTCGACCACCCAGATCACCGCGTCCACCAGCTCCAGCATCCGGTCGACCTGCTCACGGTGCCCGGCCGCGGCCGAGTCGTGGTCGGGCAGGTCCAGGAGGACGAGACCGGGCAGCGTGGCCGAGCCGGCGGCCGGCGCGTGCCTGCGGCGTACCGGTACTCCGAGCCGGTCCAGCAGGCCGTGCGCGCCCGGCTGCCCACCCGACCACACGCAGGCCACCGGCTCCGAGGTCGTCGGCCGGCGCGCCCCCACGTCGGAGTGGTCCGCCCCCACCAGCGCGTTGAACAGGGACGATTTTCCACTGCCGGTGGCTCCCGCGACGGCGATGACAGTGTGTTCCCCGGACAGCCGGTAGCGCTCGTCGGCCGCTCCGAGCACCCGTCCCGCCTCGGCGAGCGTCGCCCCGTCCAGGCGCGTCCGGGACAGTCCGACGAGTTCCCGGAGAGCGTCCAGGCGGGGGCGCAGCCGCTGCGCGGGGGTGGGCCGGGCTCCGGGGCCTCCAGGGGATCGGGAGGACCTGGTCCCGCCTGGGGCCACAGAGTCTTCGTGGTCTTGGGGGTTACCGCGTTCTCTGGTGCTTCTGGTGCTCTTGGTGCTTCTGGTATCTCTGGTGCCTCTGGTGTATCTGCTGTCTCTGACACCTCTGAGCCCCTTGGCGGTCCGAGGGTCAGGGGCGCACTCCTTCGCCTCCTGTGCACGGCCGCGCCGGCCCCGTGGCTCCTGTACGGGCTCCGCGGGGTCCTGGAGTACGGCGAGTACGGCTTCGAGTTCGCTGTCGCCCTCGTCCTCCCACTCCTGCCAGTCGCGCTGCTGGTGCCACTCGTTCCCGTCGTCCAGCCATCCGTCCCCGTCCCCGTCCCCGCCCGGGTGGGATCTCCGGTCCCGGTCCTCCCACTCCAGCCACTCGGGCCACTCACGCCAATCGGGCTGTCTGCCTTCGCGCGGCTCCGCCGCCGCTTCCCGCGCACGGGCGTGGCGCCGCTCGGCTGCGGGCCTCGCGTCGGCACCGTCCTTCGCGCGGCGTGCGATCAGCCCGTCGTTCCAGGAGGAGAGCGCCTCGACCGGCTCCGAGGCCGGCCGGGCCGCTGCCGCCTCCGGGGCCGCCGGGTCTGCCGGGTCTGCCGGGGCCACCTGGCCTGTCAGGGCCGCCGGGGTTGCCGAAGCTCCCGAGGCACTCGAAACCTCTGAGGCTGCCGTCGAGGCCGTCGCGGAGACCGCGTCTGCGGCCTCCGCCGAGTCGACGGCGGCCATCACCGGCTCAGCGGCCAAGACCGTGTCGGCAGCCATCGGCAGGTCGGCAGCCATCACCGGCTCCCCCGCCACCACCGACCGCGCTCCATCACCCCCTCCCGCACCCCGGCTCGCACCCACACCCACATCCCCGCCCGCGCCCACATCCCCACCCACATCATCCGTACGCCCCACACCAGCAGTCACCGCGTCACCTTCTCCTTCTGCAGTAGAGACAGCGCGGCGATCAGCGCGGCCTGGTGGTCCGGCCGTACGCCCAGCGACTCCAGCGGCGTCAGGCGCCGCTCCCGTTCGCCGTCCAGCGCGCGCTGGAGGTACGTGTCGAGCAGTCGGCCGCCCCGGTCGCGCAGCCGTACCGCGGCCTGTGCGCCCAGCAGGTCGGCGAGGGCCTCGCCCGCTGTACGGGCCCGGCGTCCACCCAGCAGGGTGGTGGCCAGCAGCGCCGCGGCCTCCTCCGGGTCGGCGGCGGACTTCGCGCGCTCCCCGGCCCGCGCCCCGCGCGCCGCGCGTCCGCCGCGTGGCGCGCGCGCTTCCCGTACGCCTTCCTCCGCCAGTTCCTCCAGGCAGCGCCGCCACCGCCGTACGACCACGCCCAGGCGGGCGGCCGAGGCCGCGGCGTCCGCCACCTCCGTCAGGGCCGCGTCCGCCGCCGCGGGGTCCCGGCGCCACGCCTCGGCGGCCCGCTCGTCGGCTTCTTCCACCGCGCAGCGCAGCAGGGAGGCCAGCCCGTGGGTCAGGGCGTCCAGCAGTTCGTCGGGGCGCCCGCCGAGTTCGTGGTCCCGCCAGTGGGCGCGGGCGTCGCCGGACAGCACCTCGCCCTGTTCGACCTCGCGGCGTACCCGGATCGCGGCCTCCTCGTACGCCTGCTCCACCTGGTCGGCCAGCCGCAGGGTGGCGGCGTGCTGGGAGGCGGAGGCCCCGGCGAGGGCCGGCATCCGGGAGCGCAGCGAGGCCAGGACGCCAGCGGTGGTACGGGCGGCCGCCGCGTTCCGGACCTCGGGGTCCTGCGCGTGCCGTTCCAGCCAGCGCCGCAGTGCCGCCACCGCCGTGGCGGGCAGCAGCCCGCTGCCGCCGCCGGCCGATTCGGGCAGCTCGGGAATGGTGAAGCGGGGTACGTCGCCGAGCCCGGCTCGGGTCAGCAGGGCGGCGTACCGCGCCGAGATGTCGGTGGCGATCTGGTGCGGCACCCGGTCCAGCACGGTGACGAGGGTGACGTCGTACTCCTTGGCCGTACGGAGCAGGTGCCACGGCACCGCGTCCGCGTACCGGGCGGCGGTGGTGACCAGTACCCATACGTCGGCCGCGCAGATCAGCTCGGCGGCCAGCTCCCGGTTGCGGGCGACGAGCGAGTCGATGTCGGGGGCGTCCAGGAGGGCCAGTCCGCTGGGGAGGGCCGGGTCCGTCTCGATGCGCAGGGGCGCCATGCCCACCGCGCTCCGCGCCGCGCCGCCGCCGTCCTCCTCGTCCGCACCTTCGTAGGTGTACTCGCACTCGCGTTCACACGCGTCGTCGTACGCGTCGAGTTCCTCGGGGCCGTCCTGCTCGGGCACCCAGACCCGGGTGAACTGCGGCAGTACCCGCCGCCCCGCGAACCAGTGGTGGTCGTCGGGGTGGCACACGAGTACCGGCGTACGTGTCGTGGGCCGCAGTACACCGGCCTCGCTGACGCGCCGGCCCACCAGAGAATTGACGAGCGTGGACTTGCCGGCCCCGGTGGATCCGCCGACGACCGCGAGCAGCGGAGCCTGAGGAGCGCGCAGCCGGGGCATCACATAGTCGTCGAGCTGGTCCAGCAACTCGGACCGGGTACGCCGGGCGCGGGCGGCGCCGGGCAGTGGCAGCGGGAAGCGCGCGGCGTCGACGCGGTCGCGCAGCGCGGACAGGACGTCAAGGAGCCGGGGTTGTACATCCAAGGTTGCCACTCGTGCAGAATGCCCAATTTTGGCAGGTTTTTGAAGCGTATAGCCCTCTGTGCGTGCCGCGTAAACCCGTACAGATCGGGATCAGCGACGCATGAGGCAGCCGCGATCAAAGGGGCTCAGGCATAACGAGTGCACAACACCCGACGCGTGAGGCCCCAAAAACGGTGCAGAATTCGTACCTGCCTGCGATTATCGGGACCGCTTCACCGAACCTCCACAACGTGCCACGGAGGTGAAGCAACCGGGACGAGGCACACGGAGCCCTATCCTTGTCGGCGGCCCGTGTGATCCACGCCCACCACCTGGCCCCCGTAGCTCAGTGGATAGAGCAGGTGCCTTCTAAGCACTTGGCCGCAGGTTCGAGTCCTGCCGGGGGCGCCACTTCTTCGGCCGTCGAGACTGCCCGGGTGGCGCGGTCGCCGCGCGGAAGCGGCAGCCGCCGTACGCCCGGCTACTTCGCCTGTTCGCGCTTCAGCAGGCGGCGCTCGCGGACGTTGGGATGGCGGACGATCACGCCGGCCATGCCGGCGGACCCGGTGAGCCGGATGAGCGGCGTGTCCGGGAGCCGCTCGGGGGTGGTCTTGTTCCTGAGGGCGCCGAGGCCCGTCGCGACACCGTCGCAGTTCGCGGCCCACCCCTCCGGGATGACGACCGTGACGCCCGCCATCTCCCCGTGCACCTCCACCTCGACTTCCGGGAGTCGGCACTCGGTACGGGTGAAGTCGAGCCGGACGCCGCCCATGCCGCCGTGCGCGGTGATGTGCGCGGGCACCTCCCAGCGCCCCGTACGGGACGCGCCGTGGATGCCGCCCTTGAGGACCAGCGCCTCGCCCGGGTCCGCCGCGGAGACGGCCTGCGGCAGGTCGGCGGTGAGCGGCGCGAGGTCGGCGAACGTCTTGGCGGTCAGCGCCCGTTCCAGCCGGTCGTCCAGCTCCGCGAGGTCGATCCGGCCCTCGGCCGCCGCCTCCCTCAGCCGTTCCACCACGGCCTCCCGGTCGGCGTGGGAGGCGCGCAGTTCGCCCCAGGAGGCGGATTCCGGAGTCTTGGCGGTCATGAGCCGATGATACGAACGATCCGGACAACAGCGGGCCCTGTACGGAGAGTACGAGGGGTGGACCAGCCACCGGATCCGCCCGCAGGGTGCTGTCCCCCTGGGCCTCGGTGAGGTTTGCCCCACCCTGATACGGGTTCTGGCCCGACTGCTTCCGCCGGCTTCTCGCACCAGCATGGAAGGCGATCACCCCATCACCTTCATGACGGACCCCCGGCAGGCCCGTGGCACGCCCATGCGCCGACCGTGTGCGAGAAGAGGAAAGCTGCCATGCGGAACGCCTTCATACGGGACGCCTCCCTACGGGAAGCCGCGATGCGGAATGCCTCCGTACGGGAAGCCGCGATGCGGAAAACTGCCGTGCCGCGTGCCACGGACAGGGCGGGTTCCGGAGCATGAGCCTGGACGAGCGGTCCCGTCCGCACATACCGCTGCCCGGCACGACCGGCCGCCTCCCGGTGATCCAGCGCGACCGGGCCGTCGACGGACTGCGGGCGCTGGCCCTGCTGGCCGTGCCGACCGGCCACTGGCTCGTCGGCGGCTTCGTCCGCGACCCCGACAGCTCGCTGCACAACGCCAGTCCGCTCTCCGCGTTCGCGCCGCTCGCACCGATCACCTGGGTGCTCCAGATGCTGGGCATCTTCTTCCTCGTCGGCGGCTACGCCTCCGTGCTGTCCTACCGGCGCGCCATCGGGCGGGGCACGTCACCGGGCGACTGGCTGCGCGGCCGGCTGGCCCGGCTGTTGCGGCCCGCCGTCGGCGTCACCGCCGTATGGGCCGTGCCGGCCGCTGTCCTGTACGCGGCCGGGGTTCCCCTCACGACGCTGCACACGGCCGCCACACTGGTCGTCCAGCCCCTGTGGTTCGTGGGCGTGTACGCGGTGGTGACGGCGCTGACGCCGTACTGCATGGCAGCCTCGCGGTGGCTCGGGGGCTGGGCGGCGGCCCCTCTGGCGGCGGTCGTCGCTGTCGTGGACTTCCTGCGTTACGGCCCGTACGCCGACTCGGTCCCGTACTGGGCCACACTGATCAGCGTCATCCCGGGCTGGCTGTTCGGCTACCAACTGGGCGTCTCCTGGGGCGAGAAACGGCTCGGCAAGCGCGGCGCCCGGCTACTGCTCGTCGGCGGCGCCGCCCTCTTCGCGGTACTGCTCCTCGTCTTCCACTACCCGGCGAGCATGGTCGGCGTCCCCGGCCAGGACCGTACGAACTCCCACCCACCGTCCCTGCTGGTGATCGCCCTGGCCGCGGCGCAGTCGGGCGCGGCGATCCTGCTCCGCGACCGGATCACGGCCCTCCTGCGGCGGCCCGCGCTGTGGACGCCGGTGACGGCCGTCAACCGGTCCGCGATGACGATCCTGTGCTGGCACCAGACCGCCATGCTGGCCGTCGCCGTACCGGCCTCGTTCGTCGGTACGACGGTGGAGGGCCTGACCACCGCGCCGGACTTCGCCGCCTGGATGGCGACCCGGCTGCCGTGGCTGCCGCTCTTCGCCGTCGTCCTCGTCCTCGTCGCCCGGGTGGCGCGGCGGCTGGAGATGCCGTGGACGGGGATCTCCCGGGGGCAGCGGGTGTGGGCAGGGGTGCTGGCGGTGGGATTCGCGGCGTTCGCACTGCGGCTGACGGTGGTGTGACGGTGATGACGGCGATGTGACAGTGAGGCAGGGGCGCCCCGAGCGCCGTCGGAAAGCGAAGAGCACCCGTTCCGGGACCGGAGCGGGTGCTTT
The DNA here is from genome assembly GCF_055567735.1 of Streptomyces sp. NPDC026394. NCBI lineage: Bacteria > Bacillati > Actinomycetota > Actinomycetes > Kitasatosporales > Streptomycetaceae > Streptomyces > Streptomyces sp. NPDC026394. Next base: position 562,131 of record NZ_JBVHPX010000002.1, read on the forward strand.
CGCGTGGGGCAGGCGGCAGGCGGGAGGCTCAGTCGGCCATGGCCTCCGCCAGGCTGCGCGGCCGCATGTCGGTCCAGTGCTCCTCGACGTAGTCCAGGCACGCCTGCCGGCCCTCCGGGCCGAACACGCTCTGCCAGCCGGCCGGGATCTCCGCGAACGAGGGCCACAGCGAGTGCTGGTTCTCGTCGTTCGTCAGGACGTGGTACTGCGCCTCCGGGTCTTCGAAGGGGTTCGTCATGCGAGTGGCCTCTCGGTGAGGGAGTTACCAGTGGAGAATTGGATTATGCGTGAGGTTGCGCCGGCGTCGAAGTGCGGGGGGAGGAAATGGCGGGATTTGTGGCTGTTCCGTGCGGTTCGGCGGGATGCGTCAGGGCGGGGCGAGGTACGTCCGCGGGCGAGGTACGTCCGGAGGGGTGATCTGCGTCCGTAGGCGTGATCTACGCGAGATCACGCCTACGGAAGTCTGGGCGTACGTCCGAGGGCACCCCGTTAGCGGGCACGGAAAGGCGCGAGGGCTGCGGTGCCAGTGAGGCCCCGCAGCCCTCGCGCCCGTTTCTCGATAATCGATTTTCCATCCCCCGTCCGCTCCCCGCGGCCCTCAGCGTCTCCCGGGGCCCGCCGCATGACGCCGGCGGAGCGTGGGCCACACCGGCAGCAGGGTGCCCGCCGCGACCGTCACCGCCACCACCGCCACGATCACCCCGGCCTGCGCGGGTGGCAGGTACGGCAGCGTCCCGGCCAGCGGCAGGCTGAGCGCGATCAGCGGCACCAGCGCGACCACCGCGCCGACCACCAGGCCCGACAGCCCCACGACGGCCGCCTCGATACGCAGCATCCGCCGGATCTGGCGCCGTCCCGCGCCCACGAGGCGCAACAGTTGGATCTCCTGCCGACGGCCGATCATGATGAGGGTGAGGGTGCTGAGTACGGCGATGACGGTGAAGCCGCCGATCACGCTCACCGCGACCACGGTGATCACTTCTCCGACGCCCCGGTCCTCGGCTTCCCGCTGCTCCCCGGCCGGGTCCGGCACGAGACGCGCGCCCGGCGCGGAGTCCGCCAGTACCCGCTGCACGGCGGCCTGCACCCGACCCGCCGGGGAGTCGAGGCCGAGCAGGACGCGGGAGTGCAGGGGCGCGGCCATATGGGGCGCCAGCTCCTCGGTGGCGAAGAGGAAGTCGCCCAGGGCCAGCGAACGTTCGTAGATGGCCGCCACGCGCAGCGAAACGTTTGCCCCGTCGCCGTACCGCAGCGTGACGGCGGACCCGATACCGAGCCCCAGCGACCGCGCCCGGTCCTTGCCCACCGCGACCGTGCCACGGCCCAGCTTCGCCGTATCGCCCTCGACCACGCCCGGGTCCAGTACGCGTGGCAGCGCCGCGGGGCTGACCGCCAGCACCGGCAGCCGGTCCAGTCGCGGGTCGCCGAGGTCGTCCCGCGCCAGGACGACCGTGCTGTGCAACACTCCCGAAGCGGCTGCCACGCCCGGTACCCGCCGGACACGGTTGGCCGTCTCCTCCGTGATACCCGGGCCGTCCGCGACGACCGCCAGGTCGGCGCGTACCGCGTCCTCGCCCTGCCGGCCGCCCTGCCGGTCCAGCGTCGCGCCGCCCGAGAGCTGCACCGTGACGAAGGCCACCATCAGCACGATCGGCGTGATCGCGGCGCCCAGCCGACGTGAGTTGGCCTGTGCGGCGGCGGCAGCCAGATAGCCGCCCGCTCCGCCGAGCCGCCGTGCGGGTGCGCCGAGCACCCGCAGGGCGCCGCGGGCGATCCAGGGGCCGAGCAACGCGCACCCGATCACCAGCGTCACCGCCGCGGTGCTCGCGGCCATCGCGGCCACCTCGCCGAACTGGAGCACCGCCGTACCGGCCGACGCCACACCGAGAAACAGCGTCACGAGACCGGTCACGGTACGGCCGCGGCCCGGCCGCTCCGGCTCGCCCTGCGCCTCGCCCATCGCCTGCGCGGGGCGCACCCTGGCGATCCGCCGGCAGGACAGGGTGCCGGCGATCCACGCCACGAGGACGGTCAGTCCGGCGGTCAGCAGGGGCACCGCGTACAGCCACCAGGGCGTGGGCAGTTCGAGGCCCGCGGGTACGGCGTCGCGGCTGCGCAGCAGGCGGAGCAGGAGCCCGAAGACCGGTACCGCGCCGACCGCGCCGGTCACGGCGGCGACGACGGCGACCGTACGGACCTCCCGGCTCACCGTCGCGCGCAGTTGCCCCGGCGTGGCGCCGACCGCGCGCAGCAACGCCATCTCACGGGCACGCTGGTGCACGGCCTGCGCGACCGTGCCGGCCACCACGAGTACGGCGATCATCACGATGAGAGCGCAGACCGACCCCAGCAGTTGCAGCAGACTCCAGCGGCTGGGAGCCGCGTCGAGGAACTCCGGTTCCCCGCGGCTGTCGCCGGTCAGCACTCGCAGCGCGGTGCTGTCCTCTTTGTAACGCTGGCCGGCGGTGACGCTGCGGGCCGGATCGGCGCCGTCCAGTGCCGCACGTACCCCGGCGTGGATCTTCTCGTCACTCACCCCGGGTTCGGCGAGTACACCGATGGCGTCGGTGCTCCCGGGGTGCCCGGCCAGTTGCCGCGCGCGCTGGTCGGTGAAGAAGACGGCGCCCTGGTGTCCCAGTCCGGTGCGGTCGCCCTGCCCCTTGGGGGCGGCGATACCGCGGACCTCGTATGTCGCGGGGGCGCCGAGCGACTGCACCGTGATCTCGTCACCCACGCGTACGCCCGCGCGGTCGGCCAGGTGGCCGTCGAGGACCACCTGCCGGGGGCCGGTGGGGGCGCTTCCTTCGCGCAGCGTGAAGGGAGCGAGGGCGGCGGCTTGCCAGGAATGTCCGTAGATGGGGGCGGAGGTGGTCTCGGGGTCGGGGGTGGCCTTGGGGTCGGAGGCGTTCTCGGTGTTGGAGGAGGGGGCGGCGGATGAGGTGGAGGTGGGCTTCGCGGATATGGCGACCGGGAAGGCATCGTCCGCAACGGCGGCCCGTACGCCCGGCACGGCCGCGATCCTGGGCAGCACCGAGCGCGGCACCCGCACCCGTTCTGTCAGCTCCGTCGACGTCGAGTGGGTCTCGCCCAGGGCCTTCACCGTGTAGCGGGTGCTCTGGTCGCCGGTGACGACCGCGGCGGCGCCCGCGTAGCGCTCCACCCGCGCGTGACCGGCCACCGCGGACAGCGTGGCCAGTGCGAAGCCGCCGAGTACCAGAGAGGTGAGCACCAGTACCGCGAACACCGCGGCCCATGCCTTGCGGTGCAGCTTCAGCGAGCGGGCAGCGAGAAAGCGGGCGGTACGACCGGTGCGTACGGAGCTGTCGTGGGGCGCGTACGTCATGGCCTCGCGCCTCCGCCCAGCCGCTTCATCGCCTGCGCGACGCCGTCGGACTGCGGCTGGTCCAGTACGCCGACGACGCGCCCGGCGTCGATGAAGAGCGCCCGGTCCGTCCAGGAGGCGGCGACCGGGTCGTGGGTGACCATCACCACCGTGTGCCCCGCGCGGTCCACCGCGCCGCGCAGCAGGGTCAGTACGTCGATGGCGGTGACCGGGTCGAGGGCGCCGGTCGGCTCGTCCGCGAAGATCACTGCGGGGTCGGTGACCAGCGCCCTGGCGATGGCCACCCGCTGCTGCTGCCCGCCGGAGAGCAGCAGCGGGGAATCGTCGGCCCGGTCCGCCAGCCCCACCGACTCCAGGACGCGCAGCGCCCGCGCCCGTACGTCCGCGCTGTCCGGTGCCTCGCCGCCCAGCAGCAGCGGCAGCGCGGCATTCTCGACGACCGAGAGCGAAGGCACCAGGTTGAGCGACTGGAAGACGAAGCCGACGCGTTCGCGGCGGAGCCGGGTGAGGGCGGCTTCGCCGATCCGGGACAGGTCGGTGCCGTCGATGCGTACGGTCCCCGAGGTCGGCCGGTCCAGGCCGGCGGCGCACTGGAGGAACGTCGTCTTGCCGGAGCCGGAACGTCCCATCACGGCCACGAAACTGCCCCGGGGAACCGTGACGCTGACGTCGTCCAGGGCGGCTACGGTCCCGGCGCCGCGTCGGTAGCTGCGGGTCACGGACTCCAGCGTCAATGCGGCGCCGTCGTCACCGGGTGCGCGGAGCGGCTCCGCGTCCCTCGTCGCTCTGCCGCTTTCCCGCGGGCGAAGCCTGATCATTCCGTAACCCCTCCGGCCTTGCGCTTGCTCGCCGATGTTTCGGCTGCTCAGACGCTATGAGCGGAGCGTGGCGGTGACGAGGGCGTCCGCACCCCACTTGAGGGGGCACTCAGCAACACCATGGGGGTGGGGGCGACGGCACCGGGCGGCGGGGGGCGGGAGGCGGGAGACGGGAGGCGGGAGACGTGGGGCGGGAGACGTGGGGCGGGACCTCGCAGGCAGGAGCCCTGTACGGCCGGGGAAGGCCGACGAACGGCCGGCGGACGCCCACATGCGAACGCTGACCGTCCAGGAATCAACCCCGAACGGCCAGCGCACGATCATCGGCAATCAATCAGCCGACGGCTTCGGTCGATCAGCTACCGGCGAGCGAGTGCAGATACCGCATCAGCGTCATCAGTACGTCCCGGCTGGAGGTTCGCAGCCGGGCGTCGCAGTCGATGATCGGCACCTCGGCGGGCAGGTCGAGGGCGCCCCGGATCTCCTCGATGGCGTGGACGGGGGCGTCCGGGAAGGAGTTGATGGCGACCACGAAGGGGACGCCGCGCTCCTCCAGGCGGCCGATGACGTCGAAGCTGACCTCCAGTCGACGGGTGTCGATGAGGACCACCGCCCCCAGCGCACCGTCGAACAGTCCGTTCCACAGGAACCAGAAGCGCTGCTGGCCCGGCGTACCGAACAGGTACAGCACCAGTTCGTCGTTGAGGCTGATGCGGCCGAAGTCCATCGCCACGGTCGTCGAGGTCTTGCGCTCGACACCGACGATGTCGTCCACGCCGACACCGGCCTGAGTCATCGTTTCTTCAGTGGTCAGCGGGCGGATCTCGCTCACCGATCCCACCAGGGTCGTCTTGCCGACCCCGAAGCCGCCCACGATCACGACCTTGACCGCGGCGGCGGCCGTCTCGGGCAGTTCGTCCTCGCTCCGCGGCCCCTGAGCGGGGCGCTCGACGAGCGTTTCAGAGCTTTTGAAGTCCATGGATCACCGCCTCAATAAGGGCACGGTCGGGAAGTTGGGCGGGAGGTACGGGCGCGCGTGCCACCACCCGCCCGTCGGCCAGCAGGTCACCGAGCAGGACGGTGACCACGCTGACCGGCAACTGCAGGTAGGCGGAGAGCTCCGCCACGGACAGCGGGGAATGGCACAGCCGCATGATCGACGCCTGCTCCGGCTGCATCCCCGGCTTCGGCCCGGCCTTCGACACGATCAGCGTGACCAGGTCGAGGGAGGTGGTGTGGCCGGAGGCGCCGCTGCGCCCGCCGGTGATCACATAGAGCCGCTCGGGGCTCTGTTCCTCCCAGTCCTGGTCCGCTCCGCTCATGCCGTGTCCCCGCTTCGCCCCGCCGTACCCGCGCGCGGCCCACGCCGCCGGCCGATCCGCTCGCTGCGCCCGCTCATGCGTCCTGTCCGTCGTGGCGCGGTGGGCTGCTGAGGTGCTCGCCGATACGGGCCACCAGGTCCCGCATCCGCTGTCCTATCAGCCCGGCGTCCACACCCTCATCGGCCAGGACGGCGAGGTACGCGCCGGCGCCCGCCGCCATCAAGTAGAAGAAGCCACCGTCCAGTTCGATCACGACCATGCGCATCCGGCCGTCGCTGTGCGGGAACTCCGCGGACACCGCGCCCGCCAGACTCTGGAGTCCGGCGCAGGCCGCCGCCAGTCGGTCGGCGGTATCGGTTTCCGTACCGTACTGGGCCATGCGCAGGCCGTCCGAGGACAGCACGACCACGTGACGGGTCTGCGGAACGCTCTCCGCGAGATCCTTGAGCATCCAGTCCATGTTGGGCCGGTGCTGAATCATGGCTACTCACTCTTTTCCGACGACTCGTCACTCTTCTCACTGGCTGCACTTGCGGCACTGACTGAAGTCCCCGTACCGGCGGCCGGGCCCGGGTGGCCGGCCCAGCCGGCATCCGGGCCGGGACGCTCGGCGGCTCCGCCCCACCGGCCCTGCTGGCGCTGCCGGCCCTGCCGGTCGTTGGCCGACTGGCCGTACTGGTCGTACTGGCCGTGGTCCTGCTGCCCTTGGCCCGGCTGACCGTACTGGTCGCACCGGCCGTGGTCCTGCTGGCCGTACTGGTCGTGGTTCGGCTGGGGCTGGGCGTGAGGTTGAGGCTGCGCCTGGGCGTGAGGCTGCGCCTGGGCTTGAGGCTGCGCCTGGGCGGGAGCCGGGGTCGGCGGCTGGGCCTGCTGTCCTCGGGGCGGCTGCGGCTGCGACTGGCCCGAGGCACCCGACCCGCTCTCGCCGGACAGGCCGCTCTGGAACGCGGCGAGCCACATACCGGGCTGCACCGGCGCGGCCTCCTCCGTCCCGGCGGCGGGAGACGTGGGAGCGGGTGCCGCGTGGGCGCCGGGGGCCGCCGGGGGCACGGGCGCGGTGACGCGGGACTTGCGGCGCCGCTGCGGCAGTCCGTTGGCGGTCCGCTCGGTCACGAGAGGAAGGTCATCCTGGGTCTCCTCCCGGACGTCGTCCCGGAACTGCGGGGGCGCTGCCGCGGCGGCAGGCGCGGGCGCCGCGGGTACGGACAGCGCGGCCGGAGCTGGGGCAGACTGCGCGGACGGGGTCGCCGCGGCGTGCCGGGGACCGGCGGCCTGCGGGGCCGCGTTCACCTCGCGGCGCTCCGTACGGACCGTACGCGGGCCCGAGGACGCGCCGATGCCGTGCGCCCGTCCGGTCGCCGCGGCGGTGGTGATCAGGTCCTGCGGAACGATCAGTACCGCGCGGACACCGCCGTACGCGGAAGGCCGCAGCGACACATGGAAGTTGTACGCCTGCGCCAGCCGGCCGACCACGGCGAGACCCAACCGCGGCGTCTCCCCCAGGTCGTTGACGTCGATGCCCTGCTGTGCCTGCTGGAGCATCCGCTCGGCCCGCGCGCGGGCCTCCTCGCTCATGCTGACGCCGCCGTCCTCGATCTCGACGGCGATACCGGACTGCACCTCCACGGCGGTCAGGTGCACCCGGGTCTGCGGCGGGGAGTAGCGGGTGGCGTTGTCGAGCAGCTCGGCCAGCGCGTGGATCAGCGGTTCGACGGCGGTGCCGACGACCGCGACCTCCGAAACGGAGTGCAACTCGACGCGCTGGTAGTCGATTATTCGCGACATCGCGCCGCGCAACACGCTGAACAGCGGGACCGCGCGGCTCCACTGGCGGCCCGGGCGCGCGCCACCGAGAACGGCGATGGAGTCGGCGAGACGGCCGATCAGCGCCGTACCGTGGTCCAGGCGCAGGAGGTCGCCGAAGACCTCCGGGGACTGACCGTGCCGGTCCTCCATGTCTCGGAGTTCCTGCGCCTGTTGGTGGACGATCGCCTGCACGCGGCGGGCGATGTTCACGAAGGCGCGCTGCGCGGACTCGCGCAGGTCCTCCTCGGCGACGACGGCGTCGAGGACGGAGCGCAGCACCGCCTGGTGCGCCGCGGTGAACTCGGGCGTCAGCCCCGACTCCCGCCCCTGCCGCGTCACCTCCTCGGTGATCGCCGCGTGCACGTCCTCGGGAAACTCGCCGCGGCCGAGCCGGGCCACCACGTCGGGGAGCAATTCCTCGGCCAGCCGTACGGTCTCGGCCTCCTGCCGGCCCAGCGCCGCCTGCTGCGCCGCGGCCTGCGCACGGAGCGCGGCGAGCGCCCGGCCCCGGCGGGTGACCTCGCCGGTGACCAGCGCGACCGCCACAGTGGCGACCGCGCCGATCCATACCACCGGCGTAGTCGCCTGCGGGGGGACCGTCACCGCGGCGACGGCCGCGGCCACGGCGGTCGCCGCGGCGGGCAGTATCCACGCGAGAACCGAGGCAGGACGCGGCCCCTCGGGCGACGATCCTTCTCGAACCATCTGCACCCTAAAACCCTCAAAACATCGACAGATCACAGGACGTCTAGCGGGTCCCAGCTCCCCGTTCGGCGCCGCCACAGAGGTACCTGCGGTAACTGCCTTCATACACTGGGCCGGTAGTAGCATAACCGCCTTTGATCAAGGACTGACGCCAGGTCACTCCTCGGCCTCCGCAGGCGGATCCGCGCCCTCCGCCGGGGTGGCCGGTGGCGGAGCGCGGACCGGGACAAGTGGATGAAGAAACGGTTACCTGGAGCTGGATCGCCCGTGGATTCAAGGCGCATGGGCGCCGGCGGTTACCGTTACCGGTCACCCGTTGCCCGTGCGACGTCGGTGCCATCCGCCAGGCGTCCACGCCCCGCTCGTCAGGCGTCCACACCCGGTTCGTCAGACATCCACGTCTACGTCCGTGTCCACGTACACATCCGTGTCCACGTCCACTTTCACGTTCGCGTCCGATCAGAGCTCTTCGCCCGACAGCAGCGGTTCGAAGCGTTCGTAGGCCGCGTAGTCGCGGAAGTGCCGTGCGTACAGGTCGGCATCCTGTGTCAGGTCCTCGTCCAGCGCCGCGCTCACGTCCACCACGCACTTGAAGCACCAGGACACCGTCTCGCCCCGGTCGTTGAGGTAGCTCGTCTCCCGGGAGCGGGCTCGCCGCTCGGCCCGGCGCCGCGCGTCCGCCTCGTCCGTCGCGTACACGAGCAGCACACTCTCCTCGTACAGCGGATCACCGCCGCCTCCGCCCCGCGATCCGCCACCGCTCTCGCCCGGCGATCCGCCACCCTCGCTCGGCGTTCCGCCACCCTCGCCCGGCGACTCCATGAGGACCACCGCGATGTACGGTCTGGGCCCGCTGTCCCGGACCTCTTGCTGTCCGCCGGTTGCCACGGCGCGCTCACCGTCCTCGACGACCGACCGGGCGTGTGCCACGGCCCAGCGGCGTTGCGGGACCGAGCCCGTCCGCACCCGTTCAGCCGGCTGGAAGACCTTCGCGTTCAGCATGGGAGCCCGCTTCCCGCAACCGGCCCCGTGTCGATCATGAACGCCAACCGGTTCGGCATGATCGTTCCTCCAGGGTGAACGCTGACTCACCACGACCGGCCTCGCAGCCGGCGCAATCATCTTCACCCGTTTCAGGGGTTACCGCACGTCGACGGCTTCCGGCGGGGGACGGACGGGAAGCGGGCCCGCCGGCTCGGCACGGCGCCGCGCGCCTCAGAGCCGTACGGCCTTCCGCGGCTGCTCCATGGCTCCGGCCAGCAGCCCCTGCAGCGTGGCGAATTCGTCGACGCACCGGCCCGTACCGTTGACCACACAGTCCAGCGGGTCGTCGGCGACCACCACCGGTACGCCCATCTCCTGACGCAGCCGCTGGCTGAGGCCCCGCAGCAGCGCGCCGCCACCGGTCAGCGCTATACCGCGCTCGATGATGTCCCCGGAGAGCTCGGGCGGGCACTCGTCGAGGGTGCGGTGCACGGCCCGTACGATCGCGTCGACCGGTTCGGCGAGCGCCGAACGGATCTCCTCCTCGGTGATCTCCTGGATCCGCGGCAGCCCGCTGACGTGGTCCCGGCCGCGCACAGTGTAGGACGTACGGCGCTCGGGCTCGCCCTCCTCGTCCACGTCGACCGGGGTCCAGGCCGCCGAGCCGATCGCGATCTTGATGTCTTCGGCGGTGCGCTCGCCGATCGCCAGCGAGTGCTTCTTCTTCACGTACGAGATGATCGCCGCGTCCAGCGCGTCGCCCGCGACCCGTACCGACTGGGCGGTGACGATGCCGCCCATCGAGACGACGGCCACCTCGGTCGTACCGCCACCGATGTCCACCACCATGCAGCCGACCGGCTCGGCCACCGGCAGACCGGCGCCGATCGCCGCCGCCATCGGTTCCTCGATCAGGTGCACCTCACGGGCGCCGGCGCTGCGCGCCGAGTCGATGACGGCCCGCCGCTCGACGCCGGTGATGCCGGAAGGCACGCAGATCACGACCCGCGGCTTGGAGAAGCGGCGGGTGGGCAGCGCCTTCTTCATCAGGGCGCGCAGCATCTGTTCGGCCGCGTCGAAGTCGGCGATCACCCCCTCCTGGAGCGGGCGCATCGCGGTGATGCCGGACGGGGTGCGGCCGATGGTGCGCTTGGCCTCCGACCCGACGGCGATCACCTCGCCGGACGCGTTCACGGCGACGACGGACGGCTCGTTCAGGACGACGCCCTTGCCGCGTGAGTAGACCAGGGTGTTGGCGGTGCCGAGGTCGATGCCTATGTCGTACGTACCGGACGAAGTGCTGGACGCCATGGGAGGTTCGCTTGCTCTCTCTCGACTGGACGACAGGGCCCCGCGCGCAGGGCCCTCGAACATCGCGCCCCGGGCGGCACGGATGGCTCGCTGAGCCGCTCGGGCAGTGAAGTCCACCGAGCTCGTCAAGCTCGCCAATGGCGCCATTTGCGGGCAATTATCAAGACTACAGGCGGCGCCGAATGGTTCCGGGTGGCGCCGGGCGGTTCGGCGACACCGGACGGTTCCGCTCCGACACAGCCGGCCCGACGTGTCCGGCCCGACGCCTTCCGCCCGACGCGTCCAGACCGACGCCTTCAGCCCGAGGCGGACGTCCGCGGGATTCCCGGTCCGCCGTTCTCCCGCGCCACCCTGGTGCCTCCCGTGTCCCCCACTTTCCGTGTCTCTCCGGTATCCCCCACTCTCCGCAGCCCTCCCGTGTCCTTGGCCCCCCGCGTCGCCCGGTTCTTGCCGCCGGGGCCCCGTGACAGGGCCTCGGCCAGGTCGTCCAGCGCGTCCAGGAGCAGGTCGGCGCCGCGCAGCGCGACGCCGCGGGTCTCCGACTGCGCGACCCACTCCTCCCATACGGCGCGCAGCGCGCTCCAGTCCAGGTCGCGCCGCTCCCGTACGGCATCGACCGCGCGCGGCAGGGACTCGCGCAGCTCTTCCGTGAACGTCTGGGCACCCGGTGAAGGTTCCGCGTCCTTGTCCGGAAGATGCGCTTCCAGAATCATCACCACCCGGCCCATCGTGGACAGGGCGGACTGTGCCGACGCTGCCGCGCTCAGCGACAGCCCACGGTGGCGCACCGGTTCCTTCTCGGCGCGTGCCTCGCTCTCCTCCCAGGCGGCTCGGGCGGCGCGGGCGTCCAGGAGGGCTTCGCGGACCTGGCGGGGGCGGCGTTCGGCGGGCCGCGCGTAGATGTCGAAGACGGCGACGGCGTACCGGCCGTTGGCCTCCAGCCACTGGGCCAGCCGTTCGCGCAGCCGCGGCGTCTCCCAGGCGGGGAAGAGCGCGTAGGACAGCATGGCCAGCAGTCCGCCGAGGAGGGTGAGGACGACACGTTCCTGCACGGTCTGTTCCCAGCCGGCGCCCGCGATGCCGAGCAGGAAGACGACGTACGCGGCGACGCACGCCGAGGTCACCGACACCCCCGTACGCATCAGCAGGTACATCGCCAGGACGCACACGACCGCCAGCGCCGCGCTGACGTACAGGTTCGGATGGGTGAGGCCCATGATCGCGCCGCCCACCGCGACCCCGACCAGGGTGCCGATGAACCGTGCGACACCGCGCGAGTACGTCTGCCCGAAGTCGGGCCGCATCACCATCACCGAGGCCAGCGGCGCCCAGTACCCGTGGCCGAAGGGCAGCGCCTGGCCGATGAGGTACCCCGTGGCGGCCACCGCGCTGACCCGCAGCGCGTGCCGGAAGATGTGCGAGGACCAGCGGATCTCCCGGCGTACGGCACGCAGTGCCACCGGCACCAGCTTCGGCACACTCGGGCGCAACAGGTGCCCGCGCTCCGCCTCGGTGGTGGGCCGGGTGGCCTGGACGGGCTCGTCGGTGAACTCCACGGCGTCGGCGAGCAGCGAGATCAGCCGCAGCGCGGAGCGGCGGGCGGCGCCGGTCAGCCGCGGCCCGTCACCGTCCTGCGGCATTTCGAGAGTGGCCATCGCCTCGGGCGGCAGGCGTACGGGTTTGCCGCGCCGGATGGCGGTCGCGACGGCGTCCAGTACGGTGGCGGCCGCGCCGAGCAGTTCGCGCGCCCGGTCGCGTTCGGGCCCTTCCACCGGCGCGCCGACGACCGGGTCGGCGAGCGACGCCAGGACCGGTCTGACCTGCTCGGCCAGCGCCCGGGGCCCGTGCAGCTGGACGGGGCGGCGCTTGGCCTGACGCGGGGTCACGGCGGAGGCGAGGCGCGCGTTCATCAAGGGCTGCGGGTCGAAAGGAGCGACCGGGTCGTGCCGCAGCCGGCGTGCGTAGTCCGCTTCGGCGGCCAGCGCGTCGGCGAGCGCGTCGCGCTGCACACCCCAGGGCCGTACGGGAAAGAGCACGATGAGCGCGGCCTGGACGAAGCCGCCGAACGCGATGATGGCCGCGTGCTCCAGGGCACCGAGGATCGAGGTCGGCAGCGTGACGGTGACGAGCATGACCGAGACGGTCTGGGTGCCGACCAGCCCGGACACCGGCCCGACCGACCACGCCAGGCCGGCCAGGAAGGTCCACAGGGAGAGCAGGACCAGGAAGCCGACGATGTGCGCGGCGGCCAGGTAGCCGAGGAAGGTGGAGACGGAGAGGCCGCCCGCGACCGCGAGGGCCAGCACGGGCCGGGGCCGCCAGCTGCGCTGGAAGGTGGCGATGCCGGCGGCGAACGCGCCGAAGGCCGACGAGACGGCGAGGGCCGGGTTGCCGAGACAGAGGCACAGGCCGATGACGATGGCGACCCCGACCGAGCCGCGGATCGCGATCAGCGGGGTGAGCTTGGCCTTCTCGATGGTCAGCCCGGAGCGGGCGGTCTTCTTCAGCGCTCGCGACCAGGTCATGCCCCCGAGAATACGTACTCGCAAGCGCCGAAACGGAATGATCTGCGCCGGTTTGCGGACGGGTCGCGACGGGCACTCGGACGGGTTCACGCAGGGGGCGCGGAGGGGCGTGCGGAGGGGTGCCCGGGTGGGCGCGCGGGCGGGCTGCCGACGGCGGTGCGGGCGCGGGCGGGCGTGCGGGCGGGCGGGCGTGCGGGCGGGCGCGGTCGCGCAGACGGGGTAGCCGCTCGGACGGGACGGCCCGGACACCGCCGAGGCGGACCAGCCGTAGAGCCCGCCCGCCGCGCAAGCTCCCCCCTCCCGGCGATTCGCCGAGAAAATCACCGTAAAGGCGGTTTCTGCGACAGGTAAACCGCGCAGGTCACAGACGTGTCTCGCCGACGACGCCGATCCGCGTGGGCAACCCGACCGCCGGGAAGGGAAACCCCTGCACCGGCCGCACCCTCTTGTTCGGCAGCCGGACGCCCTCCGGCCCGCTCAGCAAGGAGAAGGTCCCGTGCGCAAGACCCTGCTCACCCCGGTGGTCGTACTGACCACCCTGGCCGCCCTCGCCGCCACCGCCGGCTGTGGCTCGGGCGGATCCGACGACACGCCGGTGCGCTTCGGTGACGCCCCCGGGTCCGGCTCGCACGGCGCCCAGCGGCCGGGCCAGGCATCGCTCGCCCGAATGCCGACCAACCCGATCAGCTTCAAGGAGCAGCGCAAGGTCGGCGGCGCCGGGGACGGCACGCCGATCGGTGTGGCCACGTACCACGGCCCCAAGTCCGGGTTCACCGGGAAGGTGTGGGTATGGGCGCCGCCGGAGTACTACGAGAAGAAGAACGCGGACAAGGGATTCCCGGTCCTGATGGCGCTGCCCGGCGCCGAGGGCTACCCGGTCAACTACTGGATCGGCGGCGACCTGAAGCTGGAGGAGAATCTGGCGCAGTGGTCGAAGGAGGGCAAGAGCCTGCCGTTCATCGTCGTGATGCCGGTGCTCAACCCCGACGCCAAGCAGTACTACGACGCCAGCGACATACCCGGCCGGCCGAAGATGGGCACCTGGCTGAACGAGGACGTCCCCGACTTCGTCCGGCAGAACTTCCGTACGCTCAAGGGGCGGGACGGCTGGGCGATCATGGGGTCCTCGTCCGGCGGTTTCGCCGCGCTGAAGAACGTCCTGCAGCACCCGGAGACCTTCAAGGCCGCGATACCGAGCGGCCCGGACATCGTGCCGGACTCACCACTCTGGCGCGGGCACGCGAAGGAGCAGCGGGAGAACAACCCCGAGGTCCTGGCCCAGCGGCTGATCGCCAAGGGCGGGCCCGATGTCTATCTGGGCTTCCAGGACGGTTCCAAGGAAGCCACGGTCGTGCCGAAGGTCAAGAAGTTCATCGCGCGCTACGGACGCGGCCCGGTCAAGACGCGGCTTCAGACGGTGGCCGGCGGAATGCACGGCGCCGACACCTACGTGAAGGGGATGGGCGAAGGCACGATGCAGTGGATCAGCGCCCACATGCAGGGGCCGGCGGAGTAACTTCCGCCCCTTCCCGCGCACAGGGCCCGTCCGGCCCACCGCATCGTGTCCCCTCCTTCTCGCCCCTCCCTCGGACCCCCGGGAGCGCGCCTCACTCCGCGGACTTCGCCCGCGCGCGCCCCGCGTCTCGCGCCCCTGGCCTCACACCGAGCAGGCCACGTCCAGCAAGGCGATGGGCCGCGTCGCGTCCAGGTCCACGTACGCGGTGAAGTGTTCCTCGCGGTTCCCGCTCCAGTACGTGGTGACGGTCGCCCAGCCGACGCGGGCGGACTGGGCGGTGGTGACCTTGCCCACGGAGATGTTGCGCGGCGTGTTCTGAGCGCACAGCAGCAGGTCGTAGTCGGGCGTCTCGGCTGCCTTCTTCTTGAGCTCGGCGGAGACCTGGTGCTCGCGCTTCCAGGCGCTGGGTCCGTGCTTTCCGTAGAAGGAGGCCAGGAAGCGGCGGATCTCCTCGGCGGTGTAACGGCCGTTCGGGTCGGTACGCAGGTCGGCCCGGGACTGCTGCTGTACGGAAGCGTCCGGGGCGGCAGCGGCCGGAGCGGCGGAGGCGGCGGGTGCGACAGCCAAGGTGAGGGCCATGGCGGTCGCTATGGCGATGACAGTGGCAGTGCCGGTGATTGTGGAAGTGGCGGTGCCGGTACCAGCGGCAGTACCGGTCGCGGTGGTGCGCGAAGCGTGACGGAGCATGAGATGTCCTCGACTTCCGACTTCTGTCCTATGTGCGCATTGCCGGTCTTCACCCACTGAGACAACCGGGAGTCCGAGTTGGTTGCGGGCTTTCGCACCCACCACCCGACTGGAGCAACGAGCCCGCCGGGCCCCACTCCGCTACGACACGATGTCCTTCTTCCCGAACCCCCGGAACGCCAGCGCGAACAGCACCAGCGCGTACGCCACGGAGACCGCCGCCCCCTGGAGCATGCCCGTACCGTCGAGCTGCGGCTGGAGCGCGTCGGCCCAGGCGAACTGCCAGTGCGCCGGCAGGAAGTCGCGCCACTGCTCCAGGGCGGTGACCTGGTCCAGCACATTGCCGACGATGGTCAGGCCGACCGCGCCGCCGACCGCGCCCAGCGGCGCGTCCGTCACTGTGGAGAGCCAGAAGGCGAGGGCTGCCGTGACGAGCTGGCTGACGAAGATGTACGCGACGGCGAGCGCGAGGCGGGGCAGTGCGTCACCGGCGGCGAGCGCGCCCCCGGTGGGCAGTTGCAGCGGCCCCCATCCGTACGCGGCGGTTCCGACGCCGAGGGCGACCAGCGGCAGCAGCACCATCGCCGCCGCGCTGAACAGCAGGGCCACGGTGAGTTTGCTCAGCAGCAGCCGGGTGCGCGGGACGGGCGCCGCGAGCAGATAGCGCAGTGAGGACCAGCTCGCTTCGGAGGCGACCGTGTCCCCGCAGAACAGCGCCACGGGAACGACCAGCAGGAAGCCCGCCGAGACGAACAGGACGGTCGCGGTGAAGTTGGCACCGGAGGCGGTCGCGGTGTCCATCAGGGTGACCCGGTTGTTGCGGCCGCCCGGGTCGCCGCCGATCGCGAAGGCCGCGACCAGGACGAACGGCAGGGCCGCCAGAATCGCCCCGATGACCAGCGTGCGGCGCCGTTTGAGCTGCCGCATCGCCTCGACGCGCAGCGGCAGGGTCCGGCGCGGGCGGTAACCGGGAGCGTGCGGCGCGCCGGACACGGACGAGCCCGCGGGCCCGCCGGAGAGCGTGGAGCCACTGGCGCGCGCGGGCCCGTCGGAAGGCGCGGGCTGCCCGTCGTGGCCGGGCTCGGTGACAGGGGTCACCGGTCACCTCCGATCATGGTGAGGAAGGCGTCTTCCAGGCGACGGTGGGGGCCGATACGGGCCACCGGGATCTCCAGCCGGAGCAGTTCGGGCAGCAGGCGCGAGGTGCTCGTCGTGCCGTCGAGCGTGACGAGCAGCCCCTCGTCGGCCCGGACGGCCGCCGCGATCCCGGGCAGTGCGGCCACCTTCTCCAGGAGGACGTCGGACAGCGGTTCGCCGCCCTCCACACCGACGAGCAGGGTGTCTCCGGTGCCGACGATGTCGGCGACGGGCCCCGCCTGGACGAGTTGGCCACGGTCCATGACGACCAGATGCGTACAGGTCTGCTCGACCTCGGCCAGCAAGTGACTGGAGACGATCACCGTACGGCCGCCGGCCGCGTACCGGATCATCACATCCCGCATCTCGCGGATCTGCGGCGGGTCGAGTCCGTTGGTCGGTTCGTCCAGGATGAGCAGGTCCGGAAGGCCCAGCATGGCCTGGGCGATGGCCAGGCGCTGTCGCATCCCCTGCGAGTACGTACGCACCGCGCGCTGCAACGCGTCGCCCAGCCCGGCGATCTCCAGCGCCTCGTCGATGTGCGCGTCCTCGGCCGGGCGGCCGGTGGCCTGCCAGTACAGGTCCAGGTTGGCGCGCCCCGACAGGTGCGGCAGGAAACCCGCGCCCTCGACGAACGCACCGACCCGCGACAGCACCGGCGCGCCGGGCCGGATCGCGTGCCCGAAGACGCGGATCTCACCGGCGTCCGGCCCGATCAGGCCCATGAGCATGCGCAAGGTGGTGGTCTTGCCCGCGCCGTTCGGCCCGAGCAGCCCGAGCACCTGGCCCTTCTCGACGCGGAAGGAGAGGTCCCGTACGGCGTAGCGGTCGGCGGACTTGGCGTACCGCTTGCTCAGACCGGTGATCTGCAGCGGTACGTCCGCCAGGTCCGGGTCGGGCGCGCCGGCCGCGGCCCGTCGCCGCCCGACGAGCAGGAGCAGTACGGCCACGGCCGCGCCCGCGGCGGGCAGCGCCCAGGTCCACACGGGCAGCGGGGCCGCCGCGCTCTTGACCGCGGGCGCGGTCGGCACGCTCAGGACGCCGCCGCTCTCCCCGTCGCCACCGCCTTCCAGGGAGGCGGTGTACGTGGCGGGCTCGGCGGGCGAGGCGTACGCGAGGTCCGTCGAGGAGAGCACCAGGCGCAGCCGGTGTCCGGCCGCGAACTCGTGGTCGATGGCCGGCATCCGCAGTTCGACGCTCTTGCCGGCCTTGGCGCCGGTGATGCGGTACGGCTCGGCGAGCCCGGCGGGCAGCACCGGCCGGCTGCTGCCGTTCGGCCCGATGTCGTACACCTTGGCGAAGAGCACCGCGTCGTCGCTGGTGGAGCCGATGCGTACGCGGGCGGTCGGCGCGCCGGTGACGCGCAGCGGATCGCGGAGCGGCTGCGACTCGAACCGGGCGTACTGGCCCGGGGAGTCGAGGGAGAGCCCCGCGCCGACACTGGAGAGGCTGTTGAGCGCGCCGACGCCGGGCACGGTGGAGATGGACGGCGGGCTCGCCCCGGCCGGATTGGCGAACCGCTGTTCGCGGCCGGTCAGGCGGACCGGCCGCGGATCGTTGTCCAGGCCGGGGTAGTGGTCGCCGCTCGCGCCGCGCAGCCGGGCGGCGCCGTTGGTGGAGTCCACGGCCCCGCCACGGCTGACGCGGAACGCCGGCCCGGTGTCCGCGCTCTTCTCGTCCTTCAGGTAGCGGTCGAACCAGGCCTTCGTACGGTCGGCGAGGCGGCCGGTCTCGCGGTCGCCGCCGTCGTGTCCGCCGGCGAGCCAGTCGACGGATACGGGGGCGCCGTTCGCGCGGAGTGCCTGGTACATCGCGTCGGCCTGGCCGAGCGGGAACAGCGAATCGGTTCTGCCCTGCATGAGGAGCGTCGGAACCTTGATCCGGTCCGCGACGGCGGAGGGGCTGCGGGCTTCGAGGAGTTCGCGGGCGGCGGCGTCGGGCTTGCCGGAGACGGCGATCCGCTCGTACATCTCGCACAACTGCCGCTCGAACCGGCCGCAGCCGTCGGTGCTGTCCTGGGGCCGGGGCGCGGTCTCCGCGGCGGACTTCCCGCTGCCACCGGCGCCCGATCCGCCGGTACCGGTACCGGCGTCGCTACCGGTGCCGGAATCGCTGCCGGCGCCACCGCCGTTGCCGGCTCCCGAGCCCCCCGTCGTCCCAGCCCCCTCGCCCCCCTCAGCCGCACCGACCGACCCCGTCGAGAAGAACATTCCGGCCCACAGCTTCTTGAAGACGCCGTTGGGAAAGAGCGCGTCGGCCAAGTTCCAGTACGTGATCTGCGGGGCGATCGCGTCGACGCGCTTGTCGTGACCGGCCGCCAGCAGCGCGATCGCTCCCCCGTACGAGCCTCCGGCCACGCCGACCCGCGGGTCGCCCGCGCCGTCGAGCCGTACCTCGGGACGCTCCGCCAGCCAGTCGATCAGCCGGCGGACGTCGGCCACCTCCCGGTCCGGGTCGTTGAGCCCGATCTTTCCGGTGGACTTGCCGAAACCGCGCGCCGACCAGGTCAGCACGGCGTACCCGTCCCGCGCGAGCTGTTCGGCCTGCCCGCGTACCGACTCCTTGCTGCCGCCGAAGCCGTGCCCGAGGAGGACGGCGGGACGGCGGCCGGTGCCGCCCGCGGTGAAGTAGGACGCGTCGATCCGGACCTTGCCCTCCCCGGGGCCGCCCGTCTCGCCCCCGCCGGCCCCTGCGCCACTGCCTTCGTCGGCGCCCCCGGCGCTCTCAGGCATGGCGAACGTCCGGTCCTCCCGGTGTACGGCGGGCGGGTCGTCCGCGGCCACGGCCGCCCACGTGCCTGACCCGGCGAGTACGGCCAGCACGGCCGCCGTCGCGTACAGCCGTCGTCCGCGGAGTCGGAAAGTCATACGGTGAATCCTAAGGACGTTCCGCTGCGGGCCACCGAGCCGCCGGGGCGAACCCGTACACCTCCTCCGGCAGTACGGCCGCCGCCACGCGTACCGCGCCCGTAGTACGGACAACGCGTCCGTGCGCCCCGTGGCCCTCTGTACACCGCACAACCCCGCCGCTACAAAAGACGATGTGGGGGCGGGCCGGGTCGGCCCAGGGGAGGCGGCAATGCGCAGGATCGCCATCGTCGGCGCTGGGCAGGCGGGGCTGCATCTCGCCCTGGCTCTCCTCGCCGCGGACTACGACGTCACGCTGGTCACCGACCGTACGGCGCAGGAAGTGCGCGCCGGGCGGGTGATGTCGACGCAGCTCATGTTCGGCCCGGCGCGGCGTCTGGAGCGCGCCGCCGGGCTCAATCTCTGGGACGCGACCGCGCCCGGCTCGGGTTCGCTGCGGGTGACGGTGTGGGATCCGCCCGGGAAATCCGCGCTGACCTTCACCGGGCAGTTCGACGAGCCGCCGCACTCCGTCGACCAGCGGGTGAAGACGGCCGGCTGGCTCGGTCTGTACGAGGCCAGGGGCGGCCGGGTCCGGTACGGCTCCGTCACACCCGCCCTGCTCCCCGCGCTCGCCGCCGAACACGATCTGACGATCGTCGCCTCCGGGCGCGGCGACCTCACCCGGATCTTCGCCCGCAATCCGCTGTACTGCCCCTTCGACCGGCCGCAGCGCACGCTGGCCTGCGTGTACGTGCACGGCATCGCGGCGCCGGCCGGTGAACCGGAGCCGCAGACGCGGATCAACGCGGTGGCCGGGGCCGGCGAGGTCTTCGTGCTGCCGGCGCTCACGACCGGCGGGCCCTGCGGCATCGTGCTGTTCGAGGCCCTGCCGGGCGGGCCGTTCGACTGCTGGCACGACCAGCCGTCGCCGGACGGCTGTGTGTCCCGCGCGCTGGGGCTGCTGCGTACGTATACGCCCGGGGAGTACGAGCTGTGCAAGGACGCCGTGCCCACGGACGCGGGTGCGACGCTGTACGGCGCGGTCACCCCCGTCGTCCGGCATCCGGTGGCCGAGGTCGCGCCGGACACGTACGTCCTGGGCCTGGCGGACGCGGTCGTGACCAACGACCCGATCACCGGCCAGGGCTCGAACACCGCCGCCCGCGGCGCGGCCGTCTACCTGGACACGATTCTGGAGCGCGGCGACGCGCCCTTCGATCCGGAGTGGATGCGGTCGGCCTTCGCCGCGTTCTGGCGGCACGCCCAGCAGGTCACGGAGTTCACGAACCTGATGCTGGAACCGCTGCCGCAGCATGTGCAGCGTCTGCTGGTGGCCGCCGCCGAACACCCCGCCGTGGCGCACCGTTTCGTCAACGGTTACGCCGACCCGGCGGACTACCACGACTGGCTGATGACGCCGGCGCTCGCCGAGGCCTACCTGGCCACCGCCACGGCGGGCACCAAGAGGTGAGAGCCGGCAGCCCGCCGGCCCTCCGCTCTCAGCCTCTGCCGCCCGTCTCCAGCGCCAGCGTGAAACGTTTCTTGTCCTTGCGGGTCGCGCCGAACCGGTCGTAGAAGCGGATCGCTCCGGCGTTCCAGTCGGGCGTGTTCCACTGCATCTCCGCGACGCCCAGCGCCTTGCCCTCGCCGATGACCGCCTCGACCAGCAGGGCGCCCAGCCCGAGTCCGCGGTGCTCGGCGCGCAGGTAGAGGCAGTCCAGGCTCAGGTATTCGCGGCCCTGCCAGGTGTCGAAGGCCGTCGAGCAGGTGGCGTACCCGGCCAGTTCGCCGCCGGACAGTTCGGCGACCAGGCAGCGCAGCCACTGCGGCCGCGGCCCGAAGAGCGCGTCCGCGAGCCGTTCCTCCAGGTCGGCGGCGGGCGGTGCCGACCGTTCGTACGCGGCGTGCTCCGCGGCCAGCGCGACCACGTCCGCCAGATCCGTACGGACCGCGTGGCGGATCACCGGGGCCCTCGTCATGGAGCACCTGCCGCGGCACGCTGCATCTCCACGGCTCCTGTGGGCTGTTGTTCGTCATTCATACGCAGCATCATGCGCCATCCGGCCAGAACGGTTCCCCGGTATTACGGCGGGATTTCCGCGACGGCGGTGACCGGCGGGACGCCACGGGCCCGTCCGGCCCCCGGCGCCCCGGCCGCCCGCGCCGACCGCCCACGCCTGCCGTGCCCGTGGACCCGTCACGCGCCGCCCGCGGATGTCCGCCGATGTCAGTGGTTGCTGGGGAAGCCCAGGTTGATGCCGCCGTCGGACGGGTCGGGCCAGCGGGTGGTGACGACCTTGCCGCGGGTGTAGAAGTGCACGCCGTCGTTGCCGTAGATGTGGTGGTCGCCGAAGAGGGAGTCCTTCCAGCCGCCGAAGGAGTGGTAGCCGACCGGCACCGGGATCGGCACGTTCACGCCGACCATGCCGGCCTCCACCTCCAGTTGGAAGCGGCGGGCCGCGCCGCCGTCCCGGGTGAAGATGGCGGTGCCGTTGCCCCACGGCGAGGAGTTCATGAGCGAGATCGCCGCGTCGTAGGTGCCCACCCGGACGACGGACAGCACCGGGCCGAAGATCTCGTCGCGGTACGCGTCCATCTCGGGCGTGACGTTGTCGAGCAGCGAGACGCCGATCCAGTGGCCGTTCTCGTGGCCGGCGACCGTGAAGTCCGTACCGTCGACGACGACGTCCGCGCCCTGGGCCGCGGCACCGGACACGTACGAGGCGACCTTGTCGCGGTGCGCCTTGGTGATGAGCGGCCCCATCTCGGAGGCCGGGTCGTCACCGGGACCGATGGTCAGCGCGGCGGCCCGCTCCTTGATCTTTTCGATCAGCGGGTCGGCGGTGTCGCCGACGGCCACCACCACGGAGACCGCCATGCAGCGCTCACCGGCCGAACCGTACGCGGCGTTGATCGCGGAGTCCGCGGCGAGGTCCAGGTCGGCGTCGGGCAGGACCAGCATGTGGTTCTTGGCGCCGCCGAGGGCCTGGACGCGCTTGCCGTTGGCCGTACCCGTGGCGTGGATGTAGCGGGCGACGGGGGTGGAGCCGACGAAGGAGACGGCGGCGATGTCCGGGTGCTCCAGGATGCGGTCGACCGCAACCTTGTCGCCGTTGACGATGTTCAGCACGCCGTCCGGCAGGCCCGCCTCGGCGGCCAGCTCGGCCAGCTTGAGGGCCGCGGACGGCACCTTCTCGCTGGGCTTGAGGACGAAGGTGTTGCCGCAGGCGATGGCGAGCGGGAACATCCACATCGGCACCATCGCCGGGAAGTTGAACGGCGTGATGCCGGCGACGACACCGAGGGACTGACGGATCGCGGCCACGTCCACGCGGGTGGAGACCTGGGTGGACAGCTCGCCCTTGAGCTGCTGCGGAATGCCGCAGGCCAGCTCGACGATCTCCAGACCGCGGGCGACCTCGCCCAGCGCGTCGCTGTGCACCTTGCCGTGCTCGGCGGTGATCAGCGCGGCCAGCTCCTCGCGGTGCGCGTCGATCAGCTCGCGGTAGGCGAACAGCACGGCCGTGCGCTTGGCCAGCGAGCTGGTGCCCCAGGTGCGGAACGCCTCCTTGGCGGCGGCGACGGCCGCGTCCACCTCATCCACCGAGGCGAAGGCGACCTGCTTCTCCTGGGCGCCGGTCGCGGGGTTGTAGACCGGGCCGAACGAGCCGGACACGCCCTCGGCGGGCTTGCCGCCGATCCAGTGGTTGACGGTCTTCATGCGGGGGCCTTTCTGGGTGACGGCGGTGAGCGGGTGCCGTGACGGGGGCGGTCGGTGGGCGGTGGGCGATCGGGGGGGAGGTGGCGGTTCGGGGGGGGGAGGCTGGCCGGGTCTGCGGGGAGCGTGGTTCAGAGATGGCGGCGGCGCGCGGTGGCGTGCCGGTCGTAGTCCTTACGGGCCTCGACCGCCGCCGGACGCGTCGCGATCTCGGCCACAGGGACATCCCACCAGGCTTGGGCCGCGGGCGCGCCCGGCACAGTGTCGGCCGTTGCGGTCTCGACATAGACACATGTGGGGCGCTCGTCGGCGCGGGCCGCGGCGAGCGCGGCGCGCAGGTCGCCGACGGTCGCGGCACGGATGACGTGCATCCCCAGGGACGCGGCGTTGGCGGCGAGGTCCACGGGCAGCGGGTCGCCCGTGTAGGAGGCGTCGGCGGCGCGGTAGCGGTAGGCCGTGCCGAAGCGCTCGCCGCCGGTCTGCTCGGACAGGCCGCCGATGGAGGCGTACCCGTGGTTCTGGACGAGCACGATGTTGATGTTGATGC
The DNA here is from genome assembly GCF_055567735.1 of Streptomyces sp. NPDC026394. Taxonomy (NCBI): domain Bacteria; kingdom Bacillati; phylum Actinomycetota; class Actinomycetes; order Kitasatosporales; family Streptomycetaceae; genus Streptomyces; species Streptomyces sp. NPDC026394. The sequence continues at coordinate 585,399 of NZ_JBVHPX010000002.1, forward strand.
CTTCCTGGACCGCGGTGACGATCTCGGTGGGCATCATCAGATACGTTCCGTCGCCGACCAGCGCCCACACGGGCCGGTCGGGCGCGGCCAGCCGCACCCCGATGGCGGCGGGGATCTCGTAGCCCATGCAGGAGTAGCCGTATTCGAGGTGGTACTGGCGGCGGGAGCGGGCCCGCCACAGTTTGTGCAGGTCACCGGGGAGCGAACCGGCCGCGTTGACGATCACGTCCTGGTCGCCGACGGTGGCGTCCAGCGCGCCGAGCACCTGCGTCTGGGAGGGGCGTACGGAGTCGTCGGGCGCGGCGTAAGCGGCGTCGACGAGGGACTCCCAGCGGGCTTTGGCGGCGCCGTACTCCGCTTCGTACGCCGGCGGGACGCGGTGTCCGGACAGGGCCTCGGTGAGCGCTTCGAGGCCGGTACGGGCGTCGGCGACCAGCGGGGTCGCGGCGAGCTTGTGGGCGTCGAAGGACGCGATGTTCAGGTTGACGAAGCGGACGCCAGGGGCGGCGAAGAGGGTGGCGGAGGCGGTGGTGAAGTCCGTGTAGCGGGTGCCGACACCGAGGACGAGATCGGCGCGGGCGGCCAGCACGTCGGCCGTGGCGGTGCCGGTGTGGCCGATGCCGCCCACGTCGGCCGGGTGGTCGTGGCGCAGGGAACCCTTGCCGGCCTGGGTGGAGGCGACGGGGATGCCGGTGGCGTCGGCGAGGGCGCGCAGGGCGTCCTCGGCCTCGCTGTGGTGGACGCCGCCGCCTGCGATGATCAGCGGCCGTTCGGCGGCGCGTACCGCCCGTACGGCGTCGGCCAGCGCGGCGACGTCGGGCGCGGGCCGGGGCACCCGCCACACCCGGTCGGCGAAGAACTCCTCGGGCCAGTCGTACGCCTCGGCCTGCACGTCCTGCGGCAGCGCGAGGGTGACGGCGCCGGTCTCCACGGGGTCGGCCAGCACCCGCATCGCCTGGAGGGCGGCCGGGATCAACGCTTCGGGACGGGTGACGCGGTCGAAGTGGCGGGAGACCGGGCGCAGGGCGTCGTTGACGGACACGTCACCCGCGTACGGGACTTCGAGCTGCTGGAGCACCGGGTCGGCGGGACGGGTGGCGAAGATGTCGCCGGGCAGCAGGAGCACCGGGAGGCGGTTGACCGTGGCGAGGGCCGCGCCGGTGACGAGGTTGGTGGCGCCGGGGCCGATGGAGGTCGTGACGGCGTGTGCGGAGAGGCGGTCGCGCTGGCGGGCGTAGCCGACCGCGGCGTGCACCATGGCCTGCTCGTTGCGGCCCTGGAGGTAGGGCATGGTCTCCGGGCCGGCCTCCAGGAGGGCCTGGCCCACACCGGCCACGTTGCCGTGTCCGAAGATGCCCCAGCAGGCACTGATCAGACGGTGCCTGGTGGGCGCGCCGTCCTGGCCACCGGGGGCCGCGGGGGCGTCCCGTTCCGTGTACTGGTGGGCCAGGAAGGTGACCAGGGCCTGCGCCACCGTCAGGCGTCGAGTGGTCATCGTGCGTCTCCCTCGGGGTGGGCTTCCGGGTCGGCTTCCGGGGCGTCGTTCAAGGGCGGGCGGGGGCCGGCTTCCGGAGCGTCGTACAGCGGCAGGCGGGGGTCGACGGGCTGGTCGGGCCAAGTGTCGCGGATCCAGCCGTGGTCCGGGTGGTCACAGATCAGCCACGCACGCTCCTCCCCCGGGCCGGCCATGACGTTGAGGTAGTACATGGTGTGGCCTGGTGCGGCGATGGACGGGCCGTGCCAGCCGTCGGGAATCAGCACGGCATCGCCGCTGCGGACCTCGGTGAGCACGTCCGTCCCGCGTCCGTTGCCGGAAGGGGTGACGCGCTGGTAGCCGAGTCCTCCGGAGCCGTGGGCTGGGGCGATCTCGAAGTAGTAGATCTCCTCCAGCTCGCTCTCCTCCCCCGGCCGGCACTCGTCGTGCTTGTGCGGCGGGTACGAGGACCAGTTGCCGCCGGGCGTGAGCACCTCCACGGCGATGAGCCGGTCGCACGCGAAGACGTCGGCCGCGCCGAAATTGTTGACCTGACGTGAGCAGTTGCCCGTACCGCGCAGTTCCACGGGCACGCCGCTCGCGGGGCCGTACCGCGCGGGCAGGCGGCGCGAGCAGCGGGCGCCGGTCAGCGCGAACCGGCCGCCGGCGGCGCTGCTGATCCGTGCCTCGGCGTCACGCGGTACGTACGCGAAGTCGGTGACCCCGCTGAACACGTCCTCGCGTCCGGTCAGTTCGAACGGAGCGCCGCCGTCGACCGCGACCGTACAGCCACCGTTCAGCGGTAGCACGATCCACTCGCTGTCGCCGGCGGCGAACGTGTGGCTCCCGCCGGGCGGCAGCCGGAGGACGCGCAGGGACGTGTACCGCAGGGCCGCAACCCCGTCAGCCGTCCGGCCCGGGTCGGTGTCCAGCTCGTACGGCCCGTGCTCGTCGGCCCCGTCACGAGCCCTGATGTGAAACTCGGTGTTGCGCAGCTCGGTCGTCATGGCTGCAAGTCTCCTCCTCACCACTGACAGTTACCGCGGTCGCTGCCGGGACGCGGTCGTCGCCGGGTCGCGGTCATCCGGAAAGCGGTCGTCGCCGGATCACGGTCGTCGCCGGACGCAGTCATCGCCGGAGCAGGGAAACGGCGGTGTCCACGGCCGCCGCCACGTCCCCGTCCGCCGGGTAGAGCAGCGAACGGCCCGCCACCAGCCCCTGCACGCTCGGCAGGCGCAGCGCCTTGCGCCACTTCTCGTACGCCGCTTCCTGGCCCCCGGCGCTGTCCTTGATGTCGCCGCCGAGCAGCACCGTCGGCAGCGTCGAGGTCTCGCAGACCTGCGCCATGTCGTCCGGGTCGTCGGTGACCGGCAGCTTCAGCCACGTGTACGCGGAGGTGCCGCCCAGGCCGGAGGCGATGGCGACGGCCTTCGTCACGGCCTCCGCGCTCAGGTCGTTGCGGACGTTTCCGTCCGCCCGCCGGGAGAGAAACGGTTCGACGAAGATGGGCAGCTCCCGCTCGGCCATCGCGTCTATGGCGCGGGCCGAGGACTCCAGAGTGGCCAGCGAGCCGGGGTCGCCGTAGTCGATACGCAGCAACAGCTTGCCGGCGTCGAACCGGAGCCGGGCGATGTCCTGCGGGCGGTGCCCGGTGAACCGGTCGTCCATCTCGAAGGAGGCCCCGGCGATGCCGCCGCGGTTCATGGACCCCATCACGACCTTGCCTTCGAGCGCACCGAGCAGGAGCAGGTCCTCCAGGATGTCGGCGGTGGCGAGCACACCGTCCACACCGGGGCGGGACAGTGCCAGGCACAGGCGCTCCAGGAGGTCGAGGCGGTTGGCCATGGCCAGCTTGCGGTCGCCGACGGCGAGTGCGCCCCGCGCCGGATGGTCGGCCGCGATGATCATCAACCGCCCACTGTCGCCGATCAGGGGGCGGCGGGTGCGGCGCGCCGCGGCCTGGGCGACGGCCTTCGGGTTCCGGGCCCGCAGCGTCACGATGTCGGAGATCCGAGTGGTCAAGGCGGTTCTCACCTTCTGGTGGGACGGGTTCGTACGGGGGCACCGGGCAGGGCGCTCGGATGGGCACTCGGGCGGGCTTTCGGCAGGGCGGAAGCTCGGTGACACCGAGAGGGGCGGGCCGGGCAGCCGGGCGTAAGACGGCCAGATCTACGGCGACCGCCCGCGGCGCTCACCGAGCGGCGAGGAACTCCTCGACCTCGGCGCACGTCGGCATGGCGGACGAACAGGCCAGCCGCGACGCGACGATCGCGCCGGCGGCGTTGGCGTACCGCATCATCGGCTCCAGCTCCCAGCCGGACAGCAGCCCGTGACACAGCGCTCCCCCGAAGGAGTCACCGGCACCCAGGCCGTTGACGACCTCGACGGGAGTGGGCGGCACCTCGGCAGTACGGCCGTCACGGTGCATGGCCAGCACGCCCTTGGGCCCCTGCTTGACGACGGCCAGTTCGACGCCCATGTCCAGCAACGTCTGCGCGCACCGCTTCGGTTCGCGGACACCGGTGGCGACCTCGGCCTCGTCGACGTTGCCGACCGCGACCGTCGCACGGGCGAGCGCGGCCTCGTAGTACGGGCGCGCCCGCTCCCTCGCCGCCTCGCCGGTGACGCCGCCGGCACCGGACGCGCCGCCCTCGCCGCCCCAGAACATCGGCCGCCAGTCCAGGTCGAAGACGGTGGTGCCCGCCTTGGCGCGCGCTTCCAGTGCGGCGAGGGTGGCCGTACGGCTCGGCTCCTCGCACAGTCCGGTGCCGGTCATCCAGAAGACGCGGGCGGCCCGTACGGCGTCGCGGTCCAGCTCTTCGGGGTGGATGACCAGGTCGGGCGCCTTGGGGCGGCGGTAGAAGTAGAGCGGGAAGTCGTCCGGCGGGAAGATCTCGCAGAAGGTGACGGGCGTCGGGTGCTCCGCGACGGGTGTCACCCAGCGGTCGTCCACGCCGAAGTCGCGGAGCGCTTGGTGAACATATTCGCCGAAGGGGTCACGGCCGGTGCGGCTGATGACCGCCGTCCGCCGCCCCAGACGGGCGGCGGCGACCGCGACGTTGGTGGCCGAACCGCCGAGAAACTTCCCGAACGTCTCGACCTGGGCAAGCGGAACGCCCGTCTGCAACGGGTAGATGTCCACTCCGATGCGGCCCATGGTGATCAGGTCGTACGGGCCGGTCTGTGCGGTCTGCCGCGGCTCGGTCATGTGCGCCCCTCCGGTTCGTCACTGAGCACAGGTCTAACCGGGCGCCCGAGACCCTGTCAATACTTTGTCCTTACATTCTGACGTCGAGGTCCGGGGTGCGGCGGTCGGCGCCACCACGGGGGTACCGGCCCGTACAAAGTCCTTAAGTCCTTATGTCATGACGAAGTCTTGACACTCCCCGGACCGGGATGGAGGCTGTGCCCCACAACCCAGCCCCGCGCCTCCCGGTCACCGGCGACCGGCGAGAGGAGAGCCGCAGCATGTCCGTTCCCCCTGCCGTCCCGCGCGTTCTGGACCGTCTGCGCATCGGATCGGCCCCCGACTCGTGGGGCGTCTGGTTCCCCGACGACGAGCAGCAGGTCCCGTGGCAGCGCTTCCTGGACGAGGTCGCCGAGGCCCAGTACGAATGGATCGAACTCGGCCCCTACGGCTACCTGCCCACCGACCCCGCCGTCCTCCACACGGAGCTCGCCCGGCGCGAACTGAAGGTCTCCGCCGGCACGATCTTCACCTCGCTGCATCACGGCCCGGACGTATGGGACAAGACCTGGGCGCACGTCAGCGAAGTCGCCACCCTCACCCGGGCGATGGGCGCGAAGCACCTGGTGGTCATCCCGTCCTTCTGGCGCGACGACAAGACCGCGGAAGAACTGGAGCCGCGCGAACTGACCACCGAGCAGTGGCACCACCTGAACAGCGGCATGGAACGGCTGGGCAGGCGGGTACGGGAGGAGTTCGGCCTGGACATCGTCGTGCACCCGCACGCCGACACCCACATCGACACCGAGGAACACGTCGAACGCTTCCTCGACGGGACCGACTCCTCCCTGGTCAGCCTGTGCCTGGACACCGGGCACTACGCGTACTGCGGCGGCGACAACGTCAAACTCATCAAGACCTACGGTGAGCGGATCGGCTACCTCCACCTCAAGCAGGTCGACCCGGAGATCCTCGCGGACGTCGTCGCGAAGGGCACGCCCTTCGGGCCCGCGGTCCGGCAGGGCGTGATGTGCGAACCGCCGCTGGGCGTCCCGGCGCTGCCGCCCGTCCTGGAGGCCGCTCAGGACCTGGACGTCGACCTCTTCGCCATCGTCGAACAGGACATGTACCCCTGTCCCGCCGACCAGCCCCTGCCCATCGCGCAGCGCACCCGCCGCTTCCTGCGCTCCTGCGGCGCCTGAGTCCCGACCGTACGGAGCGAGGAGTACCAGAAATGAGCCAGCAGCACGGAACGCTCGGCGTGGCCGTCATCGGCACCGGCCGCATGGGCGCCGACCACGTACGCCGTATCAGCGACGTCATCAGCGGAGCACGGGTGGCCGCGGTCGTCGACATCGACGCGGACCGGGTGAAGCGCGTCGCCGACGCCGTCGAGGGGTGCACGCCCTACACCGAACCGGCGGCCGCCATGGCGGACCCGGACGTCGACGCCGTACTCGTCGCCTCGCCGGGCGTGGCCCACGAGGACGCGCTGTCCGCCGCGTTCGCGCGCGACCTGCCGGTGCTGTGCGAGAAGCCGCTCACCCCGGACCCGGCTTCCGCGCTGCGCGTCCTGGAGGCCGAACAGCGGCTGGGCCACCGGTGCGTACAGGTCGGCTTCATGCGCCGGTACGACGCCGACTACCTCAAACTCAAGTCGCTGCTCGACCAGGGCGCGTACGGCCGCCCCCTGATGCTGCACAACAAGCACCGCAACGCCGGCACACCACCCGGCTTCACCAACGCCATGATGATCCACGACTCGGCCGTCCACGAGATCGACGTGACGCGCTGGCTGCTGGACGACGAGATCACCGCCGTACGCGTACTCCGCCCGACGCCCCTCGGCAACGCGCCCGACGGCCTCAGTGACCCGCAGCTCATCCTCTTCGAGACCGCCGCCGGGCAGATCGTCGACACCGAACTGTTCGTCAACTGCGGCTTCGGATACCAGGTCAGCTGCGAGGTGGTCTGCGAAGGCGGCACCGCGCGGATCGGCGACGACCACGGCGTGTTCGTCAACGCGGCCGGCAAATGGGGCGGCTCCATCACTCCGGGCTTCGTGGAACGCTTCGAGGAGGCGTACGACCGGCAGGTGCAGCGCTGGGTGGACGCCACGCGGCGCGGCGCGGTCGAGGGCCCGAGCTGCTGGGACGGCTACGCGGCGGCCGCGGTGTGCGCGGCGGGCGTACGCGCCCAGGCCACCGGCGAACGTGTCGAGGTCGAGCTGGGCGAGCGGCCGGCGCTGTATCGCTGAGTCGCGGTCGGTTTCCGTTCCGTACGCGTCGTACGTGCCGTACGCGTCAGCCGTGTCGCCATTCTTGGCATAGCGGCGCGCCGTTGCGTTGTGCCGCGGTCGGCGCGCCGCTGCCTACGAGCGCGGCCTGCGTGCCGCCCGACTTTCGTTGCGACGGGGTGCAGGCCACTGTCCGTTTCGACGGGGGGGCGCGGGCCACTGTCCGTTTCGGCGTGCGCGCTGTCGCTCGTCGCGGTCGGTACATCACGTCGCGTCGCGGCCGGCACAACGTCTCGCGTTACGTCCCGTGCAGCACCTCGCGTTACGTCCCGTGCAGCACCGCACGACCGCAGTTGGCGCGCCCCCTTCACGCCCCACCCGCACGCCCCCGCACGTCCCGGCCGTCTCGCCACCTGCCGCACGTCCCGTGCGCCGCCGCCCCACGCCACAGCGCGCGTTCCGGCCTGCCCCCGAACGATGACGCGGCACGCATCACCGGCCGAAAGGTCTACGTCAAGAAGAACTGGAGCCGCTGCCCATGGCTGCACCCAGCAGGCCCCCCACACCCCCCACGCCTTCTGCCCCCTCTACCTCGTCCACACCACCGTCCACAACTCCCGTGTGCACCACACCATCTGAACCTAACGCCTCTCTTCACCCTTCCTCCTCTCCCGCCCCTCCTGCCCTTCCCGCCCCTCGCAACGCCAAGCGCTTCGTCCTCGGTATCGCTGCCATCGCCGCTCTCGGCGGCGCCCTCTTCGGTTACGACACCGGCGTCGTCTCCGGCGCGCTCCCCTTCATGGAGTCACACTTCGGCCTCACCTCACTCGGTGAAGGCATCATCACCAGCGCACTGTTGATCGGTGCCGCGTTCGGCTCGCTGGCCGGCGGGCGCATGTCGGACAAGCTGGGGCGGCGCACCGCGCTGCTGTGGGCGGGCGCGGTGTTCATCGGCGGCGCCGTGGCCGTGGCGCTCGCCCCCACCGTCCCCTTCATGGTCGTGGCGCGCTTCGCGCTCGGTCTCGCGGTGGGCAGTGCCTCGGTGATCACACCGTTGTACCTCTCGGAAATCGCACCCCCGCACATCCGCGGCCGACTGGTCTCCTTCAACTCCCTCATGATCGTCAGTGGCCAGCTGCTGGCGTACCTGATCAACGCGGTGCTCGCCCGCTGGGAAGCGTGGCGCTGGATGCTGGGCCTGGCGGCGCTACCGGCCGTTGCTCTGTTCGTCGGGCTGTTCTTCCTGCCGGACACGCCACGCTGGTACATCAGCAAGGGACGTACGGAGCAGGCCGCGAAGGTTCTGCGGCGCACCCTGCCCGCCGAGGAGGCCGAAGGGGAACTGGCCCGCATCGGCCAGGCCCGCGCGCTGGAGGCCGACGCGCGACGCGGTGCCTGGCAGGAACTGCGTAGGCCCTGGGTACGGCGCATCCTGCTCATCGGCGTCGGGTTGGCGATCGTCCAGCAGATCACCGGTGTCAACGCGGTCATCTACTTCGCACCGAAGATCCTGGAATCCACGGGCCTGGACACCAACGCCGCGATCGCGGCCACCATCGCGGTCGGCGCCGTCTCCGTCATCGCCACCGCAATCGGCATGTCACTGATCGACAAGGTCGGACGACGACCGATGCTACTCACTGGCCTTTCAGGTATGACCATCTCACTGGTCCTCCTGGGAGCCTCCTTCCACCTCCCGAAGTCCACCGGAGTCAGCTGCCTCGTCCTCGGCCTCATGGTCCTCTACATGGGCTTCATGCAGGCGCCCTTGAACACCGGAGTCTGGCTGCTGCTCGCCGAAATGTTTCCGCTGACGGTGCGCGGCCTGGCCATGGGCGCGACGGTGTTCGTGATGTGGCTGGCCAACTTCACGGTGGCGCTGGTGTTCCCGGTACTCCTCGACACGGCGGGCGCGAGCATCACCTTCTGGCTCTTCGGCCTGATGTGCGCACTGTCCCTGCTCTTCTGCAAGCGGTACGCCCCGGAAACCAAGGGCATGGCCCTGGAGGACCTGGAGCACGAACTGCGCAGGACGGGTCGCGGAGGCGAAGACGGGAAGTGATGAGGCGAGCAGGTGAGGAGGCGCGGGTGTGAGGTGAGGAAGTGCGGGCGTGAGGTGAGCGGCGGTACGGAGATGGGAGAATCAGCAGCCTCCCCCATCCCCCATCCGCCTGCCTCTCCATCTCCCCGACCACTTCTCCACCCATCTCCCCCTTCTCCGTCCCGTGACAGCGATGCCCCGTTCGTCACAGCTGTCACCATTACGCGGGTCTTCCGTCACAGCCGATCAACAACCCCTCGCCCCTGCTCACCTGATGTCGTTCACCGGGCACAGGCTGAGTGATCACCAAACCGCGCGCGGTTCTTCCGTCGGCTCCCCCGGGCCGTCCCTGCGCGCGGCTGAGGGAGGTGCGAGACAGATGACCGACCGCAGACTCTGGTCGTACAAGGAGATCGCCGCACACATCCGAGTCCAACCGGACACCGTGCGGTCCTACCGGAAACACGGGCTACTGCCGCCACCGGACCTCGTGGAGGGCGGCAGACCGTACTGGTTCGCCGACACCATCCGCACCTGGGTCGCCCAGCGCCCCGGCCACGGCGGGCGCCGCGACAAGGACTGACGCCCCTCCTCCCCCGGGCCCCGCGCAATCGTCGCGCGGGGCCTCCGCACCCCGCCTGCGGCGGCGCTACGCTCGGCACATGCCGCGCATACCCGTACCGGCCGAGCCTGTTCGCATCGCTGTGATCGGTGGCGGCGCGATCGGCGGATTCGTGGCAGCACTGACCCGCCTGACCGGGCACGACGTCACGCTGTGCCTGCGCACACCGGTGGACCGGCTCGTCCTCGAAACGGACGGCGAGGTCATCGACGCCCCCGTACGTTTCGCCGTCGACCCGCAGACGGCCGAGCCCGCGGACTGGGTCTTCCTGGCCACCAAGGCCCAGGACACCGCCGGCACCGCCGGCTGGCTGCGCCGACTCTGCACCTCCGGCACGGTCGTCGCCGTACTCCAGAACGGCATCGACCACACCGAACGCGTGGCCCCGCACGCCCCCGGCGGTACGGACATCCTGCCCGCGGTCATCTACGCATCTGTCGAATGCACCGCCCCCGGCCGCGTCAGGCACTACGCGGGCAACGAGATCCACGTACCCGAAGGACCGTTGGCCACCCGCCTCGCCGGTCTCCTGACCCCCTGCCGCCTCAAGGTCGTGCCCGTACCGGACTTCACGACGGTCTCCTGGCAGAAGCTCCTCGCCAACCTCGCGGCCAACCCTCTCACCGCCCTCCTCCAGCAGCGCATGGGCATCTTCACCGATCCCGGTATGGCCGCCCTCGCCCGGGACATCCTGAGCGAAGCGGCCGCGGTCGCGCGGGCCGAGGGCGCGGACATTCACGACGCCGACATCGACCGCGTACTGGGGATGTACGCGATGGTCCCACCGGACGGCGGCTCGTCGATGCTCTACGACCGCCTGGCCGGCCGCCCCTTGGAGCATGAACACATCACAGGTGCCGTGGTACGTGCCGGGGCTCGCCACGGCATCCGCACTCCGCTCAACGGGATGCTGCTCACTCTTCTGCGCGCGGTCGACCGCGAAATCGCCGCCGGTAAGAACACGGGCGAACAGCACGCGAAGCCGTAGGAAACGCCTCGCCACTGAGCTGTCGGAGCACCCGAGCGCCTACCGCCAGGGGTTGACATCAGTATGTCATTACATGCACGCTGCGGCGGGGCCTTGGCGAGCCCCAGGCGGCCACAGCCCCAAGCCCTAAGCCGCTCGATCCCGAAGCCTCACCCCCCAAGCGCCGCGAAGAAACGTTCCCTCAACCGGCCGCCGTCCATCCAGACGACAGGAGCTGGCACATGAAGATCGGCCTGATCGGCACCGGACGCATCGGAGCGTTCCATGCCGAGACCCTGAAGTCCGTCCCCGGCGTGGACAGCATCGTCGTCGCCGATGCCGACGCGGCCCGCGCACGCGTGCTCGCGGACACCCTCGGTACCGAGGCAGCCGAGACTCTCTCCCGGCTGTACGCGGGCGGCCTGGACGGCGTAGTGATCACCGCAGCGACGAGCGCGCACGCCGGACTGATCCACCAGGCCCTGGACGCCGAGGTACCGGTCTTCTGCGAGAAGCCGGTGGCATTGGACGTCGCGGGCACGCTCGACGTCGTGAAACGTTGCAGCGCCGCCGGCACCGTTCCCGTACAGATCGGTTTCCAGCGGCGTTTCGACCGCGGCTACCGGGCTGCCCGCGAGGCCCTGCGGTCCGGTGACCTCGGCTGGGTCCACACGCTCCGCGCCTGCACCAGCGACCAGTCGCCGCCGCCCGCGGCGTTCATCCCCTCCTCCGGTGGGCTCTTTCGCGACTGCAGCATCCACGACTTCGACATCCTGCGCTGGCTCACCGGCCGCGAAATCGTCTCCGTGTACGCGCTAGGCGCCAACCGCGGCGACCCCTTCTTCGCCGACGGCGACGACGTGGACACCTGCGCCGCCCTCCTGCGCTTCGACGACGACACGTTGGCCACGGTCACCGCGACCCGCTACAACGGCGCAGGACACGACGTCCGCCTGGAAGTGTGCGGCTCCAAGGGCGCGCGCATCGTCGGGCTCGACGACCGGGCCCCGCTGCCGAGCGCCGAACCGCACGTCTCCTGGCGGCAGTCCGCCCCGTACGCGACGTTCATGGAACGTTTCCGCGACGCGTACATCACCGAGCTGGCCGCCTTCGTCGACGTGGCCGCCGGCCGTACGGAGAGCCCGTGTTCGCCTGCCGAGGCCCTGGAGGCGCTGTACGTCGCCGAGGCGTGCGACCGCTCCCGCCGCTCCGGCGAACCGGTGAGAGTCGCGGATGTGCGCACCGCCGCGTAAGGCACAGAAGGCACAGAAGCCGCAGCGGAAGCGGGTGCGTACGACCCCGACGACGCGCGCTCCCTCGGAAAGCGCGGAGCGGAGCGGAAAGCCCGGGGTGAGCGGCGAGGCCGGAGAGCACGCGGAGGACGGCAAGGCCGGAGAGCGCGCGGAGGCCAAAGCGGGCGAGGGAACCTGCCCCGCTCACCAGGACTCCGACGCCCCCTTCCGCGGCCCTTCCGGAATCGGCGTCAACCCTTCCGCGCCCGCGCGCAGCCGCATGGCCACCAGCGGGAAGACCAGCACGGAAATCATCGCCGCCCCCACCATGGCCGCCGCCTCGCCGGCGTCGAGCACACCGCTGTCCTGACCGATCGTGGTGATCGCGACGACCAGGGGCAGCGCCGTCGACCCGTACAGCATCAGCGCGGCGCGGTCCTTGCGGCCCAGGTCGCGCGGCGCGAGCAGGACGAGCGGCAGTCCGCGCACGACGAGCAGTAGAACGAGGAAGAGCGGGAGCAGCAGGAGTGAGCGTCCGTTCTCGAACAGGGACGACAGGTCGAACTCGATTCCGGTGACGATGAAGAACAGCGGCACCAGGAAGCCGAACCCCATCGCCTCCAGTCGCCCGAGGATTTCCTGGCTGCTGTCCGGCGCGGCCTCGTGCAGGACGAGGCGCATGATGATCCCGGCCGCGAACGCGCCCAGCAGGATGTCCAGCCCGAACACCTGCGAGATGCCGAGCATCACGGCCAGCAGCAGAACGAACAGCCGGATGGCGAACTGGCCACTGCTGTGCAGCGTGCGGGCGATGATCCGGTAGAACCAAAGGGGGCTGGGCTTCAGAGCCCAGTAGACGGCACCGGCGGTCAACAGGGCGAAGGCGAAGAGCAGGATGGTCGATTCGCCGGGGTCACGTCCGCTGAGCAGCAGCGCCATCGCGATGATCGGCCCGAATTCGCCGACCGCACCGGTGGCCATCATCACCGATCCGAAGCGGGTTCCCAGGTCGCCGGAGTCGCGCAGTACGGGCAGGACGGTGCCGAGCGCCGTACTGGTGAGCGCGGTACCGACCACGATCGCCTTGGTGAAGTCGCCGGCGGCGAATCCGAGCGCGACGGCCAGGCCGAGCACGAGCGCGGCAATCCATGCGTAACCGGCGCGCTTGAGGGTGTCGCCGCGGACCTTGGCGAACTCGATCTCGTACCCGGCGATGAACATCAAGGTGGCCAGCCCGAGGTCGGAGAGGGCGTTGATGACCTCTCCGGAGTGCGCCCAGCCCAGGACGTCCGGGCCGATCAGGATGCCCAGCACGATCTCGAAGATGACCAGAGGTACGGGCAGCCAGCGGCCGAGACCGTACGCGAGGAGCGGAGCGGCCACGGCGATCGCCATGATCAATACGAGCGTTGCGGACTGCGACATAAGCCGCTTTTCTACCACAGAGGACAGAACGGTCTCACGCCGCAGGGCGACAGGCCGGACACCTCTTCCGACTCGTCGACCAACGCGCCCGTCCACCCCGCCATCGCGCACGGCGGACACGGCAGACACAGCAAGCACGTCAGGCCCGACGGATTCGACGGATACGGCGAACGCGGCGAATCCCGGGATACACCGGCATCCCGTTCCCCACTCCTCCATTGCCGCCCCTGGACGGCGCAACGACCGACACGCCGCAGCACCCGTTCAGCATTCATCCGCGAGGAAGTCCGCTCAGGACCCGCTCCAGGAACATCCGCCTTCACACCCGGTGAAGCATCCCGGACCGTACGGGACCGCCGGAGCACCATGCAACCAGGCACCTCAACAGATCACCGAAGACCGCGCCACCCCTCCCCCCTGCCCCCATCGACACAAGCACACACCTGGCATCCATACCCCCTAGGGGTATAGAGTTGTGGCCGTCGGGAAGCACCGGGGACTCCCGGAACGTCGGAATTCCCGCGCCACACGTGCATGTCAGTGAAAACTTCGAGCACGGCGACCACACGCACCAAGGAGAAACCCATGACTGCCGAACAGACCAACGGTTCCTGCTGCTCCCCCGAGGGTTCCTGCAACTCCGGGGCCACCGACGTCCAGGTGGGCGATGTCACCACCACCTACAAGGTGAGCGGCATGACCTGCGGTCACTGCGAGGGCGCCGTCTCCGCCGAGATCTCCGAGATCCCGGGCGTGCACTCGGTGCAGGCGTCCGCCGCCACCGGCCTGGTGACCGTCGCCTCCAAGGCGCCGCTCGACGAGGCGGCCGTGCGCGCGGCGGTCGACGAGGCCGGCTACGAACTCGAAGGTCCGGCGGCCTGAGTCCGATGAGCGGTACGACCACGCAGGCGCGGGTCGAGCTCGCCATCGGCGGCATGACCTGCGCCTCGTGCGCGGCGCGCGTGGAGAAGAAGCTCAACCGGATGCCGGGCGTGAGCGCCACCGTCAACTTCGCCACCGAGAAGGCACGGGTCGAGTACGGCGGCGAAGTCTCTGTCGACGATCTGATCGCGACAGTCGAGAAGACGGGCTACACCGCGCAGCGGCCCGCGCCCGCCGTATCCGCCAATCCGCCGGAGCCCTCCCCGGGCGGCACTTCCGGTCAGGGCGCCGCGGCCTCGTCCACCACGGAGGACGGATCCGGCTCGTACAACGGCTCACACGACGGCTTTCACGACCGGGAACTGGCCGGGCTGCGCCAGCGGCTCATCATCTCCGCTGCGCTGGCCGTTCCCGTCGTCCTGCTGTCGATGGTCCCCTTGCTCCAGTTCCAGAACTGGCAGTGGCTGTGCCTGACGCTGGCCGCACCCGTCGTGGCCTGGGGCGCATACCCCTTCCACCGGGCCGCCTGGACGAACCTGCGGCACGGGGCCGCCACCATGGACACCCTGGTGTCTCTCGGGACGCTCACCGCCTTCGGCTGGTCCTTGTGGGCGCTGTTCTTCGGCGACGCGGGGATGCCCGGCATGCGGCACGGTTTCGACTTCACGGTGGTCCGCTCGGAGGGCTCCTCGGCCATCTACCTTGAGGCCGCGGCCGGGGTGACGGCGTTTCTGCTGCTCGGCCGCTACCTTGAGGCGCGTTCCAAGCGGAAGGCGGGCGCTGCGTTGCGTGCGCTGATGGAGCTGGGCGCGAAGGACGTGGTGGTACTGCGGGCCGGGCGCGAGGTGCGCGTCCCGGTGGAGCAGTTGGCCGTCGGCGACCGGTTCGTCGTACGTCCTGGAGAGAAGGTCGCCACGGACGGCACGGTCGTGGAGGGCTCTTCCGCCGTGGACGCTTCGATGCTGACCGGCGAATCGGCGCCGGTCGACGTGGCCCCCGGTGACAGCGTGACGGGTGCGACGGTGAACACCAGCGGCCGACTGGTGGTAGAAACCACCCGGGTGGGCAGTGACACGCGACTGGCGCGCATGGCGACTCTGGTCGAGGACGCGCAGAGCGGCAAGGCCGAGGCGCAACGGCTCGCCGACCGCGTCTCCGCTGTCTTCGTCCCTGTCGTGCTGCTGGTGGCGCTCGGCACTCTGGCCGGGTGGCTGTTGGCGACCGGCGATGCGACCGCGTCGTTCACGGCGGCCGTCGCCGTACTGATCATCGCCTGCCCCTGCGCTCTCGGCCTCGCGACGCCCACCGCCCTGATGGTCGGGACGGGCCGAGGCGCCCAGCTCGGCATCCTCATCAAAGGGCCCGAGGTCCTGGAGTCCACCCGCCGCATCGACACCGTCGTGCTGGACAAGACGGGCACGGTGACCACGGGACGGATGAGTCTGTACGAGGCCGTGCCGGCGCCGGGCGTCACGGAGGACGAGCTGTTGCGGCTGGCCGGGGCGCTGGAGCATTCCTCGGAACATCCGATCGCGCGCGCTGTCGCCGAGGGAGCGCGTGAGCGGCTGGGCACGCTCCCGGAGCCGGAACACTTCGAGAACGTGGCGGGCCTCGGTGTACGTGGCGTGGTGGAAAACCGTCGCGTCCTCGTCGGGCGCGAGCGGCTGCTGCGCGAGGACCCGGAAGGCGGGACGGCGTCCGGCACCCTTCCTGAGGCCCTGAGCGCCGCCAGGGACGCCGCCGAGACCGCGGGAAGGACCGCCGTGCTCGTCGCCTGGGACGGGCGGCCACGCGGCCTGCTGTCGGTCGCCGACACCGTCAAGGAGGGCAGCGCCGAGGCGGTACGCCGTCTGCGCGCGCTGGGGTTGTCGCCGGTACTGCTGACGGGCGACAACCAGGCGGTGGCCGACGCCGTGGCGGCCGAGGTGGACATCGACGAGGTGATCGCGGAGGTACTGCCCGAGGACAAGGTCGCGGTGGTCGAACGGCTCCGCGGCGAGGGCCGCAGCGTGGCGATGGTCGGCGACGGCGTCAACGACGCGGCCGCCCTGGCCGCCGCCGACCTCGGCCTGGCGATGGGAACCGGCACGGACGCGGCCATCGAGGCGGGGGACCTGACCCTCGTACGCGGCGACCTGCGGGTCGCGCCGGACGCCATCCGGCTGGCCCGCCGGACACTCGCCACGATCAAGGGAAACCTCTTCTGGGCCTTCGGCTACAACGTCGCGGCCATTCCGCTGGCGGCGGCCGGCCTGCTCAATCCGATGATCGCGGGGGCGGCGATGGCCTTCTCGTCGGTCTTCGTGGTCAGCAACAGCCTCCGGTTGCGGCACTTCCGCTGACGGATGCGCGCGGCGCGGACTTTTTTCGCCTTCACAACTTCCCTACAACTGACACAGCACCCATACGGAAGGGTCTCGATCTGCAGATCGAGGCCCTTGACCGCATTCGCCCAGTTATGGCAAGAGACCCAGATCACACCGCTTCGAACGTAACCATTGTGGGGGGTCGCGAGTCTAACCGTGCGGTGCAGGCACCTCGGCGGGGCCTGTACCGCAACGGCCAGGCTGGTCTTGGGGGACTTTGCCCGGCAACGCGTGGCCGGGGCGACGTGCCCGGGGAGCTTTGAGCGGCCCTCCCGTACGTGCGCGTCCCGGCAGATCGCGGGCACCACCCTGAAGCGCCCGGACGGATCCCGTGGGGGGAATCCGACCCGGGGAACAAGGGAAGCGCCCCGCGCTCCGGACCCGTGGGGGGATCTGGAGGCGGGGCGCTTTCTGCTGGACGGACCGGCCCGGGCCGCCACACGGGCGGCCGGCCGGTCAGCAGCTGTCCCGGCGGACGGAGTCGCTCAGCGCTCCTCGACCGGGACGAAGTCGCGCTCGACGACTCCGGTGTAGATCTGGCGCGGGCGGCCGATACGGGAACCCGGCTCCTTGATCATCTCGTGCCACTGGGCGATCCAGCCGGGCAGCCGGCCGAGCGCGAACAGCACGGTGAACATCTCGGTCGGGAAGCCCATGGCCCGGTAGATCAGACCGGTGTAGAAGTCCACGTTCGGGTAGAGCTTGCGCGAGACGAAGTAGTCGTCGGAGAGCGCGTGCTCCTCCAGCTTGAGCGCGATGTCCAGCAGCTCGTCGGACTTGCCGAGCGCCGAGAGGACGTCGTGCGCCGCCGCCTTGATGATCTTCGCCCGGGGGTCGAAGTTCTTGTAGACGCGGTGCCCGAAGCCCATGAGCTTCACGCCGTCTTCCTTGTTCTTCACCTTGCGGATGAAGGCGTCGACGTCACCGCCGTCGCGCTGGATGCCCTCCAGCATCTCCAGCACCGACTGGTTGGCGCCGCCGTGCAGCGGGCCCCACAGCGCGTTGATGCCGGCCGAGATCGAGGCGAACAGGTTCGCCTGCGAGGAGCCGACCAGGCGCACGGTGGAGGTCGAGCAGTTCTGCTCGTGGTCCGCGTGCAGGATGAGCAGCTTGTCCAGAGCGCTGACCACGACCGGGTCGAGGTCGTACTCGGCGGCCGGCACCGAGAAGGTCATACGCAGGAAGTTCTCGACGTAGCCGAGGTCGTTGCGCGGGTAGACCACCGGGTGGCCGACCGACTTCTTGTACGCGTACGCAGCGATCGTCGGGAGCTTGGCCAGCAGCCGGATCGTCGAGATG
Organism: Streptomyces sp. NPDC026394; assembly: GCF_055567735.1. Lineage (NCBI taxonomy): Bacteria > Bacillati > Actinomycetota > Actinomycetes > Kitasatosporales > Streptomycetaceae > Streptomyces > Streptomyces sp. NPDC026394. The sequence continues at coordinate 603,130 of NZ_JBVHPX010000002.1, forward strand.
TGGCGCTGCCGCTCGTCGAACGGGTTGTGGCTGTCCTGGTAGAACGTCGACAGCGCGCTGACCACGGAGGACAGCATTGCCATCGGGTGGGCGTCCCGCGGGAAGCCGTCGAAGAACCGCTTGACGTCCTCGTGCAGCAGGGTGTGGTAGGTGATGTCCTGCTTGAAGGTCGCCAGCTGGTCGACGGTGGGCAGCTCACCGTTGATCAGCAGGTAGGCGGTCTCGACGAACGTGCTGCGCTCTGCGAGCTGCTCGATCGGGTAGCCGCGGTACCGAAGAACCCCGTTCTCACCGTCCAGATAGGTGATCGCGGATTTGTACGCGGCAGTGTTGCCGTAACCGGAATCCAGGGTCACCAGACCGGTCTGGGCGCGCAGCTTCGAGATGTCGAAGCCCTTGTCGCCGACGCTGCTGTCGACGACCGGGTAGCTGTATTCGCCGTCCCCGTAACGCAGTACTACAGAGTTGTCGCTCACGTCATCCCTCACCGACGTTGTGCCTCTTCTTCGAGGTGCCCTGACTGCCTATACCTTCCCCCATTTGGACCTTGGCTGTGCACTCGGGGTCGGCCATAGGGCCTGTGGGCGGCACTCAGTGCCGCTCCAGCTGCCCATCCTGCTCCCCTTCGCCCCGATTGGGGAAGAGGTGACCACGCACCGCACCGACGAGTCGGTGGCGCAGCGCGGTCCACCTTCGACCGGCGGACACGGTGCGTACAGCCTGCCCCAAAGCCTTGCGCGAGCCGACCAGCACCACCAGGTTCTTCGCCCGGGTGACGGCCGTGTAGAGCAGGTTCCGCTGCAGCATCATCCACGCGCCGGTGGTGACCGGAATCACCACCGCCGGATACTCACTGCCCTGGGAACGGTGGATGGTCACCGCGTAGGCGTGCGCCAGCTCGTCCAGCTCGTCGAAATCGTACGAGATCTCCTCGTCCTCGTCCGTGAGCACCGTCAGCCACTGCTCGTCCCGGTTGATCTTGGTGACGACACCGACCGTGCCGTTGAAGACGCCACTGTGCCCCTTCTCGTAGTTGTTGCGGATCTGCGTCACCTTGTCGCCCACCCGGAAGACCCGGCCTCCGGAACGCCGCTCCGGCGCTTCGGGCCGTGCCGGGGTGAGGGCCTGCTGGAGGAGGCCGTTCAGCGTGCCGGCACCGGCCGGGCCGCGGTGCATGGGGGTGAGCACCTGGACGTCCCGCCGCGGGTCCAGGCCGAACTTCGCGGGGATACGACGCGCGACCACGTCGACCGTGACCCGGCCGGCCTCCTCGGAGTCCTCCTCGACGAACAGGAAGAAGTCGTTCATCCCCTCGACGATCGGCAGGACGCCCTCGTTGATGCGGTGGGCGTTGGTGACCACGCCGGAGTGCTGGGCCTGGCGGAAGATCTGGGTCAGCCGTACGGCCGGGACCGGGCAGTTCTCGGCGAGCAGATCCCGCAGCACCTCACCCGCCCCCACCGAAGGAAGCTGGTCCACGTCGCCCACCAGGAGGAGGTGGGCGCCCGGCGGCACCGCCTTGATGAGCTTGTTGGCGAGCAGCAGGTCGAGCATGGACGCCTCGTCGACCACCACCAGGTCGGCGTCGAGCGGCCGGTCCCGGTCGTACGCGGCGTCCCCGCCCGGCTTGAGCTCCAGCAGCCGGTGCACCGTGGACGCCTCGGCGCCGGTGAGCTCCGCCAGCCGCTTGGCGGCCCGGCCCGTGGGAGCCGCGAGCACCACCTTGGCCTTCTTCGCACGGGCCAGCTCGACGATCGAGCGGACCGTGAAGGACTTGCCGCAGCCGGGCCCACCGGTGAGCACGGAGACCTTCTCGGTGAGCGCCAGCCGTACGGCGGCCTCCTGCTCGGGCGCCAGCGAGGCTCCCGTACGGTTGGCCAGCCAGGCCAGCGCCCTGTCCCACGCCACGGTCCGGAACGACGGCATCCGGTCCTCCTGCGTCCGCAACAGCCGCAGGAGCTGCGCCGCGAGAGAGGTTTCGGCCCGGTGGAACGGGACGAGGTAGATGGCCTTTATGGGGCTGCCGCCCTCCGGCGACGGCACGGTCTCGCGGATCACTCCCTCCGGGTCGCCCGCCAGTTCCCCCAGACAGTCGATGACCAGCCCCGTGTCGACCTGGAGCAGCTTGACCGCCGCGGCGATCAGGTCTTCCTCCGGGAGGTAGACGTGCCCTTGGTCGGTGGACTGCGAGAGCGCGTACTGCAGGCCCGACTTGACCCGGTCCGGGCTGTCGTGCGGGATGCCGACGGCCTGCGCGATGCGGTCGGCGGTCAGGAAGCCGATGCCCCAGACGTCGGCGGCGAGGCGGTAGGGCTGGTTCTTGACCACGGAGATCGAGGAGTCGCCGTACTTCTTGTAGATGCGCACCGCGATGGAGGTCGAGACGCCCACCCCCTGCAGGAAGATCATGACCTCCTTGATGGCCTTCTGCTCTTCCCAGGCGTCACCGATCATCTTCGTGCGTTTGGGGCCGAGCCCGGGCACCTCGACGAGGCGCTTGGGCTCCTTTTCGATGATGTCGAGGGTGTCGAGGCCGAAGTGTCCGGTGATGCGGTCGGCCATGACCGGCCCAATGCCCTTGATGAGGCCGGATCCGAGGTAGCGGCGTATGCCCTGGATCGTCGCGGGCAGGACCGTCGTGTAGTTCTCGACGGTGAACTGCCGTCCGTACTGCGGGTGGGAGGCCCAGCGGCCTTCCAGCCGCAGCGACTCCCCCGGCTGCGCGCCCAGCAGCGAACCGACGACAGTGAGGAGATCGCCGGAGCCGCCCGTGTCGACACGCGCGACCGTGTAACCGGTCTCCTCATTGGCGTAGGTGATCCGCTCCAGGACCCCTTCGACCACGGCTGGAATGAACATGAACCGACGGTACCGCCGAGGTCCGACATCGCGTTCAGGCCTGTGGATAACTCGGTCGGAAGGCTCTGTGGTGCGGCCCGACGACTGCTGTCCGGCGACTCCCACAACCGTCACGGACAACTTCGCCGCGCCGGATCGCCACCCGTGCCGAGACGCTTCGAGGGGCCCGGTCCGAAGACCGGGCCCCTCGATTCCCCCTCCGTGCGGCCCCCAGATCCCCCCTCGGATCCCCCCGGTTCCCTCTCCCCTCGGGAGCCCGACGACAAGTACGACCCGCCGGGCCCGGGAACGGTTGCACGGATCCGTTGAGTTATCTCATCGTTACCTGGCGTGCATGACGTGGCGGGCGAACCGCTCGACGACTTCGGCCAGCACCTCCGTCCCCGGCCGCTCCCACAGCGCCGGATTGAAGATCTCCACTTCGACGGGCCCCCGGTAGCCGGCGGCGTCCACCTGCTCCCGGAACCAGCGCAGGTCCACCACGCCGTCCCCGAGTTGCCCCCGCCCGAGCAGTACGCCGGCGGGCAGTGGCGTCACCCAGTCGGCGAGCTGGAAGGCCGCGATACGGCCTCCGGCACCCGCGCGGCCGATCTGCGAGCCGATCGTGTCGTCCCACCACAAGTGGTAGGTGTCCACGACCACGCCCACCTGCTCGGCCGGGAACCGTTCGGCCGGCGCCAGGGCTTGGGCGAGGGTGGACACGACACAGCGGTCCGCCGCGTACATGGGATGGAGCGGTTCGAGCGCGAGGCGCACCCCTGCCTCGGCTGCGTGCGGGACGAGTTCGCCCAGCGCGTCGGCGACACGTTCACGGGCACCGTGCAGATCGCGGCTGCCCGGCGGCAGCCCGCCCGAGACGAGGACGAGGGTGCTGGTCCCGAGAGTCGCAGCTTCCTCGATGGCGGCCCGGTTGTCGGCCAGCGCTTCCGTGCGTTCCTTCGAGTCGAGGGCGGTGAAGAAACCACCGCGGCAAAGGCTGGTGACGGTCAGCCCCGCGTCCCGTACGAGCCGGGCGGCGGCGGCCACTCCGTATTCCTGCGCAGGAGCGCGCCAGAGACCGACGCCGCGTACTCCCGTTTTCACGCAGCCGTCGACGAGTTCGGGCAGGGACCATTGCTTTACGGTCTGCTGGTTGATGCTGAAGCGGGAGAGCAGAGCTTCGTCCGTTTCTTCCGAACGAGGCGGCAGGGCGCTGCTCATTCCGTACCTCCGTACACCGAGGCGAGTCGGCGCATACGGGCCGCCGCCAGCTCCGGGTCCGGGAACAGGTCCAAGGCGTCGGCCAGTTCGTACGCCCGCTTCAGGTGGGGCAGCGAACGTGCCGAGTGGAGGCCGCCGACCATCGTGAAGTGCGCCTGGTGCCCCGCGAGCCAGGCGAGCAGGACGACGCCGGTCTTGTAGTAACGCGTCGGCGTCTGGAAAAGGTGGCGGGAGAGCGCGACGGTCGGGTCCAGCAGTTTGCGGAAGCCGACGGTGTCGCCGCCGTCCAGAAGGCGTACGGCGTCAGCCGCCAGCGGAGCGAGCGGATCGAAGATGCCGAGCAGCGCGTCACTGAAGCCGTGCGCGTCACCGGCGATCAGCTCGGGGTAGTGGAAATCGTCGCCCGTGTAGCAACGCACGCCCTCCGGGAGGCGCCGGCGCAGCTCGACTTCGCGGTCGGCGTCCAGCAACGACACCTTCACACCGTCCACCTTGGTGGGGTGCTCGGTAATGATCTGCAGAAACGTGTCGGTTGCCAGGTCCAGGTCCGGGCTGCCCCAGTAACCCTTTAGAGCGGGGTCGAACATCGGGCCGAGCCAGTGAAGGATCACCGGCGCGGCGGCCTGGCGCAGCAGATGCCCGTAGATTTCCACGTACGGTTCCGGTCCGGTGGCCGTCGCGGCGAGCTGCCGGGAAGCCATGACGACGGCTTGGGCGCCTGCCCCCTCCACGAGTGAGAGTTGCTCCTCATAGGCGGCACGGACATCAGCCAGGCTCGCTTCAGGCACGGTCAGTTGGTCCGTGCCGACTCCACAGGCGATACGCCCGCCCGTTGCCGCGGCTTCGGCGGCGGAGCGGCGGATCAGTTCGGCTGCCGAGGACCAGTCGAGGCCCATGCCGCGCTGCGCGGTGTCCATGGCTTCGGCGACGCCCAGGCCGTGCGACCAGAGGTGGCGGCGGAAGGCCAGGGTGGCGTCCCAGTCGATGACGGCAGGGCCTTCGGGCGTGGTGTCGGCGAAGGGGTCGGCTACCACATGGGCAGCGGCGAAGACGGTACGGGATGGGGTAGGAGGTGTGCCGGCCGTGGATGGCTCGCTGGATGCACCACTCCCCCGACCGCTCATCGCCCGAGCTCCGGTACGTCCAGGCGGCGGCCCTCCGCCGACGACTTCAGTCCCAGCTCGGCGAGCTGGACACCGCGCGCGCCCGCGGCCAGGTCCCAGCGCCAGGGTTCGTCCCGTACGACATGGCGCAGGAACAGTTCCCACTGCGCCTTGAAGCCGTTGTCGAATTCCGCGTTGTCCGGTACCTCCTGCCACTGTTCGCGGAACGGTTCGGTTGCCGGAATGTCGGGGTTCCAGACCGGCTTGGGAGTAGCGGCGCGGTGCTGAACGCGGCACTTCCGAAGCCCGGCGACGGCGGAGCCTTCCGTGCCGTCCACCTGGAACTCGACCAGTTCGTCGCGGTGAATCCGCACCGCCCACGAGGAGTTGATCTGCGCGACGATGCCGCCGTCCAGTTGGAAAATTCCGTACGCGGCGTCGTCCGCGGTGGCCTCGTACGGCTTGCCGTTCTCGTCCCAGCGACGCGGTACGTGGGTGGCGACCTGGGCCTGCACGGTGCGTACCCGGCCGAAGAGTTCGTGCAGGACGTACTCCCAGTGAGGGAACATGTCGGCCGCGATGCCGCCACCGTCCTCGGCCCGGTAGTTCCAGGACGGGCGCTGCGCCGACTGCCAGTCGCCTTCGAAGACCCAGTAGCCGAACTCACCCCGCACGGAGAGGATGCGCCCGAAGAACCCTCCTTCGACCAGGCGGCGCAGCTTGAGCAGGCCGGGCAGGAAGATCTTGTCCTGTACGACGCCGTGCTTGACGCCGGCCTCGTCGGCCAGGCGGACCAGTTCCAGCGCGCCATCGAGACTGGTGGCGGTGGGCTTCTCGCAGTACAGGTGCTTTCCGGCAGCAAGCGCTTTCTTTACGGATTCCTCGCGCGCGGCAGTGATCTGGGCGTCGAAGTAGATGTCGACGCTGTCGTCCGCGAGCACCGTGTCGAGATCGGTGCTCCAGTGCTCCAGGCCGTGGCGCTCGGCGAGCGCCCGCAGCTTGGGTCCGGCGCGGCCCACAAGAATGGGTTCCGGCCAGATCACCGTGCCGTCACCGAGATCCAGTCCGCCCTGTTCTCGCAGTGCGAGGAGGGATCGGACCAGGTGCTGGCGGTAGCCCATGCGTCCGGTCACGCCGTTCATGGCGATGCGTACGGTCGTGCGTGTCACGGTCCGGCCCTTCCTTACGGAGCACTCCGCTCACGGGGCACGAGCGCGGTACCAGCGCCGACGCGCACGGCGGGCGGAGGACAGTGGTTGACGTTTCATGACGACGATGGCCAAGCCGACGGCGAGCGCGGGCCAGAAACGCGTAGTAAGCGCTTTCCATCGCCGGAGAAGCTAGCCTGCGGCACGAGGCAAGGACAAGAGGCACGACAGCGGGCGGGACGATCGATGGCAGTGACACTGGCGGATGTTGCGGCGCGGGCGCGGGTTTCGACGGCGACCGTCTCGCGCGTACTGAACGGCAACTACCCGGTCGCCGAGAGCACCCGAGCGCGCGTGTTGCGCGCCGTGACGGACCTGGAGTACGTGGTCAACGGCCCGGCCAGCGCGCTGGCCGCCGCTACTTCGGATCTGGTGGGCATTCTCGTCAACGACATCGCCGACCCGTTCTTCGGAATCCTCGCCTCGGCCGTGCAATCCGAGGTGAGCGGTGGCTCGGGCACGCCGACGGCCGACGGAATGGGCACACGAACGGGTGACGGCGGTGCGCGCCGTCACCCCGGTCCCCCGAACCAGATGGTGCGGATCGACGAAAAGCTGGCCGTCGTGTGCAACACCAGTGGCTGCCCGGAGCGAGAACTCACCTACCTGACGTTGCTCCAACGGCAACGCGCGTCCGCAGTCGTTCTGACCGGCGGCGTGGTGGAGGACGCCGATCACGCTGAGGCTGTCGCCGCGGCACTGACACGGCTCGCCGGTGCGGGTACGAGGGTGGTGTTGTGCGGACGCCCGCCTGTTACGCCAGGGGCAGGCGGCGGGGAGCGCCCTGAGGCCGGTCCGGCCCCGCAAACGCGCACCACCGTGGGACGCTCCCATGACCGTGCCGCCTCTCATGGCGGCCTTTTCGCCCCGCCGCCAGTCCCCCCGCAGCTCGTCACCCTTGCCTTCGACAATCGGGGTGGCGCCCGACGTCTGACCGAGCACCTGGTCTCGCTCGGCCATCGGAACATCGGGTACGTCGCCGGGCCGCCCGGCCGTACCACTACCCGCCACCGCCTGGAGGGCCACCGGGCCGCCCTCGCCGCGCACGGCATCCCTGACCCGGCCCACCGCACCGTCCACGGCGCTTACGACCGCGCCGCCGGCTACGACGCCGCCCAGGAACTGCTGCGCCGTGACGCTTCCTTGACGGCCGTCGTCGCGGCCAACGACACCGCCGCTCTCGGAGTGTGCGCCGCGCTGCGCGACCGCGGCCTGCGGATACCCGGCGACATTTCCGTGGCGGGCTTCGACGATCTGCCGTTCAGCGCGGACGCGGCTCCGGCGCTCACCACCGTACGGCTGCCGCTTCAGGAGGCGGGCGCGCGGGCCGGGCGATTGGCGATGGGGCGTGAGGCGTCGCCGCCGGGAGAAGTCGCGACGCTCCGCGGCGAGTTGATGGTTCGCGCGTCCACGTCCGTCCCATACTCTTGACGCAGTCAACCTTGACTGGGTCAACGGTAAGGCGGGATGCGCCATGTCAGCCCACGAGGTGCAGGAAATCCGCAGGTTCAACCACTTCTACACGAACCTCCTCGGCGCGCTCGACTACGGCCGCCACCTCTACACCCCGTTCACGCTCACCGAAGCCCGGGCCCTGTACGAGATCGCGCACACCCAGCAGGTTGACGCCGCCGACCTGCGCGCCTCGCTCTCCCTGGACGCGGGCTACCTCAGCAGGCTGCTCAGCAGGTTCGAGGAGAGCGGTCTGATCACCCGCGGCCCTTCCGAGCGGGACGGGCGGCGGCAGCGCATCATGCTCACCGAGGAGGGCCGTGCGACAGCGGACCTCCTGGAGGAACGTTCGTGCGACTCCGTGGGAACGCTCCTCAACCGACTTGCCCCCTGGGACCGGGCGCGCCTCGCGGAGTCGATGGCGACCATAAGAGAGCTGCTCGGCGACACGGCGGAGCGCCCGGAGCCCGTGCTGCGGCTGCGCGCCCCCGCGCCCGGCGACCTCGGCTGGATGGTGCAGCGCAATGCGGCCCTGTACGCGCGGGAGTACGGCTTCGACCTCGACTACGAGGCGTTGGTGGCCCGTATCGTCGCCGAATACGGCGAACGTCGCGACGCGCGCTGGGACCGCGTCTGGATCGCCGATCTGGACGGCGAACGGGTGGGCGCCGTCATGTGCGTACGGGACGGTATCGACACGGTCATCGCCCCGGCGGACGAGACGCCTCCTCGAACGGCCCGGCTGCGGCTGCTCCTGGTCGAACCGGAAGCACGCGGGCGCGGCGTCGGCCAGGCTCTCGTGTCCGCGTGTGTCGGCTTCGCCCGCCAGGCCGGCTTCCGCGAACTGGTCCTGTGGACGAACTCCGTACTGAGCGCGGCGCGCGTCCTGTACGAGCGCGCGGGCTTCGAGCTGACCGCCGAGAAGCCGCATCACAGTTTCGGGCGGGACCTCGTCGGACAGGACTGGCGTTTGCCGCTCTGATCTGTGTTCACATGGTTCTCATGAGCGATATGCGATATGCGTTCTCGACACTCGGAGTGCCCGGGATGCCGGTGGGCGAGGTCGTGCAGCTGGCGGCCGGCGCCGGATTCGACGGGGTGGAGCTACGGGCCCACCCAGAGGAACAGGTGCATCCGCGCATCGGGCTGCGCGAACGTGCAGCGGTACGTCAGCAGTTCGCCGATGCCGGAGTGAGCATTCTGGCGGTGTCCGGGTACGCGCGAGTGGCCGCGGCCCATGACGAACGTGGCGAGGAGGAGCTGGCGGCGGAGCTGACCGAGCTGGTCGTCCTCGCTTCGGACATGGGAGCCAAGTTCGTGCGGGTGTTCCCTGGTGGGGGTGACCGTCCCGTCGCGGAAGCCGATGCGGAGGCGGCCCGGCACCTGGCCGCGGTCGCGCCGTTCGCGGCGGAGCGGGATGTACGCGTTCTTCTGGAGACGCACGACTCGCATCCCCGCGGTGCCGACGCGGCGCGGATCGTGGGCCCCGTGGGGCACCGGCACATCGGCGCGCTCTGGGACGTACTTCACCCGTGGCTCGGCGGTGAGGCGCCGGCCGACACGTTTGCGGCGCTCGCCCCGTATCTCGGGTTCGTGCAGGTCAAGGACGTTGCTTCGGCCGAGGACGCCACTCCCCTGGCGCTCGGCGCGGGCACGGTCCCGCTGGCCGACTGCATCGGGGCGCTCGTCCGCGCGCAGTGGGACGGTTGGCTGTGCTGGGAGTACGAGAAGCGGTGGTACCCACGCGCCGCCGACCTTCCCGGGCTGCTGAGCGCGGGGCGCGAGCACCTGGAGCGGCTGGTGGCGTCGGCTGCGGCCTGAGGAGCGCGGCATCGGGAGGCCGTGCCGCGTGCGGCCGTTTGTCGCGCCCGGCCGCGCGGGTGTCGTTCGGTAGAAGGCACCACGTGTTCAGGTACGCGACGGCGGCGGGCGCCGAGCCGGCCCGGACGGGCAGGGATACGGAGGTACGGGGGCTTCGGGGGTACCGGGTTACGGAGATACGGGGAGTACGAAGCCACGGCCGTACGAATCCCCGCCCACCGCGCCCGTTCCCAGAAACGTTTCTGCACCACTCGCTGCGGCCTCAAGAACACATCGCCCCACATCCGTACCTTTTCCCGTATTCACGCCGAACCGGGGAACCCACCCGGCCCGCCGACCGTCAAAACGGTGTGCTGTGTGACCCCGCAGTGCGGTGTCGGCCTCGCTGCTGGCTGCGTTGCTGACCACCCTCTCCGCCGCCTGCGGCCGGCAGCACCCGCCACCGGTGCACCCCCTCCAACGCGCCGGTGGCGGATCACCGCCCCCCCCGGGCCGGGCCGTCCGTCACCGGCGACCACCGCGTCCCCCGACTGGCAGAGCCGTCGAACATTGACCGGCCATCCTTTTCCGGCTACTCGTGACTTCTTGGAAGTTTCCTTCGGACCGCCGGGGCAGCACTCGGCGAGGAAGCTTTCCGGAAGGAGCGCCGATGCACTCCAGACGTACCGTCCTGACCACCGCCGCGGCCGCCGCCTGTGCCATGGGTACGGGCGGCGGCGCCGTTCACGCCGCCGCTTCCGGCCCGCGCGCCTCCGGGGCCACCGACGCCCGTGCTCGCGCGGCTCGGCTCGTTTCCCGGATGAATCTGGAGGAAAAGGTCGGCCAGTTGTTCGTGATGCGGGTCTACGGGCACTCCGCGACCGATCCGGACCCCGCCGACGCCGAGGCCAACCGTAAGGAGATGGGGGTCTCCAACGCCGTCGAACTGGTCGCCAAGTACCACCTCGGCGGCATCATCTACTTCGGCTGGGCGCACAACACCCGCGATCCCCACCAGATCGCCGACCTCTCCAACGGCATCCAGCGGGCCGCCGCCGCCCAGCGTGTCCCCGTACCATTGTTGATCTCCACCGACCAGGAGCACGGGATAGTGGCACGGATCGGCGCGCCCGCCACGCTCTTCCCGGGCGCGATGGCGCTGGGCGCCGGGCGATCGCGCGAGGACGCCCGTACGGCCGCACGGATCGCGGGCGAGGAACTGTGTGCGATGGGCATCCGGCAGGACTACGCGCCGGTCGCCGACGTGAACGTCAACCCCGCGAATCCCGTGATCGGCGTACGCTCCTTCGGTTCCGAGCCGAAGGCGGTGGCGCGGCTGGTCACCGCGCAGGTACAGGGGTACCAGCGCGCCGGGGTGGCCGCGACGGCCAAGCATTTCCCCGGGCACGGCGACACCGGCACCGACAGCCACGTGGGGCTGCCGTACATCCGGCACACCGCCGAGGAGTGGGAGCGGCTGGACGCCCCGCCGTTCCGGGCCGCCATCGAGGCCGGCATCGATTCGATCATGACGGCGCACATCGTCGTGCCCGCGTTCGACGCGAACGAGGACCCGGCCACGCTGTCCCGGCCGATCCTCACCGGCGTCCTGCGCGAGCGTCTCGGTTTCGACGGTGTGGTGGTGACCGACTCGCTCGGAATGCAGGGCGTACGGACGAAGTACGGTGACGCCCGGGTGGCCGTGCTCGCGCTCAAGGCGGGGGTCGACCAGTTGCTCAATCCGCCGGACATCGCCGTCGCTTTCGCGAGCGTGCTCAAGGCGGTACGGACGGGCGAGCTGACCGAGCAGGACATCGACGAGAAACTGATGCGCATTTTCCTGCTCAAGGAGCGGCGCGGGCTGTTCGACGATCCGTACACGACGCACCGCGCGGTGGAACGTTCCGTCGGTACGCGGCGGCACCTCGCCACGGCGGACCGGATCGCGGACCGTACCACCACGCTGCTCGTCAACGACGGCGGGCCGTTGCCGCTGTCCCGGCGCGCGCAGCGGCGTCTGCTGGTGACCGGCGCCGACGCGGCATCGCCGTCCGGGACCGGGGGCCCGCCCACCAAGGTGCTCGCAGAGGCCTTCAATCAGCTGGGTTTCACGACGACCGCGCTCCCCACCGGCACCGCGCCCACCCGGGAACTGATCGACCGGGCGGTTTCGGCGCTCCGTACGCAGGACGCGGCGATCGTGGCGACGTACAACGTCACGGCGTCGTCGTCGCAGCGCGCCCTGGTCGCGGCACTGCTGGGCACCGGCAAGCCGGTGGTGCAGGTGGCCGTGCGCAATCCGTACGACATCGCGCAGTTGCCGGGCGTACGGGCGGCGCTGGCCACCTACTCCTGGACGGACGTGGAGCTGCGGGCCGCGGCCCGGGTGATCGCCGGGCGGCGCGATCCGCAGGGGAAGCTGCCGGTACCGGTGATGCGTGCTGATGCGCCGGGGAGCGTTCTCCACCCGGTCGGGCACGGGCTGTCGTACTGAGCCGACGGTGCCGGCGGCGTAAGCGGTATCGGCAGTGTCAGCGGTACTGGCGGTGTCAGAGGTGTCAGTGATGCCCACGGCGCCCACGGTGAATCTTCGTACGGGGCTTCGGCGCTGCCGGGCTCCGTACGGACCGTGTACCGCCGGCCCCGCAGCGCTGCGTACTGCGCGGCCCGTACCTCGTGCGCAATGCGTCCGTTACGCCTGGCGTGCGCCCGAATGGGCGGGCCAGGCTGAGGTGCACGCACCGGGGGACGCAGGGGGCCGCGATGCGCAGGGTCAAGGGGTACGGGAACGGCGCCGTGGATTGCGTGATGGCGGCTCTGCTGCTCGTGGCGTTGTCCGCCTGCCAGCGCGACGGCAGTGGCTCGGCCGCGAACGGTGACGGAAATGGGCAGGGGAACGGAAGCGGGGGCGGAAGCGGCGGCGGTGCGGCCACCGCGTCTCCGTATCCGTCTCCGGCAGCAACGTTTCTCGCCCCGGGTACGTGCAGCAGCCGCGGACGTACCGTCTTTTACCAAGTGTCCTGCCGCAGCGAGAGGGCCGCTGCCCTGGTGCTCTCCCGGCACGACGGTCCGCAGGCGCAGGGCCCGCTGTGTCCGGAACGGACGGACTTCGTGCTGCACATCAGCGAACGCCGGCCCGCTTCCGACGAGAACGGTGACGGCGCGGTACCGCAGGGCTACGCCTGTATGCGCAATCTGGAAGCGCCGCACCCCGGTGATCCCGGCGGGGGCGGCGGCCCGCGCACCATCGTCGGGGACTGCGTCCGCCCGTCGCGGCAAGGCGAGGTGAAGGAGACCGCATGTGACGGGACGGGGGCTCGGGCGCCGCAGTTCACAGTGACAGCGGCGGTCCGTTCTCGTTCTGCCTGTCCGGCCGACACGGACTTGTACGTGCAGTTGGGCGGCGGGGCACCGGTAGGGTGCGCCCGCCGCCTGTGAACCGCCGGCCCGTGCTCCAGGCCGTCCCTCAGTCGTGACGCGTCTCGCGTCATACGCCACGCGCCACACGTCACGCATCCGGCGTCGTACGTCACGCGTCTCGCACCACACGTCACACGTCACAAAGAACGCGTCGCACGAGACGCATCACACGAGACGCGTCACACACCGCGCGCCGACATCACGGACGCAGCATCTGCATCTCCGAGACGTCCCGCTTGTCCAGCTTCTTGTCGTACGGGGCCAGCGGCGCGGCCTCGGCGCCCTGCGGAGCGTCGACGTCCGCCCAGTCGAGCAGGGCCTCGGTCGCCTTCTTGCGGTCGGGCTCCCGCAGCTTCGCGATGTTCGAGCCGTGGTTGCCGCCGGGAACCTTGTAGACGTACGAGTCCTCGGAACCGGAGCCCAGCCGGAACGGCTCGGAGCTCCACGGGTCCCACTCACCGTTGACGAACATCATGCGCTCACCGTGATGACGCACCCACCGGTCCACGTCCCGCATCGCGTTCTTGTCGAAGTGCAGGGGGATGTCGCGCGGCACGAAGGTCCGGGAGTTGTTGATGCCCGGGTAGCGCAGCAGGTCCTTGAGGTGGTCGTACTTGTAGCTGGGCTCGCCGAGCTGGGTGCCCGCCTGGTAGTAGTACGGCAGATTGCGCTCAAGGCCCTGGTCGGTGTAGCTGTCGAAGCCACCGACCTTGTCGATCCACTTCCACAGTTCGTCGGTGGTGGCGGTCTTCTTGGGGACCTCGGGGCAGGCGGTGGCAGCCGGCTGGTACTGCCAGAAGCCGAACACCAGGTCGGTGACGAGGACCTCGTACGCCTTGTCGATGGTGCCGACGAGCTTGAAGGTCTTCTTGTTGTCCTGCGCCCACTTCGCGTAGCGGTTGACGATCTCGCCGCGGCGCAGCAGTGCCTCGCGCTCCAGCGCCGCGAGGTCCTTGCGGCACTGGGCGGTGCCGACGGTGCGGAGGAACCGGTCGTACGCCGAGTCCTCCTTGTTGTTCACGTCGTTCGGCGCGACGTAGGCGACGGTGCCGTCCATGTCGTCCGGGAAGAAACGGCGGTAGTACGTGGCGGTCATGCCGCCCTTGCTGCCGCCGGTGGATATCCAGTTCTGGTCGTAGATCCGGTGCAGCGCCTTGAAGATGCGGTGCTGGTCGTTGGCTGCCTGCCGGATGGTGAGCTTCTTCCAGTCGGCGGGCTGCGGCCGCGACGGCGTGAAGTACCGGTACTCCATCGACACCTGGTTGCCGTCGATGATCTGCGTCGGTTCGCTGCGCCGTACGTCCGTATTGAGGTTGTAGCCCGAGGTGAAGAAGACCGTGGGCCGGTCGACGGACTTGTGCAGCAGGGTCAGCCGCTGCTGGAAGGTCCCCTTGGAGGGGTGCTGGTGATCGATCGGCTGGGTGTAGTTGAGGACGAAGAAGCGGTAGCCGTCGACCGGCTTCTCCTGGACGAGACTCATCCCCGGGATCGCCAGGATCCGGTCCTTGATGTCGGTCGCTTTCGGCTTCACGGCGGTGGCCGCGGTCGCCGACGCCGTGCCCGCACTCGCCGTGCCTATGAGCACCGCGAGTGACAGCAGGCATCTGATGGCCTTGCGCATTGCACCCTCCCCTTGGGACAGCAAAGGTCGGGGTGAACCTATCGGCGCGGCAACGGTCCCACCAGCCCCTTCTTTTCGGAGAGGAACGGTGGTAAGTGGTCGCGCCACCCGGCGCCCACCGCCCACCGCCCGCCACCCGCCACCCGACGTCGTCGTCCGTCGTCGTCGTCCGGTCAGCTCAGCGGCCGACCGGACGCCGGTGCGCACGGCACCTTGGCGGGCAGGGCGTCGTCGCGGGCGTTCAGGCAGCCACCGGCTCTTCCTCGCCCGTGAACGCGCGCCACAGTTCGGCGTAGCGTCCGCCCCTGGCGAGGAGTTCGGCGTGGGTTCCGTCCTCGGCGACCCGGCCGTGGGCAAGGACCACGACCCGGTCGGCGCGGGCCGCGGTGGTCAGGCGGTGCGCCACCACGAGCGTCGTACGCCGTCCAGACAGCCGGTCCGTGGCCTCGTTGACCGCGGACTCGGTGGCCAGGTCGAGCGCGGCGGTGGCTTCGTCGAGCAACAGGATGTCGGGATCGACGAGTTCGGCGCGGGCGAGCGCGAGCAGTTGGCGCTGGCCTGCGGAAAGGTTACGGCCGCGTTCGGTGACCTCATGGAGATAGCCGCCGTCCAGCCCGGCAATCATGTCGTGGGCGCCGACCGCCCGGGCCGCGGCCTCCACCTCGGCGTCGGTGGCGTCCGGGCGCCCGTACGCGATGGCGTCGCGCACCGTACCGGGGAACAGGTAGGACTCCTGCGGTACGACGCCGAGGCGGTGCCGGTAGCCGGTGAGGTCCAGTTCGCGCAGGTCCGTACCGTCGACGCGGACGGTGCCGGCCGTCGGGTCGTAGAACCGCGCCACCAGCTTGACCAGGGTGGACTTGCCCGCACCGGTCTCACCGACGAAGGCGACGGTCTGCCCGGCGGGGATGGTCAGGTCGATGCCGGAGAGGGCTGTGGCGGTGGAGCTGTCGGAGTTTTCGGAGGCGTTGGAGCTGTCGGTGGCGTTGGGGCTGCTGGAGGCGTGTGAGGCTCCCGTGGCTTCGGAGACGGTGCCGGTTTCGCTTTCGGAGGCGGCACCCCCGTACCGGAAGTGCACGTCCTCGAAGGTGATCTCGCCCGCCAGCTCGCGCACCGCGCGCGGATTCTCGGCCTGGGGTGTGGTGGTCGGCTCGCGCAGCAGTTCCTGGATGCGGCCGAGCGAGACGGCGGCCTGCTGGTAGCCGTCGAAAACCTGCGAGAGCTGCTGTACGGGGGCGAAGAACAGGTCGATGTAGAGCAGGTACGCGACCAGCGCGCCCGCCGTGAGGGTGCCGGCGCCGACCCGGCCGGCGCCGACGATCAGGACGAGCGCCGCGGCAACGGAGGACAGGAGCTGGACGAACGGGAAGTAGACCGAGATCAGGAACTGGCCGCGGATGCGGGCCGCGCGGTAGGCGTGGCTGCGTTCCGCGAACCGGTCGGCGCCGCTGCGCTCGCGGCGGAACGCCTGCACGATCCGCAGTCCGGCGACGCTCTCCTGGAGGTCGCCGTTGACGACGCTGATGCGTTCGCGGGCGAGTTCGTACGCCTTCACGCTCTGCTTGCGGAAGAAGTACGTACCGATGATCAGCGGCGGGAGGGTGGCGAAGACGACCAGGGCCAGCTGGACATCGATGACCAGGAGCGCGACGAGGATGCCGAAGAAGGTCAGTACGGAGACGACGGCGGTGACCAGACCGGTCTGCAGGAACGTGGACAGGGCGTCCACGTCCGTCGTCATCCGGGTCATGATCTTTCCGGTCAGTTCGCGCTCGTAGTAGTCGAGGCCGAGGCGCTGGAGCTGCGCGAAGATTTTTACGCGCAGCGAGTAGAGGACGCGTTCGCCGGTGCGGCCCGTCATGCGGTTCGAGCCGATCTGGGCCGCCCACTGGGCGAGTACGACGAACAGCGCGAGGCCGGCGGCCGTCCAGACGCCCGCCAGTTGTGCGCGCCGTACGCCGTCGTCGATGCCGTGCCGGATGAGGACCGGGAGCAGCAGTCCGGCGACGGCGTCGACGGCGACCAGGGCGAGGGCGACGGCCAGCGGGCCGCCGAAACCGCGCAGGAGCCGGCGCAGACCGTAGGACTTCTCGGGGCGGGCGGCCCGCTCCTCGTCGATGTCGGGGGTGTCGGTCGCGGGCGGGAGGGCGGCGACCCGGGCGAGGAGTTCCGGGCTGGCGGCCATGCCGGGCGCGGCTTCGGGGGCTTCGGGGGCTCCGGCGGCCGTGCCGGGCCCGGTGTCAGCTTCCGTGTCGAAGCGTTTCCACAAATGGGGAGTGATGCCGTTGACGCGGTGGTCGGGTACCGCTTCGGACGGAGCGGGCGCGCCGGAATCCGCCGTAACCGGGCGTTCCAGCAAACCGCTCGCCGCGGACTCTCCGCCGAAGCCGGGGCGCTCCAGGCTGGTACCGCCCAGCTCGCCGGAGCCTCCCAGCTCATCGACCCCACCCGGCTCGTCGGCACCGCCTGGTACACCGGTACCGCCTGGTACACCGGTACCACCCAGCTCGTCCGGATCGGTCAGCAGGCGGCGGTACAGCTCGCAGCGTCCTTCCAGTTCCTCGCGCGTACCGATGTCGACCAGCCGGCCGCCGTCCAGGACGGCGACGCGGTCGGCGAGGGCGAGGGTGGAGGCGCGGTGGGCGATCAGCAGCGTCGTACGGCCCGCCATCACCCCGCGCAGGGCCTCGTGTATCTCGTGCTCGACGCGGGCGTCGACGGCGGAGGTCGCGTCGTCCAGGACGAGCAGCCGCGGGTCGGTGAGGATCGCGCGGGCCAGCGCGACGCGCTGGCGCTGGCCGCCGGAGAGGGTCAGGCCCTGTTCGCCGACCTCGGTGTCGTACCCGTCGGGCAGGGCGGATATGAAGCCGTCGGCCTGTGCGGCACGCGCGGCGATACGTATCTGCTCGTCGGTGGCGTCCGGGGTTCCGTAGGCGATGTTGTCGCGCAGGGAGTCGGAGAACAGGAAGCTGTTCTCCGGTACGAGGCCGATGGCCGCGCGCAGCGACGCGAGGCTCAGGTCGCGTACGTCGTGGCCGCCCACCAGAACCCGGCCCGCGGTCGCGTCGTAGAAACGGGGCAGCAGCAGCGAGACGGTGGACTTGCCGCTGCCGGACGTGCCGACGACGGCGACGGTCTCGCCGGGCTCGATGCGCAGCGAGAAGTCCTCCAGCACGGGCCGCCCGTTGCCGTAGCCGAAGGAGACCTGCTCGAACTCGACAGTGGCCGGCGCGTCGGCGGGGAGTTCGAGCGCGTCCTGGCGCTCTTCGATCATCGGCTCGGTGTCGACGAGTTCGAAGACCCGCTCCACACCGGCCCGTGCCTGCTGTCCGACGGTCAGCATCATCGCGAGCATCCGCACGGGCGCGACGAGCTGCGCGAGGTAGGTGGAGAAGGCGACGAAGGTGCCGAGGGTGATCTGCCCGTTGGTGGCCAGCCAGCCGCCGAGGGCCAGCATGGCGACCTGCCCGAGCGAGGGCACGGCCTGGAGGGCGGGGGTGTAGCGGGCGTTCATCCGTACGGTACGGAGCCGGCCGGCGAAGAGGCGGCGGCTGACCGTACGCAGCTTGCCGGTCTCCTGCTCCTCCTGGCCGAAACCCTTGACGACGCGGACACCGGAGACCGCGCCGTCGACGACGCCCGCGACGGCGGCGGCCTGGCCCTGCGCGTACCAGGTGGCGGGGTAGAGACGGTTGCGGCTGCGCTGGGCGATGAACCACAGGGCGGGGGCGACGGCCAGGGCGACGACGGTGAGCAGTGGGGAGAGCACCACCATCACGACCAGCGAGATCGCGAAGAGCAGTACGTTCCCGATCATCATCGGCAGCATGAACAGCAGGCTCTGGATGAGCTGCAGGTCGCTGGTGGCCCGGCCGACGACCTGGCCGGTGCTCAGTTCGTCCTGCCGGTGCCCGTCCAGCCGCGCGATCGACCGGAACATCCGGGTGCGCAGGTCGTGCTGGACGTCGAGCGCCAGCCGTCCGCCGTAGTAGCGGCGTACGTACGTCAGCGCGTAGACGGCGAGCGCGGCGACGACCAGCAGAGTCGCCCACGGGGCGAGCGGGCGGTCGCGGCTGACGATGACATCATCGATGATCAGCTTCGGGATGAGCGGGACGAGGGCCATCACGCCCATTCCGGCGAGTGACGAGCCGAGTGCGAGCAGTACGTCCTTCTTGTACTGCCAGCACAGGCGCGTCAGCCGCCGTGCCCAGCCGCCGCCCTTTTCCGCTGGACCGCTCCCCGTCCCCGTCACGCGCTGCCTCCCGCGTCTCGTCGTTCACCAGGAGGCTCCAACGCCGTGGGCAGCGGATTTCATTCCGCCGCAACAATCGGGAACGGGAAAACCCTTGACGCCGTCAACGATTAACGGCCGCCGGGCCGCACCGTCAGGCTGTAGAGGCGGGTGATCTGCTTCGGGCTCTCGTTGTCGTCGCTGACCAGGATGACGCGCAGCCGCCCGCCGGGCGCGCGGCCGGTGATCGCCATGCCCTCGATGTTGTCCAGCAGCGGATTGGTCTGCGGCTGGTGTGCGGGGGCGCCCAGGGAGGGGCAGGCGCCGAGGTCGGCGAGGAGCTTCTTGCGGGCGGGGCGTACCGCCTTGCCACCGGGGAGTGCGCCGATGCCGCTGACGTCGCTCGCCCGGCGCGGATCGGCGAGATAGAGGCGCACCGTGTTGCCGACGCCGGCGGTGAAGCCGCGTTCCAGGACGAGCAGCCGGCCGTCGGTGAGCGCGGCGATCTCGGAGACGCCCAGTCCGGCGTCCACCGGGTACGCGTACTGCCTGCTCAGCCGGTACGGGGCAGGGCGGGTTCCGGAGCCCTGCCGCTGCCAGGTCTGGAAGCGCAGCAGGGGGCGTCCCGCGCTGTCCTTGCCGTCGCCGGTGAGCTGTCCTTCCATGGCGGCGGTCAGCGTGCCGCTACCGGGGGCGAGCGTGAGGCCCTCGAAGGTCTGGTTGGACTGGGCGCGCCCGGCCGGCGCCACTTGGAGCGCCTCGGGGAGGGGCAGCCGTCCGAGGAGCGCGCCGGAACGGTCGTAACGCCGTACGGAAGGTTCCGTCTCTGACGAGACGAGGTAGCGCCCGCCCGGTTCGACGGCCAGGCCCTCGGCGTCGAGAACGGCCCCCTTCTCGTCAGTGATCTTGGTTGTCCGTGCCGGCCGGTGGCTCCGTCCGTCCAGGCCGATCAGTACGGAACGGTCGGAGAGGGCGGCGAGGGAGCCGTCGGTGTCGCGGGCGAGTGCGGAGAGGTTGCCTACGAAGGTGCCCTGGAAGGTGGTCTTGTCCAGGGCGTCGGAGTAGCGGTCGAGGGAGACGGACGGGGAGCAGGGATGGCCGCCCGCGGCCGAGGAGCGGTCGTTGTGGTCCGAGGGCGCCGAGGATCCCGAGGAGTCCGAGGTCTGGCCGCCGGCGGCTGAGGGGAGGCCGCCGCCCTTGTCCGTACGTGCCGATGCGGTGGACGCTCCCGGAACCGTGGCGGACGAGGCGGTTCGGCCCGCGGTGGCCGAGGCCGAGTCTGCGCCGGCCGATGCCGCCCGGCCCGGCCCCGCCGCCGGTGTCCCCTCGGCGCACGCCGTGAGACAGCCGGCGGCCAGCACTGCTGCGGTGACACGGACAACCGCGGAACGTACGCGCACGAGGGGTCCTCCCGTTCGTCGACGCCCGGGGGCAGGCGTGCCCCCGGGATGCGGGCAGGCCCGACGCGGGCACGCCCCAGTGTCGACCCTTCCCCTCAGCGGCGCGCCGCGAGCACCCTTCGGACAATCGGTCCCGCCGCGTCGCCGCCGTGACCACCTTGCTGGACAACTGCGGCCGCCGCGGCGTCGTTGCGGTAACCGAGGAACCAACTGTTGGCGTCGCCCTGGCCGTCGGCCTCCGCCGATCCGGTCTTCGCGCCGATGTCGCCGCTGAGTCCGGCCATCGCCCGCGCGCCGGTGCCGCTCACGGCCGTACGCCGCATCATGGCGCGCAGCTGCGCGGCGACCGAAGGGGGCAGGGCGCGGCTCGCGTGGGCGACCGGCCGGCCGTCCAGTTCCGGCGAGACCAGGACGGGCTGGGAGAAGTACCCGGCCTTGGCGGTGGCGGCCACGGACGCCATGTTCAGCGGGTTGGCCTGGACGCGGCCCTGGCCGATGAGCGCCGCCGGGGTGTCCGCGCCGTCGCTCTGCGGCACGCTGCCGTCGAACGTCGGTATTCCGGCCTTCCAGTCCTTGCCGAGTCCGAAGACTTCCTGCGCCTCGTTGCTCAGGTCCGTGCCCGAGAGGCGGTCGGCCAGGCCGATGAATGCGGTGTTGCAGGAACGCGCGAAACTGTCGGAGAACGTGCCGCCGCTGATCGCGAACATGCCCTGGTTGTGGAACGAGCGTCCGCCCGCCGACGCGTACTTCGGGCACTCCACGCTCTTGCCCGCGGAGACCAGGCCCTTCTCCATCAGCATCGCGGCCGTGACGACCTTCATCGTGGAGCCGGGTGCCAGCCGGCCCTGGAAGGCCGCGTTGAACTGGTCCGTACGGTGGTTGGCCACCGCGAGGATGTCCCCGCTGCCCGGCTTGACCACGACGACCGACGCCTGACGGTAGTCCTTGACCGCCGCTTCGGCCGCGCGCTGCACATTCGCGTCCAGCGTCGTGCGCAACGTTCCTTCGCGGCCCTTGACGACGGTGTGCAGCGTCTTGCCCGGCTGACCGCTTTCGCCCATGACGCGCACTTCGATGCCCTGGACGCCGCCCGCCTTCTCCCCGTAGCTCTCCCGGAGGGCGGGCAGGATGACACCGAGCGACGGGAGGGCTTCGGCGTCCAGTTCGGTGCCGTTGCGGTCGACCGCCTTGACGGGCGGCGCGCCGTCGGAGCCGGTCTGCAGGCTTTCGCCACGGTGCAGGGCGGGGTGGACCACGGTGGGCTGCCAGTCGACGAGCGCCTTGCCGGTGGTCTTGCCGCGGACGACGCGCAGTGCGGAATCGTACGACCAGGTCGCGTGCTCCGGTACGCCCTTCCCCTCGCCCTCGTCCTTACTCCCGTCCGTACCTTCGGCCTTGTCCTGGCCCTCACCCTTGCCCTTGCTCTCGCCCTTGTCCTTGCCCTTGCCCACCGAGAGTTCGGCGGTGACGTGGAAGGGGACCTTCGCGCCGTTGTTCTGGCCGGCCTCGAAGGTCACCTTCGACACCAGGGCCTCGTCGTGGAAGCCGGTCAGCGCCTGGCGCGCGCCCTCGGCGTTGTCCGTGAGGAGGGCGGCGGCCTCGGTGTCGCCCTTGCTCCAGGCCGCGAGAAAGTCGCGCGCGGTGTTGCGCACTTCTTCCTCGCTCGGCGGACCGGTCTGTCTGGAGGCGGTCGTACCGGCCGTTGACCCGGACGTACCGGAGTCGCCGCCGGCGAATGCCTCGTAGACGTTGTACGCGCCCACGCCGGCCACGCCCACCATCGCGGCGAAGACGCCGCCGACCACGTACTTCACACCCGTACGCACAGTTCCCCTCCCAGGTCAGACACACCGTGCGTGTCCGGACACTATGTGACGGAAGCGGTCACAGATGTCTCGTTCCGGGGACGGATTGGTCACTTTCGGTCCAGACCAATGGCCGGACCAGCGCCCCGGCCAGCATCCCGGGCCAGCGGCCGACAGCGACCAAATCAATGACTGCGTCAAGGAAAACGGCCCAGATCGCTACGTTCGACGACCTGGACCGTTCCGAGGGAGATCCTGAACCGTTCCCGGCTACTCCCCGGCCGCCGGGCCCACGGCCTTCTGCACCGTCAGTTCCGCGAGCCCGGGGCGCCGGCCGTCCTTCGTCACCTCGGCGCCGCGCATCGTGAGCCGTACGTAGCGGGCCGTCGAGCGCCCGTCGTACCCGGTGCCGTACCAGTGCTTGCCGTCCGTCGAGACCTGCGCCACGTACGAGGCGGGCTCACCGTCCTTCCAGCGCGGAGTGATCTGCCCGATCCGCGACAACTTGCCGAGGTCGACGGTCAGGGTGCCGTCGGGACCGTCCGGCGTCCAGGAGGTGGCCGCGTTGCCGTCCACCGCGGCGCCCGCGTACATACCGGGCTCCTCCGACGTGGCCCGCACCGTGGTGCACCGGGCCGCATTGTCCGTCGCCGCGAGGTCGGGGCGGCGGGTCTTGAGCGTCAGGGGTACGCCGCGGCTCACCACGCGCTCGCCCTCCGGCGACTCGACGCGCATCGGCGCGCCCGCCGTCAGCCGCACCGTCGTGCTGTGCGCACCGATCTCCACGTCGTACGTACGCCCCTGCCAGCGCAGCCCGCGCAGCGTGACGCCGTCGGACAACTGCGGCGGCAGCATCGGGTCCAGGTGCACCCGGTCCTCGCGCATCCGCAGCCCGGTCAGCCCGTTGGTGAAGGTCTGCAGGAAACCGCCCTTGCCGGTGAGGAAGTCCTGCGCGGGCGAACCGGCGTGCGGGTCGCCCGCACCCGCCTTGTCGCCGCGCGCCTCGGAGAACTGGTGGAAGGCGCCGCGTACGAACGGCTTGATGGAACGCATCATGTACGTGTACGTCGAGCAGCCCGGCTCGCCGGCTCCGGCGGCGGCGACGGCGTGCACCGAGTCGGTCATGGCGGGGCCGTCCGGGTCGGTGAGAGCGGCGTAGTGGTCGAGCGTGCTGACCTTGGCGCGCTGCGACATCGGCCATTCCAGCGGGTACATGAGCAGGACGGTGTCGGCCTGCTTGATCATCGTGTTCTTGTAGCCGTCGTACTGCTGGAAGACGTCGCGCTTCGCGTCGTACGGGATGCGGATGCGGTCGGCGATGTCCTTCCAGGCCGCGGGGACGGACCGGCCGAGTAGTGCGGCGGCGCGTCCGGCGTTGCGCAGCGCGGTGACTGCGCCGGCGTTGGTGAAGACGCCGTCGTTCACGCCGTTGCTGTATTCGTCCGGCCCGGCGACGTTTTTGATCGAGTAGCTGCCGTCGGTGTTGCGGGTGACGCGCGACGCCCAGAATTCCGCGATGCCCTTCAGTACCGGCCAGCCGCGTTCCCGCAGCCAGGCGGTGTCCTTGGTGGCGAGGTAGTACTGCCAGGCCGCCAGGGACACATCGCCCATCAGATGGTTCTGGGTCTTGCAGTGCGGCGGTTCCCAGCTGTGGCACTCGTTCCAGAGGTCGCCCTTGCTGCCGCTGGTCCACGGGTAGAACAGTCCCTTGTAACCCAGCTTCTTCGCGTTGGCGGCGGCTCCGGCCCGGGTCCTGTAGCGGTAGTCCACGACGGACTTGGCCAGGTCGGGGTGGGCGGCCAGGAGTCCCGGGTACATCCAGGTCTCGGCGTCCCAGAAGATTTCGCCCGCGTAGTTGTCACTGGTCAGCCCGGCCGGGCTGATGCTGTCGCTGCTGCCGGGACGCGTACTGGACAGCAGCCCGTACTGCGCCGCACGCACCCACGCCTGCACGTCCCGCTGTCCGCGGCCCTTCACTTCGACATCGCTGCGCCACAGTTTCCGCCAGGCGGCGGCGTGCTTCCGGTACAGGGCGTCCCAGCCCCGGTCCGCGGCCCGCTGCGCGGCGACGGTCGCGGCGGCGCGCGGAGCACGGGAGGTGAGGGCGGTGTCGACACCGACGTACTTGATCAGCTCGTAGGAACGCCCGGCCCGTACGGGGAACGTCACGCTCTGCTGATTGCTCAGGTCCTTCGCCGCGCCCGCGTGCTGCGCGGTCGCGTCCAGCGGGCGGACCTGGGGGCCGGGGCGCAGGGCCGAGGCGATGGCGCCGTCCGTGTTCGTGCCGTCCGTACGGAAGGTCACGTCCATCGTGCGGCCGCCGCCCGGCCGCGCGCCGCCGCCGGTCTGCGTCATACGGCGCGCGCCGCGTCCGTCGAGACGGTCGGTGGCGGTGGCCCGGCCGTCCCAGTGCGGTGTCATGCGCAGCCGTACGGCGCCGGTGTGCGCGCTGGTGCGGTCCGCGAGTACGTCGTACACGAGGTCGGTGGCGCGGCCGTCGGCGGCTGTCCATGTCAGTGACGTACGGACCAGTCCGCAGCGGATGAACTGCGTCTGGCGGTAGTTCGAGATGCGGCCCGCCGGGGTCGAGGAGTCGAAGGTCTGCGGGCGGTCGCCGGCGGCGGTGACGTCGAGGCCCGTCCACGTCGGGAGCGCGGCGATGGCCTGGCGGCCCTTCAGCTTCTCCGGGCCGCGTGCGTACAGGCCGGAGACGAAGGAACCGTCGTAGCGCGGTGTCTTCAGCGGCCAGCCGGTCGTCTCACCGGGGGCCGTGTAGCCGGCGCCGTTGGGGGCTATCCGCTGGCCGAGGTAGCCGTTGCCGACGAAGGCGTGGTGGCCGTCCTCGGGGTCGATACGGGTGGCGGTGGGGGTCCAGCCGTCACCGTCGTCCGCGGCGGTCGCGGCGGAACGTTTCCCCTCGGAGGGTCGCGCGCCGGACCGGTCCAGATCCCGCGGAGCGCAGGAGGCACTGGACGGCTGGGCAGGCCCAGCGGCCTGCACCGCCGCTGCCGTCGGAGCGCCCGAAGTCGACGTGGATGCCGGAGTGGATGCCGCCGCCGACGCCGGTGGCAGCGTCGTGACGAGGGCCCCCGCGAGGAGCGGGGCGATCAGTTTGGCCGAGTGGGTCATCGGTCTCCGTCGCAAGTGTCCAACCGGTGCGGCCGTGCGCTCAGCACCACGGACCACACCGAGAACATCATCAACAAACGCCCCAAAAGCATCGGAGCGCCCCACCCGCCACATGACGGAGTTCACAGGATCGCCCGCTGATTGGTCAATAGCCCACTCCATACGGCACACTTTTAGACTGACCAGTCAGATCAAAGGAGGGGCCGTGGACACCACCCGCCAGGGGGCGGCGGTCAACGCCAGGGGAATCGGAGTGAAAGGCCCGCGGGGGTGGGCGTTCAGAGACGTCCACCTCACCGCGGACCCGGGTGCGCTGATCGCCGTCGAGGGCCCTTCGGGCTCCGGCCGCACCTGTCTCCTGCTGGCGCTGACCGGCCGTATGAAGCTCGCCGAGGGCCACGCGACGGTCGCCGGCTTCCCCCTCCCCAAGCGCATGGGTACGGTGCGCAGCCTCACCGCCATCGCGCACGTCCCCGGGGTCGCCGACCTGGAACCGGCGCTGACCGCCGGGGAACACCTGGAGGAGCAGGCCCTGTTGGGCCACCGGATGGCCGGTTCGCTCGGCGCCCGGCTGCCCTGGGGCCGCCGCTACAAGGAGGCGACGCGGGCCCGCATCGAGGCCGCGCTGGCCGCCGTCGGCCTCGACCCCGCCACCCTGCCCAAGGGACTGCGCACCGCCGTACGGGACCTGGAGCGCATCGAGGCGCTGCGGCTCTCGCTCGCGCTGGCCGTCATGCACGGCCCGCGGCTGGTGGCCGTCGACGACGTCGACCTCAAGCTCTCCGAGGACGAGCGTTCGCTGGCCTGGCAGATGCTGCGGGACCTGGCCCTGCACGGCACGACGGTGGTGGCGGCGGCCAGCACCGCCCCGCGCGACGCGGTCGTCGTACGGACCGCGCCCGCGGCCACCGAATCCGCCGCCACCCCCGCCCCCACTTCGACCACCGGCACGGCCGGTACGACCGACATCCACGAGGAGGAAGCAGCCCATGCGCTCGCCGAAGCTCGCCGCGCTTGAGCTCAAGCGCTTCGGCAGGGGCAAGCTCCCCCGGCTGGGCCTCGTCGCCCTGATGCTGATCCCGTTGCTGTACGGCGCGCTGTACCTGTGCTCGTTCTGGGATCCGTACGCGAACCTGGACAAGATCCCGGTCGCGCTCGTCAACGACGACCAGGGCGCCACCGCCGACGGCAAGAAGGTCCAGGCCGGCGACGAACTCGTCAAGAACGTCAAGGACAGCAACACGTTCAACTGGGAGGAGGTCAGCTCCGCCGACGCCGAGAAGGGCGTCGAGAACGGTACGTACTACCTCTCCCTGACCGTTCCGAAGGACTTCAGCGAGCGGATCGCCTCCAGCTCGGGTGACCACCCGGAGACGGGTGCGCTCCAGGTCCGTACGAACGACGCGAACAACTACATCGTCGGCTCGATCTCCAAGACGATCTTCTCGGAGATCCGCGCGAAGACGTCGGCGAAGTCGTCGCGGCAGTTCTACGACAAGATCTTTGTGTCGTTCTCGGATCTGCACGACCAGACTGCGAAGGCCGCGGACGGCGCCACCAAGCTCGACGACGGCCTGGGCAAGGCCAAGGACGGCACGGACAAGCTCGCCGACGGCCTCGGCACGGCCAAGGACAAGAATGGCGAGCTGACGGACGGGCTGGGGAAGCTGGACAAGGGGTCCGGTGACCTGAGCAAGGGCGCCGGGACGCTGCGCGACAAGTCCGGTGAGCTGAGCCAGGGCGCGGGCGCCGTGAACAAGGGCGCCAGGGACCTGAACTCGGGCCTCGGCACCGCTCAGGCCAAGGGCAAGCAGCTCAGCGACGGCGCCGGCCGAGTGGCCGCGGGCACCAAGCAGCTCGCCGACAAGGTCAACGGCATCGCCAAGCAGGATCTGCCGTTCCTGAAGGCGCACAGCAAGGAGATCGCCGACAAGGCGCGCGTCGTCGCCGACCTCAGCAAGGCTCTCAACGACGACCTCGGCAAGCTGCCGGGGAACTCCGCCAAGGCTGCCGCCGAGGCACGGAAGAACGCTGAGGACGCCAAGTCCCTCTACCAGGAGAGCTGCGGTGGCGCTTCCGCCGACAAGGCCGACTGCGCGAAGCTGAAGGGCATCGCGGCAGGCACCGCACTCGCAGCCGACGCAGCGGAAAAGGTTGACGGAGTCATAGGAAAGCTGGACCTCCAGCACCTCCGTACGCAGCTCGGAGAACTGCACAGGGGTGCCGAGCTGGTCGCCGACAAGGCCCCGGGCATCGCCGGCAATGCGGAAAAGGCGATCGGCCAGATCAACGAACTCAACGCCGGTGCCCAGAAGATCTCCCGAGGGGCCGGGCAGTTCGTCCAGGGCATCAACGCGCTCGCCGACGGCAGCGGCAAGGTGGCGGACGGTACGGGCAAGATCGCCGACGGCAACGGAAAGCTCGCCAACGGTGCCGGTGACCTCGCCAACGGCGCAGGCCAGCTCCACAACGGCATCGGCGACGCCAAGAACGGCTCCGGAAAGATCGGCGACGGTCTCGGTCAGCTGGAGGACGGCGCGCTCGACCTCAAGGGTGGCGTCTACAAGCTGAAGGACGGCTCCAACCAGCTCGCCGGTGGCCTGAACAGCGGTGTGGACAAGATCCCGGACTACGACAAGAAGGACCGCGACGCCCGTACCGACGTCATGTCGAACCCGGTCGAGCTGGCCTCGAAGTCGATGCACAAGGCGCCCAACTACGGCACCGGACTGGCCCCGTACTTCATCCCGCTGTCCCTGTGGGTCGGCGCGATGGTCGCGTACATGCTCCTCGCGCCGCTCGGCAAGCGGGCGCTCGCCGCGGGGGCGCCGGGCTGGCGGATCGCGCTCGGGTCCTGGCTGCCGGCCTTCGCCATCGGCGTCGTGCAGGTGCTGGCCCTGATGGCCGTACTGCACTGGGGCCTCGGCCTGGAGATGGAACGCGCGGGGGCCACCATCGGCTTCCTGTTGCTGGCGACGGCCGCGTTCACCGCCATCATCCAGTTCTTCGGCGCGCAGTTCGGTCCGGCGGGCCGCGTACTGACCCTCGTCGTGCTGATGCTTCAGCTGACGTCGGCGGGCGGTACGTACCCGGTGCAGACCAGCCCCGGATTCTTCGGCGCGATCCACCCGTTCCTGCCGATGAGTTACGTGGTGGACGGCCTGCGCCGGCTCATCACCGGCGGTGACCTCGGGATCGTGTGGCAGGGCTCGATCGTCCTGGCCGTCTTCACCATCGCCGCGCTGGCGCTCACCTCGCTGACCGCGCGCAGCCGGCAGGTCGTACGGATGAAGGACCTGCACCCGGAACTGAGCCTGTGAGCGTGCGGACCCAGCACCGGGGCAGGCACGGGAGCGGCGCCGTTCGCGGCGCCGCTCCCGGCGCCGGACCCGAAGCCGTCACCCCGGCCCACGGGCCCCGCCGCGGCGCCACCCGGCGCAAGCTGTTCGACGCCGCGGTCACCCTCATCGCCGAGCAGGGCTTCTCCGCCACCACGGTGGACGAGATCGCCGAACGCGCCGGTGTCGCCAAGGGCACCGTCTACTACAACTTCGCCAGCAAGAACGTCCTCTACGAGGAGCTGCTGCGGGACGGCGTCGACCTGCTCGCCGCCTCCCTCCGGGACGCCGCCGACCGGGCGGTGCGGGTGGACGGCGGTACCCGGGTCGACGCGCTGGACGCGATGATCCGGGCGGGCCTGGACTTCATCGCCGGCTCGCCCTCCCTGACCCAGCTCTACGTGGCGGAACTGTGGCGTACGAACCGGGTCTGGCAGCCGACCTTGCAGTCCGTACGGGGCCGGGCGGTCGCCGTCGTCGAGGACGTGCTGCGGGACGCCGTCGACGTCGGCGAGCTGACCGAGGAACTCGACGTCCCGCTGACGGCCTCCGCCCTCCTCGGCATGGTGCTCGTAGCCGCACTGGACTGGCTGTCGTTCCAGCCGCACCGCTCGGTGGAGGACGTGCACGCCTCCCTGTCGCGGCTGCTTCAGGGCCGGGTCAGTCCCCTCCGCACGGACTGACACCGTATTCACACGGACCAGCCGAGCACGCGTCGTACACGCAGGTCAGAGCCCCGTCCCCGCATCCACCGGATGCGGGGACGGGGCTCTCGCGTGAGACTGGACGGGGTACCTGAGACCGGCCGGGGTACGTGTGACCGGCCGGGCAGGCGGCAGACGAGCCGGGGAGTGCGGACGTATGAGCAGACAGCCGCGGCTCCCCCGGGTGATGAACGATCCGCTGGTCAACCGCGGAACCGCCTTCACCGCCGCCGAACGTGACCGTCTCGGGCTCGTCGGCCGGCTGCCCGACGCGGTGCTCACGCTGGACCAGCAGGCGCGGCGCGCGTACGAGCAGCTCCGCCGCCAGCCCGACGACCTGGCCGCGTACAACCATCTGGAGCAGTTGCACGACCGCAACGAGGTGCTTTACCACCGGCTGCTCACCGAGCACCTCGCCGAGCTGCTGCCCATCGTCTACGACCCGACCGTGGGCGAGGCGATCAAGACGTACAGCCATGAGTACCGGCGCCCGCGCGGCGTCTTCCTCTGCATCGACCGGCCCCAGGACTTGCGCCGCTCCTTCCAGGAGCTGGGTCTCGGGCCGGACGAGGTGGATCTGGTCGTGGTCACCGACGCCGAGCAGATCCTCGGCATCGGCGACTGGGGCGTGCACGGCATCCAGATCGCCGTGGGCAAGCTGGCGGTGTACACGGCGGCCGCGGGTATCGATCCCGCGCGGTGCCTGCCGGTGGTTCTGGACGTCGGTACGGACAACGAGACGCTGCTCAACGACCCGCTGTATCTCGGCGTACGGCACAGCCGGGCGCGCGGCGAACGTTACGACGCCTTCGTCGCCGCGTATCTGGACACGGTCGCGACGCTGTACCCGGGCGCGCTCCTGCACTTCGAGGACTTCGGCGCGGGCAACGCACGGCGCTTCCTGGAGCGGTACGGCGAGCGCTACCGCATGTTCAACGACGACATGCAGGGGACCGGCGCCATCACGCTCGCCGCCGTCCGGGCCGCACTCGACGTCACCGGCGTACCGTTCCGCGAGCAGCGCGTCGTGGTGTTCGGGGCCGGGACAGCCGGCGTCGGCATCGCCGACCAGCTACGCGAGGCCATGGTCCGCGACGGCCTGGACGGCACCGAAGCGACCCGCCGCATCTGGCTCGTCGACCGGCCAGGACTGCTGCTCGACGCCATGGACGGGCTGCGCGACTATCAGCGGGGTTACGCCCGGCGCAAGGAGGAGGTCGAGGGGTGGGGGGACGGTGGAGCTGAACGGGATGACATCGATCTCCTGACGACCGTACGGAACGTGCGCCCGACCGTTCTGATCGGCACCTCGACCGTACGCGGTGCCTTCACCCGGCAGATCGTGCAGGAAATGGCGGAGCACGTCGAGCGGCCCGTCATCTTCCCGCTCTCCAACCCGACCGAGAAGATCGAGGCAATGCCGTCGGACCTGCTGCGCTGGACCGGCGGCAGGGCGCTGACGACAGCCGGCATCCCGGTGGACCCGGTGGAGATCGACGGCGTCCGGCACGTCATCGGCCAGGCCAACAACGCTCTCGTCTACCCGGGGATCGGGCTGGGCGTGGTGGTCTCGCGCGCCGAGCGGCTGACGCCCGGGATGCTGCTGGCCGCCGCGGACGCGGTCGCCGGGCAGGTCGCCGGGCGTACCGGTGGCGGCCCGGGAGCGCCGCTGCTGCCGCAGGTGGAGAATCTGCGTGCTTCTTCGGCTGCCGTCGCGGTCGCGGTGGTACGGGCGGCCGTCGGCGAGGGAGTCGCGCGCGTGGCTCCCGAGGATGTCGTCCAGGCGGTGCAGGACGCGATGTGGCAGCCGGAGTACGGGCAGACGCCGACACCATCCGGTTGACGAGCCGTCGGCCCGCTAGGTCTAATGGGAATGCGTGTGCGCGTGACGTCGGCCAAAGAGCAGTGGGCCGGCCGGCAGTCGGGCGACACACCTTTTCTTTTAGGGACGACGCCATGAGTTCATACTCCACAGGCTGAGCCTGACATCAGCGCGCCGAGTGCGCGCGGCGGTGCGTCACATGCCTGGGCACTGTTCCGGCCCGGTTCCCACCTTCTGGTTTTCGCGTTTCGGTTTCGTTGTTTCGGTTTCGGTGTTCTGCGTACGGCGTGGAGCTCGCGGCATCCCATGACACGTACGACACGTAACCGATGACCTCTCCGAACGAGGGCGCGTGCGGCGACTGCCGCACGCCGTGAGCATGCCTGCGCGCTTCCCCCGCACTGCCATTCCTTCTCTTTCCCTCTCTTCCTTCCTCCCTTTCACCTTTCGGAGAGCGACACCAGCATGTCCCAGTCCTTCAATCAATCGGTCATCGCCGAGTTCCGGGCCAACGGTGGAAAAGTCGGTGGCCCGTTCGAGGGCAGTGACCTTCTTCTGTTGACCACCACCGGTGCCACCTCCGGCAAGCCGCACACCGTGCCCCTCGGGTGTGTCCGCGACGGCGGCCTGTTGCTCGTCGTCGGGTCGAATCTCGGCGCACCGGACCACCCCGACTGGTACCGGAATCTGCTCGCGCGCCCGCAGGTGCGGGTGGAGTTCGGCACCGAGGCGTTCGAGGCCATCGCGGTGCCTGTCGAAGGCGAGCGCCGCGACCGGCTGTTCGCGCAGGTGGTGGCCGTGGCTCCCGGGTACGGCGACTATCAGGCGGCGACGTCCCGCACGCTGCCGGTCGTGGTGCTGGAGGCGGCCGAGCCCGAGTACGTGGCAGCGGACGGAGAGAATCCGGCCACCGTCACCTCGCTCGCCGACAAGCTCGTACAGGTGCACACGTGGTTGCGCGCGCAGTTGCGACACGTACACGACGAGGCGGCAGCCCACCTCGCAGCGCGGGCCGCTCATCAGGGGCCGGGCGCGCCGCCGGCTCCGGGGCTCGGGCTGCAGATCCGGCAGCACTGCCTGGCGTTCTGCCAGAGCCTGGAATTCCACCACACCGGCGAGGACGCGCACATACTGCCCGCCGTCGCCCGCTACCACCCCGAACTGCGGCCCGCCATCGACCGGCTCCAGGAGGAACACCGCACCATCACCCGCATCCAGAACGACCTGCTGGCCCTCCTGGCGGACATCGACACCGCCGATCCGGAACGTTTCCTCACCGATCTGGAACGCATGTCCGCCGCATTGCGGGCCCACCTCGCTCATGAAGAGGAGCAGTTGATCCCAGCGCTGGCCGACATTCCGTGGCCGCCGCCCGCACCGTAACCGGCCGGGGCGGACAGAGCGACCAGGGCCGCCAGGCCGGGCACAGCGACCGAGCCCGTCATGGCGGGCACAGCGACCAAGCCTGTCATGGCGGGCAGAGCGACCAGGACGGGCAGGCCGAGTAAGGCGAGCGGGACAGCCTTCAGCTTCTGGGCCGCGCTTTGAGCGCGCCCGGAGCCGCCGGCCCCACGCACCACACCATCAGGACGACCAGCGCGCATCCACCGTACTGGCTCGCGGTGGGGCGTTCTCCGACCGCAGTTCCGAAGCCGATCGCCAGCACCGGCTGAACGAGCAGCAGCGCGGCACCGGTATCGGGCGGCAGTTTCGGCAACGCGGGCGTCACCATCAGCCAGGCGAGTACCTGCCCGACGAGAGCCAGTACCGTCAGCCAGGCCCAGGCGCGACCGTCGAGGGACAGGTCGATGCCCGTCCACGCTCCTCCCAGGAGCGCGGCGGCGGTCGCGGCGGCCGCGGTGGACGTGCACACCGGGCCGACGGTGTGTCCCTGCCCGCCGCCGAGTCGCATCAGGAAGAGGTACCCCGCGTATCCGCAGCCGGCGATCAGCCCGAACACCGCTCCCCGCGCGGGGTCACTGCCCTGGACCGGAGCGCCGACGGCCCCGCTGGCCAGTGCGATTCCCAGCAGCATGACGGGGGCCACGGCAACGAAACGCCGTGGCACGGGGGTACGGGTGAAGAGCCGCGCCAGCAGCGGGTAGATCACCACCTGAATGTTGATGATCACGGTGGTGACGGACGCTCCGACGCTGTGCACCGCCGCGGCCCAGAACACGAAGTCGACGCCGAGCGCCAGGCCTGCGGCCAGGTCCAGGCGCCGCAGCCGCCACGTTCGCCGTCCGGCCGTCCGCCGTTCCGCGAGCGCGAGCGGCACCAGGACGGTCAGTGCGATGGCGCAGCGGAAGAAGGCGGCCGTCCCCGCGCTCGTACCGGACAGTTCGACGAAAGCTGCGGACGCGGAGACGCAGAGGCTGCCACCGATCACCATCCATACGGGCATTCCGCGTATGCCGCCGTCGGGCCCCACTGCACCGGTCCGGCCGGTCCGGCGACCGCCGCTCCCTGAATCCGTCATTTCTCCACTCTGGCCCCCACCACTCATCAACAAAAGCGACGTTCTGTCACCACAACTCGGTACCTCCGCTTACGAGTCACTAACCTGAGCGCGTGATCAACTTGGAGCGACTGCGCGCCCTGGCCGCGGTGGACACCCACGGATCCATCGCACGCGCCGCACAGGCCCTGCACATCACGGCGTCCGGCATGAGCCAGCAGCTCAGTAAGCTGGAACGGGAGTGCGGGCACCGCCTCTTGGAGCCGGAGGGACGCAGCGTGCGGCTGACGCACGCCGGCCGGGTCCTGGCGGATCACGCGGCCGCGGTCATGTCCCGCCTGAGCACTGCCGAACAGGACCTGGCCGCACTGGAGACGGAGGTTCTGGGTCCGCTACGGGTCGGCGCCGTGGGCAGCGCCATCCGTACCCTGCTGCCGACCGCGCTGGCCACTCTGGCCGCGCGCCATCCGCGGCTCACTCCGTCGGTGCGCGACGGCGAAGTGGCCGACCTGCTCCCCGCTCTGCTGCACGGCGAGCTGGACCTGCTGCTCATCGAGAACTGGTCGAACCGGCCACGGCACATCCCGGAAGGCGTCGCCGTCCGGACGATCGTCACGGAGGAGGCGCAGGTGGCGCTGCACGCGGACCATCCGCTCGGCGCCCGGACCGTCCTGCGCCTCGCCGACCTCGCCGGCGTTCCGTGGGCGGCGTGCCCGCCGGGGGCGGAACCGCGCGAAGCGCTCGTACAGGCCTTGCGTACCCACGGCGTCGAGCCGGAGATCCGCTACAGCGTCGGTGACCACGCCACCCAGCTCGCCCTGGTGGCGTCCGGTCTGACCGCCGCGCTCATACCGGACGCGGTGCGGCAGCAGGTACCGCCGGGCGTGCTGTGCGTACCGACCGATCCGCCACTGCGCCGCCATGTGCAGGCGGCCTGGCGCCCTCGTACGGAAACGCCGCCCGTCCGCGCCTGCCTCGACGTTCTCACGCACGCGTCCCGGTCGGAAGAATCCGCCACCGTGCTGAAAGTCGCCTCCGAGGAGAACCGCACGGACGGGCGCGACGTGGGTTAAGTTGACCACCGCTGACGCAAACCTTGGCATGATCACCGGCAGAACCCCTGCCGAGGGAGGGGCAATTCATGGCAGAGTCCGACATCCCGGGCCATGTTTCCGGCCAGCCACCCACACCTCCCCCGCCCCCTCCGCCTCCGCCGCACCCGGGTGCGGCGGACGACGGACCACGGCCGGTGCCGACGACGCCGGAGGAAGCGATGGAAATCGGCCGCCGCTACTTCCGCGAAGTC
Organism: Streptomyces sp. NPDC026394; assembly: GCF_055567735.1. Classification (NCBI taxonomy): domain Bacteria; kingdom Bacillati; phylum Actinomycetota; class Actinomycetes; order Kitasatosporales; family Streptomycetaceae; genus Streptomyces; species Streptomyces sp. NPDC026394. Next base: position 637,989 of record NZ_JBVHPX010000002.1, read on the forward strand.
GGGACACCCGGCGGCCCGTCCGGCCTCTTCGTCCACGAATTCGACGTCGGCTACCTGGTACGCGCGAGCTGGCCGGCGCCGGCGGACCCGCAGGCACCGCCGACCGACCCCGGCGGCAGCAACGTGGCAATCTCCAAGGTCAACGGCGATGTGACCCATCTGCCGAACCATCCGCCGGAGGAAGCAGTGAAGATCTACCACCGCTGGTACCGGCCCAGTACGTCCTGATACGGCACCGCTCGTGACGTACAGGCGATTGAGCCGCTGATGCGGATAATGCCGGTGGCACTTCAGCGTCGCACCGATGTCCGCTCTCGTCGCGGGGGTTGGCAACATCTAGACTTTGGCATGAACATCTCTTTGTGCGTCAGGTGACGGCACGGACAACACGGGGGCGTTGTGGGAGCTGGCGGATTCCAGACCGAGGTGGAGTCGCTGAAGACGGAGGGCACCAACTTCGTCAAGCTGGGCGAGGACTTCCAGAGCTCGGTCAAACGGCTGATGGACGGGTTGAGCGCACTGGGCGCGGGCCCGCCCGGGACCCCGCCGGCGGGCGGCGGCCAGAAGGAGCCGGAGAAGTCGTTCGGTGAGCAGTTCGTCAGCGGGCTGACCACGTTCGACAGCAAGGCCGGGGCGCCGCCGTGGGGAGATGACGAGATCGGTGAGAAGTTCGGCGTCGTCTACGAGGGCGTACGCGACGGCATGTACGAGTCGATGGGCCACCTGTCGTCGAAACTCGAAGAAATCGGCAAGGCGCTGAGTTCCATGTCCAAGAACTACACGGCGGGCGAGGACTTCAGCGAATCGCTGATCAAGCAGCACATACCGAACGAACAGGGCTGGTCGGACCCGCTCGCCGCCCCGAAGGTCAGCGCACGCCTGGACGGGCCGGCGCACCACTGAGCCGGGGTGGGCCGGGGTGAGGCGGTGCGTTCGGTGGGTTCGGGGGCGGTGGCTCACCGCGGTCGGTACTGGACTCCGGGGCGCTCGTCGCTTCCGGCAGCTCATCGATTATCGCGGCGATCGTCGATTCTGCCGGAGCCCGTCGATTCTGCTGACGCTCGTTGACTCTGCTGACGCTCGTTGACTCTGCCGACGCTCGTTGACTCTGCCGACGCTCGTTGTTTCTGGGCGTTCGTCGCTTCAGGCCGTACGCAGCGCCTGGCCGTACGCAGCGTCCGGCCGTTCGCAGCGTCGGTCCGGGCCCCCGGGGTCCGGAGGCTCCTGGGCGACCGCCGCTCCTGAGCCCGCACGCGTCACCGCGCCACCGCCGTCACGCCCACCGGCCCACCGCCCACCACCACCGACACCGCCGCACAGTGGCCGCCGCCGATCCCCGGCGCGCCGAACACGTACTTTCACGGGGGAGCTCCGCCTTGTCTCTCATGCTGCCGGACTCGCTGGAATGGGTTCTGGACATGCTCGGCTTCAACTGGCCGACCGCCGACGAGGACAAGCTGATCGAATGCGCCCAGGTGTGGCGGCAGTTCGCGGCCGAGGTCACCACCCACCAGACGCGCGGCCACACCGCCGCGAGCAACGTCCTCGCGGCGAACGCCGGGGACGCTGTCGAGGGGTTCAGCAAGGCGTGGGAGAAGTTCGGGTCCGGCTCGGGCTATTTCGACGACGCCCGCCAGGCCGCCGAAGTCGTCGCCTTCACCCTGGAGTCCGCCGCAGCACTGGTCATCGGCATGAAAGTGGCGGTCATCGCCCAGTTGGTGATCCTGGCCGCGGAGATCATCGCGGCTCAGGTGGCGGCACCCTTCACGCTGGGTCTGTCCGAGATCGGCGCCGCGGCCGGCACCCTGGCCACCCGCGAGATCGTCCGCCGCCTCCTCAAGGAGGTGGCCAAGCAACTGCTGGACGCGATCGCGGAGGCCGCCAAGGAACCGGTCATCTCCGCGCTGGAGGCCATGGCCTCCGACCTGATCGCCCAGACCGTCAACCAGAACTTCGGCGCCCAGAACGGCTACGACCTCAAGCGCACCGCCAAGGAAGGCATCGCCGCCGGCAAGGACGCCCTGAAGAACACCGGCGAGACGCTCGGCGAGAGCCTGCGCGACGGCGCCGGCCACCGGGCCGGTCACCGCGCACGTCACGGCCTGGACTCCGCCGCCGGTCACGGCGACGGCGCGGGAAGCGGTGGCCCACATGCGGGGGACGGGGGCTCGGAGGACGCCGGCGGAGGCGGTGGCAGGTCCGGGGGCGCGGCAGGGGCCGGAGGTGGAGCCGGTTCCGGTGAGGGAGGTGGCCGCTCCGGTAGCGGGGACAGTGGCGGGAGCAGTGGCGCGGGGGCCGGTGGCGGTACGGGACCGGGCGTCGGAAACGGTTCCGGCACGGGTGGGCCCGGTACGGGTAATTCGGGCATGGGTGGTTCCGGTACAGGTGGATCCGGCAGCGACGGCGGTTCCCGGGCGTACACGGGCGGGGGCGGGACCGGCGACGCCGCCTCCCATGGGGGCGGGGGCACGTCCCACACTCCTCGTCCGGGTGACTCGACCGTCGGTACGGACGCGGAGTCCGGCCGTACGCCCTCCTTCGCGTCCGACAGCTCCGCTCCGGGCCCGGACGGCAATCGCGACGCTCCCCGGGCACAGCCCCTGCCACCCCCGGACCAGCGGTCGCCCTTCGACGCCGGATTCCAGGGCGGAAACGATCACAATCCGTACGGCGGTGCCCACACCGGCAGACCGGACGGGCAGAACACGCCGGCCGCCGACCACAACATCCCTCAAGAGGCCGTCAGCACCCAGCCGGCACCGGACCGCACCCCGGACGCGGTGCGTCCGGACCCGCACGACAACCCCAACAACAACATCACCACCCAACCCGCTCCGGACACCACCCCGGACGCGGCCCGCCCCCATCCGGACAACAACCCAAACAACGTCACCACCCAGCCGGCACACGGACCGTCCCCGGACGCGTCCGCTGCCGCTTCCCAGCAGCAGCACACGCCCGCCCACGAGCCGATGGCGGGCAACCCGCCCAGCAACAACGCCGGAGACGGCAGCGGTAACGGTAACGGTGCGTCGGACAACTCCGGCAACGGCAGCAGCGGCCGTGCGTCCGCTCCCCATGTAAGTGCTCCCTCGCAGGGCGCTCCCGTTCAGCACTCGCCGTCCTCCGGCCAGCCGATCCAGCACCGCGACCCGGCTCCTGGCGACCCCATGCCGACGGTGGACGAGAACGACACCTCCGTCTCCACCCAGTCGGCCGCCACCATGACCGCACCGGCCCCCACCCAGCACACCACCGACCCCAGCAGCGCCGGAACACCATCCACGCCGCAGCAGTCACAGCAGCCGCAGCAGAACGTCGCCCAGTCCGCCGGTCCGGTCATGGGCGCGCCCACCGTCCCCACGCAAGGCACCACCACTCCACACAACACCAGCCCCACTCCCACTTCACGCACCGACCGTCGCCCCGACGGCTCGCAGGCCATCCGCGACATCAGTCAGCAGCGCGACCCCGAGCGTCCCGCCTACAACCGGCGCCTCGACGGCCCTGTCCGTCCCAACCGGACCGAGACGCCCAACCGGACCGAGGCCCCCGCCCATGCCTCGTCCCAGCAGAACTCCCACCAGAACGTCCAGCCTCAACAGCACCAAACACAGCAACAGACACCACAGCCACAGCCACAGCCACAGCCACAGAACGAGCATCCCCATCCCCCACACCAGCCCCCCGTCGCCCAGGACCCCAGCCGTCCGAGCATTCAGCATGTCCGCGCCGGCCTGAACCACGCGCCGAGCGGGCTGTACTCGCCCTACCCGCACGACCAGCAGGCCCTGGAAGCGAACTTCCCGCGAAATCCGGACGGCAGCCCGCGCGCGTTCAACGACCCGTTCCAGCCGTGGGCCCAGTACCAGAACGACGGGGGCCCCACCGTCCTCGGGCGCTCCAACAACTGCGCCGACTGCACCCGTTCCTTCATGGAGTCCTGGTACGGCAACCCGCAGGTGTCCGCGGTCCGTACCTACGACCCCGACGGCAAGGGCGGGATCGACCGGGCCTCCGGCGAACGGGACGGTACCCGCAACATCGAGCAGTGGGCGGGCACCCCGTTCCGCCATTCCGGTCCGAACTCGCAGGACGCGTACGCCAACATCGCCGACGAACTGCGCCAGGCCGGACACGGCGCGGCGGCCGCCGTCCTCGTCACCTGGCCCAATAACCCGGACGGTTCGGGCGGGGGCGCCCATGTCTTCAACGCCGTCAACCACAACGGGCAGGTCGTCTGGGTCGACAGCCAGACCGGTGAGATCAGCCATCAGCCCATCAACACCGCGGCGGACGGCGTCTGGCACCTCACCCTCGACGCCAACCGCGCCCCGTACGACCCCACCCAGGCCCAGGCCCAGAACCACGCCCAAGCCCAGAACCACGCCCAGGCTCAGAACCACGCCCAGGCTCAGAACCAGACCCAGCAGCCGAATCCCCAGAACCAGCAACCGAACCCGCAGAACCCGACCGGCACACCCGACCCCGCCGACCATGCGACGGCTTCCCTGGCGCCCAGCACCCCGGGATCCGACCCCTTCCACGACGCGTACGCCTCCGACACCTCTGACGGTGCCCCTGACAACGCCTCCGACGACACCTCAGACGACGCCCCTGACGACACCTACTACGCACCGTCTCTCGACGACCTGCGCAACGAGCTCCGGGACGGCGAGGGCGGGCTCCTTCCCCCGGACCCACGCGACCAGCAGGCGCTGGAGGAAGCGGTTCCGCTGGCGGAGGACGGCACCTTCCAGCGGTACCCCGATCCGTACGGTGAGTGGGCCGACCTCCAGAACGACGGCGGTATCACCGAACCGGGCCGGGACGACAACTGCGCCGATTGCAGCCGTTCCTTCCTGGAGACCTGGTACGGCAATCCGCAGGTGTCCGCGCCCCGGATGGACGACGGCGGCTTCGGGGAGCGGGACGGGGAGAGCAATGTCGAGCGCTGGCTGGGCGCGGAGTTCCAGCACGCGGGTGACGACGCCCGGTCGTACGAGCGGGTCGCCGAGGACCTGCGCAACGCCGGGCACGGTGCCGCGGCCGTCGTCTGGGTCGGCTACCTCGACGAGGACGGGGAGCCCGGCTCCTCCCACCTCTTCAACGCCGTCAACTACAACGGGACCGTCGTCTGGGTGGACACCCAGTCCCGTGAGGTGATGAGCCGCCCGATCAACACCACGGACGTGGGCGAGGTCTGGCACATCCCGCTGGACGCCGATGCCCGGCCGCTGTACCCCCCGACGGAGGCCGAGGCTCCGGCCTCGGACGCCGACACCGCGGACGCCAACGCCACGTACGGGGACCCGGCGTACGGGGACCCGGGCGGCCCCCGGCCCGCAGCGGAATCCCGCCCCCGTACGGACCCCGGCGGCATCCTCGACCCCGACCCCGAGCATCAGCGCATCCTCGAATCGGCCGTCCCCCGTACCCCGGAGGGCGTACCGCAGCGCCACCCCGACCCGTACGAAGGGAACTGGACCGACTACATCAACCAGCCCGGAGCGGACGCGCCGGGCCGGAGCAACAACTGTGTCGATGTGGCGCTGTCCACGGCCGACACGTATGCCGGCACGGCCACCGTCGCCGGTGCCCGTACCCCCGACCTCACTCCCGGCGGGGTGCCGTCCGACCGTGGCGAAGCGGGCGGCCGGGACCGGCTGGAGAGCGCGCTCGGTGCCCGTTTCACTGACTACGGCAACGGTCGGCAGGCTTTCGACGGCCTGGCGGACACTCTCCGGCGCTCCGGTCACGGCTCTCAGGCCGTCATCGTCACGCAGGGCGCGGACGGCCGTGCGCACGCGTGGAACGTCGTCAACCACAACGGCACGATCACCTACATCGACGCCCAGACGGGCCGCCGCGGTGACGCGCCCCTGCACAGCGGCGACCACGGCGTCTTCGCCATCCCGCTCGACGCCAACCGCAAGCCCGTGCCCGTACCCGGGCCCGTGACGCCGCCCGCCGGGAACGGCGATCCGGGTGCCCGGCGCGACGTTTCTCCCCGTACTCCTGAGCGGCGCCCGCCCGGGAATCCCGCGGGGACCGACGGCACCGGCGACGGGCCCAAGAGCATCTACCGGGAACCCGGTATGCCGGACGGGCAGTCGCCCGACCACCTCCCGGAAAACGTCCGGGTCCTGCCGGACAAGGGCCAGCAAGAGCTGCGCGAGAACCTCGATGTCTACGAGACGGACATGGACACCGTCTACGACCGGGTGCGCGACTGGGTGGCCGACGGCAGCGTCGAAGACCTCATCCGGCATCTGACGCCCGAGCAGGGCGAGCCGGCCGCCGGGCCCGACGGATCACCGGGCGACAAGGGCGAACCGGCGAATGAACCGCCTCGTTCCACCCTGACTTCGGAAGAACTCGGCAACCGGCTCGACGGCTTCGCGGATCTGGACGCCGGTCAGCGGGGCGCGGTGGTCTCGATTCTCGCGCGCCTGAGTCTTTCCTTCCACGAGAGCCACGCCGTCGGGGTCTCGCCTTTCCCGGTGGACCGTCCGTACAAGTGGGAGGACGATCCGGAACGCGAGACGCCGCTGCCCCGTGACAAGAAGCGGCAGAGCAACGACGCGAAGGCCGCGGAGGAATCGCTCTCCCGTGGTGTGAAGCAGCACCGCAAGGCGACGTTCTTGGACGGGAAGGACTTTTCCCGGAACGTACGCGATCACCTTTTCGAGACGCTTCAGGACGAAGGACGGGACCGTTCCGAGCTGAAGGAGGCGGCCGGCGGAGAGGGAGCCACCCATACGCGGCCGGACTTCACCGGGCGGAACTACGCCGTCATCGAGGTGTACGACCCGGTGTCCGGGAAAACGAACTACATCGTCGACAGTTCGATTCCGCCGGGTGAGAAAGGGGTGAGCACCGCGCATTCCGAGCCGCACCTCGTGGGATATGTGAAGCGGCTGAACGAGGCGCGGGGCGGTGACCCGGACCAGCACATCCAGATTCACGCCATGTTCACGGAGCGCGAGCCCTGCGGGACCGTCAAGGGCGCCGGACATGCGGAGTGCTCCCCTTACTTGGTGCACCACTCCGACGGAACCACGGTGCACTACGCGACCACGTACCGCAGCGGAGCCTGGGTTCCGGACCCGGATTCCGACGAACCGCAGAACATGACCAAGGCGGACATCAAGCGCATGGTCGACCAGGAGATCCAGGACCATCTCAACATCGTCGGCGAAATCTGGCTCGAATTGCGCGACGCCCAGCAGGCGAATGCGTCGGGGACGGGACCCGGGTCGGAGAACTGATGCAAGAACGGAAGAACGGGGTTCTTCTTGCACCGTATCCATGGCAACTATCACAATTCCGCAATCCAGTAGGGTGTGACCATGACCGACGGACATGACGAGGAAGCCCATGTCGCCGCGGCCGGCCGGGTTCTGGAAGAGCTTTCGGCGTTCGGCCGCGGGAGCGGAGTGGTCCGGGTGGCCGGTCCGCCCGGTTCCGGGAAGAGCCGGGTCCTGGAGCTCGTCCGCCGGGAGGTGTCCGAGGCCGTCACGATCGACTGTGCCGGGCTGCGCGCCGACGACGTGGTCCTCCGCGTGCTGGACGCTTGCGGGGTACAGCGTCAGCACACGGTCGGCAGGGAAAGCCTCGACGCCCTGGTGAAGCGGGTACGCGGCAGTCACACCGTGCTGCTGGCGAACGTGCAGGGGGCGGGGACGCTCCGGACCACCGACGAACCCGGGCGCATCGCGCGAGCCATGTCCCGGCTGGGCAGAGCGCGACGGGCGAACGTACACGTCGTCATGGAAACGGCCGAGCCGCGCCGCGCGGCGGGCAGCGGGGCATCACCCCACCTCGTCCGCATGGAATCCGGTATTTCCCTTCCCTCCCCCGAGGCGCTGCCCGCCGAAATCCGCGCCTTGACGCTGGGGGAAATTCCCGTCGTCCCCGTCGACGCCTGGAGTGTGCTCTGCGAAAGCCTGGGGATGGACGGCGAACGGAGCGCTCCGGAAGCGCTCGAAGCGCTTCTGCGGCAACACACCGGCTTGCTGCGACGGGTGCCGGACGATCCCGTCACGGGCGGCGGCGTGGCATTCGTCCATGAAGGAGCGGCCCGCGCGCTGCGTCCGTCCGGCCCGGAGGCTGCCGCGGCACACGTACGGATCGGGGAACTGCTCGGAGAACGGCTCTCGACGCGGCCCTGTCCGGAAGGCTGGGCCGGTGGTGATGCGCTGGCGCGGTACGCCGCCCGGGCCGTACCCGGCCATGCCGCGGCTTCCGCGCGCCTGCGCGAAATGGCGGAGGACCGCCGGCTCCTCGCGTGCCTGTCCCCCGCCGCGGTGATGGAGGCCGTACGCGCCGTTTTCGGCAAGGATGTTCCGCCGGACACCGTCGCCGCGGACCTGTGCTTCGTCGAGCGGTTCGCCATGGAGCCGATGCGACAGAGTGAATGGGCCTCCTGGTTGCATCACTTCGCGATCGCCCGGGGGGACGGGGCGGGCGCGGACGCCGTACTGGCTTCGGGTGTCGCGATGCGGTGGCGGACCCTGTGGAGCGATCTGCGTCCGGTGGGGGTTTTCCATGAAGAGGGGAACTTCACCGAAGCGGGCACCCTGGCCCGTCCCTCCGGCATCAGCGAACTCACCGCTACGGAGCAGACGGTCCGCGCGTCCAGCGACGACCTGGGAAGCACGTGGACGTGGTCCCTGCGCTCGGGACAGCGGCTGAGCGTGCCGGACGGTGACGGGGAGGAAACATCGGGCCCGTCCGTCCGGCCCATGGTCAACACCGCCCGCGGCTGGCGCCCCGCTCCGCGGGCGACCGCGACCGCCCGCATGCCGCGCTGCCCGAGGGACATCACGGAGGGCGTACGGGTCGGGAACCTCGCGGTGCTCGGCGGTCGCCGCGGTGTCTTCGCCGTGGAGTTCCTGCCGGACGACCCGGCCGCGCCGGCGGACGAAGCCCCGGTCGAGGGCACGACCGGTGAGACGCCCCCCTGGTACGCGTCCCCCCTCTTGGACGTCCACGCCCGCTCGGTCGCGCCGCGTCCGCTCGCCGACGCCTTCAGGGACCCGTCCGCCGAACTCCTCGCCGCGGTGTTCGGAGCGGACCGTATCCTCCGCCCGTCCGAGTCGGAGCTGCCGGAGGGGTTGCGGGGTACGGAGGCGGCCCGTTGGCTCGTCGGGCGCGGGGTGCCGTTGACGGAGATGCTCACGCTGGACACCCGGCGCCTGCGTACCGAAGGGATCCAGGAGCTACCGGACGCCGACAGCAGTGAGCCGCACTACCGGCTGGGCGAACTGCTCGGTGGCGAGCTGCTGTTGGACGGCACGACCGGTCACGTCCGGTGTGTGTCCGTCAATGTGGAGGAGCAGCTCGCGGCGAGTTCCCTGCCACAGTTCGTCGCCCTGGTGTGCCTGATGAGATGGCACCGCTTCCTGCTGTCCGCGTCGCTCACCGAGGACGGGCGCGAGGCGCGGGCGGAGCTGGAGGCATGGCTCGCCGCGATCGATCCGGCGGCCGCCGCCGGGGAGGTCTGGGACACGCTGCTCAACGAGCCGGGGCTGGAGCCGTAGGCACCCCCGCGCACCGCACACCGGCCCCGCCCCCGACCCAGGAACCAGAGGAAGCCCATGCCCGACACCGGATCTCCCGGCGCCGACCGACCGGTGCCGGCGAACGCCGACGAAGCGCTGGCGATCGCCCGTACGGAGTACGCCCCCGTATGGCCCGACGGCACGCCCGCCCCGTTGCGGGTGCACGAGTTCGACATCGGGTATCTCGTGTACGCGAAGCTGCCGCCCCGGCCGAAGACCGCGCCGGACGGACAGCGCCGCCCGCCGCGGAGCCCGGGCGGGACGTGCGTGGTCGTGGCAAAGGACACCGGGGAGATCAGCAGCGTGCCGCTCCGGCCGCCGTCGGACGCCATCGCGCTGTACCGGAAGTTCTACCGGCCGGACACGCTGTAGTCCGACACACCGCAGTCCCACCCGCCGCAGTACGACGCGCCGGAACCGGGTAGCAGGACCGGCCGGAACCGGACAGCAGGGACCGGCCGGAGCGGGACAGCAGAACTCAGCCCCTCGACGCCGCGATCTGCCGCGACATGATCGTCGTGAGCTCGTACGCCGTGTGGGAGGCCGCCACCGACGTCATCTCGGCGTGGTCGTAGGCGGGGGCCACCTCCACGAGGTCGGCGGAGACCAGGTTGCAGCCGGCCAGGCCGCGCAGGATCTCCAGCAGTTCCCGGGAGGTCAGACCACCGGCCTCCGGGGTGCCGGTGCCGGGGGCGTGGGCCGGGTCCAGGACGTCGATGTCGATGGATATGTACAGGGGGCGGTCGCCGATGCGCTGACGGAGCTGGTCGGCGACCTCGTCGACGCCACGGCGCATGACATCCGCAGAGGTGACGATGCCGAAGCCCATCTTCTCGTCGTCGTCGAGGTCCTTCTTGCCGTAGAGGGGGCCGCGGGTGCCGACGTGGGAGAGGGCGGAGGTGTCGAGGATGCCTTCCTCGACGGCGCGGCGGAACGGGGTGCCGTGGGTGTACTCGGCGCCGAAGTAGGTGTCCCAGGTGTCCAGGTGCGCGTCGAAGTGGAGCAGCGCCACCGGGCCGTGCTTCTTGGCCATGGAGCGCAGCAGGGGCAGCGCGATGGTGTGGTCGCCGCCCAGCGTCATCAGGCGGGCGCCGGTGTCCAGGAGGTCGTCGGCGGCGGCCTCGATGGTCTCGACGGCCTCGTTGATGTTGAAGGGGTTGGCGGCGATGTCACCGGCGTCCGCTACCTGGGCGAGCGCGAAGGGGGACGCGTCCTGGGCCGGGTTGTACGGACGCAGCAGGCGCGACGCCTCGCGGATGGCGTTGCCGCCGAAGCGGGCGCCGGGGCGGTAGGAGACGCCGGTGTCGAAGGGCACGCCGACCACCGCGACGTCGGCCGTGCCCACCTGGTCGAGGCGGGGCAGCCGGGCGAAGGTCGCCGGGCCCGCGTAGCGGGGGACGCGGGAGGAGTCGACGGGGCCGACGGGGCCCGCGGGGTCCTGGGAGGCGCCGGAAGCGGCGGATGCGGTGGTCATGGGGTGAGCGTAGGCAGCGGGGCCGGGAGTGCCCATGGACATTTGTGGCGATGTACCGCCGGTCGATGGACATCACGTCCATCGCCGGGTGCTTCAAGGGACAATGACCTCATGCCGATACTGCCGCCTGTTCCCAGCCGCACCGAACTCGTCGACCATCTCGTACGGACCCGGATCGCCGGTGAGGTCGCCACTCCCCGCGAGAACAATCTCGACCACTACCGCAAGCTGGCCGACGGAGACCGCCACTACTGGCTCGGACTCGAACTCGGGGACCGCTGGACCGACGAGCAGGACGTGCTCGCCGTGATGGCCGAGCGGTGCGGCGTCAACGACGACAGCCGGCACCGGATGGGCCAGGACACCATCGATCCCGAGCTGACGGTGGACGCCCTGGACCGCGCGGCCGCCCGGCTGCGCAAGGCCGCCGCCGGGCGTGAACGCGTGCTGTTCGCGACCGGGCACCCGGGCGGGCTGCTGGACGTGCACCGGGCCACCGCCGAGGCGCTGCGCGCCCAGGGCTGCGACATCGTCGTCGTGCCGGACGGGTTGCAGGCGGACGAGGGGGTGGTGTTCCAGTTCGCCGACGTGGCGATGCTGGAGCGCGGCGCGACGCTGTGGCACACCCACTCCCCCGCGCCGATGACCGCCGTACTGGACGGGCTGGAGCGGGCGGGCGAGGCGCTGCCCGATCTGGTCATGGCCGACCACGGCTGGGCCGGGTGTGCGGGCCGGCGCGGTCTCGACGCCATCGGGTTCGCGGACTGCAACGACCCGGCGCTGTTCGTCGGCGAGGCGGAGGGCACGCTACAGGTGACGATTCCGCTGGACGATCACGTCCTGAGCCCGCGGTACTACGACCCGCTGACGGCGTACCTGCTGGGCGCGGCGGGGCTGCTGGGCTGACCGGCCCGGGGGGCGGCACGTGGGACGCACCACGTGCCGCGCCCCCGCACACCCGCGCCGCTCCTGACCTCAGCGATGCCCCGCACTCCTGCGGCGCTCCTCGCTCTCGCGCCGCGCATCACTCCCGAGGCACCCGGATGACCCCCTCCTGGATCACCGACACCGCCAGTTGCCCGTTCGCCGTGAAGATCCGGCCCTTGCCCAGTCCCCGCCCTCCCTGCGCGGTGGGCGACTCCTGGTCGTACAGCAGCCAGTCGTCGGCCCGGAACGGCCGGTGGAACCACATGGCGTGGTCCAGGCTCGCGCCGACCACGTCGCCGACCGCCCAGCCGCCGCGCCCGTGGGCGAGCAGCACCGAGTCCAGCAGGGTCATGTCGGAGACGTAGGTGACCAGGCAGATGTGCAGCAGCGGCTGGTCGATGGCGCCGTCCAGCTTGCCGTGCGTACGGAACCAGACCTGGGAGCGCGGTTCGCGCGGCTCGCCCGCCGTCCCGAACGGCGGCGCGTCCACGTAGCGCAGGTCGACGGCGGCCCGCGCCTCCAGGAGCCGCTGGGCCACGCCGGGTTCGCGGAAGCGGTCGGCGTAGCGGGGCAGCATCTCGGCTGCGGTGGGCAGGGTCAGCGGATCGGGTGCGTACGGCATCGGCTCCTGGTGCTCCATGCCCTCCTCGTGCACCTGGAAGGAGGCGGAGAGGTGGAAGACCGGCTGGCCGTGCTGGACGGCGACGACGCGGCGGGTGGTGAAGGACCGGCCGTCGCGGATGCGGTCGACGGTGTAGACGATGGGCGCGCCGGGGTCGCCGGGCCGCAGGAAGTAGGCGTGCAGGGAGTGCGGCGGACGGTCCTCGGGGACGGTGCGCCCGGCGGCGACCAGGGCCTGGGCGGCGACCTGTCCGCCGAAGACCCGGGGGACGACGGACGGGCGGCTGGTGCCGCGGAAGATGTCCTGCTCGATGGGCTCCAGGTCGAGCTGTTCGAGCAGGGCGAGCAGGGCGTCGTTCACGCGCGTACGGCTTTCGTTCGGGCTGCGGCGCGCGGGCTCGGACGCCGGCGCGGCAGCGGGCCGTGGGGCCTCACAGCCCCATGGACTTGGCGACGATCGAGCGCATGACCTCGCTGGTGCCGCCGTAGATGCGGGTGACGCGGGTGTCGGCGTAGAGGCGGGAGATCGGGTACTCCTGCATGTAGCCGTAGCCACCGTGCAACTGGAGGCACTTGTCGATGACGACGGCGGCGCGCTCGGTGGTGAAGAGCTTGGCGGAGGCGGCGTCTGCGGCGGTGAGATCGCCCGCGTCGTGGGCGTCCAGGGCGCGGTCGACGACGGCCTGCATGGCGTCCACCTCGGACTTGCAGTCCGCGAGGACGAACTTGGTGTTCTGGAAGGAGGCGACGGCCTTGCCGAAGACCTCGCGCTCCTGGACGTACTCCTTGGCGAACCGGACGGCGGCGGCTGCCTGGGCGTAGGCGCCGACGGCGATGCCGAGACGTTCCTGCGGGAGGTTCTGGCCGAGGTAGGAGAACGCCTTGCCCTCCTCGCCGAGGCGGTCCTCGACGGGCACCTTGACGTCGCTGAAGGACAGTTCGGCGGTGTCGGAGCTCTTGAGACCGAGCTTCTCCAGCTTGCGGCCGACGGCGTAGCCCTCGGAGGTGGTGTCGACGACCAGGAGGGTGATGCCGCCGCGGCGGTCCTCCGGGGTGGGGGCGGCCGTACGGGCGCAGACGATGACGCGGTCGGCGAGGACGCCGCCGGTGATGAAGGTCTTGGCGCCGTTGAGGACGTAGTGGGTGCCGTCCGCGGAGAGCTTCGCGGTGGTCTTCATGCCGGCCAGGTCGGAGCCGGTGCCGGGCTCGGTCATGGCGATGGCGGTCATCATGTCGCCGGAGACGAACGGCGGCAGCCAGCGCCGCTTCTGCTCCTCGGTGGCGTACTTGAGGAAGTACGGGAGGCAGAGGGCGGTGTGCACGCCGGAGCCGCCGAAGCTGACGCCGGCCCGGGCGCACTCCTCGGTGATGACGGCGTTGAACTTGAAGCTGGTCTGGCCGGCGCCGCCGTACTCCTCCGGGACCTCGATGCCGAAGACGCCCAGTTCGCCGAGCTTCTTGTAGAAGTCGCGGGGCGCCTGTCCGGCCTGCAGCCACTCGTCGTAGACGGGCACGACCTCGGCGGCGATGAAGTCGCGGATGGTCTCCCGGAACGCCTCGTGATCCTCGTTGAACACCGTACGACGCATCCGCCGCCTCCTCAGGTCCGCCGGCCGGCCACCACCGACCCCTCGACTAAGCGCTTGCTCAGCCGAAAGCTACCCGCCGGTCAGTGAGACTGTCCAGAGGCGCCCGAAGGGGCCGGGAGCCCCCCGGACCCGCCCGCGCCGTCGCCCGCACCCCCGCTCGCACTCCCGCTCACGCGCCCGCTCGCACCTCCGTCCGCGCCCGCCGCCGCGAACGCCCCCCGGGCCAGCCGGTGCAGCAGCGCCGCCATCTCCGTACGGCCCGGGAGGGCGCCGGGGCGGCTGAGGTGCGGGGTCGAGTTGAGCAGGCCGAACACGGCGTGCACGGAGGCGCGCGCGTCCGCCTCGGCGTACGCCGGGTACACCTCGCGCACCACCTGCACCCACAGTTCCACGTACTCGCGCTGGAGACGCCGCACCCGCTTGCGGTCGGCCTCGCGCAGCCGGTCCAGCTCGCGGTCGTGGACGGTGATCAGCGGGCGGTCGTCGAGGGCGAAGTCGATGTGCCCCTCGATCAGGGCGTCCAGCACCGCGGCGGGGCGGTCGCCACCGGAGGCGGCGCGGATGCGGCCGCCCTCCAGCAGTCGTTCACTGATACCGACGAGCAGCTCGGCCAGCATCGCGTCCTTGCCGGCGAAGTGCCGGTAGAGGCCGGGCCCGGAGATGCCGACGGCGGCACCGATCTCGTCCACGCCGACGCCGTGGAACCCGCGCTCGGCGAAGAGCCGGGCCGCCTCCTTGAGGATCTGCTCGCGTCGGCTGGTGGCTGCCGGGGCGTGTGTGCTGCTCATACAACCGATTGTAGACAGGCGGGTTAGTGGTCGTTAACCTGGGAGAAATGAAGTTAACGCCCATTAACGGCCGGGCGATCCCCGGCGTCCGCGGCAGCCGTACGAAGGAGCTGTGGTGAGGGAGCCGAAGGAGGCGGGGGCACGGATGCGGATGGACCCGGCGGAAGTGGCACCGGTGCTGGACAGCACGGCCGACCCGGCGTCGGACACCTGGCGCGCCAACGAGGCCGCCCACCAGGAGCTGGCCGAGGACCTGCGCGCCCGGCTCGCCGCGGCCCGCCTGGGCGGCGGCGAGAAGGCCAGGGCCCGGCACACCGCGCGCGGCAAGCTGCTGCCCCGCGACCGGGTGGACGCGCTGCTGGACCCCGGCTCGCCGTTCCTGGAGCTGGCGCCGCTGGCCGCGGAGGGGATGTACGGCGGTGCCGCGCCGGCCGCGGGCGTGATTGCGGGCGTCGGGCGGGTCTCCGGCCGCGAGACGGTGATCGTCGCCAACGACGCGACGGTCAAGGGCGGCACGTACTACCCCATGACGGTCAAGAAGCACCTGCGCGCCCAGGAGGTGGCGCTGGAGAACCGCCTCCCGTGCCTGTACCTGGTCGACTCCGGCGGCGCCTTCCTGCCGATGCAGGACGAGGTCTTCCCCGACCGTGAGCACTTCGGGCGGATCTTCTACAACCAGGCCCGGATGTCCGGCGCGGGCATCCCGCAGATCGCGGCGGTCCTCGGCTCCTGCACGGCGGGCGGCGCGTACGTCCCGGCGATGAGCGACGAGGCCGTGATCGTGCGGAACCAGGGCACGATCTTCCTGGGCGGCCCGCCGCTGGTGAAGGCCGCGACCGGCGAGGTCGTCACGGCCGAGGAGCTGGGCGGCGGCGAGGTGCACTCCCGTACGTCCGGTGTCACCGACCACCTCGCCGAGGACGACGCGCACGCGCTGCGCATCGTGCGCACCATCGTCTCCACGCTCGGCGGCCGCGGCCCACTGCCCTGGACGGTGCGGCCCGCCGAGGAGCCCAAGGTGGACCCGGCCGGGCTGTACGGCGCGGTGCCCGCCGACTCCCGTACGCCTTATGACGTACGGGAGGTCATCGCGCGCGTCGTGGACGGCTCCCGCTTCGCCGAGTTCAAGGCCGAGTACGGCACGACACTGGTCACCGGTTTCGCGCACATCCACGGCCACCCGGTCGGCATCGTCGCCAACAACGGCATCCTGTTCTCCGAATCCGCCCAGAAGGGCGCGCACTTCATCGAGCTGTGCGACCAGCGCGGCATCCCGCTGGTCTTCCTCCAGAACATCTCCGGTTTCATGGTCGGCCGCGACTACGAGGCGGGCGGCATCGCCAAGCACGGCGCGAAGATGGTCACGGCGGTGGCGTGCACCCGCGTCCCCAAACTGACGGTCGTCATCGGCGGCTCGTACGGCGCGGGCAACTACTCGATGTGCGGCCGGGCCTATTCGCCCCGCTTCCTGTGGATGTGGCCGAACGCGAAGATCTCGGTGATGGGCGGCGAGCAGGCCGCCTCCGTCCTCGCGACGGTCAAACGCGACCAACTGGAGGCGCGCGGCGAGGAGTGGAGCGCCGAGGAGGAGGCCGCCTTCAAGGCCCCGGTCCGCGAGCAGTACGAGACCCAGGGCAGCGCGTACTACGCGACCGCGCGCCTGTGGGACGACGGGGTCATCGACCCGCTGGACACCCGCCGGGTGCTGGGGCTGGCCCTGACGGCGTGCGGCAACGCACCGCTGGGCGAGCCGGGCTACGGCGTCTTCCGGATGTGAGGGGAGTGCGGGGAGTGAAGGAACAGATGAGCATGTTCGACACCGTCCTGGTCGCCAACCGGGGCGAGATCGCGGTCCGCGTCATCCGGACGCTGCGCGCGCTCGGCGTCCGCTCGGTGGCCGTCTTCAGCGACGCGGACGCCGACGCCCGCCATGTCCGCGAGGCCGACACGGCGGTCCGCATCGGCCCGCCACCGTCCACCGAGAGCTATCTGCACGCGGGCCGCCTGATCGAGGCCGCGCACCGCAGCGGCGCGCAGGCCGTGCACCCCGGGTACGGCTTCCTCGCCGAGAACACCGCGTTCGCGGCGGCCTGCGCCGACGCCGGACTGGTCTTCATCGGGCCGTCCGCCGAGGCCATCGAGCTGATGGGCGACAAGATCCGCGCGAAGGAGACGGTGCGGGCGGCCGGCGTGCCGGTCGTGCCCGGCTCCTCCGGCAGCGGACTGACCGACGCCCAACTGGCGGACGCCGCGCGCGAGATCGGTATGCCGGTGCTGCTCAAGCCGTCCGCGGGCGGCGGCGGCAAGGGCATGCGGCTGGTACGGGACGAGGCGCTGCTCGCCGACGAGATCGCCGCCGCCCGCCGCGAGGCCCGCGGCTCCTTCGGCGACGACACGCTACTGGTGGAGCGCTGGGTGGACCGCCCCCGGCACATCGAGATCCAGGTACTGGCGGACGGCCACGGCAACGTCGTCCACCTCGGCGAGCGCGAGTGCTCGCTCCAGCGCCGCCACCAGAAGGTGATCGAGGAGGCGCCGTCCGTCCTGCTGGACGGGACGACCCGGGCCGCGATGGGCGAGGCCGCCGTGCAGGCCGCCCGTTCGTGCGGTTACCGGGGCGCGGGCACGGTCGAGTTCATCGTGCCGGGCGACGACCCCGCCTCGTACTACTTCATGGAGATGAACACCCGCCTCCAGGTCGAGCACCCGGTCACCGAGTTCGTCACCGGCCTGGACCTGGTCGAGTGGCAACTGCGGATCGCCGCGGGCGAGCCGCTGGCGTTCGGGCAGGACGGCGTCCGGCTGACCGGGCACGCCGTCGAGGCCCGGATCTGCGCCGAGACGGTGTCGGTCAAGGAGGGCGCGCGCGGCTTCCTGCCGTCCGGCGGTACGGTCCTGGCGCTCGCCGAGCCGCAGGGCGACGGGGTGCGCACGGACTCCGGCCTGGCCGAGGGCACCGAGGTCGGCAGCCTGTACGACCCGATGCTCTCGAAGGTCGTCGCGTACGGCCCGGACCGCGCGACCGCGCTGCGCAAGTTGCGCGCCGCGCTCGCCGAAACGGTGGTGCTCGGCGTCCCCACCAACACCGGCTTCCTGCGCCGCCTGCTGGCCCACCCGGACGTCGTGGCGGGCGAGCTGGACACCGGGCTGGTCGAGCGCGAGATGGACGCGCTGGTGCCGCGGGAGGTGCCCGCCGAGGTGTACGCGGCCGCCGCCGCCGTACGGAACGCGGCGCTGGAGCCGGTGCCGGACGGCGGCTGGGTGGACCCGTTCGCCGTACCGGACGGCTGGCGGATCGGCGGCCGCCCGGCGCCCGTCGCCCACCAGGTCAAGGTGCCCGGCCACGACCCGGTGGCCGCCACCGGAACCGGCCACGTCACCGCCGGCCGGGTCCGCGTCACCGTCGACGGTGTCGTCCACACCTTCCACCGGGCCGGCGACTGGCTGGGCCGGGACGGCGACGCCTGGCACGTCACGGACCACGACCCGGTCGCCGAGACGCTGCGCGGCGCCGCCGGAGCGCACGGGATGGACGCGCTGACCGCGCCGATGCCCGGCACGGTCACCGTCGTGAAGGTGACCGTCGGCGACGAAGTGGCCGCCGGACAGGGGCTGCTGGTCGTCGAGGCGATGAAAATGGAACACGTCATCTCCGCGCCGCACGCCGGCACGGTCAGCGAGCTGGGCGTCTCCCCCGGCAGCACCGTCGCCATGGACCAGGTGCTCGCCGTCGTCGATCCGCACGACCAGGCGCCGGACCCCGCGCCGGCGGCCGCCCCGGCCGAGGAGGCAACGGCATGACCGCACCCGGACTCCCCATGCCCGTCCCGGCCCCCGGCCTGCCGGCCCGGGTCCGTATCCACGAGGTCGGCGCCCGCGACGGCCTGCAGAACGAGTCCGCCGTCGTCCCCACCGAGGTCAAGGCCGCGTTCGTACGCCGCCTCGTGGACGCCGGGCTGACGACGGTCGAGGCGACCAGCTTCGTGCACCCCAAGTGGGTGCCGCAGCTCGCCGACGCCGAACAGCTCTACCCGATGCTGGCGGACCTCGACGCGCGGCTGCCCGTCCTGGTGCCCAACGACCGCGGCCTGTACCGCGCGCTGGCCCTCGGCGCCCGCCGCATCGCGGTCTTCGGCAGCGCCACGGAGTCGTTCGCCAAGGCCAACCTCAACCGCACGGTCGAGGAATCGCTGACCATGTTCGCCCCGGTGGTCGCCCGCGCGAAGGAGGAGCAGGCGCACGTCCGCGGCTACCTCTCGATGTGCTTCGGCGACCCCTGGGAAGGCCCGGTGCCGGTCGCGCAGGTCGTGCGGGTCTGCCGCGCCCTGTTCGACATGGGCTGCGACGAACTGAGCCTGGGCGACACCATCGGTGTGGCCACCCCCGGCCACGTCCAGGCGCTGCTCGCCGCGCTGAACGAGGCGGGCGTGCCCACCGACCGCCTCGGCGTGCACTTCCACGACACGTACGGCCAGGCGCTGGCCAACACCCTCGCGGCGCTCCAGCACGGCGTCAGCACCGTCGACGCGTCGGCGGGCGGCCTCGGCGGCTGCCCGTACGCCAAGAGCGCCACCGGCAACCTCGCCACCGAAGACCTGGTGTGGATGCTGCACGGCCTCGGTATCGAGACCGGGGTCGATCTGGGCCGGCTCACCGCCACGAGCGTGTGGATGGCCGGACAACTGGGCCGTCCGAGCCCGTCCCGCACCGTCCGTGCCCTCTCCCACAAGGAGTGAAGGATGTCCCTGGACCACCGCCTGTCCCCCGAACTCGAAGAGCTGCGGCGCACGGTCGAGGCGTTCGCCCACGACGTCGTCGCTCCCAAGATCGGCGAGTTCTACGAGCAGCACGAGTTCCCGTACGAGATCGTGCGGGACATGGGCCGGATGGGCCTGTTCGGCCTGCCCTTCCCCGAGGAGTACGGCGGCATGGGCGGCGACTACCTCGCCCTCGGCGTCGCCCTGGAGGAACTGGCCCGCGTCGACTCCTCGGTGGCGATCACCTTGGAGGCGGCCGTCTCCCTCGGCGCCATGCCGATCTACCGCTTCGGCACCGAGGAGCAGAAGCGGGAGTGGCTCCCCCGGATGTGCGCGGGTGAGGTGCTCGGCGCCTTCGGCCTGACCGAGCCGGACGGCGGCTCGGACGCGGGCGCCACGCGGACCACCGCCGTGCGGGACGGCGACCAGTGGGTGATCAACGGCAGCAAGTGCTTCATCACCAACTCCGGCACGGACATCACCGGCCTGGTCACGGTCACCGCCGTCACCGGCCGCAAGGACGACGGCAGCCCGCTGATCTCCTCGATCATCGTGCCGTCCGGCACCCCGGGCTTCACCGTCGCCGCCCCGTACTCCAAGGTCGGCTGGAACGCCTCGGACACCCGGGAGCTGTCCTTCTCCGACGTACGGGTCCCGGCCGTCAACCTGCTGGGCACCGAGGGCCGCGGCTACGCCCAGTTCCTGCGCATCCTGGACGAGGGCCGGATCGCCATCGCGGCGCTCGCCACCGGCCTCGCCCAGGGCTGTGTGGACGAATCCGTCCGGTACGCCAAGGACCGGCACGCCTTCGGCCGGCCGATCGGCCACAACCAGGCGATCCAGTTCAAGCTGGCCGACATGGAGATGCGCGCCCACACCTCCCGGCTGGCCTGGCGGGACGCCGCGTCGCGCCTGGTGCACGGCGAGCCCTTCAAGAAGGAGGCCGCCCTCGCCAAGCTGTACTCCTCCGAGATCGCGGTGGACAACGCCCGCGAGGCCACCCAGATCCACGGCGGCTACGGCTTCATGAACGAGTACCCGGTCGCCCGGATGTGGCGCGACTCCAAGATCCTGGAGATCGGCGAGGGGACGAGCGAGGTGCAGCGGCTGCTGATCGCCCGTGAGCTGGGCGTGTAGGCCGGCATCCCGTACGGCTTTCCGTACGGCGTCCCGTACAGCTTTCCGTACGGCGCGTACGGCACAGGGCGGGACCGGTGCTCCGGTCCCGCCCTGCTGTCGTCGCCGCCGTCAGCTCACTTGCGCCACGGCACCTGCGGGGACCTGTAGTAGTCGAAGCCCATGGCCTCCCAGCGGGGAGCCTGGGACGCCAGCCGGTGCTTGTAGGTGTTCCAGTCGTGCGTGGACCTCGGCGACCAGCCCAGCTCGGCGATGCCGGGCATCCGCGGGAAGGTCATGTAGTCGAGGTGCTGGTCGGTGGAGAGGGTCTCCGTCCAGATGGGCGCCTCGACGCCCATGATCGATTTCTGCGGCGCGCCCTTCAGGTACGTCGCGGGGTCCCAGTCGTAGGACCGCTGGACCTCGACGTACCCGGCCCACGCCTTACCGAGCTTGGTGTCCTTGGTGTACTTCATGTCGAGGTAGGACCGGTCGGCCGGCGACAGGATGAGCCCGGCGCCCTTCCGGGCGGCCGCCGCGACCTGCTCCCGCTCCTTGGCGGGGGTCTTGTCGTAGCCCCAGTACTGCACCGCGGCGCCCTTGGCGGGCGTGACGGCGGTGAGCTGGTGCCACCCTATGACCTTCTTCTTGTGCTTCGTCACCAGCGGCTGGACCTTGTTCATGAAGGTCACGTAGTCGGCGTGGCTGGTGGAGTGCGCCTCGTCGCCGCCGATGTGCAGGTACGGGCCGGGGGTCAGCGCCGCGACCTCACGGAAGACGTCGTCCAGGAACTCGTACGTCACCTTCTTGGGCACGCACAGCGAGCTGAAGCCGACCTCGACGCCCGTGTAGATCGGCGGCGCGATGTTGTTGCAGTTCAGCTTCGCGTACGAGGCCAGCGCGGCCTGGGTGTGTCCCGGGGTGTCGACCTCGGGGATGACCTCCATGTAGCGGCTGGCGGCGTACCGCAGGATCTCGCGGTACTGGGCCTTGGTGTAGTAGCCGCCGGGGCCGCCGCCGACCTGGGTGCTGCCACCGTAGGTGGCGAGCCGCGGCCAGGAGTTGATCTGGAGCCGCCAGCCCTGGTCGTCGGTGAGGTGCAGATGCAGCTTGTTGTACTTGTACAGCGCAAGCTGGTCGATGTAACGCTTCAGCTGATCGACCGTGAAGAAGTGCCGGGACACATCGATCATCCCGCCGCGGTATCCGTACCGCGGGGTGTCGGAGATGGTGCCGCCGGCGACCTTCCAGGGGCTGTGCTGCTTGCTGCGCTTCTCGACGGACGGCGGCAGGAGCTGGCGCAGGGTCTGCACGCCGTGGAAGAGACCGGCGGGCCGGGCCGCGGTGATCGTCACCGCGTGCCGGGTGGAGGTGAGGCGGTAGCCCTCGGCACCGAGCGCCTTGGTGTCCTTGCCGCCGAGGCGCAGCACGATGCCGTCCCGGCCGTCCTTTCCGGTGACCGGCAGCGGATAGCCGGTGGACGGGCGCAGGACGTCCGCCAGGTAGCCGGCCACCCGCCGGACCTCGCCGGACGCGCCGGGCACCCGGATCCGCGTCCGGTCGCCGATCGTGTAGGGCTCCTTGCCCGGCTTGACGGAGGCGGGCGCCGGGATGACCTGGTCGAGGGCTATCGGCTTGGCGTGGCGGGCGGACGGGCTGCCGCGGTCGGCCGCGGCGGACTGCGCCCCGGCCGTCGACAGGCCAGCCGCCGCCACCAGCAGCAGCGAGCAGAACAGTCTGCTTCGTCTCACGAGATTCCCTTCGGTGGGCTCATCGTGCAGGGCCGTGCGTGGACGTCGTACGTGGCATGGAGCAACCGAACGTCAACATTGAGTACCGCGCACCCCCCTAGTGGTCAAGGTGACACCACGTCTGACGCCATTCGGCGTGTCGCTTGCCCGATATCGGGCAGGTTTCTTGCGTAACTTGATCCGACCCATCAGTATTCATCGGGTGCTCGATCGCCGTTCGCCTCATGAGGATCTCGTCGACCACCTGGTGCGCAGCACGCCGCTACAGCGCGGCGAGGCCGCCCGGGTGGTGCTCGACGTCCTCGCGTACTTCGACGAGACGACCGAGGACTACGTCCGCAGACGCCATCGGGAGCTGCAGTCGCAAGGGCTGCGCAACGAGGCGATCTTCGAACGGATCGGCCAAGAGCTGCCGCACCGCGCGGTCCGCCCACCCGAGCTCTCGGCGCGCCAGCTGCGCCGTCTCGTCTACGGCTGAACCGGCCGAGCACCCCGGCGCGCGCCGCATCGTGCGCCACCTGTCCAACTGCCTGACCGGGAGGGTCACCACATGTGCGGGATCGTCGGCTACATCGGTAAGCGGGACGTGGCTCCGCTGCTCCTCGAAGGACTGCAGCGCCTGGAGTACCGCGGGTACGACTCCGCCGGTATCGCCATCCACGCCAAGGGGACCGGCAAGGCCGCCGGCGGCCTGAAGACCGCCAAGGCCAAGGGCCGCGTCCGCGAGCTGGAGTCCCGCCTGCCGAAGCGCTTCGCGGGCACCGCCGGCATCGCGCACACCCGCTGGGCCACCCACGGCGCCCCCACCGACGAGAACGCGCACCCGCACGTCGACACCGAGGGCAAGGTCGCCGTCGTCCACAACGGCATCATCGACAACGCCGACGAGCTGCGCGCCAAGCTCACCGCCGACGGCGTCGAGTTCGTCTCCGAGACCGACACCGAGGTGCTGGCCCACCTGATCGGCCGCTCCCAGGCACCGACCCTGGAGGAGCAGGTCCGCGAGGCCCTGCGGGTCATCGAGGGCACCTACGGCATCGCCGTGCTGCACGCCGACTTCCCGGAGCGCATCGTCGTCGCCCGCAACGGCTCGCCGGTCGTGCTGGGCATCGGCGAGAAGGAGATGTTCGTCTCCTCCGACGTCGCCGCGCTGGTCTCGCACACCCGCCAGGTCGTCACCCTCGACGACGGCGAGATGGCCACCATCAAGGCCGACGACTACCGCACGTACACCACCGAGGGCTCGCACACCTCCGCGCAGCCGACCACCGTGGAGTGGGAGGCCGAGTCGTACGACATGGGCGGCCACGACACGTACATGCACAAGGAGATCAGCGAGCAGGCCGACGCGGTGGACCGCGTGCTGCGCGGGCGGATCGACGACCGCTTCTCCACCGTGCACCTGGGCGGGCTGAACCTGGACCCGCGCGAGGCGCGCGCCATCCGCCGGGTCAAGATCCTGGGCTGCGGCACCTCGTACCACGCGGGCCAGATCGGCGCCCAGATGATCGAGGAACTGGCCCGTATCCCCTCGGACGCCGAGCCGGCCTCCGAGTTCCGCTACCGCAACCCGGTCGTGGACCCCGACACCCTCTACATCGCGGTCTCCCAGTCCGGCGAGACGTACGACGTGCTGGCGGCCGTGCAGGAGCTCAAGCGCAAGGGCGCGCGCGTCCTGGGCGTGGTGAACGTGGTCGGCTCGGCGATCGCCCGGGAGACCCACGGCGGCGTGTACGTGCACGCGGGCCCCGAGGTCTGCGTGGTCTCCACCAAGTGCTTCACCAACACCGTGGTCGCCTTCGGGCTGCTGGCGCTGCACCTGGGCCGTATCCGCGACCTGTCCGTCGCCGACGGCAAGCGGATCATCGAGGGCCTGCGCAAGCTGCCCGGCCAGATCCAGGAGATCCTGGAGATGGAGGACGAGGTCAAGAAGCTGGCGGCGGAGTACGCGGAGGCCAGGTCGATGATGTTCATCGGCCGGGTGCGCGGCTACCCGGTCGCCCGCGAGGCGTCGCTCAAGCTCAAGGAGATCTCCTACATCCACGCCGAGGCGTACCCGGCGTCCGAGCTCAAGCACGGTCCGCTGGCGCTCATCGAGCCCGCCATGCCGACCGTGGCGATCGTCCCGGACGACGACCTGCTGGAGAAGAACCGCGCCGCGATGGAGGAGATCAAGGCCCGCAGCGGCCGCATCCTGGCCGTCGCGCACCAGAAGCAGGACAAGGCCGACCACACGATCATCGTGCCGAAGAACGAGAACGAGCTGGACCCGATCCTGATGGGCATCCCGCTCCAGCTGCTGGCCTACCACGTGGCGCTGGCCATGGGCCGGGACATCGACAAGCCGCGCAACCTGGCGAAGTCGGTCACGGTCGAGTAGTCGCCCGGGGGCGGGGCCGTCCGGGGGGCGTCCCGGGGGCGCTCGCCTTTGGGTGGGGTGTCCACCCGGGGGTGAGTGACCGCCCCGAGGGGAGACCGCCGGGGGGGGCTGAGCCCGCCCGCCGGTGAATGACCGCCCGTGGCCGTGGGGTCCTGTCCACCTCGCGGTCGCGGGCGTCCGTCCGGGGGACGGGCGGCCCACGGGGGGCCGCCCGTCCCCCGGACGCTGTGTTTTCGATGGGCGGGAGGCGGTGCCCCGCGCGTGCCACCAGACGCTCGGGGCACCGCCTCCCCTGTTGCCGGCGTCGCCCTTACGCCGGCGGTGGCCGCCTTCCCGGGAACCGTCACCTCCCGGGCGGCAGCACGCTGTTGACGGCCGGAGAGCCGGGCGGCGGACCGCCCCGTCCGCCGGGGTGCCCGCGCTCCCCGGGAGCGACGCCGGCCGCGCCCGGCCGTCCCGGCCGTTCACGCTCCGTTCGCGCCCTCTTGATCGGATTTCTACCCCCCAGCACCGCGCATTCCACCTCTACGGGCCAGTAAATATGCCGACTGCGCGGGTACGGACCGCTGGTGACGCTCCCTCACCTCATGCCCCAGAAGGTCACGGTGCGTCAGGAGCGTGGCGCGCAAGGGACGTGGCGCGCCGGGGGTGCGGTGCTCCAAGGGTGCGGTGCGTCGGAGGCGCGGTGCGCCAGAGGCCCGGTGCGCCGGTGCGCCAGAGGCCCGGTGCGCCTGAGGTCCGGTGCATCAGAGGCGCGGCGCGTCAGAGGCGTGCCGTCCGGTGGCGGCCGGAGAACCGGCCGGGGGAAGCGGTCGGCAGACGGCCGGGGACACAGCGGCCGGATAAGCGGCGGTCAGGGAATGACGACCACGGGCCGCTGCGCCCTTCTGGCCAGCCGCCCCGCGACCGAGCCGAAGATCCGGCCCACGATGCCGTGCGTCGAGCCGACCACGATCGCGTCGGCCTCGTACTCGTGTCCGACCTCTTCGAGCTCGTGGCAGATGTCGCCGCCGCGCTCCACGAGGACCCACGGAATCTCCGCGAGGTGGTCGGCGCAGGCGAGCTCCAGCCCCAGCACTTCCGTACGGTGGTCCGGCACGTCCACGAAGACCGGGGGCTCACAGCCCGCCCAGACCGTCGTGGGCAGCCGGTTGGCCACATGGACGATGATCAGGCCGGAGCCGGAGCGCCGTGCCATACCGATTGCATACGCCAACGCTCGTTCGCTCGACGTCGATCCGTCGAAGCCGACGACGACACCGTGCCGGAAGGCGGGATCGCAGGAGTGACGTGTCTGATCCGCCGCTTCGAGGTCCGCCGTCGGATCGGCGACCTGCTTGCGGTCCGCGGGTTCGGGGATTTCGTGACCGGCCATGGTGTCTCGGCGAAGGAGGTCCTTGCGGAGGGGCGGACGGGGAGCGGCGATTGACTTGATCCGGCAGTTGACTGAGCTGGCTTGATCGAGAGGTCGGCCCTGTAGTTCAAAGGGGAACAACACGACCGGGAATCATCTTCCCAATGCCTTACCCCAAGAGTACGGCGCCAGCCCTCCGCTGCCCAGAGCCCCGCGCGGACGGCGGACCCCTGATGCGGGAGCGGCCCCCCGCGGCCACACGGGCGGAGTACCGCTCGAACATTCCCCGGAGCATGCCGGAGCGTGGGCCGGATGGCAATGCCCCGGCCTGCCCCCGTACGTACCCATCGCGGTGACCCATGGACCCCCACAGCCGTTGTAGTACCAGCCTGCCTGGAGGGAGTACGCCGTGCCCGGTCCTTCGAACACATCAGCCGATCCGGTGAGCGATCTCGTCCGCTGGGCGGCGTTCAGCTGTGCCGTGGTGCCCCTCGTCCTCGTCCTGTGCGGCGCGTCCGCCGCCGGGGCGCTCGGCACCGCCGTGGGACTGGCGACGGTGACCTGTGCCTGCCGGGCCCTGCTGCGCCAGTCCGAGCGCACCGCCGCCCGTCCGTCGCCCGACGAGATCGCCCCGCACCGCGGCCGGCACAGCCGTACCGGGACCGGAGCCCACCGGGGAGGGCGCCGCTCCGAGGGGCGTACGCCGGAGGAATGACGCGCCCGCAAGCCTGCCCAGGTTCGTTTTCGGCCAACTTCGTGTCCGAGTGCATCCCTTGGCAAAAGCGACCCGCAACCCGGGCCTGAGCTGGGAGGAAAGGACCGCGGGGCGTGGTTGCGCCCTACGGCTGACGGGCAGAGGCGAGAGGCGTACTTCCCAGCAGGCCCGACGAGTGGAACGCTTCGTGATCGAATGCTTCGCGCCAAGTTGCCATATCGACATACGAGCGGGTGGTGAACTTGGCACTCCATCCTCACGGGACGCAGTAGATTCGATCTTGGCAATCACGGCGGGGGAACAGTGCAGGACCGAGAGGGCGAGACGACCGAGGGGGGCTTAAGTGCCATGAGCCAGGACTCCGCTGCCGTACCAGATGCCGCACGCAAGCTCGCCGCCCGACGACGCCGCGAAATAGTCGCGGTGCTCCTCTTCAGTGGCGGCCCGATTTTCGAGAGCTCCATTCCGCTCTCGGTCTTCGGCATCGACCGCCAGGACGCGGGTGTTCCGCGGTACCGACTACTTGTGTGCGCGGGCGAAGATGCGCCTTTGCGCACCACCGGGGGGGCTCGAACTGTCGGCCCCCTACGGGCTGGAGGCGATCGCCCGCGCGGGCACCGTCGTCGTTCCGGCTTGGCGGTCCATCACACAGGCACCACCACCGGCCGCGCTGGACGCGCTGCGCCGGGCACACGAAGAAGGGGCCCGCATCGTCGGGCTCTGCACGGGGGCCTTCGTGCTCGCCGCCGCAGGGCTCCTCGACGGCAGGCCCGCGACCACCCACTGGATGTACGCGCCGACGCTCGCCAAGCGTTATCCGTCCGTCCATGTCGATCCCCGCGAGCTCTTCGTCGACGACGGCGACGTGCTGACCTCCGCGGGGACCGCCGCCGGCATCGACCTGTGCCTGCACATCGTCCGTACCGACCACGGGGCGGACGCGGCCAACGCGCTCGCCCGGCGGCTGGTGGTCCCGCCCCGGCGCACCGCGTCGGACCTGGGACACCAGAGGTACCTGGACAGGTCATTACCGGAGGAGATCGGTGCGGACCCGCTCGCCGAGGTCGTGGCCTGGGCGCTGGAGCACCTCCACGAGCAGTTCGACGTGGAGACGCTGGCGGCCCGCGCCTACATGAGCCGCCGTACCTTCGACCGCCGTTTCCGGTCCCTGACCGGGAGCGCTCCGCTGCAGTGGCTGATCACCCAGCGCGTCCTCCAGGCGCAGCGGCTGCTGGAGACCTCGGACTACTCCGTGGACGAGGTCGCCGGACGCTGCGGTTTCCGGTCGCCGGTCGCCCTGCGCGGCCACTTCCGGCGGCAGTTGGGTGCCTCACCCGCGGCCTACCGCGCGGCGTACCGCGCGCGCAGGCCGCAGAACGGGGTGCCCGAGCAGGTCACCCGGTCGGACCGGCCGGAGCGCGGT
This sequence comes from Streptomyces sp. NPDC026394, assembly GCF_055567735.1. Lineage (NCBI taxonomy): Bacteria > Bacillati > Actinomycetota > Actinomycetes > Kitasatosporales > Streptomycetaceae > Streptomyces > Streptomyces sp. NPDC026394. The sequence continues at coordinate 666,450 of NZ_JBVHPX010000002.1, forward strand.
GAGCGCCCCGGTGCCGGTGCGGACCGGTTCGCCGCAGCCGCGGCGGGCCATCTGCCGGGAGGCCACGGACCGCTGCACCACGGGCAGACGTCGCACAGCCAGGCGTCACACACCCAAGGGGGACTCGGCCCTGGCGGGCATACGCAGGGTCATCCCCAGAGCGGTCACGGTCCGGGCGGGCACCCCCAAGGTTCGCACGGGGGGCACGGCGGGCCGGGCGGGCACGGGTCGGGCGGCCAGCCGGGGCACAGTACGGCGGGCCACAACCAGCCGGTGCACAGCCAGGCCACCGCGCTCGCGCCGACAGAGCCGGGCAAACCGGAATCCGACGCCTACGCGCCGCGGCTTCCGGAACAGCCCGCCGGGCGGCCGGCCGGCCGCCCGGTGCTGCCCAGTCAGCGGGAGCGCCCCGTAGGGTGAGGCGTATGAACGATCGCATGGTGTGGATCGACTGCGAGATGACCGGGCTCTCGCTGGCGAACGACGCGCTCATCGAGGTGGCCGCCCTGGTCACCGACTCGGAGCTGAATGTCCTGGGCGACGGGGTGGACATCGTGATCCGCCCCCCGGCCGAGGCCCTGACCACCATGCCCGAGGTCGTGCGCCAGATGCACACCTCCTCCGGGCTGCTGGCCGAGCTGGACAGTGGCACCACGCTGGAGGACGCACAGGAACAGGTGCTCCAGTACCTCAAGCAGCACGTACCGGAACCCGGCCGGGCACCGCTGTGCGGCAACTCCGTCGGCACCGACCGGGGCTTCCTGCTCCGCGACATGCCGGAGCTGGAGAGCCACCTGCACTACCGGATCGTGGATGTGTCGTCCGTGAAGGAACTGGCCCGGCGCTGGTACCCGAGGGCGTACTTCAACAGTCCGGAGAAGAACGGGAACCACCGGGCGCTGGCGGACATCCGTGAATCCATCGCGGAACTCCGCTACTACCGGGAGGCGGTCTTCGTGCCGCAGCCCGGCCCGGACTCGGACACCGCGAAGGAGATCGCGGCCAGGCACGTCCTGCCCGCGGACCCGGAGTGACGCAGCTCGCTCCCGGCCTGACCCAAAGCCGGGAGCGAGCACCCCTCCAGACCCTGTACACTTTTTCTCAGCCGGTGGGGAACAAGACACCACACAGCACCGGTCATGGTGGGTATAGCTCAGCTGGTAGAGCACCTGGTTGTGGTCCAGGATGTCGCGGGTTCAAGTCCCGTTACTCACCCCAAACGATCAAGGCCCGACCTGCGAAAGTAGGCCGGGCCTTGGTCGTTCTCCCGTTCACGGGAACACCACGGGAACACAACCGCCCCGAACAGCCGTACATTCACGACATGGCGAGCATCGTGGAACGCCCCATGAAGGGCGGCACCATCACGTATCAGGTGAAGTGGCGCAAGGGCGGTGCACGCGCGGCTCCTGGCCAATCGGAGAAGTTCAGGGACCTCGAGAGCGCCGAGACCTTCAAGAAGCTCGTAGACGCCCACGGGCAGCACTGGCCGCCCGGCTGGGTCCGCGGCAAGGGATTCGTCGAGCCGGACACCCACCCCGATGACGTGCCGTGGGTCACATGGGCGGAACGGTACGTCGACCGTCTCACCGGCATAGACGATCGGACCCGTGACGACTACCGCCGCGAGGTCCGTATCCACCTCTCACTGCTCCAGCACACGCAGCATTCCGGCGAAGTCGTGCCAGCGACGGTCTGCAACGTGACGGCGGACGACGTGGCCGACTGGGTCCGCGCTGAGGAGAAAGGGCAGCCAGACCCGGCCGACCTCTCAAAGTGGGAGCGGAGGCCGGCCGACCCGAAGAGTGTCCGGAATCGTCACGGTCTCCTTTTCTGCGCCTTCCAGGCTGCGATAGAGGCCAAGCCGCCGCTTCGCACCGACAACCCCTGCAAAGGCACGCGCCTCCCCCGCGTCGACGATCACGTCGACGAGGAGATGTGCTTCCTGGAGCGCGACGAGTACCAGCGCATAGCCGCGGAGATCACCGACCCGGACGCGCGGGACCTCGCTGACTGGCTCGTCGGCACCGGGATGCGGTGGGGTGAGGCGACCGCCCTACAGGTCCGGGACCTGAACCTGTCCGCCTCCCCGCCCACCGCCACGGTCCACCGGGCGTGGAAGAAGGCGAAGAAGGGCAGCGACCGCGCGTTCTACCTCGGCCCGCCCAAGACCAAGAAGGCTCGTCGCGTCATCGCCCTGACGGCCGCGCAGGCGGACACGGCGCGGCGGCTGGCCTCGGGGCAGCCGCCCGAAGGGTTCGTGTTCCGGGCAGCGATGGGCGGCGCGTGGCGGCACGCGAATTTCTACAACCGGAAGTGGTTGCCCGCGGTGAAGGCGGCCGTCGCCAAGGGTCTGCCGCGGCGGCCGCGGCTGCATGACCTCCGGCACACGCACGTGGCGTGGCTGATCGCCGCGCGGATTCCGCTTCCGGCGATCCAGGTCCGGCTGGGGCATGAGTCGATCAGTACGACCGTGGACCGGTACGGGCACCTGGTGCGTGAACTCGACGAGGAGATCACTGCTGCGGTCGAGGCCGCGCTCACGGTGCCGGCGCCCGCACCGGCTTTCACAGTGGTGCCCGCGATTTAGGAAGCTGCGCGGTGGGGCGGCTCCTGCTGGTCACCGCCCCACTGCTGCCCCCAGAGGCCATGGCCTGCGAGGTGCCGCAGATGCCGGTTGGCCTCCTCGACGGCTTCTTCGGTTATCTGCCCAGGAGCGAAGGCCCAGATCAGCTCACCCTCGCGCTCGAAGGGGACGACGAGTTCCCCCTCGGGTACGAGGGGCGAGATTACGACGCGCACGTTCGGATTACTGCTGACACGGTCAGTCACAAGACCCCCTGCGCCGCGGGCACTACCAGCCAAAATAGATCACTCGTTCGATCGGGCCGGATGTGCAGGCTATCGAACCATCACGCCCCCCAGGCGGATGAATCATGGTCCCATTTCGGACAGGGGTGAACCACCCCTCAGGCCCAAGTGTGACTGTGCGTAGCAATCAAGGCCAAAGATCACTGCTCGTCGCGTGGCGCACTTTCGAACGCAGCGATAAAGCGCGCCAGTTGATCACGCTGTTCGGCCGACAATCGCTCGGCGTGCGCAACGAGCGCCCGCGCCTCACCTGACTCACTCCACACGGACGTGATCCCGAGGAACTGCGCGCCGGCCGCGTCCTGGAGGCGACCGAGCGGGATGTCGAGGGCGGCGGACAAGGCTGTCAGCTCGGGGACTTGAGGGGGAATCACGGACTTCCGCTTTTCCAGCCTCTCCAGCCATCCGCGCTTGATGATCGGCTTCCCGTCCGGGCCTGCGTTACCAGGGTGATCCTCGACCGCGCGCAGACTCAACCGGAGCGTGGCGCGGCGATTGCGCACCAGGTCGGACAGATCCGTCCGTGTGTATGTGTCGTCCTGTTCGACCATGGTGGTCATCCTGCCACTCCGTGTGGGGGTCGGGCGCTCGGGGTGTCCATGTTGCTGCTGATGATTCCGCGACATTTCGGCAGGTCGCGGCGTCGCTATGACTCACCATCTGGACAGAGTGTCCACGCCGAAGGGCGGCGCAGGGTAGGGCGTACCGCGAATTTGACCTGAAGGAATCCCGTTGTCCATCTCGATGGACAAGCCGTCCAAGCTGTGCGATGCTCGTCGTGTCCAAACAGATGGACACCACGCCCCAGGAGGTGGACATGACCTCGCGTGACCCCTTGTACCGGCTGCTGGACGCCGACCTGCTGCGGCGCCTCATGCAACGCACCGGGTCGGGTCAGCGCATCACCGTCCGTGAGCTGGCTATGCGCAGTGGATGTGCCAGGGGCACCGTCGGCAACCTGCTGAGCGGCGCCCAGGCATGCATCCCTGGCCCCACCGCTCACACCCTGTGCCACACCATCGGCGTCGACGTGCTCGTCCTCTTCACGCCGGTTGGGCGATCTGTCCCGGTACCGACTACTGAGAACACGCCATCGGCCATACGGACCGCGGTATGAGCACGCGCCGCTACACGTATCCCGAGGCCGCGGAAGTGCTCCGCGTCGAGGAGCGATGGTTGCGCCGCAACATCAACGATCTCCCGCACACGCGCAAAGGCAGGGTCGTCACCTTCACGGACGACGACCTCGACCGCATCGACGCCATGCACCACCACGAGCCCACGGCCGGCCCGCTTGCGGCCGTCCCGTCGGTTCCGGCGTCGCCCGTGGCGCACCCGTTGGCGGCGCTGAAGCCGCTTCCGGCTCGCCGCTGATCTTCCCACGAGTGAGTCGGGGCCGCACCGGATGCACCCCGGATACGACCCCTCGGCTCACCTCACCCACTCACCTACCGAGAGATGAGGCTCCCCGTGAGCACCCAGATTACGTCCCCGCCGGACGCTGCCGAGGTGCAGCGCCGCGGGCACATGGCCGCCTTGGCGGTCACCGAGCGGGTAATCGGGCTCAGCCCGATCGTCCCCACCACGGTCACCGTGGAATGCGCCCCCTACGCCCCGGAGGAGCCGGGCGTGGAGGCGCACTTCCACCGGTCGGCCGAGGGCGTGGAGGCGCTGGCGCAGGCGCTCGGCGTGACGGCGAAGACCACTCCGTTCGGTCCCGACGACCGGCGTCCGTACGTGGAGATGCACTCGGTCGTGGCCGGGGTGCCAGTGAGGGCGTGGACCCTGCTGGACATCCCGATCCCGGTCATCGAGATGCCGGAGCCGTACGCCTGCGCGTGGTGCGGTATTCCGCGGCTCTCGCACGGCATTCAGTACATGTGGGGAGTCGGTGGTCACGGGTGGGTGCGGCCGTCTGACGCGCAGATCCTGGCCCGTATGGAGGCGCGCCGCGCCGCCCGCCGAGGGGGTGTCGGCCGTGGCTGAGACGGCGACGCCCGTTGACGGGCCGTTCCGTGTCTCCGTCGAGCGCATCCCCGCCGGGGTCACGCTGGACCTGCGCCCCTTCGTCGAGGCCGTGCTCGTCGAGCTGGTCACCGAGCACGCTGACGCGCTCGCCGACATCCTCGCCGAGCAGGCCGAGCCGCGTCCGTACGACGGTCACCGGCCCGAGTCCCTGCTCGTCGAGCGTCTGCTCGCCGAGGTGTCCACGCGGCTGCCGGTGTACGGGCGGCAGTGCGTGGCGCTGGCGGACAGCATCCGGGCTGCGGCCGGTCTGCGGGGTGCGGCGTGAGTGCCCGTACCTACCGCGACGGTGCGCACGTCATGTGCGGGCACTGCCGCCTGATCTTCGAGACGCTGACGCCCGAGACCGCGCGCATGTACCCCGATCTGCGGGAAAAGTTCGAGGTCGGCGAGCCGCTGTGCTGCGACGCTGCGGCGGCGGATTGGCGGGCCGAGCGTGGCCGGTCGGGCGGTGCGGCATGAGCGCCCGCCCCCTCTCCCCTGAGTTGCGCGCCGCGCTGGCAGCCCACCTCGGGAACGCGCAGTCGGCCCGCGCCGACCTCGTCCTCCAGCTCGGCGAGTGCATCACCAACGTGCGCGAGCACGAGCACCCGAAGTGGGAGGACCTGTACTGCCTGAACCTCGTCTCTTACATGGGCGAGCGGATGGCGCCGGTCCTTCGTCGGCTGGTCGATGCCGAGACCACGGCCGAGCGCTACCGCATCGCCTGGGGCATGGCCCGCACTCGCGCACTCTCCGCTGGCGGGGCGGCCGACCGGTACGCCGCTCGGGCTCGGGAGTTGCAGACGGCCGTACAGGACATGGTCGGCGCGTCGCTCGCTGTGCAGATGGAGCGCAACGAGCTGCGGGCGCGTGTCGCCGAGCTGGAGCAGCAGGCCACCACCCGCTCCGAGGAGCTGCGCAAGGCCGCCGCCGCCCTGCGGCGCGGCAACACGAACTGGACGGACGACACGGCTGCGGTTGTGGTCGATGAAGTCGCCGAGTGGCTGGACCGCCGCGCCGACGAGGCCGGGAAGGACACCCGCAAGGGCGAGTCCACCCGCGCCGCGTCGCCGTGGCAGCGCGCCGTCGATGGCCTCAACGCCCTCGTCGGCGCGGGCATCCCGGTGCACATCGAGCCGGACGGCCACATCGCCAACCCCGCCGGGGACGAGCACATCGAGTGGGACCGTACCGCGCAGCGCTGGCGGCTCGTGCTCGACGGCGAGGCCGAGAGGGGCGCCCAGCCGGTCACCGAATGGCAGCTCACCACGGGCAACATCGCCGAGGTCGACGAGTGGCTGGACGAGGCCGGCACGTTCGCCAAGCCGTACGTCGAGTCCGTTGCCGGTCGCCTGACCGTCGTTGGGATTCGCGTCGGCCTCCGCCCGGACCACGTCGTCGCCCGCTTCGGGGACACCCTCGTCCGGCACGCCGACGGCACCCACACCGTCCGCCACGCAGAGGGCGGTGACGCGGATGCCTGAGACCGCGCAGGCCGGGGCCACCACGGCCCCGGCCGCCGGTCGGCGGATCACCCCCACCGGCCGCCTCATCCTCCCCGCCACCGCCGACCGCACCACATGGCTCACCGCTCGCCGCTCCGGCCTCGGCTCCGCCGACATCGCCGCCATCCTCGGCATCTCCCGCTACGGCAACGCCTTGTCCGTGTACCACGACAAGACGGGCGGCCTGCCGCTGGAGAGCGACGACTCTGAACCCGCCCTCTGGGGCCGAGCGTTCGAGGAGACGGTCGCCCGCGAGTGGGCCCGCCGCAACCGCAGCGTGGTCCGCCGCGTCGGCCTCGTCGCCAACATCACCCGCCCGTGGCAGATGTGCACCCTCGACCGGCGCGTCCTCGAATGCCCCCTCGCCGACGGCCGCGAGAAGTGCGCCGTCGAGATCAAGTGCCGCGACAAGATGAAGGCGCCCGCCTTCCGCGCAGGCGTCGCCGACGACGTGCTCGCCCAGACGCTCTGGCAGGCCGACGTGTGCGGCTTCGACCACGTCCACGCCGCGGTACTGATCGGCGGGAACGACTACAGGCAGTACGTCATCCGGGTCGCCGACCACGCCGACCTCATCGACGACCTGCGCGCCGCCGGCGCCCGTGCCTGGGAACAGATCCAGACCCGGCGCCCGCCGGTCCTCGCCGACGACGCCGACCCCGATGTCCTGCTCGACCTGTACGACCGGCTGCACCCGGACCGCTCCGGCGCGATCGACATCACCCGCGATGTCGACACGCAGGACGCGGTGGCGGCCTACCTCGACGCGCACAACGACGAGGCCGAGGCCAAGGCCCGGAAGAAGACGGCCAAGGCCCGCATCGTCAGCGCGCTCGGCGACGCCGCCGAGGCGGTGGTCCTCGACCGGACTTTCGTCCGTCTCGACGAGACCAGCCGCGAGCACTGCGACACCCGCCGCCTCGCCGAGTGCTGGCCCGAGGCGTACGCCGACTGCGTCGAAGACCGCCCCAGCCGCCGCCTGACCATCCCCCGCGTGATCCGTGAGGAGCACAACGCATGACCACCCTTGCTGAGCGCGCGGCGGCTGCGGCCGGCCGCGCCACCGACGCCCCGTCGATCCCGTCCGACGACGCGTCGTCGACGCCCGTCGAGCCGTACGTCCCGGCGCCGGACCCGATGGCCGCCTACGAACCGGGCGACACGGACCCGGAGATGGTGCCCGTGCACCTCGCGTGGCTCCGCGTCCGCCGCGATGTCCGCGCCATCGCGAAGAAGGAGCAGTACAACGGCGGCGGCACCCGCTTCTCCTTCCGTGGCGTCGACACCGTCGTCAACACCTTCGGCCCCGTGACGCTGCGGCACGGCGTCAGCGTCTTCCCCGTCGACGTGGACGCGGAGCACCGCGACACCACCTCGGCCAAGGGCAGCAAGATGCGCGAGTGCACCGTGACCGTGTCGTGGATGGTCATGGGCCCGAAGGGCGACACGCTCCCGGCCCTGCTGAAGACCCGCGGTGAGGCGCTGGACTCCGCGGACAAGGGCACCGCCAAGGCGCAGTCCGTTGCGCTGCGCGTGCTGCTCCTGACCGGCGGCCTCACCCCCACCCACGACACGGACCCCGACGCCTCGCACGTCGAGCGGGGCGAAGCGCCGCCGCGTACGGCCGCCTCGTACCGAGACGAGATTCTGGAACCGGGCACCTCCCGGCAGCGCCTCGCGCAGATCAACTACGAGATCAAGCAGGTCGGTCTGTACGACACGCAGGTCGTCAACGAGGTCGGCGAGGAGGAGCCGCTCGGCGCCTTCCTGTACCGCGTCGGCCAGGAGCGCATCCAGGGCGGTGCCGCATGAGTTGGCACCTCGGCCGCCTGTGCGGCTTCGACCTGGAAACCACCGGCCCCGACCCCGAAACCGCCCGGATCGTCACCGCCTGCGTCGTCCAGTGCGGCGGCGGCCAGCCCACCCAGTCCGCCACGTGGCTGACCGACGTGGACGGCCACGAGATCCCCGACGAGGCCGCCGCGATCCATGGCGTCACCACCGAGCGGGCCCGCGCCGAGGGCGTCGCCCTGCGCGCGGCCGTCGAGCAGATCCTCGACGCCCTCGGCCAGGTCGTACTGGCCGGGGTGCCGATCGTCGCGATGAACGCGCGGTACGACTTCACCGTCCTCGACCGCGAGGCGCGGCGGTACGGGATGAAGCCGCTCGTTGATGGCCTCGGTGGGCTGCGGGTCCTTGACCCGTTCGTCATCGACAAGCAGGTCGACCGCTACCGCCGCGGCAGCCGCAAGCTCACCGCGCTCTGCGAGCACTACGCCGTGCCGCTCGACGGCGCGCACTCCGCCGACGCTGACGCCATCGCCGCGTGCCGTGTCGCCTGGCGGCAGGGAACCCAGTACGCGCAGCTCGCCGCGATGTCGCTGGATGAGCTGTACACGGCGCAGGTGGCGTGGGCCGCCGAGCAGGCCGCCAGCCTTCAGGAGTACTTCCGCCGGAAGGACCCGGCCGCGGTCGTCCAGGGCGCGTGGCCCGTCGTCCCGCACCAGCGCGCGGGAGGCGACCAGTGATCACCGCCCTCGCCTGTCTGCTCGCCGCGGTGCCGGGCGCGCTGTTCGCCGCTGGCGTCGACCGCGTCCTCCGGCCGGCGCCCGCCGCGCCGGTCCGGGCCGCGCACGCCCGCGCCGCGGCGGCGCGGTTCGAGGAGATCCCGCCCGGCGCCCGCTGGCTCGCCTGCGACACCACCACGTGCGGCCACCTCACCACCCGCCACGTGCCGGACGGCGACGCGTACCGCTGCGCCGAGTGCAAGACCCGCAAGGGAGCGCAGCAGTGACCGCGCTGTTCGACGCCGCCCCAGCCGCCACCCCGGCGGCCGGGCCCCGGCCCCGGCCGTACCGCGTCGCCGGACTCGACATCAGCCTCACCGGCACCGGCATCGCCACCGCCGGCGGCACCGTCCGCATCCCCACCAAAGGCCGCCGGAAGGACTCGATCGCCGAACGGCACGCCCGCCTGCGCTACATCACCACCCGCGTCCTCGACGAGGTCGGCACCGTCGACCTCGCCTGCGTCGAGGGCCCGTCCCACGGCTCCATGGGGCAGGCCGGGCACCACGACCTGTCCGGGCTGTGGTGGCGGATCGTCGGGGCGCTCGTCGAGCGGGAGATCCCCGTTGCGGTGATCCCGCCCATGTCCCGCGCCAAGTACGCGACGGGCGAGGGCAACTCGCGCAAGGCCGTCGTCCTGGACGCCGCGCAGCGCCGGTACGGCGCCATCCTCCCCACCGACGACGAAGCCGACGCCCTCATCCTCCGCGCCATGGGACTCCACCACCTCGGCCAGCCGCTCGCCGAGGTGCCGGACGGGCACCGCGCGGCGCTCGCCGGGTGCCAGTGGCCCGACCTCGGACCGATCCCGTGATCGCCGTGACGGGCGCGCTGTTCGTCGACCTCGGCGAGGGCCGCGAGGACCGCCGCACCGGCCACGTTCGCTGGAGCCGCCCGCCGCGGGCCCGGTACGAGTGCCTGCTCTGCCACGCCACCGAGGGCCCGGTCACCGGCCCGCACGAGGTCGCCCGTTTCGTCGCCACGGTCCGCTCCAGCCACCGAGCCACCTGCACCACTGCTGACCGAAAGGAAGCTGCCTGATGACCAGGCGCGCGGCACCCGACGGCACCACCCAGTGCCCCGCCTGCCGCGCGCCCATCCTCCGGCAACTCGTCGGGCACCGGGCAGCCCTCACCGTCACCGCCGACCTCCGGCCCCTCGCCCCCGCCGAGCAGGCCGCCGCCCGCACCCCGAACCGCCTCATCTGGTGCCTCTACCGAGCCGGCCCTCACACGCCGCCCCGGCTCCGCTGGATCGACCGCTGGCACCCCGCCGACTGCCCCCACCCCCACGTGACCGAGCACCACTGCCCCGGCCCCGCCCGGCAGCACCCGCTGTTCTGAACCAAGGAGCACCGTGGACAACGTCCGCCGCATCCCACCGCGCAGCAACGCGGTCAACGACGAGGCACCTGATGCCCTCGCGCGGACACCCCACGACGCGGAGGCCGAGAACCTAGTAGCGGGCGCCATCATGCACAGCGCGCAGGCGTACACCGACTGCGCGCAGGTCATCGGCCGAGACGACATCTACCAGCCCGCCATCCGGCTCATCTGGGACACCGTGGCTGGCATGGTCGCCGCGGGACAAGACCCTCACCCCGTCCTCGTACGCGCGGAGATCGACAAGCTCGGCCAGCTCCGCCTCGTCGACGGTGGCGCCCTCATCGACCGTCTCGGCACCGAGTACATCACCGCGGCCATGGCGCCCTCGTTCGCCGAGCGCATCGCCGAGACCGCCCGCGAACGCCGTTACGACGAGCACTCAACCGCGCTGAAGGCCGCCGTACTTCGCAAGGCAACCGGCGACGAACTCGCCGAGATCGTCGCCTCCTTCCAGCAGACCGAGCAGCTGCGCGAGTCCACCGGCCACGGCCCGAGCCACCTCACTGCTGCCCTCCTCGACTGGGACGCCTTCTTCGTCACCGACTTCGGCGCCGTCCAGCTCCTGCCTGGCAAGCTCATCGGGCCCGGCCAACAGATCACCGTCGTCGGCGACGGCAAGGCCGGCAAGTCCCTCTTCGTCCAGGAGTGGATGTGGCGCATGGCCACCGGCCAACCCTTCCTCGGCGACGCCCCGCAGCCGCCCGTACGGGTCCTGTACCTCGACGCCGAGAACGGCCAGGAGCAGGTACAGGAGCGTTTCCTCAGCTTCGGCGGCGGCCTCGGCCGCATGGGCGAACTGCGCTACGCCAGCTTCCCGCCCGTACGTCCCCTCGACACCGCCGGCGGCGGCGTCGACCTGCTCGCCCTCGCCAAGGCCACCGCCGCCGAGGTCGTCGTCATCGACACCGTGTCCCGCTTCATCTCCGGCCCCGAGAACGACGCCGACACCTGGCTGTCCCTCTACCGACACACCCTGCTTCCCCTCAAGCGGGCTCGCATCGCCTCTGTCCGCCTCGACCACTTCGGTAAGGACAGGGAGCGCGGCGGCCGAGGCTCCTCCGCCAAGACGCAGGACGTAGACCACGTGTGGGAACTGTCCGCTCAGGGCGGCGGCTCTCTCACCCTCAAGCGCACCCACACCCGCACCGGCATAGGGCCCGACCACTTCGCCCTCCTGCGCCAGGCCCGCCGCGACGGCGACAACTGGGCCCCCGGCGGCACCCGCCACGTCCTCATGACGTGGGAGGAGGAGCCCACCGGCCTCGCCACCGTGCCCGGCACCGTCGAGCACATCATCGCCACCCTCGACGCCGCCGGCGTGCCGAACGACGCAGGCAACCGCATCGCCCGCCAGACCCTCGCCGACCGCGGCGTCCCCGGCGGCAACGAGAAGGTCGCCGAAGCCGTCCGCCGCCGCAAAGCACGGGCCACCACGCCCGCCCCAGACGTTTCCGGAGAGCGTTCCGGAGCCCCCACGCAGCAACGTTTCCCGGAAACGTTTCCCGGAACGCACCCCCGGAACGGCGAAACCGCAGGTCAACCGTTTCCCGGAAACGTCGCGGAAACCCCCGGAACGCCCGCCGTTCCCCCCGTTCCTCCCTCCAAGGGAGGGAACGGGGCGGGAACACCGGAAACACCAGACGACAAGACCCCCCTGTGCACCATCTGCGAACTGCCCCTCACCGGCTACCGCCTCGACCGCGGCTACGACACACACCTCGCCTGCGACCCCACCACCGGCAGCCACCCCAACGGCCCCACCGACAACGCCCCCGCGCCCGAGGAGGACTGACCCATGACCACCACGCCACCCCTCGGCCGCACCCGCCCGGCCTGCTCCGGCGACGACCCCGAACTCTGGTTCTCTCCCTTGCCCGAGGACCGCGCCGCAGCCAAGGCAACGTGCCTCCGCTGCCCGCTGCGCCGCGCCTGCCTCACCACCGCCCTCGATTCGAAGGAGCGATTCGGCGTGTGGGGCGGCCTCGACGCCTCCGAGCGCCGCTGGCTCGCCGCCGACGACGCCCGGTGGGTGGACGACGAGGGCCGCCTCCGCCTCGCCTGCGGCACCGAGCCCGCCCTCCGCGCTCACGGCCGCTACGGCGAGACGTGCGAGACCTGCACGGCCGCCCACGCCGCGCGCGTCGAGGCGGCGCGCCGGGCGCAGTTGGCCGCGGCGCACGCGGCCGGCGGGACCGAGACCGGGTACCTGGTACACCGTCGCCTCGGCGAGACCGTGTGTCCCCGGTGCCTGGCCGCGCACCGCCGCGCCTCGAAGGAGCAGCGGCGTCGGCAGGCCGCCCGTGCGGCGCTGGCCGCCGACACGGCGCGGCTGGCGGTGGCGTCGTGAGCGCCCTCCGTACGGCCGTACGCGCTGTTCTGTGGCTCGGGGGACACAGGGCCCGTCGTGAGGCGCGTGAGGCCGCTGTGAGGGCGGAGAGGGCCGCGCGCCCCCGCTACCCGGCCGAGGCCGCGCCGCTGATCGCCGCGTGCTGTGAGACCTGGTGGCTCACCGCCGGCCGCCACCACGAACGCACCTGCCGCATCGTCAGCGCCGAGATCGACCAGTGACCAGCAGACACACCCACACCACCAAGCCGACCCCCACCACGACCCCGCCCACAGTCAGCGACGCGGCGGCGACCGCCTCACCCCACGAGCGCCCCTCGCCCGCCCGTCGGTACGCGGCCATCGCCGCCCATCCGCACACGAGCCACCCCGCCGCGAGCACCCATCGTCGACGCCTCATGCCGACCGGGTACCCGACTGCCAGGAGATCACTATGCCCGCTGATCCCGCCCGTGAGATCGTCCGCGCCGTCGACAGGCTGACGACGCAGGTCAGACGCCTCGCCGACGCCATAGCGACGCCCGTCACCGACGAGCCGACGACGCGCGCCGACGGCCGGATCACCTGCCCGACCTGCCGCTTCACCGGCGTGTGGGCGGGCGTCCCGCTGCACTGGTGGAACTGCCCCGACCGGCCGGCCCGGTCGCGTGGCGCGGACCCCGAGCAGCGGACACCCGCTGACTGCTCGACCACCGCGTTCCGCGACGCGCTGCTGGTGCTCCTGTCCCGCGCCAGCCGCGGCGTCCTCACCCCCGACGAGGGGCCCCTCCTCCGGCAGCACGTCGAGCACCTGCTCCGCGACCGCGACCACCTCGCCGCCGCGATCGACCGTGTGCAACAGGCGTGCCACGACCTCCCGTACGAGCACGTTCGGAGCGTCTGCACCGCCCTCGACGGGCCAACGACCGAGGCGTGTGTCCTGTGACGTCGAAGCTTCACTTTGCGGGAGACCTTGCGGGCTGAAGAGTTACCTTGCGGCGAGGGGCAGGGCCAGGGACGTGGTGCATGCGTTAGAGGCCCTGCCGGATGGTTCCGCCGGGCCGTGGACGGATGGGATCGATGCCGTGTACATCACCCCTGACGGGGCGAAGTCACGGCGCCCGCTGGCGGGCGCATGGGCGGTGCCGTTCGAGCACGCCTTGCGCTCAGCCCACTGGCCACAGCCGAAGCCGGGACGCCAGGCAGCGGCAAAGGACAAGCGGCATCCGCTCAGAACCGCCACCCGGCAGAAGGCCCGTCGTCCACGGGGCATCAGGGCGCACAACAACGGCGCAGGTATCCACCCGTGCACCCTCTTGCCGTATGCCCGAGGGCTGCGCGGTTCACATGCCCCGGGCCCAAGAGCTGGCGCCTAGGTGTCAGGGGGTGGGGGTCTTGTCGGTGTCCGGGGGCGGCAGGGTGACGGTGCCGTCGACGATGTCACCGGCGAGGTCGACCAGGCGCAGGTGGTGGTGGCGGGCGTGGGCGCGCATGTGGTGGAAGGCGGTGTCGGGGTCGCTTTCGTGGCGGGCGGTCAGAAAGCCTTTGGCCTGTTCGATGACGGTGCGGGTGTCCAGGGCTTTTTCGAGCTGGGCGCGGACGGTGCGATGTTCGTCGAGGGTGGTCTGCTGGAGCAGGGAGATGGCGGTGGCGTCCGCCAGGGCCCGGGCCAGGTGCCGGTCGGCTTCCAGGAGCGGGCCGGGGGTGCGGCGGAAGAGGTTCAGCACGCCGATGGTGTCGCGGCGCAGCCGGATGGGGGTGGCGTGCACGGAGGTGTAGCCGGCGCCGTGGGCGCGGGCGCTGAAGCGTGGCCAGCGCGGTGAAGGTGCCGCGTTGAGGGTGTGGTCGACGGGGACGGCCTTGCCGAAAGCGGTGCAGCAGGGGCCTTCGCTGGCGTCGAGTTCGAAGAGCTCGACCAGGCGCACGCGTTCGGAGGAGGCGGCGACCAGGCGCAGCGGACCGCCGGGCACGGCGAGCATGACACCGGCGTCGCCGATGTCGAGCAGGTCCATGCAGTGTTCGGCGACGCGGTAGAAAAACTCGGCCGGATCGAAGTCGTCGACCAGGGTGTCGGCCAGGTCGATCAGCGCGGCGGTGATCCGCGCCTCACGCGGCAGCCGGGGCGGCCCGTTCGATGAGGGCGGATCCGGCGGGGAGAAGGACGAATCAGGCATGGCGGCCTCCGGTCGGGACGGTGCCAGCAACCGGGGCCGGAAGCACGCTACGGGGGCTGGGTGGAATACCATCCGCCGAGGCGCTGACCTACCGGCAAACTACTCCCTTCCAGGAGCCCAAACCAGCCACCCGCCGCCTTTCACGCCATGCCTCGGGCAGGCAACACCCCATCAGACACGGCCACCCGGTCCGGCCACACCAGTCACACCTCTGGCGACACCACTCCGCCTCCTTTCACGCTCAGCTCCACGCGCGTCATTCGCCGCTCGGCCACGACCCAGAGGAACGCATAAACCCCCTGCACACTGCCGGGACGCGTGCGCAAGGATCAGCCGGACGAACCGCTGCCCGTCGAATCCGCACGGTAGGTCTTCACAACCTCGGCGCGCGCTGTGAGGACATACCGTTCGTCCCGCTGGTCGCCCGCGCCCGGCACCGCAACCTCCTACTGCACAGGACAGCGTGAACGCAGCTTTAAGCCCCGTCAGCCACCCGGCCGGCGGGGCACAGTCACGTCCACACGTGTCACAGCGAGTACCGCTGCACGTCCGACACACGACACTTGATCGCGCCGGACGCCTTCACGAACCCCTGCGCCGTCGTCCGCGCCTTCTGCCCCGAGGCGAGGTTGTTCTCCGCCGCCGCACCCGTACCGATCCGCGTACCGGACGCGTCCACGAACTCAACCTGCACCATGTAGTTGAAGGTCCGCTCCGTGTGGTTCGTGATCAGCAGCTTCGCCGACGGCCACCCCGTCGCCCCGTCCACCGAGCAGCCGGTGACCTTCACGTCATCCTCGGCCTCACTGCCCGCCTTGGCGGCCGGGCTCGGCGACTCGGCCACCTCCGGTGCGGCCTTCTCCGGCGTCTGCGAGTGCGGCGCCGGCGTCGCCTCGTGCTGCGGCAGCATGCAGCCGGTGAGAGCGACCGCCCCCACGATCAGACCGACTGCGACGATACGTATGCGCATGATCCCCCCACGGGACGCTACTTGAGGACGCAACCGTACGAGCCGGGCGCTGCGCATGGGAGGGATGTGGCGATCCTGTGACTATTCCGCAGTCGACCACACGTCCGGCCCGCCACCGCGCCACTCGATCAGCCCGGGGTCATCCGCCGGGACCGCGCCCTCGTCGAGGCCCGCACGCCGCAGAAACTCGACCACGTCCCGCCAGCCGTACGCGAGCCCCAGAATCGTCCCGTCGACCGACACCCGCCGGCCGCCGGTCGGGGACGGTGGATGCACGATCACGGGGCGCCGCTCCATGTGACCACGGTGCGCCCCGGGCAGCGACGACGCACGTCAACGGCCGTCGGACGGGCTACCCGCCCGCCTGCTCGCCACCCGCCGCCTGCTTCGGGGCCCGCCACTTCCCCGCCGCGATCTGCCCGACCGCTTCGCCGGTAATCTCCATGCGCTTCCCCAGCTCCCGGTAGGTCACGCCACTCGCCTTGGCCGTGATGACCGCCTGCTGCCGCATGTCCGCCACCATCCGGTGCAGCTCCGGCCATTCACGCAGCAACTCGGCGCACGCCGCCGCCCGGTCCGTCGCATCCGGGATCGCCTCCAGTGCCCGCAGTGCCCGCCGTACCCGCTCGACCTCACCCGCCACGCTGATCACCTCCGGCCGGAGCGTAAGGCGCCCACGAGCCCGGCCAAGGGGTACCCATTGGCAAGAACCAAGGGGTACCCTTTTGCTCGTCGCGACGGGCCGACGACGCCCGTCAGCGCCCCTAAAACAAGATCGGCCCCCGGCGGTGTGGCTGCACTACCGGGGGCCTGACCACAGGAGAGGTGAGTCTCCATGGCTGAGCAGCAGCCTACCCGCGACGACGACGCCGAGGCCCGCGTCCGCGACCTCCAGGCGCAGGCCGCCGCCGACTACGCCCGCCACCACGACCCGGCCACGGCCGCCGCTGCCCGCGACCAGTCCGCCACCGGCCGCGCCCACGGCAACGAGAGCGGCGGCACCCGGTGAAGCTCCTGCCCCGTAACCTCTGGCGTCGCCTGACACACAGCCTCCGCACCCGCCGCACCACGCCGCTCCCCCCATCGAGCGCCCGCATCCCCTGGTGGGCGTCGCTGTTCACCGACGCCGGGCGCCCCATCGTCGCCGTCCTCGTCATGGTCATGTGCGCCCCCGGCGAGCACCACCTCGGCGTACTCGCCGGATGGGACAGCCGCCTCGCGTGGGGCATGGCCTCGGTCCTCGCCGCGTACGCCGGTATCGCCGCGGTGGTCGCTTCGCGCCGGCCGAAGGGCGCACCGGGCAAGACCTCGGCCGTGGTCGGGGCGTGGTTGGCGCTCGGCGCCGCCATGGCCGCACAGCCGATCAGCCACCTGTTCGTGACCGGGCATTGGTCCGCCAAGCCGTACGCCCCCGCATGGCTGGTGGTCGTGGTGTCGTGCGTGCCGCCGCTTGTCCTCGGTCACCTGCTGCATCTCGCCGCGACGCCCGTCCTGGCCCCGTCGACCAGCGTCGACGCCGAGCAGGACGCCCCCGTCGTCGAGCGCGCCGACGAGGAGACCGATGCCTCGGCCCCGGCCGCACCTCCGGCCGAAGAGGCGCCCGCGCCACAGCTCCCGCCCGCCGAGCCGGTCCGGCCGCCGGTCGTCTACCGCGACCCCAGGTGCGCCGCCATCCGGCCCCTGTACGACGGAGGCACCCGCCCCGGCACCGCCGCCATGCGCGATGCACTGGAGAACGCCGGGCACGGACGCGTCGGCGACTCCACGATCCGCGGCGTGCTCCGCGCCGAGGTCGAGGAGCACGAGCCGGACCTCGCCACCTACCCGCCGGCGCTCCCCGCGTCGCACACCGCATAGGAGGCCGAGCCCATGCTCGCGTTCGCGTTCATCCTCGTCGCGATGCTCGCCGTCCTCGGCATCGTCGCCAGCGCCGGCCGCGCCCCAGCTGGCCTGCTGCCCGCCTACCGCGCGGCTGCCCTGATCATCACCGCCGCGGCGTACGCCGTCGCCCTCCTCCGGTGAGGACCGCCATGCCCGACCCCATCCATCCGGCACGGATCATCCCGGCCGGCCAGCCCTGGCCCCCGCTCCAGCGGCCGTCCGTCGCTCCGGGGCCGCCGTCCGTACCACCTGCTCCCCCGGCCTCGCCCCCCGTACCGCCCGGTGGTGGCGGGGTACCGCCCTGGCTGCCGCCGCAGGCACCGGCCCCCTGGAACCAGCCACCGCAGCGGATTGACCTGCACCTCACCGTTCACCCCCCGGTGCCGGTGGAGCCGGACCTGACCTGGTGGCAGCGCCTCGCGCGGGCCGTCCCCTACCGCGTGTCACCGCTCGTCGCGGTGACCGCCATCGCAGCCGCGAGCATCCCGCTGCCCGGCGTCGGGTACGGCGTCGGCCGGATCTGGGGATCGCTGCTGGACCACCTCGGCACGGGAGTCCACCCTGCGGCGTCCCACGCCGCGGCGGCCGTCGCGCTCGCGGTGGTGGCCGCGCGCATCCACCGGCCCTGTCACCTCCGCACCAACCTCGTCGGCGGCCTCGTCCGGCGCCTCACCTGGCTCGACGCTTTCGGCGTGGCCGTCACCGTCATCGGTGGTACCTGGGGCGTGCTCTGGCCCGACCTCGTCGCCGCCACGACGGGGGTCCGCGCATGAACGCCGCGATGACCGTCGCCGGAGCCGTCGTCTCCGTCGCGATCCTGATCGTCAACGTCCGCTCCTGGTGGAAGGGCAACCGCGAGCTGAAGGCCGCGGTCCCGTTCGGCGGCGGGCTGATTACCGGCGCAGCCTGGACCATGTGCGTCGGCGGCTTGCTCGGGTGGTTCGCCACGCAGGCCGTCGAGGCGAGCAACAAGGTCGGCGACAAGGCGGTGTCCGCCGTGACCGGGGCGAAGGGCGGCGGCGGCCTGGCCCAAGGGTCCGTCGGAGCGCTCACCTATCCAGGCGCGTGCGCAGTCCTCGTCGCTGCGGTGATCGGCTTCATCGTTTGGAAGGCCGCGGGCAAGACCGACAAGAAGCGCATGATCGGCGGCGTGTTCGCCGGGGCGACGCTCTGCGCCACGGCTGGGTTTGCCCAGGCCATGCAGTGGGTGCCGGACCTGTACAACGCGCTGGGCGATGCTGGCGTGGCTGTCCTCAATGGGACGGTGTCCCTGTGAGCGCCGACGCCACGCAGGAGGCCGGCGCTCCAGCGGACCGCGCCGACGAGCTGAAGACTAAGGCCGCGCAGGCGGAGGAAAAAGCCAAGGCCGCCAGCGCCTGGGCCGTCCGCCTGACGAACACGCTGGGGGAGGGGACCGGCCTCCTCGGAAAGCACCTCGCCGCCCGGCTCAAGGGCTGGTGCCTGGAGGCTCACCGCTCAGACCTCAAGGGCCTGTCGGCCGACCTCGGAATCTACGTGCGCGGCGCGCTGCTCCTCGGCGCCGGAGCCGGTCTGTGCTGGCTGGTCTACCGGCACAACGCCCTGATGTGGCCGCTGGCCGTCGGGTGGTCGCTCGCGGCCCTCCGCGCCAAGGTCAGCGCCGACAAGGTGAAGGCCGCCGCGGGGGCACCGGCCGACGGCGGTTCGGAGGGTGCTGCCTCGCGCCCTCCGGGCCCCTCCCCGGAGGCGTTCGTGCACCTCCTCCACGACCTCGTCCAGGAGCACTCGGAAGGGGCCCGACCGACCCCCGGTCTGCACTGGCCTCAGGTGGTCGCCGGCCTATCCTCCCGCTACCCCGGCGGGGGGTCGTCCGGGGGGTGGTCCGCGGCCGACTGCCGGGCCCTGTGTGAGGCCGCCGCGGTGCCCGTCTCCAAGGGCACCCGCGCCCGCGGACTGGGGGCCCGCCCGGGGGTGTCTACCGGGGTCCGTACTCAGGACCTCCCGGACCGCCCGCCGCACCCCTCCCCTGGCCCCTCTTCGGAAGGGGCCCCGGGCTCCGGTGTTGCTGTTGTTTCCGCAGGTCAGATCGAGCAACAGGGCCAGCAACAACAACAGCAACAGGGCATGAGCAACACGGTCGTGTTCGTCCAGGACGAGACCAACCCTGCGCGCTGGCACGTCGCCTGACGCGCGCCTCAACCCCGGGGCGGCCGACTGCTGCCAGGCGCCCGGCCGCCCCGGTCCCATCCCGATCACGAGACGGAGCGCCATCATGGCACTGCCCTCCATGCCCATACGCGACGAGGACCGCGAGGACGACGAGCACGCCACCACCTACCAGGCGTCGCGCGGCGGCTGGTACCCGGAGCCCGACAAGCCCGTCCCCGGCACTCCGAAACAGACCGGCTGATCACCTGACACACTGGCTCAAGGCCCCGCCGCGCATCCCCCGTCGCGGCGGGGCCGTCCCGAAGGAGGCCACCATGCCCATTCCCGTAATCGTCATCGTGGCCCTCACCATCGTGTGGGCGGCGGCTGCGCTGATCACAGCATTCCGCGTCGGCCGCAACGGGCCGCGCTGGCTCTGCTGGCCCGCGTACGGCTGGGGTGCCTACGCCCTCCTCAACCCGGCGTCGTGGCGGCGCCGGTCGCCGACTCCGAGAAGCCGGTAGCCGTTCGCACCTACGTGGCCCCACCGCGCTCCGGCGTGGTGGGGCCGCCCAACATTCGGGAGGACACATGCCACACTCCATGGACCTGACTGCCACTCTCTGGATCGGCGCCTACACGTCCCACTGCGGCAACTGCCGGAAGGGCACCAGGATGAGCGCTACCCACCACACCGAAGCCCTTCCCGGTGAGGTGGACGTGACCGGGCAGCCCGTCATCATCAGCGACCGCCTCACCTCAACTGGCAAGAACGCCCCTGGCTGCGGCGCCCGCTTCATCGAAACGGCCAGTCACCTCTACACTCCGCAACGCCTCCGGGAACTCCGTCCGGACCTTCCCGCTCGCGAGCGGCCATAGCGGACACGGCCCCGCCGCGCTCTGACGCGGTGGGGCCGCTTCGTGCCCGTGCGAATGACACCACCCAAGATCCCGCCCCGCTGAATCTCCGTACCCTCCCCACCAGGGAGGCGAGCGGACATGGCAACAAAGATCAACACCGACATAGCGACGGCACGCGAACAGCAGGTCATCGACATGCGCGTCCGCCGCCGCATGCAGTTCCGCGAGATCGCCACCGAGCTGGGCATCAACGTGAAGTCCGCACACGAGGCGTGGAAGCGCGGAATGCGCCGCTGGGCCGAAGCCGCCGCCGAACAACGCGACGCCGAGATCGGCCGCCAACTCGCCACCCTCGAAGCCCTGCTCGACGGCCTCATGCCCAAGGCCATCACCGGGGACGCCCGCGCCGCCGAGGTCATCATCAAGGCCCTCGACCGTCACGCCCGGCTCCTCGGCCTCGACGCCCCGGTCAAGGTCGACGCCAAGCTGACCGACGCACTCACAGCGGAAGTCGAGGCGCTGGCCGACGAGATCGCTGAGCGGGCCCGGTGAGCAGCCTCACCGCCGAGCAGCGGGCGCGGCTGGAGCGCATGAGCCCGGCCGCGCTCCGCGCCCTGCGCGACCGCCTCGCCGCCCGGCTCTGGCAGGACCGGTGGGACGCGTGGACGCCGTACAAGTGGCAGGTCCCCCCGGCCGAGATCGAGACGCACGGCATGTGGCTCCAGCTCGGCGGGCGCGGCACCGGCAAGACGGACGGCTGCGCCCGCTACGCCGTCGCGCACGTCAACGGCCCGCCGTGCGACGAGCGCGTCCCCGGCGGCCACCGCCTCAGCATCATCGCCCCGACGCAGGGCGACGCCGTCGAGTCCGCCGTCAACGGCCCCTCCGGCATCCGCGCCCACGACCCGCGCGTCGTCGTCCGTACGACCGTCGGCGGCACCCACGTGAGGTGGCCATCCGGCGCCGAGGCCAAGCTGTTCGGCGCCCACTCGCCCGACGACATTGAGCGCCTGCGCTCCGGCGGTAACAGGTGCTTGGTGTGGCTGGAGGAGGCCGCCGCGATGCGGCGCCTCGGCGACGCCCTCGTCCACTCCGCGATGGGTCTGCGTCTCGGTCCCCAGCCGCACTACATCGCGTCGACCACGCCGAAGCCGCGCCGCGAGATCCGCGACCTGATCGCCCGAGACGACGTGCACGTCACCCGCGGCCGGACACGCGACGCGATTCACCTGCCCGCGCTCATGCGGTCGAAGTTGATCGCGCAGTACGCCGGCACCCGGCTGGAACGCCAGGAGCTGGACGGCGAACTGATCGCCGACGTGGAAGGTGCCCTGTGGTCGTGGGGCCTGATCGACGCGACCCGTGTCGGCGCGGTGCCGGACACCGCCCGCCTCGTCGTCGCCGTCGACCCGGCCGCCACCTCGCACGATGAGTCGGACGAGATGGGCGTCATCGTGGCCGGTCTGTCCCGTCAGTACATTCCGGACCTGAACGGAACGGTGAGGCAGCACGGGTACGTGGTCGATGACCTCTCCCGTCGGATGCCGCCGATCGAGGCCGCGCGGCGGGCCGTCGAGGCGTACCACGCCCATCGCGCCGACGCGGTGATCGCTGAGGTCAACAACGGTGGGGAGTGGATCGGTGAGGTGATCCGGCAGGTCGACCCGACGGTCAACTACCGCACCGTGCACGCCTCGCGCGGGAAGGCGACCCGCGCCGAGCCGGTCGCCGCCCTCTTCGAGCAGCGCGCCGCCCACATCGTCGGCAGCTTCCCTGAGCTGGAGGAACAACTCACCACGTGGGTGCCGGGCGACGACTCCCCGGACCGGCTCGACGCCCTCGTCTGGGCCCTCACCGATCTCATGCTCGCCCCCGCGGGCAACCTCGCCGCGGTCGCATAGGAGGACGACGACGTGGGACGACTCAGAGACGCGCTCGACGTGGCGCGCGGCCGGCGCTCCACAGGCGGCCTCGACCAGCTGCGGGACCGCCGCCCCATCACGGTCGCGAGCATCGGCGGGCAGCAGTCCCTCACGCTGGACCTGGACGCCGAGGCTCGCGGGTACGCGCACAGCGCGGTGGCGTACCGATGCGTGGCGGCCATCGCCGACAACGGCAGCAGCGTGCCGCTGGTGGTGCGGCGGCCGGACGGCGAAGCCATCACCGGGCACCCGGTGGCGCACCTCTTCAACAAGAAGCCGAACCCGCAGATGAGCGCCCGCGTCTTCAAGTCGCTCATCCTCCAACAGGCGGAGTTGGCCGGGCAGAGCTTCGTGTGGCTCGACCGCGGCGAGACCGGGCTCGGCCCGATCACTGAGGCGCACCCGGTGTACGACGACGTGCAGGTCGTGGTGAACAAGCCGATCGCCGCGCGGCCGACGACGGCGGACATCATCGGCTTCGTCATCAACCGGGCCGATGGCGTGCGTGTGCCCGTGCTGCCCGACGAGATGTTGTGGCTGCGGTATCCGCACCCTTTCGACCCGCTCGGCTGCCTCGCGCCGTGGAAGGCCGCACGGCACGCGGTGGACATGGACGCGTACGCCCGCGAGTGGCAGCGCCGGTCCTACGCCAACGGCGCTGCGCCGAGCGGTGTGCTGTACGTCGGCGACCAGACCGAGCAGCAGTTCGCGCAGACCCGCGCATCGTGGCGCGCATCGATGCAGGGGCCTGAGAATGCAGGCAAGACGCTGCTGGTGGCGAGCCCGCCCGGCTCGCAGGGCAAGGGCATCGAGTACGTCCGCGTGGGCCTGACCACGGAGGAGATGGACTACCTCGAATCCCGCATGGCCAACTCTGCCGAGGTCATGCTCGCTTTCGGGGTGCCTCACGACTACCTCGCCAGCGGCACGACGTACGAGAACCGCGCCGCCGCCCGGGGCACGCTGTGGTCCGACACGATCAAAACGAAGCTGGAGATCATCGGCTCCGAGATCGACCGCATCTTGCTGCCCTCGGACAGTGAAGAGGCGGAGTTCGACCTCGCGGGAGTCGAGGCTCTGCAAGAGGCGCAGGACTCCAAGGCGAACCGGGCCCGCGCGAGCATGTACGCGGACATCACGACCGTGGACGAGGCGCGGGCCGTCCTGGGCTACGACCCGCTGCCCGGCGGGATCGGCGGCCACACCCTGACGCCGTACCGGGCCCAGTTCGCGCCCGTGCAGGGGCAGGCCGGCACCGACGATGCCCGGTCGTGGGATGCCGACTTCTCCCGCCTGCCGGGCCCGGACGTGGACACCATCGTCGCGCGGGCCGTCGAGACGACGCTCTCCCGTTTGCTGGGATCGACGCAGGTCGACGGCCCGTCGGCGCCCGCCCGGCGTGAGCTGACGCGTGCGGACGACGGCCCGTCGTCTCCGTCGCTGGCGGAGATCGCCGAGGCGTACGAGGCGCTGGAGGCGGCCGGCCGGGCAGCGGTGCGGGCGCTCGCCAAGGAGCAAGGTGCCCGCGTGCTCCGGGACTTCGACCGGCTGATGAAGAAGCCGCAGCGCTCCACCGACTGGCTCGCCGAGGTGCGCGCGGAGGCGTGCGCGCTGGCCCGCGAGGACACCATCCGTCTCGCGCCGCCGGACCCGGAGACGACGACCGCGGACCGGATGACGGACCTCGATGTCGCGTCGGGCCCGGAGGGCTGGGAGCAGCGCATACGGGTGCGGGAGTTGTTCGACGGCGGGTACTGGCGGCGCCGGACGCGGGAGATCATGAGGCCGTTCGTCGAGCGGGCGTGGCGTCGCGGCGGCGCGTCGATCTCCGCGAACTTCGATCTCGACGAACCGGCGGTCGCCGCGGCGCTGGACGATCGGGTCGACGAGTTGGCGGGGCGAGTGACGGCGACGACGGAACAGGTGCTCCGGTCGCAGTTGCTCGCGCACGGCGTTGCCGAGGGTGAGTCGATACCGGAACTGCGGGCGCGGTTGCAGAAGGTGTTCGCCGACCTATCCGACTACCGGGCGACGATGATTGCCCGCACCGAGTCGGTCGGCGGGTACAACGCGGCCAGCCACCTGGCCGCTCTCGACGCGGGCACCGTGCGCAAGACATGGCTGGCCACCA
The DNA here is from genome assembly GCF_055567735.1 of Streptomyces sp. NPDC026394. Lineage (NCBI taxonomy): Bacteria > Bacillati > Actinomycetota > Actinomycetes > Kitasatosporales > Streptomycetaceae > Streptomyces > Streptomyces sp. NPDC026394. The sequence goes on from NZ_JBVHPX010000002.1 coordinate 691,176, forward strand.
ACGACCAGCGGACACGGGAGACGCACCGCGAGGAGAACGGCCGCAGCGTCGCGCTGAACAAGCGCTTCACCTTGACCAAGAGCAGGTGGCCTGCGGACCCGACTGCGCCCGCGTCGCAGGCGATCCAGTGCCGCTGCACTCTCACCTACTCCTTCGAGGAGGACTGATCCATGCCACGACGCAAGACGCCCAAGCTGACGCTGGAAGACATCGGCTACATGGGACCGCCGCCCGTCCCCGCCCCTCGCCTGTTCACGCTGGAACGGGACCGCGACCTCAGCGGCATATCAGGGACCGGCACCGTCGCCGATGGTGTCGTGTGGCCGGACGGCACCGTGTCGATCCGGTGGCGCGGCGACCGCCCGTCGACCGTGGCCTGGAATTCCCTCGACGACGCCGAATACGTCCATGGGCACGGCGGCGCTACCCGCTTCGTGTGGGACGACCGCACCGAGGAGGACTGACGTGGCGACGCTGCTGCGCGGTGAGGTCCGCGCGATCCTCCAGCCCGCCGGCCATGCCCAGTACCAGGGCGCCTACTGCCCGCCCGGCGTGCCCTACAAGGAAGTGCGCCGCGGCCCGTTCGATGGCAAGGACGACATCGGTGTCCGGCCCGACGCCGACGGCAGCCTGCCCGCACACATGACGTTCGGAGGCGGAACCGTCGTCTACGAGTACGACGGCCGGGACAAGCAGGGCCGAGCCGTCTACCGGTACGCGCCGCGCCTCTCCCCGTCCCACCGGACCGTGATGGACGGCGTCGCCGAGGTGTACGCCGAGCACACTCTGAAGGGGAAGCGATGACCGAGATCGAATTCCGCGCGGCCGTCGACATCGACCTCCGCGCCGCCGACGGCGAGGACGGCTCATTCGAGGGCCTGGCCTGCCGGTACGGCGTGGTCGATAGCTACGGCACCACTTTCCACCAGCGGGTGTTCCGCAAGGGCCTCAAGGGGCAGTACGCCATGCTGTTCATGCACAGCCCGATGCAGCCCGTCGGCACCTTCACCGCCGAGGAGCGCGACGACGGCCTGTATATCTCCGGCCGGTACGACGACACGGCCGCCGGCCGCGACGCCCGCACCATGGCCCGGTCCGGCAGCGCGCCGGAGCTGTCCGTGGGCTTCGTGCGTACGGACCTGCCCGACTGGGACAAGCTCGCCGAGATGGACGACGACAAGCGCCGCGACGTGATGGAGAACATCAGGAGCGCGCGGCTCGTCGAGGTCTCGCAGATCACGGCGCGGATGGCCGCGGTGCCCGGCTCGAAGCTGAAGACGGTCCGTTCGGCGCTCGGTGCCCTGTACGAGGACATCGACGCTCCGGCCTCCACCCTCGACAAGCAGGTCGGCGCCGACCGCGATCGGGTGGTCGAGGAGCAGCGGCGGTCCCGGCAGCGGCGGGCGGCGGCACTGCGTCTCGCCGTGATCGGAGGTGCGTGATGGCGCGGCGGTTCACGAGCAAGGCGCAGTGGCGCATGGCGTTCGCAAGGAAGCTGCCGTTCGCCCGGCGGTGGGCGCACCGCAACCAGCGTGGTGCGCCCTACCGGTCGCTGCCGCGGCACCACCGCGGGGCGCGACGACGCAGGTAGACGCCCGTCGCCGCCGCGAATGACACCACCCCCCACCGCGACGCGCGACATGTGATCTACCCTCGCCGCATTGATCCGGGCCGCCTGTACCGGACGTGAAAGCCACAGGCTTGCCGGGCGCGATCCACCGGCCGTGAAAGACGGACGCAGACCCCAGACATCTGGGCGGCTGCGACCCGCCCACGGACCGGAAGGCACCGCGATGAGCACACGCGCGAAGCCCATCGGTCGCCGCCGCGACGGACGACCGATCTACCCCATCAAGGGCGCAGCCCCGACCCTCACCGAGCAGCGCGACGAGATCGTCCGGCTCCTTCAGGACGACTCGTACAAGGGTGACCTCGACGAGCTGATGCAGCGCGCCGACACGATCGCCGCGCAGATCGAGCAGGCCAACCAGCGGGACGCCCGGCTGCGGGCCCTGCGCGCCGCCGCCCTCCCCGCCGGCGACGCCGACCCGCATCCGCAGCACCGCCGCACCGAGCCCGGCCAGCAGCCGGACGACCAGGGGCGCGAGCATCCGGTCACCGCCGCCGAAGCGTTCGTCCGATCCGCTGCTCTGGCGCACTTCCGCAGCAACGGCATGGTCGGCAAGTTCAGCGTCGAACACCGGGACGCGCCGACTGGCACAGTCACCACCACCAACGGTGTGCCGGTCGTCCCGCAGCGCGTCCCCGGCCAGATCCCGGTCAACCCCGACTTCCCGCTCCTGATCGCCAACTTGATCGACCGGCAGACCAGCAGCGGCAACACCTTGGAGTACGTGCGCGACACGTCCGGCCCGGTTGCCGGCACCGGCACGTGGAACAAGGCCACCGTCGTGCCCGAGGGGACGATGAAGCCGCAGAGCGGGCCGTTCTCCTGGGACCTGATCACCACGTCCCTCAAGACGTGCGCGCACTGGGTGCCGATCACCCGGCAGGCCGCCGACGACGACGGTCAGATGATGGGATACATCAACGGTCGGTTGCAGTACGGCCTTGAGTACAACATGGATCGCCAGATCCTCACCGGCAACGGAACCAGTGAGATGCAGGGCATCCTGACCACGCCCGGCATCGGCACCTACCGCCCCGGTGTCGGATCGACGGACGCCAAGCTGATCACGGTCCGCAAGGCTCGCACACAGGGCGAGTTGGCGCTCTACCCGCCGGACGCCGTGGTGATGAACCCGCTGGACTGGCAGGACATCGAGCTGGACACGGACGCCAACGGCCAGTTCCGCGTGATCACCAGCGTCACCGAACCGGGCGCCGCGATGCGCCTGTGGGGCCTGACCGTCGTCACCTCTGTCGCGATGGCGCAGGGCACTGCCCTGCTCGGTGGCTTCCGCACCGGCGCCACGCTGTGGGAGCGGCAGGGGATCACGATTCTGATGACTGACTCGCACGCGGATCTGTTCCTCGCGAACACGCTGGTCATCCTCGCCGAGCGCCGCGCCAACGTGGCCGTCCACACCCCGAGGGCCTTCGTCAAGGTCACGTTCGCTGCTGCTACCGCCTGACCCGGCCCCCGCCACCACGACCCCGTGAGGAGGCCAGCGATGGCCGCACGCAAGAACCCCGACGAGCAGCCGCAGGCCGCCGTCCGCACGCAGGAGTACGCCGCCGGCATCGGCTGGGAAGTCGGCCAGACCGCACCGGACGACGCGTACCGCGCGCTCGACGACCACTCGGCGCCGACCGGCCCCGTCGTCCACACCCACCCCGGCGGGCATGCCCGGCTGATCGTCGCCAAGGGCGCCGTCGTCACCGAGGGCGCCCGGCGCGAGCTGGACGCCGCCGACACCGAGCAGGCCGAGGGCTGACGTGTACTGCTCCGTGGCACAGGCGCGCACCGCGGGGTGCACCGGGTCGGACCCGGAGGTCACCGCGTGGATCACGGCTGCCATGGAGCGGATCACCGCGTACACCCGGCAGCTCTTCGAGCCGACGGTGATGGCGGTGGTCGCGGACGTGGCGCCGGGAGGCTTGGTGCTCCTCCCGCGCCGCGTCCGCACGGTCACCACGGTGACGCCCGTCTGCGACGGGTACGACCGCCCGTCGCTGCCGTCGTCGGCGTACCGCGTCACCTCGTCTGACGTGCTCGGACAGGTCGACGCGGTGCATCTGGCGTGGGGCGGCTGGGACGACCTGATCGCCGGGACCGAGTCGTGGAACGGCGGCTGGCACGCGCTGTTCGAGGGCTGGGGCGCGGAGCAGGTGAAGGTCGGTGGGGAGTTCGGGTACGCCTCGGTACCCCCCACGGTCGCGCAGGCTACCGCGCTCCTCGCCGCGCATATCCAGGCGCAGGCCGCGCCGTCCGACGCTGACGCCGCGCGTGACCCGCGGCTCGACGTGGACGACGAGGGCAACAACGTCCACATCGAGGACACCGCCGACGAGGCGACGCTCGTCGTCTCGGCTGCCGCGTCGACTGGATCGACGCAGGTAGACGCCCTCCTCGCCCCCTACCTCAACAGCGGCTCGCTGGTCTTGGGGGGCGTGTGATGGCCCGGTACTTCGACACCCGCGCGACCGCCCGGATCAACACCCGCGCGTACGAACGAGGGCTGCGGCGCTACCTCGGCCGTATGTCCGACGACGTGAAGCGCGCCGTCGAGCGCACCGGCACCGACGTGCAGAACGAAGCGAGGAGGCTGGCGCCGGTCGACACCGGGCGACTCCGCTCCTCCATAGTCGCGCGCCAGACCGGCGGCGGACGCCGCGTCGGCTATGAGGTCGGCACCAACGTCAACTACGCGGCAGCAGTCGAGTACGGGACAGCGCCGCACGTCATCGTGCCGAAGAACAAGAAGGCGTTGGCGTGGCCCGGAGCCGCGCACCCGGTCGCCAAGGTCAACCACCCCGGCACCGCTGCCCGGCCCTTCCTGCGGCCGGCCGTGGAGAAGACCTCGTTCTTCTTCCGCTTCCACATGGCCGGTATCCGGGGAGGCCGCTGATGGCCGCGACTACCTCCGGCGCCATCAAGGCGTACTTGGAAGGGCTCGGCTCCGGAGTGCCCGTCTTCCGTGATGGGCCGCGGCCGGGGCAGGCCGAGCCGTACATCGTCGTGCAGGAAGCCGTCAGCGTCGGCCTCGACGGCCGGGCGAACGGCGACTTCGGCGACCCGGCGGCCGAGATCAACATCGTCGAGACCGCCTCTGTCGACTTGATCGAGCGGGCCCGCACCAAGACCGGCGCGGCCACCACTAAGAACGCCGAGCGGTACGGCCTCGCCGAATCCCTCGCCCACGCGCTGCACGGCTGCCGCCTCCCCGCCCATCCCGCACCCGTGCACGCCGTCCGCGTCCGGGACATGGACCGCTTTCCCATCTCCGACAACCGCATCCGGACCTCCATCACCGTCGAGATCCGGCGCGGCCTGCTCTCCGCCGAGGTGACCCCCGCATGACCTCCATGTACATCAGCCTCGATCGCGCCGAGGTCGTCCTCTGCCTCGACCGGCGCATCCCCGCGCAGCCCGGCCGGCCGATGGTCCGCATCCCGGCGGATGCCGAGGTGCAGACCGGCGGCGTCGCCGTCCGTCGCGTCGAGGGCCAGCCCGGATACCTCTACTACCTGCTCGACGGCTGCATCTACGAGCAGGACGCCGGCCGCCTGGACGACCTCCCCGAGCAGATCCCCGGCGCCGTGCTGACGGTCGTGCCGGGCGACATCCCGCCGGACCGGCCACCGTCGACCACACCGGATTACCCGTGGGACCCACCGGTGCCGCCGCCGGACGACGCCACGAACACCCCCGCCGAGTAAGGGCCGGACCCCGGCACCAGGAAGGACACCCACCATGCCGATCAGCCGAGTGACCAAGCTGTACGCGGTGCAGGACGCAAAGCTCGCGCCGCTCACCGCCGACCCCGCTGGCGGTACCCCGACGTACGGGGCGCTCGTTGATGTGCCCGGTATCAAGGAAGTCGAGATCAGCGGCGATGTCGAGGTGAAGGAGCTGCGCGGGGACAACCAGCTCCTCGACTCCGACGCCGCGATCAGCAATGTGACCGTCAGCTTCCCGCACGCCAAGTTGTCGCTCGACGTGCTCGCCGCGCTGATGACCAGCACGGTCACCGATGCCGGGACCGGTGCGACCGAGTCGACCACGTGGGAGCTGGACGGCACTACGCGTCCGACTCCTTTCAAGCTGGAGGCCGTCACACCTGTCAGCGGTGGCGACTTGATCGGTGGGGATGTCCATTTCACCCTGCACCGCTGCGTCATGTCCTCGTTCCCGACCATCGGTCTGGCGGAGGAGGACTACAAGACCCCGGAGGTCGAGGCGCGGGCGCTGCCGCTGATCTCCACCGGCAAGTGGATCAAGGTCACGATCAACAAGACCGCGACCGCCATCGCCGCCACCCCGTGACCGCCGGGCGGGCCGCTCCGTCGCCGCCCGCCCGGCCCCGCTCCATCCGCAGGCCGAAACCCGGCACTGACCCCAGGGAATCACGATGACCACTGGCCTTGACCTGCTCGCCGAGGGCGGGACCATCACCCTCACCGACAGCACCACCGTCGCCTTGCGCTACAGCTTCCGCGCGCTGGCCCTGCTCGAAGCGCGCTTCGGGAGCGTCGCCGCCGTGCAGGACGCCATCGACTCGACCGGCAAGGGCGCGGCTTTCGGCCCGCTCATGCAGATCATCGGCGCGGGAGCACTCGGCCCCGGTGGCTTCGAGCCGCACATCCGCGAGCACCAGGACGCCAAGGGCCAGCGCCGCGTCTCCGGCGACATCGTGTTCCGCCGCCGCACCGACGGCGCCGACCTCGCTGACCTGCTGCACCCCGGCCGCCTCGACGAGTACACGAGCGCTTTCACCGCCGCCCTCGAACGAGCCCTTCAGAGCCAGGGAAACGGCGGAGCGGCGCCGGCCGCCGCGGCTCCGACGATGACGGTTTCCCCTGGGCTGACCTCTACTACCTCGCTGTCGGTGCCCTCCACATTCAGCCCGGCGCCTTCTGGGACATGACGCTGCACCAGCTACTGACGCTGGCCGACCAGCACCGCGCCGCTCACCGCGGCAGCGACGACCGTTCCACCCCGTCTGATGGCAGCTCCCTCGTGGGGCTGGCCATGATGCGCCGCGCCTGAGAGGAGGACCCGCGATGGCGTCTGAGGAGATCAATCTCCCCAACCTCGTCTCGCACTTGCAGGTCAACCTGCAAGGGACGAGCGGCGTCATCGCGGACGCTGCCCGGCAGGGGTCGTCAGTCGGCGCGGCGCTGGGAAACTCGCTGCGGGAGACGCTGCGGGACCAGCTCGCCTACCTCCCCGAGGTCGAACTCGACGCAGACCCGACCGAGCTGGACCGAGACCTCGATCGCGTGCGCCGCGATCTCCAGCGGCTCGCCGACGAGCGCATCGGCGTCGACATCTCCATCGAGGACGCGCTCCGGCGGATGGCCGAGCTGGAGCCGCACCTCGAACGCCTCTCGCAGCAGCATCCGAGCGTGGTCGTGCGAGGCGTCATCGGCGGCGCCCTCGCAGAATTCGCCGAGGTGCGCGAGGCGGCGCGGGCGGTCGACGACACCGACATCGAGATCGACGCCCACGTAGACACTCACAACTCCGAGGCGACGACCGAGCGTCTGCGCGGTGCGCTGTCCCGGCTCGGCGCCATGGGCAGCACCATCGCCGGTATCGGCTCCTCGTTCCTCAAGGTCTCGGCGGCGGTGGGCGCCGTCATGCCGCTCGTCGCTGGTCTGTCCGCCACTCTGGCCAGCATCGCGCCGGCCGCCGGTGTCGGGGCGACGGGCCTGCTCGCTCTGATCACGCTCGTCGGCACTATCAAGATCGCTTTCTCGGGGGTAGGTGAAGCGATCAGTGCGGCGTTCGATCCGTCGAAGCCGGAGGCGTACGCCGAGGCGCTGAAGAAGCTCAGCCCAAACGCCCGCAGCTTCGTCGAGCAACTGCGCTCGATGTCGCCCGAGCTGGACAAGATCAAGCGCGCCGTTCAGGATCGCGTCTTCGTCGGACTGGATACGCAGCTCAAGAGCACCGCGTCGGCGACGCTGCCCGTGTTCCGGCAGGCGCTCACCTCGTCGGCCACGACGCTCAACCAGATGGCCAGCGGGGTCCTGACGACCGCGCGGCACCTCGGCCAGTCCGGCACGCTCGGCGCCGCGCTCAAGGGCGCGACGGCCGGCCTCGCCGGGTTCTCGAAGCTGCCGGCGGTCGCCCTTCAGGGGCTCACGCAGATAGGCGCGGCAGCGGCCCCCGCTTTCCAGCGGCTCGGGGACGCAGCCGCGTCCGGTCTCGGGCGGCTGTCTGCGTCGATGGACGCGGCGTTCAAGTCGGGCGCGATGCGGCAGGCCATCGAGCAGGCCATTGCCCTGATCGGGCAGCTCATCAAGGTCGCGGGCAACATCGCGTCGATCTTCGCGAGCGTCTTCCAGGCCGCGCAGGTCAGTGGCGGTGGCTTCGTCGGGATGCTCCAGTCGATCACCGGCAGCATGCGGCAGGCGTTCGCCAGCCCGGAGGTACAGGGCGGCCTCCGCGCCCTCTTCAGCACCATGGCTCAGCTGGCCCGTACGGCCGGGCCGCTGCTCGCGCAGGCGCTCGGCGTCGTCGGGCAGGTGCTCGCCAAGCTCGGCCCGCCAGCACAGACCCTGATCCGCGCGCTCGGCACTGCGCTTCAGCCCGTGATCCGCGCGCTCGGCCCTGTCCTGGTGCAGGCGGCGGGCGCCGTCGGGCAACTCGTCGTTGCCTGCGCGCCCCTGATTACCGCAGTGGGGCAGATCATCGCAGCCATCCTGCCGGCGCTCGGCCCCGTGTTCGGTGCCCTCGGCAAGATTTTCGCCGCGCTCGCGCCGATCATCGCGCAGATCGCGTCGGGCATCTCCGCGTACCTGTCGCCGGTCCTCTCCGGCCTGGCACAGGTCATCGGCCAGTTGATCACCGGAGCCGCCGATCAGCTCGTCGTCATCCTCAAGAGCCTCGCCCCCCTCGCGCCGCAGATCGCGCAGGCGATGGGCGCCATGGGCCAGGCAATCGGGCAGGTGCTCGTCGCCGTGGCGCCGCTGCTGCCCGCGATCATGCAGCTCGGGACCCAGCTCCTCGCCGGGTTGCTGCCCGCGCTGCTCCCGCTGGTGCAGCCCATCTTGCGCATCGCCACAGTCCTGATTCAGATGGCGGCGGTAGCCATCGGGCAGTACGCCGTCCCGGCGATTCAGGGGCTGGTGGGCTTCATCAACAGTCTGGGCAAGGCGTTCGGCCCCGGCATCGCCGCCGTCCGCGCGCTCGTCAAAGCGATCAGCGTCCCGTTCGAGTGGCTGTACGACCACCTCGTCGGGCACAGCGTCATCCCCGACATGGTCCGAGGCATCGTCTCGTGGCTCGCCGGACTACCCGGCAAGGCGCTGTCGGCGATCTCCTCCCTGCCTGGTTCGTTGGGACGGAAGGCGAGCGAGGCCGCCAGCCGCTTCCGGTACTCCATCGAGACCGGACTCAGCACCGCCGTGGGGTGGCTGCGTGGTCTGCCCGGCCGCGCGCTCTCCGCGCTCGGGGATCTCGGCGGGGTCCTCCGCAGTGCTGGCGCGTCCCTCGTGCGCGGTTTCATCCGCGGCATCGAGTCGGCGATCGGCGGAGTCCAGTCCGTACTGGGACGGCTCACCGCGATGATCCCGGATTGGAAGGGCCCGAAGCGCAAGGACGCATCGCTCCTCACCCCAGCTGGTAAGACGCTGATCAAGGGCCTGATCGACGGCATCACCGCGTCGACCTCCTCTTTGAAGAGCAAGCTGTCGCAGGTCACGACGCTGATTCAGCGCGCGATCGACATCAACGCGGGCAACAGGCGGAAGCGGTCCGGTCTCGGTTCGCTGCTCGCGCGGGTCAAGAAGGACAACGCCGCGTTGGTCAGTCTCGCCCTGCGCCGTGATGCCGCCGCGAAGCGCCTGTCCGACGCGACGAAGAAGCTCAACGACCTCAAGGCCGAGCGGAACAAGGCCGCGTCCGACTTCGCGGGGAAAGCCCTCGGCGAGGCGAACATCGTCACCGGTCACGAGCAGACGAACAGCGTCGCCGCGATCACCGTTGGCCTTCAGCAGTCCCTCGCCAAGACGCAGAAGTTCGCCGACACCCTGGCCGCCCTGAAGAAGAAGGGCGTACGCGGAGACCTCCTCCAGCAGATCGCCGATGCCGGAGTCGCCGCAGGATCGGCCACCGCCGACGCCCTCGCTCGCGCAACGCCTGCGGAGCTGAAGCGGATCAACGACCTTCAGGCGAGGCTCGCCACCGCTGCGAACAAGGTCGGGGCGACCGTCGCCGACCAGATGTACGGCTCCGGCATCCGCGCCGCTCAAGGCCTCGTCAATGGGATCAAGGTCTCGCAGAAGGCGATCGAGGCGCAGATGATCCGCATCGCCAAGGGCATGCAATCCGCGATCAAGAAGGCGCTCGGCATCCGCTCGCCGTCCCGCGTCTTCGCGGAGATCGGGCGACAGACCGGCGAGGGCCTGCGCCGCGGGATGCTCGCCACAACCAGCGCCGTCGCCGCGGCGTCCGCCGCGATGGCCGATGCCGCGACCGGCGCCGCCAGTGCCGCCACCGCTGTCCCCGCGCCGGGGGCCCTGGCCACCGCCTCGGCGGGCGCCGGGCCGGTGTCCAACACCTTCAATCTCTACAGCACCGACGCCACGCCGGACGGCATTCTGCGCGCTCTGTCGTGGGCTGGCCTCGTAGGGAGGCGGTGACCATGCCCTCGTCCGAAGCGATCGGCCGTATCCAGTGGGGCAGTCTGCTGATGGGGCCCGGCACGCCGTACGGCGTCGAGGCCCTGCTCGGCATCGACGACCTGCCGGACGTCCGCGGCGACGACACCGACCGGCCTGCACAGCACGGCACCTACTCCGGGCCCGACTACACCGGAGCCCGTGTGATCCAGGTCGGGCTGGCCATTCGCGGCGACGACCCGACGCACCTCCGCGCGTTGAAGACGGCACTGCGCTCGGCGGCGCAGCCCGGCCAGGCACCGGCCGCGCTTCAGTTCCTCGACTGGGATCTCCTCGCCTACGGCAAGGTCCGGAAGCGGTCGATCCCGTACGACGCCCACTACCTGTGGCGCGTCGGCGAGGCCGCCATCGAGTGGTACTGCCCCGACCCACGCCTGTACTCCCTCGCCGAGCACACCGCCAGCACGACCGCGTACAGCCCGGCGGCCGGCCGCACCTACCCGCTCACCTTCCCGCGGGTGTACGGGCCGGCCGGATCGTCCGGGCGGCTGACCATCTCCAACGCCGGCGACTCCGACGCGTACCCGCTGCTGCGCATCGACGGCCCGGTCGCCCAGCCCATCGTCGAGCACATCGGCACCGGGGCCACCCTCGCCCTGACCGGCACGCTCCAGCCCGGTGAATACCTCGTGGTCGACATCCGTACGCGGGCGGTCCTGCTGATGGGGTCGGCGCCTCGCCGGGACTGGGTGCGGGCGGGGTCGGCGTGGCCGGTGCTGGCGCCGGGCGACAACGAGATCGCATTCCGTGGCGCCGCCCTGCCGGGCGCCCCGGGGCAGACCAGCACGCTCACCGTGACGTGGCGGGACACCAGCCTGTGACTGAGAAGGAGGGCCCGTCGTGGCCGAAGTGAATCCGCCGGCGTGGATGCAGGCGGGCAGCTATCCCGCCCGCAACGACCGGCTCGGCGTCGTCTCGTCGATGCTCTGCTATCCCGGTTTCGCGGTGGACGAGTCGACGCCGCTGCGCATCAGGCAGGGCGTGAAGCCCAGCTACCAGAACTACCAGTTGAAGGTGCGCCCGGCGGCCACACCGAACATGACCGTCACCGTGTCCGCCGGGTACTGCTGGGTGGACAACCACGACGTTGGCGGATACGGCGCGTACTGCTGCGTCAACGACGCCGACAAGATCATCCCCGTTGCGCCTGCGGGCGCGGCCGGGCAGTACCGGCGGGACGCGGTCGTCGCGTCGGTGTACGACGCGGAAACCAGCGGCAGCGTCTCCGAGTGGCGCCTCGAAGTGATCCAGGGCGTGTACGCGGCGAGCGCCGGTGCCGCCGTCCTGCCGACCCTGCCGTCCTCGGCCGTGCTCCTCGCGTCCGTGCTGGTGTCCCCCGGGCAGACGAGCGTCACCGCGGCGAACATCTCCGACCACCGGAACTACAGCGTCAGCGTGGGCGGGATCTTGCCAGTGACCGCCTCGGCCATGCCGCCTCGCCTGCATCCGGGGCAGGTCGTCTACCTGACCGACGCCGATCTCTTCGCGTACGGCCGCTCGGATGGCAGCTACGCCCCGCTCATCCTCGGCAGCGGCGCCGGCGGTTTCGCGCGTAAGAGCGCCGACACCTCCCGCGCGAGCACGGAGACGCTGGCCGTCGACCCGCACCTTTCCGTGGGCGTCGCCACGTACTCGACGTACACGGTGGACGCGTACCTCGTGTACACAGCGGGCACCACCGGTGACATCAACATCGCACTGAACGGTCCCGCGTCGGTCGAAGGGTCATGGTCCGCAGTGGGTTTCGGGCGTGGCGTGCCGCCAGCGAGCGGCGTTGAGGGCTACTCGGTGCGGCTCAACCCGAACACGATCGCGAGCACGCAGCCGCGCTCGTACGGCGGTGATGGCGGGGAAGAGACGCTGCACCTGCGCGGCATCGTGCGCACCGCGGGCACGTCGGGTACGTGCTCGGTGCTGTGGGCGCAGGCCGCGAGCAACAGCACCCCTACGGTCATGCGTGCAGAGTCGTGGCTACGCGTTCAGCGGGTGGCGTGATGGACCTCCTCGACATGGCGCCCGACCTCACCGTCGGCACGGGACAGCAGGGACACACGTACACGTACCTGTTCTGTGACCTGCGCACGGACACGGTCCTCGCGGAACTGCCGCTGAGGGAAGTGAAGTACAGCACCGAGTTGAATGGGATCGGGTCGCTGAGCGCGGTCGTGCCCTACACCGATGACACCCTGCCGCTCGACCCCGACACCGCAACCCGGCCGGGCCGGACCGCCGTGTACGTCGACCGGGACGGCGTTCTCGTGTGGGGCGGGATCGTGTGGACGCGGGACCGCGCCGAGGGCGGCAAGAAGATCCAGGCGGCGGAGTTCCTGTCGTACTTCCAGCGGCGGCACGTGAAGACGACGCTGTCGACGGACCCGTCGGTGCTCCTGAATCCGGCGTATGTACCGGATGGGCAAAAGCTCTACCCTGACCAGCGGTTCATCGTGTGGTCGCTGCTGCGGTACGCCGAGGTGCAGACCGGCGGATCGATCGGCATCGACATCAACAGCATGATCGCGGAGCCGAACAGTGGTGTGTTCCCCACGGTGACTTACTTCGGGTACGAGCGGCCCTCCATCTACGACGCGATCAAGGCGCTCGCCGCCGCCGACAACGGCTTCGACTTCGGCGTCGAAGTGTTCTGGACGCAGCCCGGCAACAACGACGCTCCGTCCAGGGTCCGCCGGATGCGCGTCTGGTACCCGCGGCGCGGCCGGCAGTCGGCCGCCGAGTCCGGGCTCGTGTTCTCCAACGGCGGGCCAGAGCCGTCGATCCTGTCGTACGACTGGCCGGAGAACGGGACCGAGATCGCGACCGAGGTGAGCGCGCTCGGCGCCGGAAACGGCGAGGCCAAGCTGACCAGCGTGCAGCAGGCGGCCGACCTGATCGCCGCCGGATACCCGCTGATCGAGGCCGTCACGACGTACTCGGACGTGCTGGAGCAGCCGAGGCTGGACGCGACCGCGCGGGCCGACCTCGCCGCCCGGACCACGGCGGACGTGCAGCCCAGTTTCGAGGTGATGGCGGACGCCGACCCCGTCTACGGCTCGTACAGCGTGGGCGACGTGGCTCGCTTCGTGATCGAGCCGGACGATCAGAGCCCGACTGGCCGGTCGGCGGAGCTGCGCATCCTGTCCATCGAGGCGACGGCCGGCGCGGGGGCCGAGCGGGTCACGCTGAAGTGCGGGGCGGTGTGAGATGCCGCAGTACGCGAAGTCCCGCGATCCGATGGAGCGGCTGGCGATTCTGGAAGAGCGCCTTGCTCAGCTCGAACGCACGGGCCGCACCACGTCGGAGATCCCGTTCTTCCCGACGGCCAGCCACGGCCTGTTCTGGGAGGACACCGGCGCTTTCGCCACTACGTGGGAGACGATCATCACCCCGCGCGCCGCGGTGGTCAGCCTCGGTCTCGTGTTCATCGGTGACCTCGTCGGCAGCACGTACACAGGTGGGGCGTGGCAGGTCGTACTGAACGACGGCGCCGTCACCGTCGGCTCCGGAGCTGTGCCCCCGTCCGCGACGTACGCCCTGCCGGCAGTGTCGATCGATCTCGGTCTGTACCGCGGGGCTCCTGACCTGAAGATCCAGATCCAGACCCGGCGCACCAGCGGCGCCACGGCCGGCGGGCGGTACGGCGGTGGCGGGGCCATCGGGTCCGCGCCGCGCTTCGCCCGCCAACTCTGAGAGGAACAGCCATGGCCAAGTCGGGACCGCAGCGATACCCCGGCGCGTCGACCGCGTACTGGTACCAGGGCCGGTACGGCGGCGACGCGATGGAATCCAACGTGGTCGTGTGGCACACGACGGAGGGGCGCACGCTGCCGTCGTACGACGGCGGGGCGTCCGCGCCGAACTTCACCGCGGTCCCGGACTTCGCCGCACGCAAGCTGCGCTGGTACCAGCACTTCGACTTCGACACCTCCAGCCGCGCGCTGGTCAACCGCGGCGGCGGGGTGGAGACGAACACCCTGAACGCGTGTCAGGTCGAGATCGTCGGCACGTGCGACCCGGCCACACACCGGCGGTGGGGCAGCACACCGCACCTCTACACGCCGGAGCTGCCCACCTGGGCGATCCGAGATCTCGGCGCATTCGCGCGGTGGGCGCACGACCAGCACGGCGTGCCCCTGGCCTGCGGCGTGCAGTGGCGGGCGTATCCGTCCAGCTACGGCGCGTCCGGCGTACGCATGAGCTACGCCACGTGGAACGCCTACCGCGGGCACTGCGGGCACCAGCACGTGCCCGAGAACGACCACGGCGACCCGGGCGCGCTCCCGATGGCCGCCATTCTCGCCGCCGCCAAGGGCGGCCCGACCCCGGAGGACGACATGGCGCTGACCGACGCCGACGTACGCAAGATCTGGGCGTACCCGCTGATCAACCCCATCGACAAGGGCCCCGACCCCACGCGGCAGGCAGGAACGTATCTGCGGTACGCCGACCACCGGCAGGTCACCCTGCTCGCCCGGCTGGACCGCATCGAAGCCGCCCTCAAGACCATCACCGACCAGCTCAACGCCGGCTCCTGAGAGGAACCCCATGAACACCGCTGCATTCTGGAAGGCGACCGCCGAGCGCGTCGTCCGTACCTTCGCTCAGGCACTGCTCGCCGTCCTCGGCGCCGGCGCGACCGGTGTCATCGATGCCCCGTGGCTCGGCGCGCTGTCGGCCGCCGGGCTCGCCGCGGTCCTGGCCCTGCTCACTGCCATAGCTGCCAGCGGGGGCAGCACGGTCGGGCCCGGCGTCACGGAGTCCGCGGTCGACCGGACGCCGAGACTGATCCCGTAGGAGTCCGATGACGACAGGAATTCCAGGCGTCGATCTCGCCGTGCTCTGGTGCACGGTGGTCGCGGCCGTCGGTACGGCGGCCGGCCTGCTGTATCGGGCACTGCTCGCTCCCCTTCGGCGGCTGACCGTCAGGCTCGGCGACCTCGCCGACGATTGGACGGGCACACCCGCCCGGCCGGGCGTCCCGGCTCGGCCCGGCGTGATGGAGCGGCTGGAGACGATCGAGCGGCAGCTCGCGGACGTGCGGCACGAGGTGCGCCCCAACAGCGGCCACTCGTTGAGGGACGCCGTGGATCGCGTGGATGAGCGCACGCGTCAGATCGTGGACGAGTGACCGAGCTGGCCTCGCCCCGCCCCCGTTCGTCGGGGGCGGGGCACAGAGCTGAGGGGTCACACGTCAGCGAGCGCCCGCAGCACTTCGCGTGTGCCGGACAGATCAGCCAGGACTAGGTTCGCCCCTGCCTCGCGCAGGTCGCCTGCGCTGCTCCGGCCGGTCGCCACACCAACGACCCGAACACCCGCCGTGAGACCTGCTTCTACATCTGCGGGCGTATCGCCGACCAGCACAGCGTCGGACGCCTGTCGATCCGTGCGCTTCAGCGCGATCGTGACCAGCTCCGCGCGCTCCTCGGCATCTTCGCCGTACGCGCCGAGCGACAGGTCGAGGTGGTGGTCCAGGCCGAAGGTGGCCACCTTGACCTCGGCGGCGGCGCGGACGTTGCCGGTCACCACCGTTTGCAGGAGTCCGCGATCCGCCAGCGCGTCAAGGACCGAAGCGGCGCCATTCAGCGCGTGACCCCGCTCCCGAAGCTCAGCCGCGCGCCGGACGTGTCCCTCGCCGAGTGCCTGCGCAAACGCGTCGAAATCCGTACGGCTGGTGGCGAGCCCGTGCAGCTTGGCCGTCTCACGGAAGATGACCGGCTCCGTCAGACCGTCGATCTTCGCCTGCTCCTTCATCTCCAGGCCGGTCACCTGACAGAACGCCTCCGCGAACAGGGACCTCCCAACGCCGCGCGTGTCCACCAGAGTGTGGTCGATGTCCCAGAGCACGAGCTGTGCCATCTGTGCACTCCTCAGTCCGCCGTCTGCCTCACACGTTAGTGAATGCCCTACGCTGCCGACGCTCAGGCTCCTACTCTGCAACTGAACCATCGTGGACGGAGGGAGCGGAGCATGGTCGCTCCAGACCTGCCCATCGGGGACAGGATTCGCCACTACCGCAAGGGCCGCCAGCAAGACGTGGTGGCCGGCCTCGTTGGCATCACGCCCGATTACCTCTCGCAGATCGAACGCGGCCTCAAAGTGCCGTCCCTTCAGATTCTTTACGCCATTGCCCGGGAGCTCGGAGTGCCCATCGCCGCCCTGCTTTCAGACGAAGCCGCCACCGCCCCGGCCCCGCCGCCTACGGCGGAGACCAGCGTGGTGCGAGCCCTCATGGGCTACGGCCCCGCCCTGAGCACACCAGCCTCGGGCCCACGCGATCTACGCGAGCGGATCGAGGCTGCGTGGCGCAGTTGGCAGACCTCACCCACACGGTTCACTGACGCCGCTCACGCCTTACCCACCCTGATCGCTGAAGTCGAGCACTCGGTACGCGCGCACCGGTCGGGCCCCGATATGCAGACGCGCCGGCAGGTGCTCCGAGCAGCGGCCGATCTGTACTTCCTCCTCCGGTCCTACCTGCGTCGGACCGGCCGGCTGGACCTGTCGCTCATGGCCGCTGACCGGGCGGTGCGGGCGGCCGAGGACGCGGACGACCCGCTTCGTGTGGCTGCGGCGCAGTGGAATCTAGGGCATGTCCTGCTGGCTACGGACGAGGCGGACGGGGCTGAGCACGTCGCGATGCAGGGGATCGAGAACCTGCGGTCGGAGATGCCCGACAGCGCGGAGCGCGCGGCCATGACAGGGGCACTTCATCTCGTCACGGTTGTTGCTGCTTCACGGCGCCGCGATTGGGCCGCGGCACGTGACCGCCTGCGGAAGAAGGCGGCCCCGGCCGCCGCGACCGTCGGCGAGGGCAACGTGCTGTGGACGGTGTTCGGGCCCACGAATTGCGACCTTCACCGGGTCTCCGTCGAGATGGAGGCGGGCGAGGTAGGTGAAGCCTTGCACTTGGCGGACCGCGTGGACGTGAGCGCGGTCCAATCGATCGAGCGAGAGTTCACCTTCACCCTGGAGGTGGCCCGCTGCTACGACCTGCGACGCGAGGACGCCGCGACCTTGCTGCACCTGCTGCAACTTGAGTCGCTGGCACCTGAGGACCTGGCGCGCACGCCCATGGCTCGCGCCCTAGTGATGGGCTTGATGCGCCGGGCGCGGGCCATGCACGCTCGGCAGGCGGAGAGCTTGGCCCACCGGCTCGGCGTTCTGTAGAGCCGAGCCCGTGGTACGCCCGAACTGTGGGTTCGGGTGACAGGCTCTGCGCGTGCTTACGGTCCTCCCATGACGACCAAGCCGACTGCGGCTGAGGCCGGGACGGCCTGGCTCGTGCAGTGCAGTGACCAGCCAGCGGCCCTACGCAGGGCATGGGCAGCCGACACGCTTGCGGCCGTGCGGTCGGACGTATGGCGCGTCGTCGAGGCCGACCTACTGCGCTCCATCGACGCCATGCTCCCGCTCTTTCGCGCCGGGGTATTGGGCCCTCTCCTCGTCTCCACTGAGCGCCGGCGCGCGTGGTGGCTCACTGCCTTGAGCGCCGAGGACCAGCTCGTCGGCATATCCGCGCTCACCGTCCGGCCGGCCCGGTGGCCGCTGCTGTGCCCCGAGGTGGGGCAGAGCGCGTACGGCTGCGCCTGGCTGGAGGCGCCGGACGGTACCGGCAAGCTCACCGACCCGATCGCGCTCGGCGCCGCATTCGGCCCGACGAGCACACTCTCCGCGGAGGCATTCCGATGACCACCCCGCCCCTCGCGTTCATCTACGACCGCAACGCCACACGGTCCAGCGCCTACCTCGACATGCGCCTCGACGGCTGCCATGCCTACGCCGCACGTCGGGGCTGGACGGTCGCCGACCGATGGGTCGACCGCGGAGACGATGCGCTCACCGGCACCCGCCCGCAGCTCTCGGCCCTGCTGGAGATCATGCGCAGGGAGGCCCGCATCCGGCCGGTGATCTGCCTGGTGCATTCGTGGGGGCGCCTCTCGGCCGACCCCGAGCAGCGCGTTGCCTTTCAGCAGAGAGTCGCGCGGGCTGGCGACCACGTTCGACGAGTCCGACGAGCGGGCGCACGTCGTACTCGTCGGCCGCGGCGATGCGTGAGCGGTCGCTGGTAGTGGCGTACATAGCCGTACTCGCTGCGGTGTGGGTCACGCTCATCGTCGGCATCAGCCTCGGATGCCACACGTAGTTCGACCCCTGCGTCGCGCGCACCACCACGAGCGGCGCGGGAAGGCGGGCCGACTGGTCTGGGAACCGTCCGCCCGCAGCGCCGTGTGCGGCACGGTGCAGGGCGGCTGCTCGGTCTCGTCCGCCGGGCAGCCGTTCCCCTGGCTCCCACGCCGAGTGTGTCCACCCATGGAGCGGCGTGGGAAGGCGGGTCGGTCGCCGGTCGCGCGGCCGGCCCGCCGCCCCCGAAGGCGGCGCCTCCGTGGTACAGCCCCCCAGGCTCCTCGGTGGTGGCCGGGCTGGGCCCTCGATCTTCGGATCGGGGGCCCTCCTTGTGCGCCCGCAGATGGCGGAAAGCGCCTTTGCTACTCGCCGCTGAGATGGTCTCGGGAGATCGTGCTCCCGCGTGTTCCCGTGGGAGCACGGAACGGTGTTCGGTGGCTCTGGGTGGCGAATAGTGGCGAGCATTGGGTAGTGAATGTCCTGCTTTACGGTATCGCCGCAGGTCACAGTCTGGTCAAAAAACTGGTTCAAGTCCCGTTACTCACCCCAACGAGTAGGGCCCCCGGACGTGAAAGCGTCCGGGGGCCCTAGTCGTTGGTGGGGGTGGAAGCCTGGGGCCGGGGCTGGCGGATCCGAGGGCCCCCGCGTTGGCGGGTGTGACGGCTGACACAGTTGCGGGGTGGGGGTCCTTCGGGGCGGTGCTCCGGGGGACTGAGGGGTCGAGGGGGTGGTGGCCCGGAGGGTCGAGAGACCGAGGGGCCGCCGGTGCCCCGGGGGCCGCCGGTGCCCCGGGGGCCGCCGGCCCGGAGGACCGAGGCCCAGCGCCCCGGCACCCCGGAGGCTCGGCGCTCCGGAGGCCCGGCGCCCTGGAGGCCGGCACCCCGGAGGCCCGGCGCTCCGGTGGCCCCGCAGTCGGCGGCTCAGTAGCCGACGGTGAAGCGCTCCCCGATGTGCTGCGGCTTCTCGATCTCGTCCAGGAGGGCGACGGCGTAGTCCTCGGCGGTGATCCGGCTGACACCCTCCGCGTCGGCGACCAGGTCGTCCAGGGCGGTGCGGTAGGTGCCGGTCCGCTCCCCGGGCTCGATCAGGGCGGCCGGGCTCACGTTGGTCCAGCGCACGTCCGTGACGGTGCGGTAGAAGTCCAGCGCGTCGCCGTGCGCGTGCATGATCTGGAGCAGGAACTCCGGCAGGCCCTCCGCGTCCCAGACCTGCTTGCCGTCCGGCGTACGGAGCGAGCCTGCGCCGCCCACGGAGATCAGCCGGGGCGCGGCCTCGCCGAGCGTGCGCACACCCGCGACCAGGGACTCGGCCGAGGGCTTGATCGTCGCGAGGTGCCCCGGGCCGTCACCGCCGCCCACCGCGCTGACCAGGACGTCCTGGCCCTGGGCCGCGGCCGCCACGGAGGCCGGGTCGAGGATGTCGCCGGTGGTCACGGTCAGGTTCGGGTCGGTCTTGGTGATCTTCGCGGGGTCGCGGACGACCGCGGTGACCTGGTGCCCGCGGCGCAGCGCCTCGTCGAGGACGCGGCTGCCGATGGTGCCGTTGGCTCCGAAAATGGCGATCTTGGACATGGCGGTACTCCCTGTGCCCCTGCCGGGGCGTGGTCTGGCTCGGGTCCGGCTTTCCGTTTTCCGTCATCAGCCGGGCTGACGTCTTCTACGCTAGGGGCGCGAACTCAACATACCGGGGTAGGCACGGGACCAACGATGGTGAAAAACCGACACGCCGCACAGGACGCCGGGGAGAGCATCCCGGAAGTCCCCTTCACCGCGCCGGCCGGACGACCCGCCGGGGTGGAAGTGCTGACCCTCGCCGAGCTGCGCGACCGCGCCGACTCCTGCGCCCTCGCGGTACCGCACCGTCCGGACTTCCACCATCTCCTGGTGGTGGACACCGGACATCTCCGGCACACCGTGGACTTCCGAAAGTATGAGCTGTCCGCGAATGACTGGATGTGGGTGCGTCCGGGACAGGTTCACCACTTCGGTGATTTGTCCCGGGCCGAGGGGCGGCTGGTGCTGTTCGAATCCGGCTTTCTCGATCCGGTGACGGCGGCCGCGGCCCGGCTGGAGGACTGGTTCGGCCCCGCAGCGCTCCGGCCGGCGGGAGAAGAGGCGCAGGCGGTCGAGGCTGCCCTGCGCCACCTCCACCAGGAATTCGGGGCGCTGCGCGGCCTGCCCCTGGAGACGCACATCGAGGTGCTGCGGCACCTGCTGGCCGTACTGGTCCTGCGGGCCGCCCGGCTGTCCGTACGGGACGAGGGGGCGCGGGGCGAGGGAGCATGGGGCGGGAGCGACGTACGGGACGGGAGCGGCGTACGGGATCGAGGGGCGCGGGGCGGGGGCGCGCGGGGCCCGGGGGCGCGGGACGGCCGCGCGGCGGACGGCGAAGGCGGCGGTGTCTGCGAGGCGAGCGAGACCTTTCTCCGCTTCCGCGACGCGGTGGAGCGCGGCTTCACCCGCAGCCGCCGCGTCGAGGACTACGCGCGGGCGCTCGGCTACTCGCCCCGCACCCTCTCCCGCGCGACCGCCGCCGCCACCGGCGTGGGCGCGAAGGAGTTCATCGACCGTCGCGTGGTGCTGGAGGCCAAGCGGCTGCTGGCCCACGGCGACCAGACCGCCGCCCGGATCGCCGTACGCCTCGGCTTCGCCGACGCCGCGAACTTCGCCAAGTTCTTCCAGCACCGTACGGGCAGTACGCCGATCTCCTTCCGTGCGGAGGTACGCAGCCCGGAGTGAGGCCGCGGCGTGCGGAGCGGGGCGGAGGCCGGGCACGCCGGAGGGGGCGCGCGCCGGGCCGTGTGCCGGAACCAGTGGGAGCGCTCCCAAGGATTGGGGCGGGCGAGCGGGCCGTCAAGAGGGAAGGGACACGCGTCCGACACGGGCTCCTGTGGCGAGAATTAAGCAACTCGCCTTTGAAATACGGTGAGTTGGCACTAACCTCCCGGCAACCAGTGGGAGCGATTCCATCCGTCGCGGGCCACCGTGCCCGCGGACGACCCGAGGAGTCGCCCATGCGCAGACCGTTACGCCTGTACGCGCTGGCGGTGACCGCGGTACTCGCTCTACCGGGCGCGTCACCGTCCACCCCGGCAGCCCCGGCCGCCTCGGCCACACCGCCCACCTCAGCCCTCTCGGCCACACCGCCCACCGCCTCGGACCCAGCGCTCACCGCGGCCTCCCCGGCCCCCTCGGTCACACCGCTCACGATGGCCGCCTCGGCCGTCTCGGTCACCCCATCCACCCCAGTAGCCCCACCCGCAACCGTTCCCTCGGCCGCTTCCCCCGCATCCGGCGCTTCCCGGGCCGCGCCGCCGCAGTTGCGCGTCGAGGGCCACCGTTTCGTCGACCGCGCCGGCACCCCGCACCGCCTGCTCGGGGTGAACCGTTCCGGCGCCGAGTTCTCGTGCGTACAAGGCCGCGGGATCTTCGACGGCCCGGTGGACGACGCGTCCGTCGCGGCGATCGCGGGCTGGGGCGCCAACGCCGTCCGCATCCCGCTCAACGAGGAGTGCTGGCTGGGCACGACCAACATCGACCCCCGGTACGCGGGCGCCGCCTACACCTCGGCCGTGCGCGACTACGTACGGCGGCTGACGGCCCACGGCCTGACGCCGGTACTCGAACTGCACTGGAGCCACGGCCGCTACACCGGCCCCTCGGCCGGCTGCGCCGACGAACACGCGAGCTGCCAGAAACCCATGCCGGACCGGCGCCACTCCCCCGCCTTCTGGTCCTCGGTCGCCGGCACCTTCAAGAACACGCCCGAGGTCGTGTTCGACCTGTTCAACGAGCCGTACCCGGACCGCGCGACCCCGGACACCGAACGCGCCTGGGCCTGCTGGCGGGACGGCGGGAACTGCCCCGGCATCGGCTACGAGGTCGCCGGGATGCAGACCCTGGTGGACGCCGTACGGGCCACCGGCGCCCGCAACCCGGTCCTGGTGGGCGGTCTCGCGTACGCCAACGACCTCAGCCGGTGGACCGCGTACGCGCCGAAGGACCCGGCGGGCAATCTCGCGGCCGCCTGGCACGTGTACAACTTCAACGCCTGCGCCGACGAGGGCTGCTGGTCCCGGACGCTGGGGCCGGTCGCCGACCGCGTGCCGCTCGTCACCGGCGAGATCGGCGAGAACACCTGCGCCCACGCCTTCACCGACCGCGTCATGCGGTGGCTGGACGGGCGCCGGGCGTCGTACCTGGGCTGGACCTGGAACACCTGGGACTGCGCCGCCGGACCGGCCCTCATCCGCGACTACGCCGGGACGCCCACCGCGTACGGCGTGGGGCTTCGTGACCACCTGCGCGCCCTGAACCCGGCGTGAGTCCGGGGCCGAGACGCGTACTGGATCCCGTACCCAGAAAGGACGACCCGCTCATGAGACGTTCCGCTGAACACCTTTCCACCGCGCCCGACCGGCGCCGCACCGCGCAGCACCGCACCCGCTCCGTACGGAACCGCGCCGCCCGACGCCGCAACCGGGCCGTCGCGCTCGCGGCCTGCGCCCTGCTGACCGCCGCCGGGGCCGCCGACGTCCTGCGGGGCACCGCATACGCCGCACCGGACGCTGCCCGCGTCGACAACCCGTACGCGGGTGCGGGCGTCTACGTGAACCCGGAGTGGTCGGCGAAGGCCGCGGCCGAGCCGGGCGGCGGCAAGGTCGCCGGTTAGCCGACCGGCGTCTGGCTCGACCGCATCGCGGCCATCGGCGGCACCGGCGGCTCGATGGGCCTGCGTGGCCATCTGGACGCCGCCTTACGGCAGGCGGCGGGCCGGCCGCTCGTCGTCCAGCTGGTCATCTACAACCTGCCGGGGCGGGACTGCGCGGCGCTCGCCTCCAACGGCGAACTGGGGCCGACGGAGATCGACGCGTACAAGACCCGCTACATCGACCCCGTCGCGGCCGTCCTCGCCGACCCGAAGTACGCGTCGCTGCGGATCGTGACCACCGTGGAGATCGACTCGCTGCCCAACCTCGTCACCAACACCGGCGGGCGGGCCACCGCCACGCCGCAGTGCGACGCCATGCTCGCCAACGGCAACTACGTCAAGGGCGTCGGGTACGCGCTCAACAGACTCGGCGCGGTCCCGAACGTCTACAACTACGTGGACGCCGGGCACCACGGCTGGATCGGCTGGGACGACAACTTCGGCGCGTCGGCGCGGCTGCTGCACCAGGCCGCCACGGCCGAGGGCAGCACGGTCGACAAGGTGCACGGCTTCATCACCAACACCGCCAATTACAGCGCGCTGAAGGAGGAGAACTTCGCCCTGGGCGACAGCGTGGCGGGCCGGTCGGTACGGGAGTCGAAGTGGGTGGACTGGAACCGTTACGCCGACGAGCTGTCGTTCGCCCAGGCGTTCCGGCAGGAGGCGGTGCGGGCCGGGTTCCGCCCGGATGTGGGCATGCTGATCGACACCTCGCGCAACGGCTGGGGCGGCAGCGCGCGGCCCGCCGGCCCCGGGCCGCGGACGAGTGTGGACACGTACGTGGACGCGGGCCGGTACGACCGCAGGCTGCACGTCGGAAACTGGTGCAACCAGGCGGGGGCGGGGCTGGGCGAACGCCCTCGGACGGCTCCGGCGGCGGGCATCGACGCGTACGTATGGATGAAGCCGCCGGGTGAGTCGGACGGTTCCAGCTCAGCCGTCCCGAACAGCGAGGGCAAGGGCTTCGACCGGATGTGCGACCCGACGTACGAGGGCAACCCGCGCAACAACCACCACCGATCGGGCGCACTGCCGGACGCGCCCCTGTCCGGACACTGGTTCCCGGCGCAATTCCGGGAGCTGCTGAAGAACGCGTATCCGGCGGTGTAGGGCGACGGGGGCGGGCCGGCCCCGGGGGCAAGGCGGGGGCAAAACCCCAGGGGCGCAAGGCACGGGGGCTGAGGCACGGGGGGGTGTAAGCCCCCCGGGGCCGGTCCCAGGATCGGGGACAGTCCCAGAGCCGGAGCAAGCCCGGGGTCGAGGCAAGCCCGGAGCTCGCGGCGGGCCCAGGCCGGGCCGATCCCGGGCCGGGCCGGCCCCAGGCTCGGGGCCGGACTCAGACCCGGGACCAGTCCCAGGCCAAGGGCCGGACTCAGCTCGAAACCGGGCCTCTGGCCCCAGGCCACCCCTTGGGCCAGAGGCGGACCCAAAGCCCGGTCCAGGTCCCGGGCCAGGCTCAGGATCGGCGCCGGGCCCAGACCCGGGGCCAGCCCCTGAGACGGGGACGGACCCATAGCCGGGGCCGGCCCCAGCCTCGGGGCCAGTCCCGGGGCCGGGGCCGGTCCCGGGGCTCGGGGCGCGGCCGGGCCGGTTCCAGGCTCGAAGCCGGACCCAGCTCCTGGGACGAAGGCGGGCGCAGAGCCGGGGCCGGACCCAGGCCCCAGGCCAGCCCCGAACTCGGGCCATGCCACCGGACTTGGGGGCGGTCATTCGCGACGCTCAGGACGACTCCCGTCGCACCAGCTCCGTCGGGAGCACCAGGTGGCGCCCGGCCGGGGCGGCCTCGTCGGCCGGGCCCGCCGTTCCGGCTGTTCCGGCCGACCGGGCCGAGCCGGCCGCCGAGCGCGGGTGCGGGCCGCTGCCCTCCGTCTCCCCGGTGATCTGTGCCATCAGCAGTCCCGCCATCGCCCGGCCCATCTCCTCGATCGGCTGGCGGACGCTGGTGAGCGGCGGGTCCATGTGCCGGGCGATGGCGGAGTCGTCGAAGCCGACCAGGGCCACGTCGTCCGGAATGCGGCGGCCCGCCGTACGCAGTTCCTGGCGGGCGCCCGCGGCCATCACGTCCGAGGCGCAGAAGACGGCGTCCAGGGCGGGGCGGCGGGCGAGCAGTTCGCGCAGGGCGCGCCGGCCTCCCTCCTCGGTGAAGTCGCCGTGGGCGACGAGGGCGTCGTCCTCGGGGTGGCCGGCGGCGCGTACGGCCCGGCGGTAGCCGTCGAGGCGGCAGTGGGCCACGTACATGTCGGGCGGCCCGGCGATGGTGGCGACCTGGCGCCGGCCGCGGCCGATGAGGTGTTCCAGGGCACTCTGCGCGCCGCCGGTGTTGTCGGAGTCCACGTACGGAACGGTTTCCCCGGCGGTACGGCGGCCGTTCAGGACGGTCGGGATCGCCATCCGGCCCAGCAGGTCGGGCAGCGGGTCGTCACCGTGCACGGAGACCAGCAGGACGCCGTCGACGCGGTGCGCGGCGAGGTAGTCGGCGAAGCGGCGCCGCTCCTTGGTCGTACGGATCAGGGTGAGCAGCAACTGCATGTCGTGGTCGGCCAGTCCGGCGCTGACGCCGCGCAGGATGCCGGAGAAGTAGGGCTCGGCGAAGAGCCGGGTCTCGGCTTCCGGTACGACCAGGGCGACCGTGTCGGCGCGGTGGCCGGCCAGGGCGCGGGCGGCGCGGTCGGGTACGTAGCCGAGGTCGGCGACGGCCTGCTGCACCAGGGAGCGGGTCCGTTCGCTGACCCGGGGCGAGCCGTTGATCACGCGGGAGACCGTGCCGCGGCCGACGCCCGCGCGCGCGGCGACCTCTTCGAGGGTGGGCCTGCCGCCCCCGCGCCGTCCGCCTGCTGCCATCGCCGCCTCCGCCTGCCGTCCTGGCCGTACATTCAACAACGAACCGTCCGGCGGGTGTTGGCGCGCGAGCCCTTGACATGCGCACCCGGGAACGGCGACCCTTCACCTCATCACGACTGGGAGCGCTCCCACAGTACTGGACACCCCACATCCCGCACGTACGGTCTGCAGGGCACCAGGAGGAGACGCCATGCGAACGACGATCCGCGGCACCCGTCGGCGGGCGGCGGCCCTCACCGCCGCCGCCGTGCTCGGGGCCGCGCTGCTCGGCGGCTGCGCCGAGGACAGCGACACCCCCGGCGTGAAGGGCTCGTCGGGAGCCGCCGCCGGGAAGACCACCCTGACGGTCGGCGTATTCGGCGTCTTCGGCTACAAGCAGGCCGGGCTCTACGACGCGTACATGAAGCTGCACCCGGACATCACGATCAAAGAGACTTCGATCGAGCGGAACGAGAACTACTACCCGCAGCTCCTCACCCACCTGAGCACGGGCAGCGGGCTCGCCGACATCCAGGCGGTCGAGGTCAACAACATCGCCGAGGTCACCGCCACCCAGGCGGGCAAGCTCGTCGACCTCTCGAAGGCGCCGGGCGTACGGAAGGCCGACTTCATCCCCTGGAAGTGGGCACAGGCGACCAACGCGAGCGGCAGGACCGTGGGCCTGGGCACGGACATCGGGCCGATGGCGATCTGCTACCGCAAGGACCTCTTCGCCAAGGCCGGACTGCCGACCGACCGGAACGCGGTGGCCAAACTCTGGGCCGGCGACTGGGGGAAGTACCTCGACGTCGGCAAGCGCTTCCAGGACAAGGCGCCGGCGGGCACGTCCTTCGTGGACTCCGCCTCCGGTGTGTACAACGCGGTGATCTCCAGCAGCGCCGAACGCTATTACGACCGGAACGGCAAGCTGGTCTACAAGGACAGCCCGTCGGTGCGGCAGGCGTGGGACGCGGCGATGCGGGCGGCGACGGGCAAACTGACCGCCCGGCTCCAGCAGTTCCAGAAGTCCTGGGACCAGGCGTACGCCAACGGGCGCTTCGCGACGGTCTCCTGCCCGCCGTGGATGCTCGGCTACATCAAGGAGAAGTCCGGGGACCAGGGCCGCGACAAGTGGGACGTGGCCGCCGCACCCAAGCCCGGGAACTGGGGCGGCTCGTTCCTCGCCGTCCCGGAAGCGGGCCGGCACAAGAGCGAGGCGGTCAAGCTGGCGGCCTGGCTGACCGCGCCCGAGCAGCAGGCGAAGCTGTTCACGAAGCAGGCCAGCTTCCCCAGCGCCCGGGCGGCGTACGGGCTGCCCGCGGTGTCCGGCGCCAAGCACCCGTACTTCGGGGACGCGCCGATCGGCAAGATCTTCGCCGCGGCGGCCGAGGGAATCCCCGACCAGGTCCTCGGCCCGAAGGACCTCACCGTCAACCAGAACATCACCGATGTGGGGGTGCTCCAGGTCGACCAGCAGGGCAAGACCCCCGAACAGGGCTGGCGGGCAGCGGTCGAGTCGATCGACAACGCGCTGGACCAGTGAGCCGTGGACGGCCGGACGACCCGCACTTCCGACAGCCCCGCTTCCGACGCCCCCGCCGCCGTCCGCGCGCGGGAGCGCCGCAGCCGCCGCTACCGGCGGGACCTGCGCTGGAGCCCGTACCTCTACATCGCCCCGTTCTTCCTCTTCTTCGCCGCCTTCGGGCTCTTCCCCCTCCTCTACACGGGCTGGGCCGCACTGCACCGTGTGGAGCTGACCGCGCCCACCGACATGGAGTGGGCCGGGCTGCGCAACTTCACCCGGCTGCTCGGCGACGACTTCTTCTGGAACGCCCTGGGGAACACCTTCGTCATCGGCGTCCTCTCGACCGTCCCGCAATTGCTGATGGCGCTGGGCCTCGCGCACCTGCTCAACTACCGGCTGCGCGGCTCGATGTTCTTCCGGGTGGCGCTGCTCACGCCGTACGCCACCTCGGTTGCCGCCGCGACGCTGGTGTTCGTGCTGCTCTTCGGGCGCGACTACGGGCTGGTCAACTGGCTGCTGAACACGGTCGGCGCGGACGGCGTCGACTGGGAGAACGGGCCCTGGAGCGCCAAGCTGGCGGTCTCCACGATCGTCGTCTGGCGGTGGACGGGGTACAACGCGCTGATCTACCTGGCCGCCATGCAGGCGATACCGCACGACCTGTACGAGTCGGCGGCGCTCGACGGCGCCTCCCGGTGGCAGCAGTTCCGGTACGTCACGGTGCCGTCGCTGCGGCCGACGATCCTGTTCACCTGCGTGGTCTCGACGATCGGTGCCACGCAGTTGTTCGGCGAGCCGCTGCTGTTCAGCGGGAGCGCCGGGGCCTCGGGAGGCGCCGACCACCAGTACCAGACGCTGGGCCTGTACCTGTACGAGCAGGGGTGGGTGAACCTCCATCTCGGCCGGGCCTCGGCCATCGCCTGGACGAT
Source organism: Streptomyces sp. NPDC026394 (assembly GCF_055567735.1). NCBI lineage: Bacteria > Bacillati > Actinomycetota > Actinomycetes > Kitasatosporales > Streptomycetaceae > Streptomyces > Streptomyces sp. NPDC026394. Next base: position 719,592 of record NZ_JBVHPX010000002.1, read on the forward strand.
GTTCCTGATCCTGCTGGTGATCGCCGCGGTCAACGCGCTGATCGCCCGCCGGCTGCGCACGAGCCAGTGAGGAGGAGCCATGACCGCCCGACGCGCCGGCCGGCACCTGCACGGCGGCAAGGTGACCTACGCGGTGCTGATCCTCTTCACCGCGGGCTCGCTCTTCCCGCTGCTGTGGACCGCCGTCGCCGCCTCCCGCAACAACACCCGGCTGGCCCAGACGCCACCGCCGTTCTGGTTCGGCGGGAACCTGCTCAAGAACCTCGGTACGGCCTGGTCCGACGCCAACATGGGCGCGGCGCTGCTGAACACCACGGTGGTGGCCACGACGATCGCGGCGGGCACGGTGGTCTTCTCGACCGTCGCCGGGTTCGCCTTCGCCAAGCTGCGGTTCCGGGCGAAGAAGCTGCTGCTGTTGCTGGTGATCGGCACGATGATGGTGCCGCCGCAGCTCAGTGTCGTCCCGCTGTTCATGACCGTCGCCGAACTGGAGTGGACCGACCAGTTGCAGGCCGTCATCCTGCCCACCCTCGTCAGCGCCTTCGGTGTCTTCTTCATGCGGCAGTACCTGCTCCAGGCGCTGCCCACCGAGCTGATCGAGGCGGCCCGCACGGACGGCGCGAACAGTTGGCGCGTGGTGTGGCACGTCGTCTTCCCGGCCGCCCGGCCCGCGATGGCGGTGCTCGGCCTGCTCACCTTCGTCCAGGCGTGGAACGACTTCTTCTGGCCGATCATCGCGCTGACGCAGAACGGCAACCCGACCGTGCAGGTCGCGCTGACCGGCCTCGGCCGCGGCTACATCCCCGACCAGTCCGTGATCATGGCGGGCGCGCTGCTCGGCACGCTGCCGCTGCTCGTCGCGTTCGTCCTGTTCGGCAAGCAGATCGTCGGGGGGATCATGCAGGGCGCGGTCAAGGGCTGACCGGTGAGCCACCGCGCCGCTCCCCCGGGGCCGTACGGTCCGTACGTGCTGTCGTACGGGCCGGACCGCGTCCGTGAACCACTCGCACCGTCCGCACCGCATGTACTGCCTGCACCGCTTGCACCAATCGCGCCACGCGCTCCGCACGGCCCGCGCCGTGCGCCGCGTCCTCGTGAACGGGAGTACCGCCATGTCCTGCCCCCTTCGCTTTCCGCCCGGCTTCGTCTGGGGTGCGGCCACCGCCGCCTATCAGGTCGAGGGCGCCGCCCGGGAGGGCGGCCGCACCCCGTCGATCTGGGACACCTTCAGCCACACCCCCGGCAAGGTCGCCGGGGGCGACACCGGTGACGTCGCCGTCGACCACTTCCACCGGCGCCACGAGGACGTGGAGCTGATGTCCGCCCTCGGGCTCGGTGCCTACCGCTTCTCCGTCTCCTGGTCACGGGTGCAGCCCACCGGCCGCGGCCCCGCCGTACAGCGCGGACTCGACTTCTACCGCCGGCTCGTCGACGACCTGCTCGCCCACGGCATCAAGCCGGTGCTCACGCTCTACCACTGGGACCTGCCCCAGGAGTTGGAGGCCGACATCCACGGCGGCTCCGCCTCGGGGGGCGGCTGGCCGCACCGGGACACCGCGCAGCGCTTCGCCGACTACGCGGCGATCGTCGCGGACGCCCTCGGCGACCGTGTCGAGTGGTGGACCACCCTCAACGAGCCGTGGTGCAGCGCGTTCCTCGGATACGGGTCGGGGGTGCACGCACCGGGCCGCACCGATCCGGAGGCCGCCCTGCGCGCCGCGCACCATCTCAACCTCGCGCACGGACTGGCCGCCCAGGCGCTGCGCGCCGCGCTGCCCGCCCGCGGCCGGGTCATGATCAGTCTCAACCCGGCGGCCGTACGCGCCCGCACCGGCGCACCCGAGGACCTGGAGGCTCAGCGGCGGATCGACGCGCTGGCGACGCGTATCTTCACCGGGCCCCTGCTGCGCGGCGCGTACCCCGCGGATCTCCTCGCGGACACCGCGCGTATCACCGACTGGACCTTCGTCCACGATGGCGACCTCGCCGTCATCAAGCACCCCCTCGACGCGCTGGGCATCAATTACTACACACCCACAGTGGTATCAGGCGGCACTGACAACGCCCCCCTGCCGCGGCACGACGGGCACGGCGCCGGGGCCCGTTCGCCCTGGCCGGGAGCCGATCGGGTGGCCTTCCACCAGCCGCCGGGCGACCGTACGGCGATGGGCTGGTCGGTGGATCCGACCGGCCTCCACGACCTGCTCATGCGCTTTCACCGGGAGGCTCCCGGGCTGCCCCTGTTCATCACCGAGAACGGCGCGGCCTACGACGACCGGCCCGACGCCGAGGGCGCGGTGCACGACCCGGAGCGCATCGCCTACGTCCACGGCCATCTCGCCGCCGCGCACCGAGCGGTCACCGACGGCGCCGACCTGCGCGGCTACTTCCTTTGGTCGCTGATGGACAACTTCGAATGGGCGTACGGCTACAGCAAGCGGTTCGGCTCGGTGTACGTGGACTTCACGACGCAGGTCCGTACGCCCAAGTCGAGCGCCCACTGGTACGCGGGAGTGGCGCGCACCGGCGAACTGCCCGCCCTGAACACCGATGTGACCGCCTCATGAGGGCGGCGGGACACAGCGGTGGGGGGTGGCCGCTGTGTCCCGCCCGGGGTGTGGCTCGGTGCTGGTCCGGCCGGGGGTATGACTCGGTGCTGGTCCGGCCCGCTCTGGCGCGTGCTGCCGGTCAGCTCTCGCAGGTACCGGGCTTCAGTACGCGCCGAGCGCCTTGGTGAAGTCGAGCGGCTTCTGCGCGACGGAACTGCACGTCGGCTGAGCGGAGTTCTGCGGTCCGCCCGGGCACGCCTTGTCGCGTGTGGCGGACCACATCGAGAGCCAGCCGAGGCGCTTGGACTGAGCGAACGTGACCAGTTCCTTGGCGTCCTCGACCGTGAAGATCTCCTTCTGCACGTCGTTGACACCGATCATCGGGGTCACGGCGACGGCCTTCCAGGCGGCCGCGTCACCGAGGCCGAGGGCCTTCTTGAGCTGCGCCTGGGTGGCCGTGGCGGCCTGGACGGCGTACTTGCCCATGTCGCCGTCGTAGGAGGCGCCGTAGTCCATCGCCATGATGTTGACGGTGGAGATCCGCACGCCGTTCTTCTTGGCGTCGGCGATCAGGTTCACCCCGTCCTGCGTCAGGCCCTCGGGCATGACCGGCAGCGTGAAGGAGACGTCCAGCCCCGGGTGCTGCTTCTGGAGCTGGGCGATCGCCCGGGCGCGGCGGGTGTTGGCGGCGGCGTCCGGCAGCGCGCCGCCCTCGATGTCGAAGTCGGCCTTTTCGAGTGCGAACTTGTCGATGACCTTGCCGTACGCGGCGGCCAGCTCGCCCGCCGACTTGCAGGCCAGCCCCAGCTCGGAACCGTTGGCGCCGCCGAAGGAGACCCGTACGTCGCCGCCGGCCTGGCGCAGCGCCGGTATCTGCCGGGCCACCGCGTCGTCGCCCAGCCCGCCCGAGCCGCCCCACTTCGGTTCGCAGCCGCCGCCTCCGGAGGTGACGAAGGCGAGGTTGAAGGTCTTCACCCCGGTCTTCCTCGCGGTGCCGACCAGGTCGTACGCCGGGTACAGGGACGTGTCGACGTACGGGGAGAAGGCGCCGCCGGCCGTGGGCTCCGGAGCGGCTTCCGGCGCCTTGGTGGCCAGCGCGGAGCCGGCGACGGCGAAGGCGCCGCCCGCCGCCAGCGCGGCCGCCGCTGCCGTACCGATCAGCCTGGCCTTGCGGCTCGTGCGGCGGCGGTGTGCCGAGGAACTCATGTCGTGCCTGCCTGTTCGTCGTGGGGAACGGTGGTGCGGTGGTGCGTCCCGCACGCTAGCGATCAGGAAACGGACACATGCCGGTTTCGGTACGGCAGTCGGAAGACTTATGGCGCCGTTAAGGGAGCGAAAGGGACCGGTTAAGCACAACGGCCGAACCGGCCCGGTGGGGGCCCCGCCATCGGCCCGGTGGGAGCCCGGCAATCCGCCCGGTGGGAGCCCGGCAACCGGCCCGACGGATGCGCGGCCGCGGCCCGGGCCGAAACGTTCATTCCCCGCCGCCACCGCCCTGCGCACGCCCCGCCGCCCGCCGCCCCCGCGACCGTCCGAGGCGCCGGCCCAGCCGCCGGCGCAGCCGGTGCCCGGTGTGCCGGCGGCGCCCGGCACGTGCCCGCCGCGCGCCGTCCAGCGCCAGCCACACCCGTACCTCGGTGCCGCCCAGTACGGACCGGCCGATCCGGACGTCCCCGCCGGTCGTCTCCGCGAGCCGCCGCACGATGTCCAGGCCGAGCCCGGTGGACCCGTCACCGCCGTCCCCGTGGCCGCGCCGCAGGGCCGCGTCCGGGTCGTCGATGCCCGGGCCCGCGTCCGAGACCAGCACGATCACCGCGTCCTCGGCGTTGTGCACGTCCACCGCGAAGGCGGTGCCCTCGGGGGTGTGCCGGAAGACGTTGCCGAGCATCGCGTCCAGCGCCGCGGCGAGGTCGGAGCGCGCGACAGGGATGCGTACCGGCCGGTCCGCGCCCGCGACGCGCACCGTGCGCCCCTCGTCCTCCGCGAGCGCCGACCAGAAGTCCATCCGCTCCCTGATCACCTCGGCCGCGTCGCAGCCGGCCACCGCGGCCATCTGCTGGGCGTGCGCCCTCTGCTGCCGCGCGGTACGGATGATCTGGTCGACCTCGCGTTCCAGTTGGGCGACCGCCTCGCGGGTCTGGTCGGCCGCGGGGCTCTCGCCGAGCGAGGCGGCGTTCAGGCGCAGCACGGTCAGCGGGGTGCGCAGGCGGTGGGAGAGATCGGCGGCCAGCTCGCGTTCGTTGGCCAGGAGGTGGACGACCTGGTCCGCCATCGCGTTGAAGGCGGCCGCCGCCGCGCGCAGTTCCCTGGGGCCGTCCTCCCGTACCCGTACGCCCAGCTTGCCCTGGCCCAGGTCGTGGGCGGCGCCCGCCAGCCGTTCGGCGGGCCGCACCATCCGGGTGCCGAGGCGGTCGGCGACGGCGACCGAGCCGACGACCAGCGCGAGGCCGACCACCGCCAGCACCACCCAGGAGGTGGTGACGCCGTTGGTGAGCGCGGCGTCCGGCACGTACACCTCGACCACCGCGATGCCGGAGGCCACCGCGGTGGGCTGGAGCAGGACCGAGCCGCCGGGCGCCGCCACGATGGAGGCACGGCCGAGGTCGACCGCGGCCGCGACGTCCTCGGGCCGGGCCCGCCGGGAACCGATCTCGGCCGGTTCGCCTCCCTTGTCGTCCGCCGGCACATGGACGCCGATGTACCCGCCGGTCCCGCTCTCGGTGCTGGCGACGGCGCGTTCCAACTGCGCGTGACCGGTGGTGATGGCCAGGACGGGCCCGATGGTGGCCGCCTGCCGCTCCGCGTTGGAGAACGCGCGGTCCTTGGCCATTTCCTTGACGACGAGCCCGAGCGGTACGGCGAAGGCCACCACGACCATCGCGGTGACGGCCAGGCACACCTTGACCAGGGCCCATCTCACGGCGACGGCTCCAGGGGAAGGCCCCGGAAAGGTCCGGCGGCGCGCGCGGGCGGCTCCGGCGCGCACGCCCCCCGGCGCCCGGTCCGCGCGGGCGTCACAGCGGTGGCTCCAGCTTTACGCCGACTCCGCGCAAGGTGTGCAGATACCGCGGCCGAGCGGCCGTTTCGCCCAGTTTGCGGCGCAGCCAGGAGAGGTGGACGTCGATGGTCTGATCGTCGCCGTACGCCTGCTGCCAGACCTCGGCGAGGAGTTCCTTGCGGGGCACGACGACACCCGGGCGGCCGGCGAGGAAGGCGAGCAGGTCGAACTCGCGGCGGGTCAGGTCGAGTGCGGCGCCGTCCAGTTCGGCCTGGCGGCGCAGCGGGTCGATGCTCAGGCCGCCCACCTGGAGCACCCGGGACGGCGGCTCGCCGCCCGTCGCGGCGCCGCGGGAGCGGCGCAGCACGGCGGCCATCCGGGCGGAGAGGTGCTCCACCGAGAACGGCTTGGTCAGGTAGTCGTCGGCCCCGTCGTTCAGGAGGCGGACGATCTCGGCCTCGTCGTCCCGCGCGGTGGCGATGATCACGGGTACGTCGGTGATCCCGCGCAGCATCTTCAGGGCCTCGGCCCCGTCCAGGTCGGGCAGGCCGAGATCCAGGATGACGACGTCGAAGCCGACGTGGGCCACCTCGCGCAGCGCCTCCAGGGCCGTGCCGACGCTGCGCACCGTGTGGGACGCCTCGGTCAGATGCCGGATGAGGGCCGAGCGCACGAACTGGTCGTCCTCGACCACGAGCACACTTGCCATGGGCGGCACCGTACGCCATTCGAGGACACTTCTTTACCTGAGGTTGACGCCGCGGGCCGTACCATCAGCCCTCATTTCGACGGGTGTTGACTGCCGCATCCATCCTGTCCCGGAACCTCCCGCGACATCACCTTCGTTCGCCCTCTCCGGGCCCTCCGGCCCTCTGCCCCGGTGGAGTGCGTGATGCAGTATGAGCCAGATGCACAGAGCACTGGTTCACACGGCGGCCTGGACGCTGGCGACGGGCGCCGCCGTCACACTGTCGTGGTTCGGCGTGCACACGGTGCTGGCCGGGACGGCGTACGACCCGCCGCGCGCGCTCCCGCTCTCCGACAGCGCGCCGTCCGCGTCCGCCGGGACCGACGGCGGGGTCGCGCCTCGCGCCTCCTCCACGCACCGGCCCAAGCCGTCCGCTCCGGCCTCCCCCCGCCCCGGGCAGTCCACCCGACCTGGCGCTCATCCCAAGGGGGACGACGGCAGCACGTCCGACGGTGGTGGCGGAAAAGGTACGGGCAGCGGCCCGCACCCGCCGCCCGGCGCCGCCGCTTCACCCGCGACGGGCAGCACGGTGAAAAGTTTCTCCACCGCGGGCGGCCGTGTGGTCATCGACCTCGGCTCCCGCTCTGCCCAGTTGGTGTCGGCCACCCCGGACGCGGGCTGGCAGATGCAGGTGTGGCAGCAGGACCAGTGGCTCCGGGTCGACTTCCGGGGCGGCGCGGGACACACCTCGGTCATCTGCGCCTGGAACGGGCACCCGCCGACAGTCGAGACGGACAACCACGCGACGTGAGGCAGGCATTGCCCCGGGCCCTCCCCGCGCCGCCGGGCAGCCCGCGCGGCCTCCCCGGCTCGCTCAGATGAAGACGGCGGGCGGCGGGGACGGCGAGTCCACCGCGGTCGCGTCCGTCACCGGCTGCGCTCCCCCGGTGAAGTCCAGGAGCGCGCGCCCGTGCTCGACCCGGCCCTGCTGAGGGTCGGTCGCGGCCCGCCGGGTCAGTTCGGCGACCGGGAGCGGGCCGGCGGCGGCGAGCAGTACGGCGTTCCCGAAGCGCTTGCCCCGGAGGACGGCCGGGTCGGCGGTCAGACACAGCTCGGGGAAGACCGTACGGACCGTGGCGACCTGCGCCCGCACGAAGGCCAGCGGCGGGCCGTCCGCGAGGTTCGCCGCGTACCAGCCGCCGGGCCGCAGCGTCCGCGCGACCTCGCCCGCGAACTCGGCGCTGGTCAGGTGCGCCGGAGTCCGCGCGCCGCTGAAGACGTCCGCGATCACCAGGTCCGCCCAGCCGTCCGGGATCTTGGCGAGCCCCGCGCGCGCGTCCGCGTTGCGCACCCTGATCCGCCAGCCGCCGTCCAAGGGCAGCTCCCGGCGGACCAACTGGACCAGCGGCGCGTCGATCTCCACGACCTGCTGGGTGGAGCGCGGGCGGGTGGCCGCGACGTAGCGCGCCATCGTCAGCGCCCCGCCGCCCAGATGCACCACCTGGAGGGGTTTGCCGGGCGGCGCGGCGAGATCGGCGATGTGACCGAGGCGGCGCTGGTACGCGAAGTCCAGGTACGCCGGGTCGTCGAGGTCCACATGGGACTGCGGCGCCCCGTCGACGAGCAGGGTCCAGCCGCGCGTCCGGTCCCGGTCGGGACGCAGTTCGGCGACGCCGCCGTCCACGGTTTCCACCACGGCTTCGGGCCCCGTACGGGGCCGACCGCGCCTGCTCTTCGCCATGCCTTCAGTATGCCGCGTAGCCGCAGGTCAGAGTGGACGGCAGAGGGCAGCGGCCGGGGCAGGACCGGGACCGGCTGCGCGGGCAGCGGCCACGTCGGGGCCGATATCAGCGGCAGCGGTCGACGGCCTCGATCGTGCGGGCCGCCTCGCCGAGGGCCTCGCGCAGGACGACGGGGTCGGTGGCCGTGCCGCACGCCCCGTCCGGGGACACCAGCCAGTCGGTGCCCGTGACGGGCGGCTCGGCGGGGGCGCCGCCGGCGTTCCGCGCGCCCCCTTCGGGCGCCTCGCGCTCGTACGTCTGGGTACAGGCGCTGCCCGGCAGGTCCCAGCCGTCGGCCGTGCCCGGCGGCACGAGGAAGCCGAGGGTGTCGCAGGCGTCGTCGTGCAGGACCGGGCCGACACCGGCCCGCAGCCGCAGGATGTCGACCGCCTCCAGTCCCTGGCGGGCCGGCACCGTCACCAGGTCGCAGGTCCGCGGCGCCTCGGGGAGCGGACCGCGGTCCGCGGAGGGCCAGCACCGGTCCGCGGCCGGTGAACCGTGCGCGCCCGGACGGCCGTTGGGGTGCGCCGCGCGCCCGGCGCGCCCGGCTCCGCCGCGCGCCGTCCCCCCGGCACCCGCCTCGCTGTTGACGGCGGTCCTGACGTCGGCCACACCGGTCTCCCGCACGGAAACCCCTCCTCTGCACACGCCGCTCCCTTTACTTCCTGTTCAACGTCCGGACACGTCAACGGCTACGGCGGCGGGCCGCCGCAATGGATGGCACTTCATGGCGGATCGGGGGTGAGATATCCGTTTTGTAGCCAAACCCTGTGTGTCGGTCCGGTCACAGCTAGTACCGTCGTCCCGCCGCACCGCCAGGCCGCGGCACCGCCACGGAGAGGGCACGGAGGCTCCGCCATGGCATCGCCAGCCGCGAGATCAGCGTCGTCCCAGCACGTTCCCGCACAGCCCAACCACGCCTTCCGGCAGTTGCGCGGCCGGCTGTCACCGGGTGAGTTCGCGGCGTCGGTGCGCCGCGCCGCGCGCGACATCGGGGAGCAGGTCGCGTGCGACGCCCGTTACGTGGGCCGCGTCGAGGCCGGGGAGATCCGGTGCCCGAACTACGCCTACGAACGGGTGTTCCGGCACATGTTCCCCGGACTCACCCTCGCGGACATGGGGTTCGCGCCGCGCGAGACGGTGCGCGGGCGGCGGGCCCGGGCGGCCCGTGCGGACGGCGGAAGGGATGCGGGCGGCGGCACCGGGGCGCCTCCCGGTACACGGACGGGCGCCGGACCGGCGGCCGGGCGCCCGGAAGGGCCCGGGGCCGGACCCGGGCGTCGTGACACGGACATCCAGACCGGCAAGGAGAGCGACGTGCTGCGTCGCGCGTTCATCACGGGCGGCCCGGCCGCCGCGCTGGGGCTCACCGCCCTGCCACCGTTCGTCCCGAAGGCCGCGGCCGGTCCCGGCCTGCCGGACGCGGCGCCCCGCGTACCGCGCCCCTCCCCGGCGGACGGGCCCGGACGGGCCGGCGCGTCGGAGGCGGCCGCCGTGGAGGAGGCGGTGCGCCGGATCCGGCTGCTGGACGACCGGCACGGCGGCGAGGGCCTCTACCGGCGCGCCGTGCAGCCGCTGCGGACCGCCTACGAGCTGCTGGACGCCGGGGTGCAGCGCAGCTCCGTCAGCGACCGCCTGTACGCGGGAGCGGGCGAACTGGCCATCTCCGTCGGCTGGCTCGCGCACGACTCGGGCCGTTTCGGCGACGCCCGGTCGCACTACGCCGAAGCGCTGGCCACCGCCCGGGTGGCCGATGACGCGGCCCTGGAGGCGCACGCCTTCTGCAACACCGCCTTCCTGGCGCGCGACGCGCACCGCCCCCGAGAGGCCGTACGCGCCGCGCAGGCCGCCCAGCAGGCCGCGAAGAACCTGGGTTCGGCGCGCCTGCTGTCCCTCCTGGCGCTGCGCGAGGCGGGCGGCTGGGCGGGCCTGGGCGACCGCAGGAGCTGCGAGCAGGCGCTCCTGCGGGCGCAGCGGCTGTTCGCCCGGGGGCCGTCCGACAACGACCCGGAGTGGATGTCCTTCTACGGGGAGGCCGAGCTGGCGGGTCTGGAGGCGCAGTGCTGGTCCGCACTGGGCGAGCAGGGGCGCGCGGCGACGCACGCGCGCCGGGCGGTGGCACTCCAGGACCCGCACTTCACCCGGAACATCGCCCTGTTCACCGCGGAACTCGCGGGCGATCTCGCGCTCAGCCGGGCACCGGAGGAGGCCGCGACGGCCGGTACCCGGGCGCTGGCCCTCCTGGAAGACGTCCGGTCGGCCCGTATCCGCACGATGCTGGACTCCACGGCGCGGGCGCTGCGGGCGTACCGGAGCGGCGCGGGAAGGGCGGGCGACGAGGTCGGCGCGTTCCTGGACCGGCACGCCGCCACCCGGCCGCCCGTACGGACGACGGTCGGCAAGGGCGGGCGGCGGACGGCCTACGGTGCGCGGCCGGGGCAGCAGAGCGATGCGCACACGGCCTGACCGGGCTCCGGGCGGGAGGGGCCGGGGGGCAGGAGCCTCCAGGGGCGGGGTACAGCCCGAGAGGCAGCGGGTACGGCCCGAGGGGTGGCGGGGTACGGCCCGAGGGGCAGGCACGGGCCCTGCGGCTGCGGCGCGCCGCTGTCCTCCGGGCCCGTCGCACCGGGGTTCAGCCCAGGTGGCCGGTGTCGTTCCAGCGCTCGATGGCGGGCTCCCCGTACGCCCAGCCCAGTACGGACAGGGACGTCGGCTCCAGGCGGATGCGGGCGGCGAAGGAGACGTCCAGGCCGAGCCAGCGGGCCCCCAGGGAGCGCAGGATGTGGCCGTGCGCGAAGACCAGGACGTCCCGGTCGGCGGAGCGCGCCCACTCCACGACCTCGTCGGCCCGCGCCGCTACCTGGGCCAGCGTCTCGCCCTCGGGGACGCCGTCGCGCCAGATGAGCCAGTCCGGGCGCCCGGCCTTGATGTCGGCCGGGGTCAGGCCCTCGTACGCGCCGTAGTCGACCTCCATCAGCGCGTCCCAGTCCTGGGCCCGGTCGCCGAAGCCGGCCAGCCGGCAGGTCTCCTTCGCGCGCACCAGGGGGCTGGTGCGGACCTCGACGTCCGGCAGGCCGTCCCAGGGCTCGCGGTGCAGCCGCTCCCCCAGGAGCTCGGCGCCGCGGCGGCCCTCCTCCAGGAGCGGAATGTCCGTACGGCCGGTGTGCTTGCCGGACAGGGACCACTCCGTCTGCCCGTGCCGGGCCAGCAGAATGCGCGGTGCCATGGGGAATACCTCTGGCCGATTGCTCGGCTCTTCCGTCTTCGGAGCCCGCTCCGGGGCTGTGCTGCTCGACTGATGCGCGTCCGGTGCTCGTCCGGCGCCCGGCTCGCGTCGCCTCGTTGCGGTGGCCGTCCGTTCCATCATCGCGCATCGCCCGGGACCAGCGGGGTGGCCCCTCCCCGCCGGGAGCATCGCGCCGTACGACGTACGGTGGAGGGTCGGCGTTTTCCGCGCCGACGGGTGCCGCTCCGCGCCGCACCCCCTCGCACCAGGCCCGCGACCGATCCGCCACGGGCCACGCATGTTGGAGAACGACCAGGATGGACGCCGTAGCGCGCCGCCCAGCGGCAGCCGGCAGCCGGCTCCGGTGGTGGACGGAACTGCCACTGCTCGCCCTCGTGTACGCGGCCTACTCCGCGGGCCGTCTCGTGGCCCGCGGCGACGCGCTCACCGCCGCCGGGCACGGGCAGACGATCCTGCGGTGGGAAGAGCTGCTGCGTCTCGACCCGGAACGCGCGCTGAACCGTCTCTTCACCGCCACGCCCGCCCTCGGCGTCCCCGCCGACTTCGCGTACGCCGCGCTGCACTACCTGATCACGCCCGTGGTCCTGGTGTGGCTGTGGAACCGGCGCCCCGCGCACTACCGGGCGCTCCGTACCTGGCTCATGATCGCCACCCTCATCGGGCTGGTCGGCTTCACGCTGCTGCCGACCGCGCCGCCCCGCCTGCTGGAGGCGGGCAGCGGGTTCGCGGACACCATGGCGCAGTTCTCGTCCTACGGGTGGTGGGGCGAGGACGCGAGCGCGCCGCGCGGGCTGGGCGGCATGACGAACCAGTTCGCGGCGATGCCCAGCCTCCACGTGGGGTGGGCGCTGTGGTGCGGCGTGGTGCTGTGGCGGCACGGCCGGTCGCGGCCGACGCGGGCGCTGGGGGTGGCGTACCCGCTGCTGATCGTGCTGGTGGTGATGGGCACCGCCAACCATTACCTGCTCGACGCACTGGCCGGTACGGCCGTGATGGGCCTGGGCCTGCTGCTGACGCGCCCGGCGCTGCGGCTGGTGGACGGGGTGCGCGGCCGGTTCCGGGCGGGCGGCACGGGGGCGGGCGTCGGCCGAGACGCGGGCGTCGGCCCGGGCAGCCACGCGGCGGGCGCCACTCCCCTCGCGGCAGCGGACACCCCCGTGACAGGCGCGGGGAACGCCCCTCTCGCGGGTGCGGAAAACGGCTCTCTCGCGGGTGCGAAGCGTGATCTTCGGGCCGCCGGGGCGCCGGGGGCACACGCGAATGTCAGTGGCGGATGCCAGACTTCCGCGGGTGAACGTTTTCCGCGACAGCCGACCCGCCGCGGCCGACCGGCCGCCGGAGCCGCCGCCGCAGCCGACGACGGGGCTGCGGCAGCGGCTCGGTGAGCTGCGCGGCCCCGGCGTACGGCCGCGGCCGCTGGACGCCCGCGCGCTCGCCGCGCTGGCCGCCAACCCCGGCTGCCGCCGCCGCGCGCTGCTGGACGGCGCCGGGGTCGACAAGACGGCGCTCGCGGGCGCGCTCGGCTCGCCCGCGGCTTTCGGGCAGTCGCAGTTCGCGCTGGCCCGGGGCAACTCCTTCGAGGCCCGCGTCAAGGCGGACGGCGGCGCGGACCTGATGCTGCTGCTGTACGAGCGCTCGGGCGGCGGCGCGGAGGCCCCCGAGCCCGGCCGGGTCGCCGTCCCCGACCTGTCCGCCGCCGGTCCCGAGGGGCGTGCCGCCCGTACGGCGCTGGCCCTGCGCGAGGCCACCACCGCCGGCGGCTGGACGCTGCTGGACCACCCGCTGATCACCCTGGACGTGGCCGGGTCGCCCGCCTACCTGGAGCCGGACGCTGTCGTGGTGCATCCGGACGGCGGCTGGACGGTCGTGGAGATCAAGTCCTTTCCGATGATCGACGGTTCCGCCGACCCGGCCAAGGTGGGCGCGGCGGCCCGGCAGGCCGCGGTCTACGTACTGGCGCTGGAGCGGGTCGCCGCCCAGGTGCTCGCCAGTACGGGCCGTACGGTGACGGTGCGGGACCAGGTGCTGCTGGTCTGCCCGAAGGACTTCGCGAACCTCCCCACCGCCGAGGCCGTCGACATCCGCAAACAACTGGCGACGACCAGGCGGCAGTTGCAGCGGCTCACCAAGGTCGAGGAGATCGCCGGGCAGCTCCCGCCCGGCACCACCTTCGACCTGCGGCTCGCGGACGACGGGAAGACGGTGACGCGGTCCGCCGCCGAGCTGGCCGAGGCGGTCGAGTCCGTGGACGCGGCGTACGCGCCGGAGTGCCTGTCCACCTGCGAGCTGGCGTTCCACTGCCGGGAGCAGGCGCGCGCCGCGGGCGCCGTGGAGTCGCTGGGCCGCGGGGTGCGCGGTGAGCTGGGCGGGCTGCGTACGGTCGAGGAGGTCCTGGCGGCGGCGCGTACGGAGAGCGCGGCGGACGACGCGACGGGCGGGTCAGCGGGCGCCGCCGCGACCGCCTGCGCCCCGGACACGAACGCGGGCGCGGGCGCGGATACGGACGCGCCCGCCGCCGAAGCGCTGCGCCGGGCGGCGGCCCTGCGCGCCGAGGCGCTGGCCGGTGCGGGGGCGGGTGGCGCGAGGGACACGACGAGCCGGTCCGTGGGACGGGCCGACGGGGCCGAGGGGGTGCCGGCATGTCGTTGATCGAGGTGCTCGCCAGGATGGAGGCGGTGGCGGCGGGCCGTGCCCAGCCGCTGACGACCGTCCGGCACCGGCATCTGTCCGCCCGCCCGCTGGTGTTCGTCCCGCTGACGACCGCGGGTGAGGCGGGCGCCCCGCTGGGCGCCCTGGTCGGCACGGACCGCGAGAAGCCGCTGCTGCTCGCCGTACCCCAGCCACGCGACCGTGACCTGCGGTTCGCGTTCCTCGCCGAGCTGGCCGAGACCGTCCTGCCGTACGTGGACGGGTACGCGGACACCGTCGAGACCGAGCAGCGCAAGGAGACCGACCCCGAGACCGGCAAGAAGGTCCCGGTCGAGGTCGAGCTGTGCGCCGACGCGCCGCAGATCGTGGTGCCCAGCGCGGCCGGCGTGGAGTACGTACGCCTGCTGGGCCGGTCCATGCGGTTCCGGCGGACCGCCGACCAGGACCCGGACACCCCGCATCCGGCGCCGCCCCATGTCCCGATGCTGGGCCGCTGGTTCACGCACTTCGGCGAGCGGGCCCGGGTCCCGGGCGCGAGCCTGCTGCTGCCGATGACCGGGCTCCTCGCCCGCCACTGGGCGACCGGCCAGAGCAACCTGGAGGACCAGCACCTGGGCGCGCTGCTCGCCTGGATCGACCCGCCCGAGGGCGAACCCGGAGCGACGGCCGCGCGGCGCGCGGAGACGGCACGGGACGCGGACGGCCAACTGCTGTGCCCGCCGGCCGGCCCGGCCACGGACCCGGCGTTCGACAACAAGCGCCTCGCCCCGGCGATGGCCCGGTACGACGCGGGGCTGCCCGGCGCCGAGGCCGCGATCCGCGAGCTGGTCGAGAGCCAGTTGCGCCCCGCCTGGGACGCCGTGTGGCACGGCATCGACCTGCTGCGGGCCTTGCCGGAAGGCTCCAGAGTGGCCGACCGCTGGAAGCGCGACCGCTGGTCGTACACCGCGCACCGCGACCGGGTACGGGCCGGTGAGCCGCCGCAGCCCAAGCGGGACGACGCCATCACGGCCGCCCGCAAGCTCGCCTCCCGGGAGACCGCCCAGGCGCAACTGGACGCGCAGGAGGCGCTGGACGACCCGCTGGTCATGGCGGGCCGGCGGCTCGCCGGCGAGGCGCTGGCCGGCGAGGTGACCGGTGTCGAGATGGCGTATTCGGAGGGCAGGCGGCCGATGCCGCGCCCGTTGGTGACGCTGGCGACGGACGACCGGCCGCAACTGACCGAGGGCGGCAAGCTGTACCGCGCGCTGCCGGACGGCAAGGCCCAGCCCGCCGAGTTCGTCGGGTACACGGCGGACGGGCCGGGTGAGCTGGTGGTCCGGCTGACCGGCGGGATGGGGCGGGGGAAGACCCCGGAGTCCGGGTCGGTGCCCGAGCCCGGCGACATCGTGTGCTGGACTCTGTTCGAGCACCAGCCGCGCGGCGGACCGGAGTTGCCCGAGCCCGAGGACACGCCGTGGACGCATGGCGGGCCGCCGGCGGCCGACACCGCCGTACCGCCCGTGGACCAGCCCGATCCCGTCACCGCGGAGGACTTCCTGTGACCGAGGCCCGCCCCGCGCACCCGGACGTGCCGGCCGCCCGGCGGCCGGACGGCGCACCGCACACCGCCCCGGGCGCGGCGCCGTCCGCCCCCGGCGCGGCGTCCTTCGACCCGAGCGCGGCGGCGGCCGAGGCCACCGACGCGATCGTGCGCAGCACGCTGCACGGCACCCACCGCGGCGTCGTGGTCGACTCACCGCCGGGCGCGGGCAAGTCCACCCTGGTGGTACGGGCGGCTCGCGAACTGGCCGCGGCCGGACGCCCATTGATGATCGTCGCGCAGACCAACGCCCAGGTGGACGACCTGGTGCTGCGGATCGCCGAGAAGGACCCCGAGCTGCCGGTGGGCCGGCTGCACAGCAGCGAGCCGGGCGCGTTCGACCCCGCGCTGGCGGAGCTGCCCGCTGTCCGTACGTCGTCGAAGGTCGCCGACCTGGCCGGGCTGGACATCGTCGTCTCGACGGCCGCCAAGTGGGCTTACACGAAGGTCGACGAGCCGTGGCAGCACGCCATCGTGGACGAGGCGTACCAGATGCGCTCGGACGCCCTGCTCGCCGTCGGCGGGCTGTTCGAGCGGGCGCTGTTCGTGGGCGACCCCGGGCAACTGGACCCGTTCAGCGTGGTCGGCGCCGAGCAGTGGGCCGGGCTCGCCTACGACCCGTCGGCCAGCGCCGTGACGACCCTGCTGGCGCACAACCCCGGCCTGCCACAGCACCGGCTGCCGGTGTCGTGGCGGTTGCCCGCCTCCGCGGCGCGGCTGGTCTCCGACGCGTTCTACCCCTACACGCCGTTCCGCAGCGGCACGGACCACGGTGACCGGCGGCTCGCCTTCGGGGTGCCCTCCGACGGCTCGGGAGTCGACCGGGTGCTGGACGAGGCCGCCGCATCCGGCTGGGGCCTGCTCGAACTGCCCGCCCGCCACACGCCGCGTACGGACCCGGAGGCGGTGCACGCCATCGCGCGGGTGGTACGGCGGCTGCTCGACCGGGGCGGCGCGGCCACCAGCGAGCGCGGCCCCGATCCCGCGCCGCTGACCGCCGACCGGATCGCGGTCGGCACGGCCCACCGCGACCAGGCGGCGGCGGTACGGGCCGCGCTGGCCGGGCTCGGCGTCGGCGGCGTCGCGGTGGACACCGCCAACCGCCTCCAGGGACGGGAGTTCGACGTCACGGTCTTCCTGCACCCGCTCTCCGGCCGCCCCGACGCGACCGCCTTCCACCTGGAGACCGGCCGGCTGTGCGTACTGGCCTCGCGCCACCGGCACGCCTGCATCGTGGTCAGCCGGGCCGGCATACCGGAGCTGCTGGACGAACATCCCTCGGCGGACCCCGTCCAGCTGGGCGTCACGGTCAAGTTCCCGGACGGCTGGGAAGCGAACCACGCGGTCCTGGCCCATCTGAACGAACACCGGGTGGCGTGGCGGCCCTGACCGGTCGGCCGGGGCAGCCGGGCGCGGTCGGGTCGGCCGGGGCAGCCGGGCGCGGTCGGGTCGGCCGGGCGCGGTCGGGCGCGACCGGATCGCGAGGCTGTCGGAGCCGGCCGGTGCGCTGTCCGGGTCGGCCCGCGCGGCGTGGCGTGCCGCCGCACGCGAGAGCGGGCGGGGGGCGGGAGCCGGCCCGTGCCGCCGCGCGCGAGAGCGGGCGGGGGGGCGGGAGCCGGCCGGAGCGGCGCACTGGTGCCCGGGTGCGCCGCGTGCGGCCGTACGGTGGCGGTGCAGGCGCGGAACGGGGGCGCGCGGCATGCGACGTGCCGCTCCCGGCGGGCGGCTGAACCCCGTAGGGGCGCGTCGCCAGGCGCACTTGCGCGACGCGGGACAATGGAACGCGGCACACGATCCAGGAGGTACGTACATGTCCGAGCCGCAACCGGCTTCCGACCCGCGCGGAGCCGCCTCCGCGCCCCGGCGCCTGAAACCGGCTCCGCTGCTCTTCGAGCCTCCGGAGGCCACGTCCGACCCCGAGCACTTCTTCGACCTGGAGTCCATCGAGGACCCCAAGGAGCTGCTCGCCCGCTCCACCGAGCTGACCCTCGCCTTCCGCGCGGCGGCGGACCGGGCCACCGAGTTCCAGGCGATGGCGGCGGCCCACCTCGCCGATCCCCGGCGCTTCGACCGGCTGCCGCTCTCCGTGATCGCGGAGCGCGCGGACTGGACCGAGGACTACGCGGCGAAGATGGTGGAGTTCGGCCGCGGCCTGCTGCGCGGCGGTGGCGGCAGCCGCCTGGACGCCACCACCGACTGAACGGTTCAGCGGCTCCGGCGCCCGCTTCCCGCCCGCTTCGGCCTCTCCTCGGCCCTCGGCCCGTGATCCCACTCGTTGATCATGGGTCGCTGGCATATGCGAGCGCGGGAACATACCCCACACCGCCCCGTCCTGTCCCGATTTCGGCCATTCCGCAGAAACGGAACACCGCATACCGGTAAACCGGGCCCATGAGCGACTGGCCCTCCGAACACCCTCGCCGCCCTGCCCCCGCGGCGTTCCACACCGCGGCGTACGTCACCCTCGCCGGCGCCGACTGGCTCGCCTCCGCCGCCCCGTGCCCCGAGAACGTGCACGCCCGGTGGGCTTCCTGTCCGGAGGCGCCGAGCACGCTGCCGTGCGGCACGGTCTTCGACGTGATCAACGCGCCCGCGCTCTTCGGCCGCGACCTGGTGGACCGCTTATGGACCGCGGGGCCCGGGTCCGGCCCCGTCGCCACCCATCGCGGCCGCATCCTGCTCTTCGCCGAGCCCGGCACGGCCCGGCGGCTGCCCGCCCTGCTCGACTGGGAGGAGTGGTCCGGCTCCGTACCGCCGCTGCTCTGCCACGGACCGGGCGACGCGGTGACCGTCCCGCCCCTCTTCCCCCAGCGGCCACCCCAGCCGGACCCGCCGCACACCCCCCACACGTCCCCTACGTCTCACACGTCCCCCACGCCCCACACCACTCACATCCCCCACACCGATCCGACACCCCCGTCCGGCCACAGTGCCCAGGACCTCACCGCCTCCCGCTGGCTGGTGGCCCCGGACGTACGCCACCCCTGGCTCCCCGGACCGGGCGCCCTCCTCTGGGCCTGCATACGAGCCGCCCGGCGCGCCACCGCCACCGTCGCCACCGCCGCCCCCACAGCACCCGACGACGCCCCCGCCGACCTCTCCACCACCCGAACGGCGCCAAGCCTCACCCCACCGCTGTGACCAGCGCCACCACCGCCCCGGAGCCCCGGAACACGGGCCCGCCCGGAGCGTCCCGCCCCGCACACCCCGGTGCGGGGCGGGCCTCGCTGAATCGATTTTTGCGCCACCCGTTCAGGATGCTAATGTTTTCCACGTCAGCAGGCGCCGCTAGCTCAGTTGGTTAGAGCAGCTGACTCTTAATCAGCGGGTCCGGGGTTCGAGTCCCTGGCGGCGCACCGACAGAAGAAGGCCCCCACCTCGGTGGGGGCCTTCTTCGTACGCCGTGGAACCGCCGGGCCGCCGCCCGGACACCCGCCCTCAGCCGCTCCGCTCCACCTTGACCGTCCAGTCCCCCGAGGACGACCGCCCGTACACCTGTACCCGCACCCCGTCCTTGGGGTCGTCCAGGCTTTCGCCTTCGCCGAGCGGCGCATCGGCAAGCCGGGGGAATACGGAAGTCCCCCAACACGCCTCGGTACCGGGGTGTCCGTCCAGTACCTCCATCGGGCCACTGCCGGACGCGGTCTCGCTGTGCACGCGGTAGACCAGCACGCCCTCGGTGCAGACCTCGTGATCGTTTCCCACCGCGCCGCGCGCCTCGACGGCCAGCGCGCTGCGCGGACCGGTGCGGACGACCAGCAGCCGCGTCCGCCGTGCGTCGCCCGGCCCCATGGGTGCGGACAGCGGCCGCAGGGTGTGCACGGAGGAGCGCCGGTCCCGGCCGAGGGAGACGCACGTCACCTGGCGGCCGCCGAGCCAGCCGACCTTCCACTTGTGCCAGCCGAAGGGATCGGGGGCGAGGCCGAACTGGCTGCCCATGAGGTCCCAGTCGCCCACGTACGTGTCCCAGTCGCCCTTGCCCTCCCGGGGCCGGTGGTAGAGGTCCGGCAGGTCGAAGACGTGGCCGGTCTCGTGGGCGAGGACGTTGCGGTCCGGCGGGCTCTGCTCGAAGAGGGTGACGAACCGGCTGAGGTCGGCGTCGTCGGCGCGCAGCGGCAGGTCGAGGTTGACGACCTTGGTGGCGTCGGAGTCGACGCCGGCCGCGTCCGGGTCGGCGACGAGGTAGACGACGTCGTAGCGGCTGAAGTCCACCGAGCCGTCGGCGGCGGCGACCGCGTCGCGGAGGTAGGCGGCGCGGTCGCCGGCTTCCCAGTCCCGGCGTATGCCGTACGCGCTGGAGGTCCGCGGCATCCGTACCCAGCGGCGCTGGACGTCGGGGCGCAGGGTGAAACGGCCGTAGGACGCGCGCTCGAAGAAGCGGGTGGTGGCCGGGAAGTAGTCGGCGGCCAGTTCGCGGGGGTCGACTACCGGCTCGGAGTCGGGGAAGGACAGGAAGACCATGACGGCGTCAAGGGTGCGGACCGGGCGCGGGTAGGCGCGGTTCCAGGTGTCCAGCCCCTCGGAGTGGTGGGCGTCGGTACGGGCCAGGGCGCAGGGCGGCGTTCCCTCGGACGCGGTGGCGGGGCCCGCGATGACGGAGGTGGCTATGACGGCACTGAGGGAGGTGGCCACGGCGGCCACCCGGCGCAGCACGCGACGGCCCACCTCCGGAGGTTGCTGGGCGCGTGGCACATCGACCTCCCGGTACGGATTCGGAGCACCCTCACCACTTTGTGGGGAATTGCCGGATTCCGTCCTGTTCCGGGGCCCCAGACGAGTGACCGGCCCAACTCCCCACCCCGTAACGGAAAGTCACTATCGATCGTTGACCGGATACGCACGAACACAGCCGGACGGAAATGGCCAAACTTCCGCCACGGGTGCCGATGATCACGGTTACGTCGCTGGATAGGCCCTTGCGGCAGCCTCTATGATCGCCACACTTTCCAGCGCGGATTCCCCCCTCCATCACGAGACAAGCGCCATGCGGGAGCGAGCAGTGAGCGGATACCCCGGCGGCACGGGCCGCGCGCCCGGAACGACGCTCTCCGCGGTGACGGAGCGTAAAGAACCGACCAATGAATCCGACGGAGGCCCGGACGGCGCCTCCGGCCCGGCACCCACCGACGGCCCCACCGCGGCCGCCGGCCCCATCCGGTCCACCACGGCCGACGGACACCCCCGGCCAGGCCCGTCCGGCCCACCCGGCGAGCCGCGGCCCGGCGCCCGCGGCGAACCCGACGCCGGCGACGGCTCGGCGGCCTCGCTGCGCGACTACCGCGCCGCCTTCCGGGCCGCCCGCACCCCGCTGGCCGTACTGAACCGCGACGGCCTGGTGCTCGCCGCCAACCCCGCCTTCGGCGAACTGGTCGGCGCGGCACCGGACGACCTGGTCGCGGCCACCGCCGCCGATCTGACCGAACTGGGCACCGACCCGCGCATCTGGGCCGCGTACCAGGAGGTCCTGCGCGGCCACAGCGACCGGCTGCGGTGCACCCGACGCCTGAAACATCCCGACGGGCAGTTCCTGTGGGCCGAGGTGACGGTCGAGCCGCTGCCGGACGAGGACTGCGTCCTGCTGTCCGTGGCGGACATCAGCGACCGGCACGACCTGCTGGCACGGCTGCGCCACCTCCAGATGCACGACCCGGTGACCCGGCTGCCCAACCGCGCGCTGTTCTTCGAGCGGCTCGCGGGCGCGCTGGAGTCGGCCGCCTTCGAGCAGCACGGTACGGGCCGGGTCGGCCTGTGCTACCTCGACCTGGACGGCTTCAAGGCCGTCAACGACACCCTCGGGCACCGCGTCGGCGACCGGCTGCTGAGCGCCGTGGCCCAGCGCCTGACGCACTGCGCCGAGAGCCTGGCCGAGCGCGGCGCGGTACGCGGCGGCAGCGGCCACCTGGTGGCGCGGCTGGGCGGCGACGAGTTCGCCCTCCTGGTGGAGGACTCGGCCGGTACCGAACAACTCGCCGAACTGGCACAGCGCGTCCTGGACGCGCTCCAGCGACCGTTCGACCTCGCCGGTCAGCGGCTGTCGGTCTCGGCGAGCATCGGCGTCGTGGAGCGCGCGGCGACCGGCACCACGGCGACCGGCCTGATGCAGGCCGCGGACACCACGCTGTACTGGGCGAAGGAGGACGGCAAGGCCCGCTGGACGCTCTTCGACCCCGAGCGCAACGCGCACCGGATGACCCGCCAGGCGCTGTCCAGCACGCTGCGGCCCGCGGTGGACCGCGGCGAGTTCACCCTGGAGTACCAACCGCTGGTCGGGCTCGGCGACGGGCGGGCGCAGGGCGTCGAGGCGCTGGTGCGCTGGCGGCATCCGCAGTTCGGCACACTGTCGCCGAATCGGTTCATCGGATTGGCGGAGGAGAACGGCGCCATCGTCGAGCTGGGCCGCTGGGTGCTGGCCCGCGCCTGCCACCAGGCCCGCGCCTGGCAGCTAGCGCGTCCCGGAGCCGAGCCGCTGTTCGTCAGCGTGAACGTCGCCGTACGGCAGGTGTGGGACTCCGACCTGGTGGCGGACGTGGCGGGCATCCTCGCCGAGACCGGGCTGCCGCCCGCCCTGCTCCAGCTGGAGCTGACCGAGTCGGCCGTGATGGGCTCGGCCGGGCGCCCGCTCCAGGCGCTCCAGGCGCTGAGCGAGATGGGCGTACGGATCGCCATCGACGACTTCGGCACCGGCTACTCGAACCTGGCCTACCTCAGCCGGCTGCCGGTGTCCGTGCTGAAGCTGGACGGCTCCTTCGTGCGGGGCTTCCGCTCGCAGGAGCACCCGAACCCGGCGGACGAGACGATCGTGGAGGCGCTGGTGGCGCTCGCGCACCGGCTGGGCCTGACGGTCACCGCGGAGTGTGTGGAGAGCGCCGAGCAAGCGGAACGGCTGCGCCGTATCGGCTGTGACACCGGGCAGGGGTGGCTGTACTCCCGCCCGGTGCCCCCGGACCGGGTCTGCGACCTGATCGGCGCGGGGCGGCAGACCGGCGCGTAGTGGCCACGGAGGGAGCGGGCGGAGCAGCGCGCTCCCTCCACCCGCTGCGCGCTCCCTCCGCCCGCTCCGATGCATCCGCCCGTTCCCGGAGCGGTACCGAAGTCGCGCCGTTGTCCGCGCGACGGTCACACCGTCGGGCTTACGGCCGTCACACCGTCGGCAGCCCGTACGCGTCCGCGATCAGCTCGTACGAACGCAGCCGCACGTCGCCGCCGTGCGCGTTGGCAGTGATCATGAGCTCGTCCGCGCCGGTGCGCTTGGCGAGGTCGTCCAGACCGGTGCGGACCGCGTCCGGCGTGCCGTAGATGATGTTGGACAGCCAGTTGTCGACGAAGTCGCGCTCCATGCCGCTGAACGCGTACGCCGCCGCCTCCTCGGGGCTGGGCACCAGCCCGGGGCGCCCGGTGCGCAGCCGGATCATGGACAGTGCGCCGGTGAGGACCTGACGGTGCGCCTCCTTCTCGTCCTCGGCGGCCAACGCGGCGACGCCGATCAGCGCGTACGGCTCGGAGAGGACCGCGGAGGGGCGGAAGGACTCGCGGTACAGGTCCAGGGCGGGGAGGGTGTTCGCCGCCGAGAAGTGGTGGGCGAAGGCGAACGGCAGGCCCAGGCGGCCCGCCAACTGGGCGCTGAAGCCGGAGGAGCCGAGCAGCCACAGCGGCGGCCGGTGCGCGGACTGGACGCCGCCCGGGGACGTCGCCTGGACCGGGCCCGGCACCGCGTGGATGCGGCTGTAGGGGTGCCCGTCGGGGAAGTCGTCGTCCAGGAAGCGGGTCAGCTCGGCGAGCTGCTGCGGAAACTCGTCGGCCCCCTCGTGCAGCCGCTCGGTGCGGCGCAGGGCGGCAGCGGTGGCGCCGTCGGTGCCGGGCGCGCGGCCGAGGCCGAGGTCGACGCGGCCGGGGGCCATCGCCTCCAGCGTGCCGAACTGTTCGGCGATCACCAGCGGCGCGTGGTTGGGCAGCATGACGCCGCCGGAGCCGAGCCGGATGCGGTCGGTGTGTGCGGCGAGGTGCGCCAGCAGGACCGCGGGCGACGAGGACGCCACACCGGGCATCGAGTGGTGCTCGGCGACCCAGTAGCGGTGGAAGCCGCGGCGCTCGGCCGTGCGGGCGATGCCGACGGCGGTCCGTACGGCCTCGGAGGCGGTGTGCCCCGCGCCCACGGTCACCAGGTCCAGTACGGACAGGGGGACGGGCGCGGTGCCGCGGGCCGCGCCCCGGATGCCGTCGCCGGGCCGGGAATCCCCGTTCCGCGCGTCACCGTTCCGGGCGTCGCCGTCGCGGGCGTCGTCGGCCGGGGTGCCGGCACCGGTCCCGGCCCCGTCGCCGGATCGCTTTCCGTCGTGGTCCCGGATGTCGTCGTGGTCGCCGCTCACGGTGCGGGCCCTCCTCGCGTCGCTGGTCTGCCCGGGGGACAACCGGAGCACTTCTCCGGTTATTCCCGAACGCGCGCAGCGGGCCCCCGAGGCCGGCCCCCGGCTACCCCGCCGGCGCCCCCGCGAACAGCGTGCCCAGCGCCGGGCAGACGACCGTCCGGTCCAGCAGCCGCAGCCCCTCCCAGGCGGTGACCTGGTTGGCGGTGAGCACCGGCTTGCCCAGCTCCGCCTCGATGGCGGGCAGGTGGTCCGCGGTGTGCAGAGCCGTGTCGGGGAGCAGTACCACCTGGGCGTCGGGGTGGTCCCCCGTACGGGCGAGGAGGAGGACCTCCTCCAGGCCCCAGGTGCCGACCTCGGCGGCGGTGATGATCCCGCTGCCGCGGGTCGAGACGACTTCCGTACCCGCGGACTTCAGGAAGGCGCGGAAGCACTCGGCGACGTCGTCGGGGTAGGTCGCCGCGATGGCCACGCGCTCCGCGCCCAGGGCCCGTACGGCGTGCGCGAAGGCGAAGGACGTACTGGAAGCCGGCAGCCCGGCGGTGGCCGACAGCTCGCGCACCTGCTCCTGGGCGCCCTCCCAGCCGAAGACGAAGCTGGCGCTGGTGCAGGCCCAGACGACGGCCTCGGCGCCGCGGCTCTTGAGTTCGGCGACGCCGGCGGCGAGCCGGGCGGCGGAGCCCATCTCCAGCAGCGCGTCGACGCGGTGGGCGTCCTCGCCGATGTCGGTGTGGACGAGCGGCAGACTCAGTCCGTTGCCGAGGAGCGCTTCGAGCCGGGGGTAGTCGTCCTCGGCGGAGTGGCCGGGGTAGAGGAAGCCGACCGTGGATGCCATGCACGTCTCCTGACGGGGTGGGGGGATGCGTACGGGGGTGTGTGCCGCGGTGCGCGCGCCGCCCCGGGCGTACGTGCGCGGGGCGCGCGGGTGGACGCGGGGTGGGGGCGGCGGCCGGGCGGGCGCCGCCCGTACCCGTCAGACCGGCGCCGGCGGGCCGGGCTCCTCCGGGGGATGAAAGGGCGGTACGTCCGGTCCGTCGGCCGGTTCCGCCTCGGAGGACGGGACCGCCGACCCGGCGAACGCCGCTTCGGACAGACCGCCGCACCTCGGTATCCCGGCCCCTTCCTCGGGGGCCCAGGAGGCGGTCATGGAGGCCGGTCCGCGTCTGGCGACGGGGTCCACCAGCGCCTGGTACGGGCCGACGGCCTCGGCTCCGATGGCCCGCAGGGAGGCCCACATGGTGACCTGGTTGGCGGACAGGACCGGCATCCGGAGTTCGGCCTCCAGCTGCGGGATGACGTCGTACGTCGGCAGGTTCGTACAGCTGATGAACAGCGCGTCCGCGGCGCCGACGACGGCCTGGCGGGCCATGTCGACGACGTCCCGGTACGGCACTCTCCAGATGTGCCGGGTCAGGCCCAGGTAGGCGCGGCCGGTGACGGTGACGCCGGCTTCCTTCAGGTACTCCTCCAGGGAGTCGGTGACGGACTTGGTGTAGGGGGTGACGACCGCGATCCGCCACGCGTTGATCTCGCGCAGCGCTTCGAGGAGCGCGCCGGAGGTGGTGAGCGCCGGAAGCCGCTCCCCCGCCCGGGTCATGGCGGCGCACATGGCGCGCTCGCCCGCCACGCCGCCGACGAAGCTGCCCGAGGTGCAGGCGTACGAGACGACCTGCGGGGAGACGGCGCACAGCGCCTGGACGGCGGCGTGCAGGGTTTCGTGTTCACTGACCAGGCGGGCCAGGTCGAGGCTCACCTCGACGGGCACGAAAGGGGTCCGGGTGAGGTGGAGGGACACATCGTCGGGGATCCAGCGCCACAGCTCGCGGTCCAGGGCGAAGTCGAACGGAGCGACGACACCCACACCGAGCTGAGGCTTCGGTCCCCCCAGAAATGAGACGTCCATGATGCCCCCAGAAGAGCGAAGGGCTGGTAAGGGCAAGGCCTTTGGCCAGGGGTTCGTGGTGCGACCGGCACGAGCCGGGGACGTCGGGACAGAGCCGTTGTTGACACGGTAGTTACGACTTCTTAGCGTGGTCAATCCTCGCATCTCAGGCATCTGTCGGCGCCTCCTTTCATTCAAGGGGGCTCACGTTTCAGAACGGTTTCTGGCCTATGTCCGAAAGCACCGTCCTTGTCCTCGGCTCCGACCCGCCTCCCAAACTGGACCGGCTGGCCGGCCGGGCCCGGCTGGTCTACGCCGACGACAAGACCTTCGCCGACCGACTGCCGCACGCCGACGTGGTGTTGGCGTGGGACTTCACCTCCGACGCGGTCCGCGAGGCCTGGCCCGGCGACGGACCGCGCCCCGTATGGGTGCACACCGCGAGCGCGGGCGTGGACCGGCTGATGTGCCCGGAGCTCGCCGCGGACACGACCCTGGTGACCAACGCGCGCGGCGTCTTCGAGCAGCCGATCGCCGAGTACGTGGCGGGTCTGGTGATCGCCATGGCAAAGGACTTCTACGGCAGTTGGGAGCTCCAGCGGCAGCGGCGCTGGCGGCACCGGGAGACACTGCGGGTGGCGGGCAGCCGCGCCGTGGTGGTGGGCTCGGGGCCGATCGGCCGGGCCATCGGCCGGACCCTGCTGGCACTGGGTGTCAGGGTGGATCTGGTCGGGCGGCGGGAGCGTACGGACGATCCCGAGTTCGGCCGGGTGCACGCGGGCGGCGCGCTGCACGGTCTGCTGGGCACGGCCGACTGGGTGGTGTGCGCGGCGCCGCTGACCGAGGAGACCCGCGGCATGTTCGACCGGGCCGCGTTCGGCCGGATGCGGCAGCGGGCCCGCTTCGTCAACGTGGCGCGCGGAGCGCTCGTCGTCGAGGACGACCTGGTGGCGGCGTTGCGGGAGTGGCGGATCGCCGCGGCGGCCCTGGACGTCTTCGAGCACGAGCCGCTGACCTCGGACAGCGTCCTGTGGGACGTGCCGCACCTGATCGTCTCCCCGCACATGAGCGGCGACACGCTGGGCTGGCGGGACGCGCTGGCCGAGCAGTTCGCGGACAACTTCGACCGGTGGGCGGCGGGCGAGCCGCTCACCAATGTGGTGGACAAGCGGCTGGGCTACGTACCGGGCTCCTGATCTTCCGGGACCGTGGGAGCGGAGTGTGCGCGCAGGGTTCGTGAAGGGAGGTCGGGATGGCTGAGGTGACGGATCTGGCCGACTGCTCGGCGGTGCGGCTGGTCGCCGGGTACGCGGCGGGCGAGTTCTCGCCGGTCGAAGCGGTGCAGGCGGTACTCGAACGGGCAGGGTGGGCGCAGGAGCGGGTGAACGCCTTCACCCGGATCGACGCGGACGAGGCGCTGGCCGCGGCGAAGGAGTCCGAGGAGCGGTGGCGGTCCGGGCGGCCCGCCGGGCTGGTGGACGGGGTACCCGCCACGGTCAAGGACCTGCTGCTGACCCGTGGGGCGCCGACGCTGCGCGGCTCGCACACGGTGTGCGAGGAGGGCGCGCGCTGGGACGCGGACGCGCCGTCGGTGGCGCGGCTGCGCGAGCACGGCGCGGTGTTCGTGGGCAAGACGACCACGCCCGAGTTCGGGTGGAAGGGCGTCACGGACAGCCCGCGGCACGGGGTGACAGGCAATCCGTACGACCCGTCCCGTACGGCGGGCGGCTCCAGCGGCGGCAGCGCGGCGGCCGTGGCGCTCGGCGCGGGGCCGCTGAGTCTGGGCACGGACGGCGGCGGGTCGGTGCGCATCCCCGGGGCGTTCTGCGGGATCTTCGCGCTGAAGCCGACGTACGGGCGGGTGCCGCTGTATCCGGCGAGTCCGTTCGGGACGCTGGCGCACGTCGGGCCGATGACCCGGGACGCGGCCGACGCCGCCCTGCTGATGGACGTGATCACCGGGGCCGACTGGCGGGACTGGTCGCAGCTCGCACCGCCCGCCGGGTCGTTCCGGGAGGAGCTGGAGCGACCGGTCGCCGGGCTGCGGGTGGCGTACAGCCCGTCGCTGGGCTGGGACGTGCCGGTACGCCCGGAGGTCGCCGCCGCGGTGCGGCGCGCGGTGGACCGGCTCGCCGGGCTGGGGGCGCACGTCGAGGAGGCCGACCCGGACATCGCCGACCCGGTGGAGGAGTTCCACACCCTGTGGTTCAGCGGCGCGGCCCGGGTGGTGCAGCACCTGAGCCACGCGCAGCGGGAGCTGCTCGACCCCGGTCTGCGGGAGATCTGCGCGGAGGGCGCGCGGCGCAGCGCGCTGGACTACCTGGCGGCGGTGGACGTACGGATGGCGATGGGCGTGGCGATGGGCCGCTTCCACAGCACGTACGACCTGCTGGTGACGCCGACCGAGCCGATCACCGCCTTCGAGGCGGGCGCCGAGGTGCCGGCCGGGTCCGGGCACACGCGCTGGACGGGCTGGACCCCGTTCACGTACCCCTTCAACATGACGCAGCAGCCCGCCGCGACCGTGCCGTGCGGCGTGGACGGGGACGGGCTGCCGATCGGGGTGCAGCTCGTGGGTGCGCGGCACGCGGACGCGCTGGTGCTGCGCGCCGCGCACGCCCTCTGCACATCGGGGGCCGCGCGCCTGCCCGCGCCGCCTACGCCCGGCGGAAGCTGAGGGTCTCCCCCAGCGCGCCGGCGCGCCACAGGTCCTGGCAGGCGTCGGCCATCCGGTCCAGGCCGTCCACCACCGAGCCCCACACGATGCCCGGCACCCAGCCCGCGTCACCGTTGATCAGCAGGTTGTTGCGCTCGTAGAACAGCGCGAGGTCGACGACGGTGGCGCGGCCCTGGTGCTTGGCCTGGCTCTCGTAGCCGTACGAGGCGGTGCCCAACTGGGTGTCGCTGAAGGTGAAGTAGCACAGGTCACCGGGGATGGGCGTGATGGTCGGGTTCTCCAGAGGGGGCTCCTCCGGGGCGAACGGCGGGACGAGGGCGTAGATCTCGTTGCGGGCGTACTTGGCGTGGTAGACGTCGCCGCCGAGCGGCAGGGCGTCCCAGACGGCCTTGCAGGTGACCGGCGCGCGGTCGTCGAGCAGCTTGGCGGTGCAGCTCACGCCCCGCTTGTCGAGGGAGACTTCGATGAAACGGTCGACCATTTTGCCTCCTAACGGTGCTTTGCGCCTCCATGGTGGACCAGCGGGCAGCCCGATGCACACGGGACCACCGGACGCGGCACCCTCGGCTCTCCCCGCGGCGCGCGGCCGCTGACGACCGTCGCCAATCAGCCAACCGCACAACGGAATTGCCGCCCCCGAACGGGTGTCGTATGCACGCATGACCGACATGCGCCACGACCCCGCACCGCTTGCATCAAGGGCCGGAAACGATAGGCATATTTTCAACGGGCTCGGGTAGCCGCGCGCCCATGGCTCCACCACAGGGGAACAGCTCAGGAAACACCGCATCAGGGTTACGCCGCCGCTCACTGCTCGCAGGAGCGGCGGCGCTGGGTTTGACGGGGGCGCTGGGGGCGACGGCCGGCTGCTCACAGGTCGACATCACCGGAGCTACGGACGGGGGACACCTACTCGACGATCTTCGCAGCAGGAAAGTCGTACGGATGGGCATCGCCAGCGAGCCGCCGTACGCGTCGATCAACAGCCAGGGCGAACTGACCGGCGAGGCACCCGCCGTGGCCAAGACCATCTTCCAGCGGCTGGGAGTGGAGCGCTTCGAGCCGGTGCCGGTGGAGTTCCAGGCACTCGTGCCCGGACTGCACTCCTTCCAGTACGACGTGATCGTGGCCGGCATGTTCATCAACAAGGCCCGCTGCCAGGCCGTGCTCTTCTCCGACCCGGACTACGAGTCGAAGGACGGCTTCCTCGTGCCGAAGGGCAACCCGAAGAAGATCACCTCGTACGAGGACGTGGCCGAGGGCGGCTTCCGGATGGGCACCGGCATCGGCTACGCGGAGATCGACTACGCGGTCGGCAACGGCGTCGCCAAGGGGAAGATCCAGACGTACGGCGACCAGATCGCCGGCCTGGAGGCCCTGGAGGCCGAGCGCATCGACTGCTTCGCCGGCACCGCGCTGACCATGATGGAGGCGCTGAAGACCGGCAAACACCCCACGGTGGAGATGACCCGCCCCTTCACCCCGGTGGTGGACGGCAGACCCCAGCGGGACGGCGGCGGCTACGGCTTCCGGATCGGCGAGACGACGCTGCGCGACGCCTTCAACGGCGAGCTGCACAAGATGAAGAAGAGCGGCGAACTCCTGCGCATCGCCCGGCCCTTCGGGTTCACCGAGGAGTTCATGACCGACCTCACGGCGAAGGAGCTCTGTGCCCGGTGACCGGAGCCTTGTGGGAACTGTTCTTCGAAGGGGTGTGGATCACCGTCCAGCTCATGGTCTACAGCGCCGTGCTGGCCGCCGCCGTCGCCTTCGGCATCGGCCTGGCCCGTACGTCCCGGCTGTGGATCGTGCGCTTCCTGTCCGGTGTCTACGTGGAGTTCTTCCGCGGCACCTCGGCGCTGGTCCTGATGTTCTGGCTGTTCTTCGCGCTGCCGCTGCTGGGCTGGCAACTGGCCGGCCTCTGGGCGGGCACCCTGGCGCTCGGCCTGTCCTACGGGGCGTACGGCTCCGAGGTCGTGCGCGGCTCCGTCCAGGCGGTGGCCCCCGCCCAGCGTGAGGCGGCGATCGCGCTGAGCTTCACGCCGTGGCAGCGGCTGCGCAAGGTCATCCTGCCGCAGGCCGTGCCGGAGATGATGCCGCCGTTCAACAACCTTCTGATCGAGCTGCTCAAGGGCACCGCGCTGGCCTCGCTGCTGTCGATCGGGGAGCTGACCTTCCAGGCCAAGCTGGCCCGGCTCTCCACGGGCCAGAGCGCCCAGGTCTACGGGATCATCCTGGTCCTCTACTTCGTGATCGCGTTCGTGGTGACCCGGATCATGCGCCTTCTGGAGCGCCGGGCCAAGGCGTCGATCGGCCGCGCGCCGGAGAAGTCCGGCTGGTTCTCGCGGCGGCTGCCGATCGGCGGGCCGGGCCCGCAGGTGCCCACCGCCCCCGGAGGTAAGCCGTGAACAACTGGTCCTGGGAGTACGTCGGCGACATCCTGCCCGACCTGCTCCACGGCTTGTGGATCACCGTGCAGGCGACGCTGCTCGGCTCGCTGGTGGCGTTCGTGCTCGGCCTGGTGTGGGCCCTGGCGCTGCGCTCCCCCAGCCGCTGGGTGACCTGGCCGGTCAGCATCGTCGTGGAGTTCGTGCGCAACACTCCGCTGCTGGTGCAGTTGTTCTTCCTCTTCTTCGTACTGCCGGGCTGGGGCCTGACCTTCGACCCGCTGACCACCGGCGTCATCGGCCTGGGGCTGCACTACTCGACGTACACCGCCGAGGTCTACCGGGCGGGCATCGACGGCGTCCCGGAGGGCCAGTGGGAGGCGGCGACGGCGCTGAGCCTGCCCCGCCGGCGCACCTGGACCGCGGTGATCCTGCCGCAGGCGTTCCGCCGGGTGGTCCCGGCGCTCGGCAACTATGTGATCGCGATGTTCAAGGACACGCCGATGCTGGCGGCCATCACGGTCGCGGACCTGCTCTTCCAGGCGAACAGCATCAGCGCGACCACCTTCGACTACATGGAGCCGATCACGGTCGTCGGCGTCCTGTTCGTCGTGATCTCGTACCCCACCTCTCTTCTCCTGCGAGTCCTGGAGCGTCGCCTTGTCCGCTGACAGCACCCCCACACAGCCGGGACAGCCGGCGCAGCCCGAGCCGCCCACGGTCGGCACCGCGGAGGACGGCCCCGAGCTGGTCCGCTTCGACCGGGTCACCAAGCGCTTCGGCGCGCACACCGTCCTGGACTCGCTGGACATGACGGTCTACTCCGGCAAGCACGTGACGCTGATCGGCCCCTCCGGGTCCGGCAAGACCACGATCCTGCGGCTGCTGATGACGCTGCTGAAGCCGGAGGAAGGGAAGATCAAGGTCGGTGACGCGTACCTCACCCACGAGGAGAAGAACGGCAAGCTCGTACCGGCGGGCGAGAAGCACTGCCGGGAGGTGCGCAAGAACATCGGGATGGTCTTCCAGCAGTTCAACCTCTTCCCCAACATGAAGGTGCTGCGCAACATCACCGAGGCGCCGGTGCACGTGCTGGGCCTGGGCAAGGACGCCGCCGAGGAGCGGGCCCGCGGGCTGCTGGACCTGGTGGGCCTGACGCAGCACATCGACAAGTACCCGTCGCAGCTCTCCGGCGGCCAGCAGCAGCGGGTGGCCATCGCGCGCGCCCTGGCCATGCGGCCGCAGGTGCTGCTGCTGGACGAGGTGACCAGCGCGCTCGACCCGGAGCTGGTGGCCGGCGTGCTGGACGTCCTGCGCGACATCGCGCACACCACCGACATCACCATGCTCTGTGTGACCCACGAGATGAACTTCGCGCGGGACATCTCCGACTGCGTGATGATGTTCGACCAGGGACGGGTGATCGAGTTCGGGACGCCGGAGAAGATCTTCAGCGAGCCGGAGAACGACCGCACCCGGGAGTTCCTGAGCGCGGTCCTCTGACCGGCGCGGTCCGTTCCACGCGGCGCCCGGGAGCGGCTGCGGCCGCGTTCCGGGTGCCCGTCGGGCGGCGCACCCGGGCTCCGTCACGGCCCGGGATGACCTGGGCATATGCCGGTGGACCACGCCCCTGTACAGGTGCGTGGCCATCCCCCCTTTTCGGTCAAGACCCCCTCCGGCGGGCGGCTTCGGCCGCTATCGTGGTATGTGCCCCGCTGCCCGGGAACGGCCGGTAATGTTCGTCGGTCGTGACCGCCGGCGACGGCAGCGACGCAAACGGTCACAACCTGCTAGGGGGACACCGTGGCGCTGAAGCCCGAGCCGACCGCGCCCTTCCACTCGGTGCAGTACGCCCTGCGCGTACTCGAAACCGTCGCCCGGCACGCCTGCGGTGTGTCGGACGTCCAGATCGCCCGCGAGACCGGTCTGCCGACCGGGCACCTCGCCCACATGCTGGCGATGCTGCGCCGTGAGGGCTATGTCGCGCAGGTCGCCGACGGCGCGTACGTCGTCGGCGAGTCCCTGGTCCTGCTCGGCTCGGGCGGCGGCCGCGAGGAAGCGCTGCGCGACAAGCTCCAGCGCACCCTCGTCGAGCTGCGCGACTCGGTGGGCGCGGCGGTCTACATCAGCCGCTACATCGACGGCGAGGTCAAGATCCTGCACTACGCCGACGGACCGCGGGCCCCCAAGGTCAACGAGTGGGCGGAATTCCGCCGGACGGCACATGCCAGCGCGGTCGGCAAATGCCTGCTGGCCCAGTTGGACCACGACGGCCGGATGGACCACCTCTCCCGGCACAAGACCGCCCGCCTCACCTCGCGGACGATCACCAACGAGAAGGTGCTCTTCCACAAGCTCGACAGCCAGCCGCCGACCGTCCCGATGCTGGACCTCCAGGAGTACGCGGTGGGCACGGTCTGCGCGGCCGTACCGATCACGGCGGGCTCCACAGTCGGCTGTCTGGCCCTGTCGCTCCCGCTGGAGCACGCCCACCGGCTGCGGCAGGCCGCCGACGCGCTGAACCGGCGGGCG
Organism: Streptomyces sp. NPDC026394; assembly: GCF_055567735.1. Classification (NCBI taxonomy): domain Bacteria; kingdom Bacillati; phylum Actinomycetota; class Actinomycetes; order Kitasatosporales; family Streptomycetaceae; genus Streptomyces; species Streptomyces sp. NPDC026394. The sequence continues at coordinate 752,927 of NZ_JBVHPX010000002.1, forward strand.
GCTCCGGTGCTGCTGTCGCTGACGCTCTGATTGCGGGGCGCCCGGCCCCGGGTTCCGAGCCGCCGGGAGGGCGCCGGACGGGGCGGGCGGCGCCGTGGTCAGGAGCACCCCCGCGGACCAGGTAGTATTTCTTTTGTCAGCGCGCGCCGCTAGCTCAGTTGGTTAGAGCAGCTGACTCTTAATCAGCGGGTCCGGGGTTCGAGTCCCTGGCGGCGCACCTGGGAGTGGGCCTCTCGGAGCACAGCTTCGAGAGGCCCACTCGTGTTTTTCCGTACGTTCTTCCGCTCAGTACTCGATGTCCGAGCAGGCATAGAACGCGTTACCGGTGTCGGCGATCGTCCAGACCCCGACGATCAGATGCCTGCCGGTCTTCCCGCCGGGCAGCGTGCCCGGGTGCGAGTACGTGGTCGGCGGCTGCTGACCGTTGTAGGGGACGGTCAGGAACGGGGCCGGTTCCAGGTCCGCCCGGGTCAGCGGACGGCTGGGGTTCCAGCCGTTCCTGGTGATGTAGTAGCGGAAGTCCGTGGTGCGGTGCGGGGCGGTGAAGCGCCAGCGGAAGGTGTACGAGCCCGCGCTCACCTTGGTCGCGGGCCACTGGTCGGCGCGCGGGTCGTCCAGTTCCTTGAAGCGGCTGTTGCCGCCGGAGCAGATCCTGCCGTCGGCGGGTCCGCCGTTCGGGAAGCCCTTGGGCCCTTCGACACTCTGCGGCTCCCACTGGATGGCGCCGCAGTTCTTCACCGTGCCGTTGGCGCACAGTTTCTGTCTGCTGACGGGGGCGTCGGTGTAGCCGTGGCTGCCGGCGCCGCTGGTCGACAGGACCGTCGCGCCGATGACGCCCAGTCCCACGACGGCCGCGCTGATCCGTTTGCGCATGCTTCGCTCCCGGAATGAGGGGGGTTTCCTGCGAGCCGAGTGCACTGCGGTCCAGACCAACCAGCAGAATATTCCCGCCGGTCGGTGCTGCCTAGGGGAGGCGGGCCGACGGATGCGAACGGGCTCGCGGGAGGGAGCGGGGCGCGCGGGCGGAGAGGGCCTCCCCGGAGGAAGGACAGGGAGGCCCGCGCAGGCTCCGGCGCCGGTTACGACAGGTTGACGTCGGAGCAGGCGTAGAACGCGTTGCCGGTGTCGGCGATGTTCCAGACACCCAGGATGATGTGGTGGCCGGACTTCTGGGTGGGCACCGTGCCCTGGTGCTGCACGGTGGCGGCCGGCTGCCGCCCGCCCATCGGCACCGTCACGAACGGCTCGGGTTCGAGGTCGGCCCGGGTGAGCGGCTTGCTCGGGTCGTAGCCGTCCTTGGTGATGTAGTACCGGAAGTCGGTGGTGGCGTGCCGGGCCGTCAGGCGCCACTGGAAGGTGTAGCCCTGGCCGCCCTTGAGGTGGGTGGCGGGCCACTTGCCGCCGCGCGGGTCGTCCAGCTCCTTGAACCCGCTGTTGCCGCCGGAACATATCTTGCCGTCGGCGGGACCGGCGGCCGGGAAGCCCTTGGGGCCCTCGACACTCTGCGGCTCGTACTGGATCGCGCCGCAGTTCTTGACGGTGCCCTTGGCGCAGAGCGCCTGGCGGCTGGGGGGTGCGTCGCTGTAGCCGTGGCTGGAAGCGCTGCCCGTGGCGAACAGGGACACTCCGGCGATGCCGAGACCGACCACGGCAGCGCTGAGCTTCTTACGCATGTGGTGCTCCTGAAGAACGAGGGGGGTGTTCCATGAGCTGCTGACGTGCGCGTCGTGCGGTCTAGACCAAAAGGAAGGGTAGTGACGCTGCATGGACATGTCCAGACCAATAACAAGCGGACGGCCGGTTGCCGCTTCCCTACGGCCGTCCCAACAGCTCCCGCGGAATCACGCCACGGCGTTCAGCCGGCCGGCGTCCGGAAACCCTCCCGGGTGCGCGGCGCAGTGCACCAGACCCGCGTACGTACGCCGCAGCGCGATCAGTGCTTCCTGCGCCTCGCGGTAGACCGCGGCGTCCGGGCCCCCGCGGTGCGCGAGGGTGCGGACGGGCGCGCAGTGCCGGTCCAGAACGGTCAGCCAGGCGCGCTGGGCGACCGGCAGATGGCGGCGCAGCAGATGCCGGCCGCTCTCCCCCGACCGGCGCCCGCCCGCGCCGAGCACCGCGTCGGCCGCCAGGAACACCGGCGGCTCCAGTGCCCCCTGCTCCGCGAGCGCGCCCAGCACCGCGCCCTGCCGTGCGGAAGCCGGGGCCGCCCGCAGCTCCGCCGCCTCGCTCCGGAGCTGAGCGCGCAGCGCGTGCTGGATGCGGATCAGGCGGCGCAGCGCCGTACCGGTGGACGCGTCTCCGGGGGCGCACCCGGCGAGCGTCCCGGCCAGCCGCAGCAGCCAGATGCCGTGCGCTTCCAGCCGGGTGGTGGCCAGCATCAGCCGGTCCAGCCGGCCGAGCGGCTCCCCTTCCGGCGACCAGCGCACGACGGGGACCAGCGCCTCCGTACGGGCGAGCTGGTCGATGGGCAGACGGCGGCGCGGCTTGCGTTCGGGCGCCCAGTTCAGGAGGGCCAGCGTGGGGAGCGCCACGAACTGCTGGTGGTCGACGCGGTGCGCGACGGCCGACCACAGGGCGAGGAAGGCGGCGTCGGCGGTGCGCGGGGAGGCGGGGGCGGCCGGGTCCAGGGCGCTCCAGCCGCAGGCCGCCGCGATCACCGCCACCCGCAGGGACGCGGCGTCGGCGTTGCGCGGTGACAGCCGCGAGACGCGCTGCCGCAGCGCCGTCAGTTCGCCGTTGCGCCCCGCCCGGGCGACCAGGTCACGGGCGGTCTCCGCGTCCGGCGCGGTGGCGGCCGCGCCGGCCAGCTCGCTCAGCCGCTCCCAGGTGCCGGTCATGGTCCGTACGGGCGGCCGCTCCGGCAGGAACCCGTGCGCTCCCGGGTCGGACGTCCCGCCAAGAGCCCCGCCGGGCGTCCCCTCGGGGGGAGCGGAGTCAGGTATGGCGGAGCCCGGTGCGGCCGGGCCGGGTATCGCGGGGTCCGGGCCCGCGGACGGTCCGTCGGGCGGGGCCGGAAGGGTGGTGGGCGCTGTCGACGCCATGACGGTCGGCCTTTCTGCAGGAGCGGGCCCGCGCGGCAGCGGGCGGCGGACGGCTGACCGCGCGGTCAGCCGACCCGCCCGTACAAGGTGGGACGGTAGGCGGCGAAGGACGAGATCCGGACCGACCGGCCGGACCGCGGCGCCTCCAGGTACTGGCCGCCGCCGAGGTAGATCGCCACGTGATGGACGCCCGACGAGGAGCCGTCGGTCGACCAGAAGACCAGGTCACCGCGGCGTAGCTGGGACCGTGTGATCGGTTCGGCGGCGCGGTACTGCGCGTCGGCGACCCGGGGCAGCGAGATGCCCGCACGCTGGTACGCCTGCTGGACCAGGCCGGAGCAGTCGAACGCGGACGGGCCGTTGCCGCCCCACGCGTAGGGCTTGCCGATCTGCGCCATCGCCCACCGGATCGCGGTCTCGGTGCCGTACCGGGTGGGGGTGCCCTTGCCGGTACCGCTGCCCGGGGAACCGGAGTCCGCGCCGGCATCGCTGCCGTCGGGCACGTCGTCGCCCGGTCCGCCCGGCCTGCCCGTACGGGCCTCGTAGCGGTCCCGGTGGCTGGTCCACCACCAGCTGCCGCCCTGCTGGTACCAGTACACCCGGTCGACGGCGTCCCAGCCGGACCGGCCCCGGAAGGTGGGGGCGGGGTTGTGGCCGCGCGCCCCCGTACGGGTCGTGGAGGGCGCGGCGGACGCGGCCGGCGCCGTGGCGGACCTGCTGCCCGCGTGCCGGGCGTACTTCGCGTAGTGGCTGGTCCACCGCCACCAGCCGGTGGCGTCCCGGTACCAGTACTTCGTACCGTCCCAGCCCGCGTGGCGGGGCGCCGGTTCGGCGCCCGCCGTACCCGCCGCCGCGCCGACGAGCGTCACCGCGCCCACCGCCGCCGCGACCACGCCCCGCACCGTGCACCGCGCCCGGCTCCCGCCGTGGCGCGCCGCGGACTCGACCGCGGCCCCGCTGCAGAAGGCGCATCCGCAGTCGGCCCCGACGACCTCGAAGAACACCGGTGTCCGCATCCCACTGCCTGCCTCTCCGCTGTGTCAGCTCTGTCAGCTCTTGCCGGCGGCGCTGCCGCGCGCCGTGTAGAAAGCCACGGTCAGGTCCTTGACCAGGGCTTTTCGTTCGTAGTCGTCCAGCTCCACCAGCCCTCTGCTGGTCAGCCGGTGGACGGTGTCGTCGACCGCGTCCACGACCGAGGTCAGCACGCTGTCGCGGTGCTTGGCGTCGATCGCCGCGATCTGCCGTCGCTGCATGGCCGCCGCCACCTCGGGCGCGTACTCGATCCGGGTGGGCTGGACGGAGAAGACCTCGATGCCGACCGGGCGGCAGTCCGCGGCGAGCACCTGGGTGAGGGCCTCGCCGACCGCCTGGGCGTCGCGCAGCGTCGGCGCCTCGTCGTGGAACGCGTCCGCCGGGAGCTGCGACAGCACCCGCGCCATGCCCGACTCCACCTGTTCCCGCAGGTAGGCGGTGTGATCGCGGACGGTGAGCAGGGCCCGTGCGGTGTCCCTGACCCGCCAGACGACGAGCACCACGACCCGCAGTTGGATGCCTTCCGCGTCGACCGCCGGCATCGCCTCGCTGCGCCAGTGCCGCAGCCGTACGTCGACGCGGCGGCGCAGCACCAGCGGGTTGATCCACACCAGGCCGGTGCGGCGCACGCTGCCGCGGTAGCGCCCGAAGAGGGTGAGCACCCAGGCGCTGCCGACCCGCCCGCGGGCCAGCCCGCCGAAGGCGTACACCGCCACCACCGCGCCGAGGCCGGCCAGGGCCCACTCCCACAGGTGGGGAGCGGGCCGGACGGCGATCTCCAGGCCCAGGGCCCGGACCACCGACGCGGGCAGCATGCCCCGCCGCCACAGGAACGCCACGGAACAGGCGATCGCCAGCAGACCGGCGAACAGGGCCAGCCAGCCGGAGAGGGAGAAGCCGCGCCGCTCGGCCAGGCCGGAGTCCTCTTCGGGGACGGGGCGCCCGGTGCTCCCGCGGAGTTCGCGGAACCACGAGGGCCCGCCGCCCGTGGCCGTACCGGCGTCCGCGTCCCGGCCTCCGGGAGCGGCGGACGCGTCCTCCGTACGGGACCGGCTGCCCGCGGCGGCCACCCCGAGTGCGCCGTCGAGCGCGGCGCGCTCCGCGGTGTCCAGCAGGCCGGTCGCGGCGGCGATGCCGGCCACGGCGGCGTCGGCGGGGGTGACGCGGGCGGGTTCCCGGCCCGTCGGCGGGGCCGCCACCCGTGGCTGCTCGGTGGTGTCCGCCTCGGCGGGCCCGGTGCCGGTGTCCGGTTCGGCGCGGAAGAGCATGTCCATGGGGATGCTGTCGCCGTGCCCGGCGGTCCGCAGGCGAGCGGACCAGGGGGGTGGTGCGGGTGCGTCCGTGCTTCCGGTCGCCGGAGCACCCCCGGCTGACGTACCCTCAGCTTCACTGCTCTCCCCCGTCCCTGACTTCGCGTCAGTACGGCCGGCCGCCGTCGCGAGCGCAGCCTTCTCCCCCGCCCCGCCCGCCCCGCCACGCTCCGCCCCCGGTTCCCCCGCCGCGTCGTTCCCGCTGTCCGCTGTCTCGGTCTTCGTCGCCATCGTGCGCTCCGTCATCGGAAGAGTCGCCGCCATGTCTCGGGGCCGGGGTAGCCGTCGGCGTCCCGGCCGGTCCAGCCCTGGGCCCGCTGGAACGCCTCGACGTTGCGGCGGTCCGCCTCCGTCCACCGGGGCCCGGGGCCGGAGCTGTAGTACTTGCCGAAACCCTTGCTCACCAGCCGTTTTCCAAGGCTGGTGACATATCCGTTCGACTGGCCGGGCCGGAACCAGCCCCGGCCGGGGAAGGCCGTGGCGCCACCGCCACCGGAGCTGCCGATGTCCCGGCCCACCCCGTTGACCAGGTACGACCAGGTCGCCGGGCCCGGGATGCCGTCCGCCTCGGCGCCGGTCCAGCCCTGGGCGCGCTGGAACGCCTCGGTGGCCCCGCGGTCCGCCTCGCTCCAGCGCGGGCCCGGCCCGGACCGGTAGAACCGGCCGCCGCCGCGCTCCACCAGCATCCGGCCCAGCCGGGTGACGTACGCGTTGTCCGCGCCCGGCCCGAACATCCCCGCGCCGGGAAACGCCGAGGTGCCGCTGCCCGGGTCACCGCCCGGATCGCCGCCTTCGGCGAGGCCGCGGTAGCGATAGGCGACGTACCCCGCCGAATTGCTCCAATAGGCGTACGGCGTGGACCGTTTCACCGTGTGGGGCCGGGTCTGCTCGTACGCGATGTAGCGCGTACGGGAGGAATCGGCCCAGCCGCCGAAAATGGTGGCGTGCGACCCGGCGCCCGGATTTCCCGGGTTGTGGAAGAGCAGCATGTCGCCGGGCCGCAGTTCGCTCTTCGTTATACGGATGCCGTACTGGGCCAGGCTTCCGGTCCACTGGTTGCGGCCGAGGTTCCAGGCCATCGAGATGAATCCGGAGCAGTCCTGGCGGTATCCGTCGGACCAGAAGCGGCTCATGTCGTACGGGACCTGGGCGCTGACCCAGCGCTGGGCCCGCGCGATGATCTGGTCCCGGGTGAGGGGCCGGGGCGAGGAGGCGGCCACGGCCCGCCCGCGGCCGCTGCCCGTTCCCCCGTACAGCCCGCCGACCTGCCCTTGCGGGGTCGCGCCCGAGGTCAGGGAGAGGGCCGGGGTGTCCGGCCGGGCGGCCCGGAGGTGGCCGGGGCCGTGGGCCACGGCGGGGGTGAGCAGGGCCCGCTCGCGGCCGGCCGGCGCGCCCGTACCGGCCCCGGCGCCGAGCGCGGCGGCCGCCCCGGATCCGGCAACGCCGCTGCTCAGGACCGTTCCGGCGGTCGCCACGAGGACCAGCGCGCGGCGGGTGCCGTGCGCGGCGGGGTGCCCGCCGTCCCGGACCGCGAGCGCGTGCTGGAGCGCGCGCCGCTCCTGGGCGCAGCCGCCGCACGGGCAGCCGCCCGCGGGGTCGTATTCCACGAATCCCGGCTCTGCCATTCCCGGTCCCCTCCAGGCTCGTTCTGTTCCCGTTCGCCTTCGCACGTGCCCCAGCTTCTCAACTGGTAGGAGATATCGCATGTTGACGGGGCAACTGATGATCATCCATTACGAAAGCATACTCACAGACCAAATCGGTCATCCGGCTCGACGAAGGTCCCGAGATCACGGGACTTTCGCCCTGCCGGACCGCGGAATCCGGCCCGGCACCAACACTCCCCGGACGGACGCAAGAACAGGTGACACAGGTCACACATTCGGCGGGCCCGGGCGGCCGGGCGGGTGGTCAGGAGCACCCCTGGAGTTCGTGTAAAGTTTTCCATGTCAGCGCGCGCCGCTAGCTCAGTTGGTTAGAGCAGCTGACTCTTAATCAGCGGGTCCGGGGTTCGAGTCCCTGGCGGCGCACGTCACACCGAGGCCCCTCGCAGTTGCGAGGGGCCTCGGTGCTTTTCCGGGCGGCCGCCCCGGCCACTGCCCCGATCCCCGCCTTTCCCCGCGCCGGGCCGGTGCATCGCTGGTCAAAACGGTGATCGGGGTGCACAGTCGCACAATGGCGCGCGACAACCAGGAGCGGATCAAGAAGCTCATCATCGACCGGCGGCTGGCCCCCGGGGCGCCGCTGCCCACCGAGACGGACCTGATGGAGCTGCTCGGGGTCAGCCGGAACTCCGTCCGCGAGGCACTCAAGGCGTTGCAGGCGATGGGCATCGTGGAGATCCGGCACGGCTTCGGCACGTACGTCGGACCGATGTCGATGGCCCCGATGACCGAGGGCCTGGCCTTCCGGACGGTGGCCGGACACTACCGGGGCGAGGACAGCCTGCTCCAGCTGCTGGAGCTGCGCGAGGCGGTGGAGACCGGGCTGATCGCACGACTGGCGGGCCAGGTGCCGGGGGCGGCGCTCGCGGAGCTGGACGAGCTGGTGGAGCGGATGGCGGCGGAGGCCGCGGAGGGGGCGGTGCGGGCCGACACCGACCGGGCCTTCCACGCCGCGCTCTACCGGGGGCTGGACAACCGGCTGCTGAGCGAGGTGCTGGACGCGTTCTGGGAGGCGTTCCACCGCGTACGGACGGACCTGGCCGGGCTGGGGGCCGACCCGCGGGTCACCCACCGGCAGCACGCGGAGATCCTCGCGGCGGTACGCGACGGTGACGCGCAGCGGGCCGAGCAGGCCGTACGCAGCCATTTCGACAACATCCGTCTGCGGCTGCGCAGTTCGGGTCAGAAGTAATGCCCCCTCCGACCTGACCCGTCCAGCAATGCACTCGCATGTCCGGTAAACCCCTCGTTTCGCCCTTGCGATCAAGATATGAGCTTCGAGACCCTGACGGGATACTGGAGCCCAACTGAGCCTGTGCACGCTCATGTTGGGGGACACACCGGTTGCGATGAGTGTGGGAGTGGGGCCCCGCTGCGCGAGAGCGAGTCGGAGCGGGAATCATGCAACCGGAAGGCGGCCGTCCTGCGTCGTAGGCGTAGGCGGCCGACACCACTTGCGCCCGGGTCGGCCGAGGGGGGCCGGACACTCGGGCCTTGAGAAGACGGGCACGCAGCCAGCATGCGTGCCGGGGGGATGGACTCATGACGTCGCCGCCTACCGGCGCCCGGCAGGAGCACCAGTACGACCCGTCCGCGACGACACGCCTGCGTGTGCCGCGCCAGCACTGGCCGCGCCGGCAGCCGCGCAGACCGCTGCCGCGCTACGACTACGAGCACTACAGCCGCCTCGCCGGACCACTCACCCAGCCCGACCCCGACCGGCCCTACAAGGTGCGCTACCGCAGCCTGCTGGCGGACGAACCGCACCGAATACGCGCGGCGTTGCTGCTCGGCGCCGCTCCCCTGCTCTCGCTCGGCCTGCTCGCCTGGCTGATGCAGCCGGCCCACTGGACCGAACGCGACCACCCCGCCCACGACTTCCTGCCGGTGCTGGACATCGTCATGCTGGTCTCGATCGGGCTGATCGAGTTCTTCCGGTGCATGAACGTGCTGTCCAACGCCCACGCCACCCTGGTCGCCCGCGACCCCATCCCGGTCGTCCCCGAACACGGCACCCGCGTCGCCTTCCTCACCTCCTTCGTACCCGGCAAGGAACCCCTGGAAATGGTGACCAGGACACTGGAGGCGGCCGTCAGGATCCGCCACCGCGGCCTGCTGCACGTCTGGCTCCTCGACGAGGGCGACGACCCGGACGTCAAAGCGGTCTGCGAGCGCCTCGGCGTCCACCACTTCACCCGCAAGGGCATCCCGCAGTGGAACCAGAGGAAGGGCCCGCACCGCGCCAAGACCAAGCACGGCAACTACAACGCCTGGCTCCAGGCGCACGGTGACGCCTACGACTACTTCGCCTCCGTCGACACCGACCACGTACCACTGCCCAACTACCTGGAGCGGATGCTCGGCTTCTTCCGCGACCCGGACGTCGGCTTCGTCATCGGCCCGCAGGTGTACGGCAATTACGACACGTTCGTCACCAAGGCGGCGGAGTCGCAGCAGTTCCTCTTCCACGCGCTGATCCAGCGGGCCGGCAACCGCTACGGCGCGCCCATGTTCGTCGGCACCTCCAACGCCGTACGCATCAGGGCGCTGCAGCAGATCGGCGGCCTGTACGACTCGATCACCGAGGACATGGCGACCGGGTTCGAGATGCACCGGCACCGGAACCCGGACACCGGCCGGAAGTGGCGCTCGGTCTACACCCCCGACGTGCTCGCGGTCGGCGAGGGACCCAACGCCTGGACGGACTTCTTCACCCAGCAACTGCGCTGGTCGCGCGGGACGTACGAGACCATACTCAAGCAGTTCTGGAAGGCGCCCTTCACCCTGCCGCCGGGCAAGTTCTTCAACTACACCATGATGGTCATCTTCTACCCGATGTCCGCCATGAACTGGATTCTGGCAGCGCTCAGTTGCGCGCTGTTCCTGGGCCTGGGCGCCTCGGGCGTGCAGATCGACCCGGCGGTGTGGATGATGCTGTACGGCAACGCCTCGGCGCTCCAGATCGGGCTGTACGTGTGGAACCGCCGGCACAACGTCTCGCCGCACGAGCCGGAGGGCTCCGGCGGCGTGGCCGGCATGGTGATGTCCGCGCTCTCCGCGCCGATCTATGCCCGCTCGCTGTTCGACGCGGCGCTGCGCCGCAAGAGCAAGTTCGTGGTGACACCGAAGGGCGACTCCGCCAGCCCGGACACCCTCTTCGGCACATTCCGGGTGCACCTGTTCTTCATCCTGGTCTTCGGGGGCTCGCTGGCCGCCTCGTTCGTCTACGGACACAGCCACCCGGCGATGATCACCTGGGCCACGCTGGCGCTGCTGATCACGGCGGCACCCGTCTTCGCCTGGCGCTGGGGCATGCGGCAAGAGCGGCGCAAGACGTCGCGGGGAGACCCGCCGGCGTCCGGTGGCGGGCCGCAGCAGGCGCCGCATCCGCAGCGCCAGCCCAGTTGGGCGGCGGCGCCCGAGCGCTCAGCTCTCGCTGAGCCGGGTGACCGGACCGCCGGCCGGACCGCGCAGATCGCTCTTGGGGGACGTCACTCATGAAATACCGTCCGAGCCGGCGCACCCGCAGAGTGGCGATCGGCGCGGCCGTGGTGCTCGCGCTGGCGGGGATGAACGGTCCGGCCCTGTTCGGGTTCGTCTCGGAGAAGTACCACGAGTACAAGATCAACCAGCCTGAGTACAAGGCGGCGAACGGCCACTGGGACGTGGTGGACGTACCGCCCGAGTACAGGATCAACACGATTCACGCCGCGCTGCTGCACACCGGCAAGGTGCTGCTGGTCGCCGGGTCGGGGAACAACGCCAAGAACTTCGCGGCCAAGTCGTTCCGTACGGTCCTGTGGGACCCGGTGAAGAACACCTTCAAGAACATTCCCACCCCGAAGGACCTCTTCTGCGCGGGTCACACCCAACTGCCGGACGGCAAGCTGCTGGTGGCCGGCGGAACCCAGCGGTACGAGAAGCTCGGCGGCGACGTGAAGAAGGCCGGCGGGCTCATGATCGTCTACAACGAGAACCCGGACGCGCCGAAGACGTTCCCCGCCGGGACGCTGTTCACCGGCAAGCAGAACGGCAAGACCTTCGCGTCCAAGGACCCGGTCGTGGTCCCGCGCGCCAAGAAGAAGACGGACCCCAGGACCGGCAAGGTCACCGTCACCCACAGCGAGGCCCGCGTCTACGTGGAGGCGCTCAAGGAGGGCCGCCAGTACTCGACCGGCGCCCAGGACAACTACCGCATCCACGGTCTGACCGGCGCCGACGCCCGCAACTTCTACGGCATCGCGCAGAAGCTGTCCTTCGACAAGAAGGACTTCCAGGGGATCAAGGACTCGTTCGAGTTCGACCCGGTGGCCGAACGCTACGTCCCGGTCGACCCGATGAACGAGGCCCGCTGGTACCCGACCCTGACCAGCCTGGAGGACGGCAAGGTGCTGTCCACCTCCGGGCTGGACGAGATCGGCCAGGTCGTCCCGGGCAAGCAGGAGATCTACGACCCGAAGACGAAGAAGTGGACCTACCTGCCCAAGCAGCGCTTCTTCCCGACCTACCCCGCCCTCTTCCTCACCGACAAGGGGCGGCTGCTCTACACCGGGTCCAACGCCGGATACGGCCCCGACAACATCGGGCGCACCCCCGGCATCTGGGACCTGAAGACCAACAAGTTCCAGGTCATTCCCGGAATGAGCGACCCGGACGTCCTGGAGACCTCGATGTCCGTACTGCTGCCGCCCGCGCAGGACCAGCGGTACATGGTGCTGGGCGGCGGCGGGGTCGGCGAGGACCCCAAGGCCACCGACAGGACCCGGCTGGTGGACCTGCACGCCGACAAGCCGCGCTTCACGGACGGCCCGCCGCTGTACGCGAAGGCGCGCTACCCGAGCAGCGTCATCCTGCCCGACGACACGGTGCTCACCACCAACGGCTCCGGGGACTACCGGGGGCGCGGCGACAGCAACGTCCTCAGCGCCGAGCTGTACGACCCGAAGGCCAACACCTCGCGGGCGGTGGCCGATCCGCTGGTGGGGCGCAACTACCACTCCGGGGCGCTGCTGCTGCCGGACGGCCGGGTGATGACGTTCGGCTCCGACTCGCTCTTCGCCGACAAGGACAACACCAAGCCGGGCGTCTTCCAGCAGCAGATCGACATCTGGACGCCGCCGTACCTCTACCGGGACTCGCGGCCGGAGCTGACCGACACCGCGCCGAAGACGGTGGAGCTGGGCGGCCGGGCCACGTACGGGACCGAGCACGCGTCCTCGATCAAGAAGATGCGGCTGGTCCGGCCGGGTTCGTTCACGCACGTCACCAACATCGAACAGCGGTCGATCGCACTGGACTTCAAAACGTCCAAGAACGGTGTCACGGTGACCCTGCCGAAGGACCCGACGCTGGTACCGCCCGGCTGGTACATGCTCAACGCCGTGGACGACCAGGGCACTCCGTCCAAGGCGGTCTGGGTGAAGGTGCCGACGGCGTCGGAGGCCGAGCTGAAGGGGCTGGGCCTGAACTGAGCCGGTGACGGCGGTGCGGGGTGCCGCGGTTCGCCCGGGGCGCCCCGCGCCGTCGTCCCCTCGCGGCTACTTCGTATTGCGGGCCAGCTCCAGGGCGTAGTCCGGCCACCACTCGCCGGCCTTGGGCCCGCCCTTGCACGTGCCGTCGGACTCGCCGGGCCGCTTGATCCACAGGTAGGCGTCCACGAGCGGGTCGCCCGTCCGGGTCGTCGGTGCCGCGCCGAGGGCGCGGCCGGGCGGGTTGCACCAGTTCTCCGGGTCGTCACCGCCGGGCGCGGGGCCGTTGCCGTTGCGGCTGGTGTCGATGACGAAGTGCTTGCCGCCCACCATCGAGGAGAGCTGCTTGCCGTACTTCTTGTTCTCCTCGGTGGTCTGGAAGTTGGAGATGTTGAGCGCGAAGCCGTCGGCCTGGTCGATGCCGGCCCGCTCGAGGGGCTCCACCATGCGGCCCGGGTCCTTGATCCAGTGCGGGTTGCCCGCGTCCAGGTAGACCTTGGTGTGCGGCAGCGCCTTGAGCTTGCCGACGGCCTCCGTCAGCAGGGCGTAGCGCTCCTCGTGGAACTGCTCGGGTGTGCACCGGTCCGCGATGTGCGGCAGGGCGTCCGGCTCCAGGACGACCGTGGTGGGGCGGTCCCCGATGCCCTTGAGCACGCCGTCCAGCCACGCGCGGTAGGCGTTGCCGTCCGCCGCGCCGCCCTTGGAATAGCTGCCGCAGTCGCGGTGCGGGATGTTGTAGAGGACCAGCAGCGCCTCACGGCCGGCCTTGGCCGCGGCCTCGGTGAAGCCGCGGGCCTCGCCCTGCGGGTCCTCGACGCCTATCCACTCGGCCACGGGCCGGGTGGCTATCTTGTCGATCAGCCGGGCGTCGTCGGGCTTGTCGCTTCTGGCGTACGTGGCGGCCTGCTGTGCCGCCTTGCCTTCCGGGTTGACCCAGTACGGCACCGTGGCCTTGGGCTGCTGACCGGGTCTGGCCCCGGCCTTCCCCTCCGCCTCGCCGTCTCCGTCGCCGGACGAGAAGCACCCCGAGACCAGCAGCAGCGCCCCTAACGCCGATACCGTGCCGGACACCCCGCGCCGGCGCGCGGCGCGGCGCTCACCCGGGGGCCCGCCCCCGGATCCCCGAACATTGCCGTACATCCACTCCCCCCTCGGAGCACGGAACAAGAGCGGTCGAATCCATCCTGGCACACGCCCCTCAACCGCAGGCCGGGCTGTGGACAACCTGTTACGCCGGCCCCACGGCGCCGGAATCGGCCGGACGGGACGGCTCAACCCGCCGGTGCGGGCGTGACCTTCGTGAGATAGGCGTGCACGACGACGTTGGCGCTGTAGGCGTCCCGCTCGCTGTCGAAGGTGCCGGCGCAGGTGATCAGGCGCAGTTCCGCGCGGCCCGGCAGGTGCGCGCCGTAGACCTTGCGCGGTACGAAGTTCCGGCGGTCGTAGATCTTGACGTCCTCGACGGTGAACCGCGCGGTGCTGCCGTCCGCCCTGCGCACGTCCACCGGCTGCCCCGGCTTGAGGCTGCCGAGGCGGTGGAAGACCGCGCGGCCGCTGGTCGTGTCGACGTGCCCGGCCAGCACCGCGGCGCCCGCCGTGCCCGGCTGCGGCCCCTTCGCGTACCAGCCGACGCGTCCGGGCGTGCGGTACGGCGGTGTGCCGACGGCGCCGGTGGCGTCCAGGCCGGTCTCCGTCACACCGGCCCGTACGCCCAGTGCGCCGACCGCGACCTCGGTGGGGCGGCCGCCCGGGGAGGTGGCCAGGGGCGCGTGGGCGGCGGGCAGTTCCTGTTCGAGCGGGCGGCCGACGGCCGCGACGTCGCCGGTGGTCGGCGCCTTCGCCAGGTCTCCGCCGTCCGTCAGGTCCCGGCCCCACTGCCACAGTCCCAGCAGCAGTACCGCCCATGCCACACCGACGGTCATCCGGCCGCGGCCGGGAGTGTGCGGGGGGCGGCGGGCCGCCACCGGGTGGTCGTCAGCCCGCATCGCCATCGCCCGACCCCTTGCGCCGGCGCCGCATCCGCAGCGCCTGTCCGGTGAGCGCGAGGACCGCGCCGCCTGCCAGTACCAGGCCCACCGCGTAGACACCGTCGCCCTCGTGGCGCGCGGCGGTCCGGACGGTGGCGGTGCGAACGGCGGTGGTCCGGGCGAGTGCGGAGCGCGCGGCGTCGGGGCGGGGGTACGGGTGTGGGTGGGTCGCCGTCCAGCCGCCTCCTGCCCGTACCGGGGCGGAGGGGGAAGCCGGTGGTTCGGCCGTGTCTGTGTCCGCTTCCGTAGCCGTGTCCGTACCCGTATCCGGTTCCGCCCCGTCACCGTTGTCCGCGGATGCCGGGACGACCTCGAAGGAGCCCGCGGCGCGCGCGTCCTCGCCGTCGCAGTGGACGGAGACGGCGTACGTGCCGGGGTCGGCCGTCGAGCGCACCCGCGCGTCGCCCACCAGCCCGGCGGCGACCCCCGCCAGCGGCACGGCGTCGACGAAGGCGGCCGAGGTGGCCCGGCCCGACCGGCTCGCGCAGCCGGTGACCTGGAGGGCCGCCTCGGTGCCCGGCGCGAGGGCGGACGGTGTGACCGCGACGGTGCCCGCCGTGGCGCCCGGTGCCCGGGGCGCGGACGCGAGCGCGGGCCCCGGCGTCAGCACCGTCACCGCCAAGGCGGCACAGAGAGTGAATCCCGGTGTGCGCATGGTGAACCTCCGAACACTTCCGAAGGTCCGCCCGGCGGCCCGGTTCCGCATCCCGGGCGGGCCCGCGGCTGCGCCGTCCGGGTGAGCGGCCGGGCTCTGACACCGAAGGCCGGGAACGGGCGCGCCGCGGCCGGGCTCAGACGCCGGGCCGCGTCCCGGTCACACCAGGTCGACGAGGTCGGCGATGGAGTCGACGACCCGCGACGGCCGGAACGGGTGGCGCTCGATGTCGCCCTTGCCGGTCAGCCCGGTCAGTACCAGGAACGTCTCCATGCCCGCCTCCAGACCGGCCAGCACATCGGTGTCCATCCGGTCGCCGATCATCGCGGAGGTCTCGCTGTGCGCGCCGATGACGTTCAGGCCGTGCCGCATCATCAGCGGATTGGGCTTGCCGACGAAGTACGGCTCGACGCCCGTCGCCTTGGTGATCAGCGCGGCCACCGAGCCGGTCGCGGGCAGCGCGCCCTGCGCCGAGGGGCCGGTCTCGTCGGGGTTGGTGGCGATGAACCGGGCACCGTCGTTGATGAGCCGGATGGCCTTGGTGAGCGCCTCGAAGCTGTACGTGCGGGTCTCGCCGAGCACCACGTAGTCGGGCTCGTGGTCGGTGAGGACGTAGCCGATGTCGTGCAGCGCGGTGGTCAGGCCCGCCTCGCCGATGACGTACGCGGTGCCGGACGGCCGCTGCTCGTCCAGGAACTGGGCGGTGGCCAGCGCGGAGGTCCAGATGGACTCCCAGGGCACGTCCAGGCCGATCCGGTTCAGCCGGGCGTGCAGGTCGCGCGGGGTGTAGATGGAGTTGTTGGTCAGGACGAGGAAGGGCTTGCCCGATTCGCGCAGCCGCTTGATGAAGGCGTCGGCACCGGGCACCGGGATGCCCTCGTGCATCAGGACCCCGTCCATGTCGGTCAGCCATGACTCGATCGGCTTGCGCTCTGCCACTGCCGGTCTCCCGCCGTGCGTGTCTGCCAGGGGTGCCGGCCGTACCCGCGCCGTCGCGGGGCCCGTACGCGCCGCGCACCCCACCGGGTGACCTGCGTCTCGTACGTATGGCCGACGCCCCCAGCCTAAGTCAGCCGCCGCGATCTTGACCCCGCCGAGCGGCCCGCGGGCCGGACCGCCCCCGGAGCCGCGGCGGCGGTCAGCTTCCCGTGGCCGTCTTCCAGGCGGCGAGGTAGGTGGACAGGTTCTTGTCGATGTCGTTCCAGTCCGGGCGGAAGATGTCGACGCCGTCCATGATGGTGGCGAGTTCGGTGGCGTTGCGGTCGGTGGGCCGGATGTCCGTACGGGCGGCGAACCCGCCGCCGACCGCGGAGACCTGTTTCTGCACCTCGGGTGAGAGCAGGTGGTCCAGGAACTTCTTCGCCTGCGCCGCGTGCGGGGCGTTCCTGACCAGTCCGGCCGCGTACGGGAGCGCGAAGGTGGACGGCTTCGCGCCGGGGCGGGCGGCCGGGAAGAAGATGCCCTGGTTCGGCATGGACTTCATGTTGGCGTAGTTCATCTGCACGTCGCCGTTGGCGACGAGGAGTTCGCCCTTGTCGGTCTTGGGGGCGAGCTGTCCGGTGGAGGAGGACGGGCCGACGTTGTTGGCCTGGAGTTTCTTGAGGAACTCCATGGCGGGGCCCTGGCCGCCGAAATCGTGCAGGGCCTGGACGAGGACAGCCGTACCGTCCCCGGCGACGCCCGGTGTGGAGTACTGGAGCTTGTTCTTGAAGCGGGCGGCCGTCAGGTCCTGCCAGGTACGGGGCGGCTGCTGGAGCTGCTGCTTGTTGTAGATGAAGCAGAAGTAGTTGTTGACGACGGCGGTCCACCTGCCGTCCGGGTCCTTGTCCGCGGCGGCGACCTGCTCGGAGCCCTTGGGGCGGTACGGCTCCAGCAGCCCCTTGCCACCCGCCTGCTGGATGAACGGCGGCAGCGTCACGACGATGTCCGCCTTGGTGTTGGCCTTCTCCCGGACCAGCCGCTGCACGGCGGCGCCGGAGCCGCTCTCGACCAGGTTGACCTTGATGCCGGTCTTCTTCTCGTAGTCCTTGAAGACCCGGTCGTAGAAACCGTCGCCCCGCTCACCGCGCAGGCCGTCGGCGCTGTAGACGGTGATCTCCCGGGCGTCGGCGCGGGACACGCCGCCGCACCCGGTCAGGGCGGCGCCGAGGACCAGGGTGCCGCAGACGGCGGCGGTCGGCTTGAGGGGGCTGCGCATGACGTGTCGTGGCTCCTTGAGGTGGCAGGTGGCAGGTGGCAAATGGCCGGGCCGGGGTCCGAGGGGAGTCGTGCCGGGGCCCGGAGTGATCGGTCCGGGCCCGTCAGCGGTACGAGGCCTTGGTACGCACACGGGAGACGGCCGACAGGACGAGCAGCGTGGCGGCCATCAGCGCCACCGCGAGCGCGGCACCGGCGAACAGGGCGCCCCGGTCGGTGGTGGCGAAGATCCGCACCGGCAGCGGCGTCCAGTCCGGCGGGTAGATCATCATCGTGGCGCTCAGCTCGCCCATGGACAGGGCGAAGCACAGCCCGGCGGCGGCGGTCAGGGACGGCAGCAGCAGCGGCAGCTTGACGCGCCACAGGACGTAGGCCGGGCGCGCGCCGAGGCTGGCGGCGCTCTGCTCGTACGCCGGGTCCAGGCGGGCCAGCGCGGCCGTCACGGACTGGTACGCGAAGGCGGTGACCAGCACCGTGTGCGCGACGACCACGATCTGCGGGGTGCCGTTCAGGAGCAGCGGCGGCTGCGAGAAGGCGACCAGCAGCGACAGGCCCACGACGACGGACGGCACCGCGACCGGCAGGACGAACAGGCCGTCGAGGACACGGCGGGCGCGCGGCCGCAGACGCTGGGCGGCCAGCGCGGCCCAGGTGCCGGCCGTGAGCGCCAGCAGGCTCGCGGCGACGGCCGTGACCAGACTGGTGACCAGCGCCTCCAGCGAGTCACCGCGCGCGATGTCCTGGTAGTGCGCCGTCGTCGGACCGGACGGCAGCGCCCCGCTCCAACTGCTCGCGAAGGACGCCGCGACGACCACCAGCAGCGGCAGGGCGAAGACCGGCAGGAAGAGGACGAAGAACACGGTCCAGACGGCCCGTCGGGCCCCTTTGCTATGCACGAGCACGGTGGCCGGCACCTCCCGCTGTCGGTGTACGCGCCCCGCCCGCCCGTGCGGCCACGGTCCGGTACAGGGCGTAAAGGGCGACGGACAGCACGATGTTGACGACGGCGACGACGCACGCCCCCGTGTAGTCGCCGTCGAGAATGGCCTTGGTGTAGACGAGGACGGGCAGGGTCACCACGTCCTTGGCGCCGGTGAACAGCACGATCCCGAACTCGTTGAGCGTCAGCACGAGGACGAGCGCGCCGCCCGCCGCCAGCGAGGGCAGCGCCTCGGGCCAGATCACCTTCCGTACGACCCGGGCCGGCCGGGCGCCGAGCGACGCGGCGGCCTCCAACTGCCCGGTCTCCACCTGGGAGAAGGCCGCGAGGAGCGGGCGCATCACGAAGGGCGTGAAGTACGTGATCTCGGCGAGGAGCACGCCCCACGGGGTGTGCAGAAAGGCGAAGGGCCCGGCCGCGGCGCCGGTGGCGTCCGTCCACAGTCCGTTGGCCAGCCCGGCCGTGCCGTACACGAAGAGCAGGGCGAGGGTGATCAGGAAGGACGGGAAGGCGAGGAAGACGTCGACGAAGCGGCTCAGCGCGCGACTGCCCGGAAACGGTACGAACGCGATCACCAGCGCGAGGACGAAGCCGAGCAGCAGGCAGCCGACGGTCGCGCCGACGGCGATCAGCACGGTGTTCCCGAGCGCGTCCCGGAAAGACACCTCGGCGAAGACCTGCGCGTACGGGGCGGTGGACGGCGGGCCGCCCTCCTCGCCCACGAAGGACTGCCGTACGACCAGGGCCAGCGGGTGGAGGAAGACGAGGGCGAGGGCGGCGAGCGGAGGCAGGGCCCAGAGGACCGGTGCGGTACGCGCGGCCCAACTGCCCCGGTCCCGGCTTCCCGCGTCCGTTCCCGTACCCCGGCTTCCCGCGTCCCGCGGCAGCGAAAGGGTCTCCGTGCTACTCATCGGCGGTGCTCCCCGCCCCGGCCGGCAGCAGCACCGCGTCCTCGGCGGTGAAGTGCAGGACGACCTCGGAGCCGGGCTGCGGAGTCGCGCGCAGCTCCCGTACGTCCGCCATGACACGGTGCCCGGCCACGTCCGCGTACACCCGGTGGGTCGCGCCACGCCACTGCACCTCGGTGACCCGGCCGTGCAGCGCGTTGGGTCCCTCGCCGAGTCCGACGAGGTGCGGGCGCACACAGAGCGTGGCGGACGCGCCGGGGGCCGCGCCGTCGGCGGGGGTGACGGCCAGCCGCGTACCGGCGAAGTCCGCCGTGCCGTGCGGGCCGGCCGTCACCGGCAGCAAGTTGGCGTTGCCGACGAAGGAGGCGGTGAACTCGGTGCGCGGGCGCCGGTAGAGGTCCTGCGGGGTGCCGCAGTCGCGCAGCCGCGCCCGGTCCATGACGGCGATGCGGTCCGCCAGCGTCAGCGCCTCCACCTGGTCGTGGGTGACGTACAGGATCGACACGTCCGGCAGTTCCCGGTGCAGCCGCGCCAGTTCGGCGAGCATTCCGGAGCGCAGCCGGGCGTCGAGGGCGGACAGCGGCTCGTCCAGGAGCAGCACCCCGGGCCTGATGGCCAGCGCCCGCGCGATGGCGACGCGCTGCTGCTGCCCGCCGGACAGCTCGCGCGGATAGCGCCGCGCGTACGCGGTCATGCCGGTCATCTCCAGCGCCTCGGTCACGCGCGCGGCGGTCTCGGCACGCGAACCGGTGCGCCCGCGCCGCGCCTTGAGGCCGAAGGCGACGTTGTCCTCGACGCGCAGGTGCGGGAAGAGCGCGTACTGCTGGACGACCATGCCGATGCCGCGCCGGTGGGGCGGCAGCCCGGTCACGTCCCGGCCGCCGATCAGCACCCGCCCCGTACACGGCCGGACGAATCCGGCGACCGCCCGCAGCGCGGTGGTCTTGCCGGAGCCGGACGGGCCGAGCAGGGCCAGCACCTCGCCCGGCTCGACGCTCAGGTCGAAGTCGTCCAGGACGACGTTCCCGCCGTACGCGACGGAGACGTGGTCGAAGCGGATGCCGGAGGGGGCGGGGGCGGGCGTCGCTGCGGGGGCGGGGGCGGTGTGGCCCGCGGGGGCGGCGTCACGGGTACCGGCGGCGGCACTCATACAGAACGCTCCGGCCGCCGGCCACCGCTCCGCCGCTCCGGGCCGTCGCTCTCATCGCTCGGCTGCTCCCGGCCGTCACTCCGCCGCTCCCCGCCCCCGCTCCGCCGTTCCTGCCCGCCGTCGAGCAGGGCGGGCAGTTCGGCCACCGAGCCGAGGACGTGCGTGGCGCCCGCGCCGCGCAGCGCCTCTTCGTCATGGGCGCCGGTCAGGACCCCCGCCACGACCGACGCGCCCGCCCGGCGGCCGGAGCGCATGTCGTACGAGGTGTCACCGGCGACCGCGATCTGCTGTACGGAGTCGGCGGCGCCGGTCCGCAGCAGCGCGGCCAGCACCAGGTCCGGGTACGGCCGTCCGCGGCCGCCCGCGTCGGCGGGGCACAGGGTCAGCGTCACCAGGTCCCGCCAGCCCAGCGCGTCCAGGATGGCGTCCTGCGTGACCCGTGCGAAGCCGGTGGTCAGTACGACCGTGCGGCCCGTGTCCTGAAGGGCCTCGACGGCTTCCCGGGCGCCGGGCACGGGCGCGATCCGCCCGCCGTCGACCAGTTCCCCGTACGCCTCCTCGAAGGCGCTGTTGGCGCGCCGCGCCCGCTCCTCGTCGCCGAACAGGTGCCGGAAGACGGAGATCTTCGACTCGCCCATGGTGGCGCGGACGTATGCCAGGTGCTTCTCGTGCTCGGCGCTGCCCGGTACGACGCCGAGCCGTCCGGCCGCCGCGCTGAACGCCTGCTCGACCAGTCCGCTGTCGGCCACCGTCGTCCCCGCCATGTCGAGCACGACCAGCGAGATCCGTTCCCGCTCCGTATTGCCGACCGTCATCATCCTCACCATCCGATGTCCTTCGCGGTGTCCTCGGCCAGCGCCGGGGAACACGTCATCCCACGCCCTCCGGGCCCGGTGACCAGCCAGACGCCGTCACGCACCTGTTGCCGGTGCACGACGCGCGAGGTGTCCGTGCACTGCGCGTACACCCCGGCCCAGCGGCGGCGCACGGCGGGCAGCGGGCGCCCGAGCAGGCCCTCGACGACTCCGGTCAGGTGCTCGTACGGGTCCTCGACGACGTCGAAGCCGAACGGCGCGTCGTACTCGTGTGTGTCGCCGATGGTCAGTCCACCGTCCGCGCGCTGCACCATCAGCAGTTGCATCCGGTGCTCGGCCGCTACGGGCGCCTGCGGCCGCGCCGCCGCCCACGCGTCCAAATCGGGCCCGTCGTACGCCGGGTAGTAGCGGAAGCTGTCCGCGTCCGCGACCGAGGGGGTCAGGGTTTCGCCGAGTGGCGCGGTCTGCATCATCTGAAGCCGGACGCGGCGCACCGGCAGGTCGGGCACCAGCTCCCGCACCAGACCGCCGAGCCAGGCGCCGGTGCAGAGCACGACGGAATCCCCCTCGTGCAGGTCGCCGTGGTCATCACGTACGGCCCGTTCACCGACGACGTCGCGTACTTCGCGGCCCCCCAGATAGGTGTAACGCCCGGAAGCCATCAGCGCCTCGCGCAGCGCGCGCTGAGCGGTACGCGGTTCCACGGCGGCATCCCGCTCACACCACAACGCCCCGGCGAACTCGCCCCGCAGGGCGGGGTTCACGTCCCGCACCTCGTCGGCGCCGAGCAGCTCGTACCCCCGGGAGGCGGCGTCCGCACGACGCATGGCGGCCTCCGCGACGGCGCGCTCCGCCTCGTCCCGTACGACGGTCAGCGAACCGTTCGCCCGGAACCCGAGGCCGGGAACCCGCTCCCCGACGCCCTCCCACAACTCCCGCGCCCGCAGCGCCGTCTCCAGCTCCGCCCCACCGGCCCGCCCACCGACCCAGACCAGCCCGAAATTCCGCACCGAGGCCCCACGCGCCTCGGCCTCCCGCTCGATGTGCACGACCTCATGACCGCGCCCGACCGCTTCCCAGGCGTGCATGGTCCCCAGCACCCCGGCTCCGACAACTATGACTCGCATGCCGGGAACGCTCGTGGGACCGGGTGACCCGGGGCAGGCCGGGAGACGACGCCGGGGTGAACGGGGACTCAACCTTGGCCTAGACCCGTTATCGCTTCGTGACTTATCGGTGCCGGCGCCCCTCCCCCGCCGGCTTCGCTCGCACACAGCCGCACGCGCCCGGTTACGCCTGACCCGTGGCGTGTTTCTTTCCGTGAGCGAGCGCATGAAAGGAGAATCGCGGTAGACATTACTTCCGTGGTGGCTGTTTGCTAGGTCTTGCTGATATACCCGTGCGCTGTCTGCGGCCACTACGGGCATCGGGCGCAAGCGATCGGCTTCCTTCTGCCGATCGAGGGACAAGAGCGTGCCGACGACTCATCACACAACAGCATCAGAAAGTGGCCACCGCGCCGGACTCACAGCTCCTCCGCCACCTCCGCGCTCACCTTCCGTCAGGTGGACCGAGAGAGTCCCGGAATTCCTGTCGGCCCACCACACCCTCCTATGGGCCGCACTCTGCTTCCTCATCTCCTTGACTCTGGGCCTGCAGCAGTGGAGTGCGGGGAAACTGGGCGGATTCGATCTGGGGATCTTCGATCAAGCCATCCGGAACTACTCCGGTTTCCGATTACCCGGATCGGAGCTGAAGAGCACCCACCACGGTTTCCCGCCGGACTTCTCCATACTGGGAGACCACTTCTCCCCCGTACTGGCACTCCTCGCTCCCCTCTACTGGATCTGGGACGACCCGCGCGTACTCCTTGTCGCCGAAGCGGCGCTCTTCGCCGCCGGAGTGCCCGTGGTCCGACGTATCGCGGAGAGCTGTTTCCAGAGCGCACCAGCACCCGTCGTCTCCCGAGCCGCGCATCTGGCCGGTGCGGCGTACGCGCTGGGATGGCCGCTGATGACAGCCTCCCGCCGCGGTTTCCACGAGGTCGCTTTCGCCGTTCCCTTGCTGCTGCTTCTGCTGGAGCGGGGAATGCGCCGGCGCTACGGAGCCGTCCTGGTGTACGCCGGGTTGCTGTGCTGCACCAAAGAAGACCTGGGCCTGGTGGTCGGTGTCCACGGCGCGGTACTGGCATACCGCGGCCGACGCGACAGCGTAAAAGGCCGGGCAGGTGTCGCAACGGGGGCGGCCCTGTTCGTTCTCGGCCCCGCGGCCACCATCGTGACCATCAAGTGGCTGCTTCCGATGATGGGAGGAAAGCCCGGGTTCTACTGGAGCTACCACCGACTGGGCCCCGATTTCGGCGCCGCCCTGCTGAAAACCGTGACGGAACCCTGGGTCCTGTTCGGAGTGGCCACCGCTCCGCATCGCGCTGGTCTTGTGGCTGTTCGGCACCTTGCTGTTCCTGCCGCTGGGCTCGGCGACGGCGTGGTGCGCGCTGCCTCTGGTGGCCGAGCGCGTCCTGTCCGAGACGTCGAAACACTGGACGGTGCTGTACCACTACGACGCCTTCCTCTGGCCGGTCCTGCTCACGGCCGGTGTGGAAGTGTCGGGCAGGCTCTACCGCCGGAGCCGCACGAGCAGTGTCAGAAACCGCAAGAGCAGCAGAAGCCGCAGCACGAGCCGGGCCCTACGGTGGTGGGGGCCGGGCGCCGGCCTTCTGACCCTGGTCATCGCTGTCCCCTTCGGCCTGTTCGTGATTCCCCACCCCGGTTACTGGACACCCGACCCCCACACTCGCGCCCTGCGCGAAGCTGCCGGAATGATTCCCGACGGGGCTTCCGCGGAGGTGGACAACATCATCGCTCCGCACTTGACCGCCCGTGGCCCCGTGGTCCTGGCAGACAGCGTGCCGCGAGGCGCGGATTACGTGCTGCTCCAGTTCGGCGTCGTTTCGTTTCCCTTCACTTCTGTTTCCCAAGAGCAGCAGTACTCCGGCTTCCTGCTGGAGCACGGATACCGCCGGGTCTGGGAGCACGACAAAGTGTTGCTGCTGCGCCGCGAAACCGAGTTCCCGATCACCCCGGAAGTGCCTGCCGCCGGGCCGGAAAGCAACCCGGCTCCGGAAGGGACAGCACCGGGAACGGGAATGAGCATCTTCCGCGGCTGAGGCGGACGAGACGGCCGGTCAGGAATCCGGTTGCGGTCAGTCGCCCAAGTGGGTCGTGAACGAGAACCGGTCGCCCCGGTAGAGGGACCGCACCCGTTCGAGCGGTACGCCCCGGGTGTCGCGGGAGAGGCGGTGGATCAGGAGCATCGGGAGGGCGCCCGGGGTGCCGATCAGCAGGGCCTCGCGTGGGGTGGCCAGTACGGTCTCCAGGCGCTCGTCCGCGGTGCCGAAGCCGATGCCCAAACGCTCGTGGAGGTAGGCGTAGAAGGAGGAGTCGGGCTCGAAGTCCGTGTCCAGGTGCGGTACGCGTGCCACGGCCACGTACGTGCTCTCCAGCCCCACCCGCTCCTCGTCCGCGAGCAGCACCCGCTCCAAGTGCCACACCTCGTCGCCCACTTGGAGGCCCAGTTCCCCGGCCAGCCTCGTCTGCGCGGGGAAGCGGTCCAGGCCGACCAGATGACGGCCCGGCCGCCGGCCCTGCTTCCGTACGCCCTCGGTGTAACTCGCCAGGGACAGCGGCTGCTCCAGCTTGGGGCCCGCCACGACCGTGCCACGGCCGAGGCGCCGCAACCGTCCCTCCAGGTGGAGTTCGCGCAGCGCCAGACGCAGGGTTTCGCGGGAGACCTCGAAGCGCAGCGCCAGGTCGCGTTCGGTGGGCAGCGCCTCGCCCTCGCCCAGCTCGGCGAGGAGCGCTTCGATCCGGACCTTCGCCGCGTAGTACTTGGGGATGCGTCCGTGCTCGGGAATGCCGGAGCGGATCGGTGCGCCAGGTTCCTGGCCGTTCGGGTAGTCCACCGGCCGATCCTCGCACCCTTCTCCCAGGGGAGGGCGGCGGGTTCGGCGTCGGTGGCGTCAGCGTCGGCGGAGTCGGCGGGCCGCCGCCACGAGGAGCGCGCCGGCTGACAGGAGTACCAGGGCGGCGGCTCCGATGCGGGTCACTCCCGGTGAACCGGTGTCGGCGAGGTGGGGTGGAGGGCCGGGCTCGGGGACGGGGGCGAGGACGGGGGCAGGGGCAAGGGGTGAGTGGTCGGTCCGCGTCGCGGGTTCGGGGGCGGCCGCGTAGGCGGCGACTGCGGGGACGACAGCCGTGGGGGCGGGGACGGGGACAGGCGTGCGGAAGACAGCCGTGGGGGCGTGGACCGGTGGCGTGGCGTGGGCCGGCGCGCCGGCGGCCGGGAGGGGCGCGGACAGGAGGGTCGCGGACAGCACGGCCGTCGGGAGGGTGGCGCGCAGCAGTGCGCGGGGCGGACGCACGGGCATGACGGACGCTCCTGCTCGATCAGCTCAGGCGACCGGGACCACACCAGGCCGCTCGTATGACCGGTCGGTTCCGGACCTTGCCACGCGGGCCCGTCGCCGGGGCACCGACGCCCCGGTGCGGCGCGCCGATCGCCCGAATGCCGCGCGTTCAGCGCAGTCCGGCGCCCGCTGCGGCGCCGAACGGTGTCCCCGGCGCGCCGAAGAGCGGGGCCAGGACGAGGTGCGCAGCGCCGTCCGCGACCGCCCGCGCGCCGCCCCCGGCCACCGCCACGGGGACCGCGGCCGTACGGCCCTCGCCGCGCACGCGGGCCTGTTCGGCGAGGGCTTCGGCCACGCCGCGTACGTACGTGCCGGGACGCGCCAGCACCGTACGGCCGCCGAGCAGGACCCGGTCGATGTCGAGGAGTTCCACGAGGTTGGCCGCGGCGGTGCCCAGGATGCGCGCCGCCTCGGCGGGCTCGCCGCGCGCCGCCCTGTCGAGGCACAGTGCCTCGACGCAGCCGCGCTTGCCGCAGCCGCAGCGCGGCCCGTCCAGTTGCAGCACCTGGTGGCCGAACTCCCCCGCGCCGGTCCTGGCCCCCCGGTACAGCGCGCCACCGAGCACCAGGCCGGCGCCCAGGCCCGTACCGAGGTGGAGGTAGCCGAACGAGCCCCGGCCGTCCGGTTCGCGCTGGGCGAGGCCGAGCGCCGCGGCGTTGGTGTCCTTGTCGAGGACGACGGGGAGGCCGAGCCGTTCGGCGAGCGCGTCGCGCAGCGGGAAGCCGTCCCAGTCCGGGAAGCCGGTGACCCGGCGCAGCACTCCGGCCGTGTGGTCCAGCGGCCCCGGGCAGGCGGCGCCGACGCC
This sequence comes from Streptomyces sp. NPDC026394, assembly GCF_055567735.1. Classification (NCBI taxonomy): domain Bacteria; kingdom Bacillati; phylum Actinomycetota; class Actinomycetes; order Kitasatosporales; family Streptomycetaceae; genus Streptomyces; species Streptomyces sp. NPDC026394. The sequence goes on from NZ_JBVHPX010000002.1 coordinate 779,403, forward strand.
CAGTACGCGGGGCGAGCGGGCCTCGTCCGGCAGGGCCGCGAGCTGCCCGGCGACCGTGTCGAGCACGGCGGGCGCGCCCGCGCCGAAATCGAGCGGGGCGGTGCGCTCCGCGACGGTGCGGCCCGCGAGGTCGGTGAGGACGGCGGTCAGCTCGTCGCGGTCCAGGTGCAGGCCGATCGCGTACCGGGCCTCGGGCACCAGGCACAGCACCGTACGCGGCTTGCCGCCGGTGGAGGCCCGCCGGCCCGCCTCGGCGGCCAGACCCTCGGCCCGCAGCCGGGCGGTGATCTTGCTGACGGCCTGCGGGGTCAGGCCGGTGTGCGCGGCGAGCTCCAGCCGGCTGACGCCCGCCGGTCCCGCCGACCTCAGCAGACCCAGCACCAGGGCGGTGTTGTGGCCGCGCAGGGCGGGCAGGCCGGCTCCGCCGCCGGGCGGCACGGAGGACGGGGTGGACGGCGGCACGGCAGGCGGAGTGGCGGACGGGGCGGCGACACCCGGTGGCGCGGGGGCCGGCGCGGCGCCACGTTCGGCGGGGTCGTTGCTGGTCACCCGTCCATTGTCCGCATTGCTTGCACTTTGGCAACAGCGTTGCTTAAGTGGGCGGCATGAACGACTCCCCCGGCACACCCCTCCGCGTCGGCCTCATCGGCTACGGCCTGGCCGGCTCGGTCTTCCACGCCCCGCTGATCGCCGCCACCGACGGCCTGGTGCTGGACACCGTCTCCACCGGCAGCCCGGACCGGCAGGCTCAGGCCCGCGCCGAACACCCGCAGGTCCGCACGGTCGCCACCCCCGACGAGGTGCTGGCCCGCGCCACCGAACTGGACCTCGTCGTCATCGCGTCCCCCAACAAGACGCACGTCGCGCTCGCCGAGGCCGCGCTGCGCGCCGGCCTGCCGGTCGTCGTCGACAAGCCGCTCGCCGGGACCGCCGCCGAGGCCGACGGGCTGGCCGGCCTCGCGGACGAGCTCGGCCTGCTGCTCTCCGTCTTCCAGAACCGCCGCTGGGACAACGACTTCCGTACGGTGCGCAAGCTGCTCACCGAGGGCGCGCTCGGCGACGTGCAGCGCTTCGAGTCGCGCTTCGAACGCTGGCGGCCCGAGCCGAAGGGCGGCTGGCGCGAGTCCGGTGATCCCGCGGAGATCGGCGGGCTGCTGTACGACCTGGGCAGCCACGTCGTCGACCAGGCGCTCGCCCTGTTCGGGCCGGTCACCCTGGTCTACGCCGAGTCCGACGTACGCCGCCCGGGCGCGGAGGCCGACGACGACACGTTCCTCGCCCTCACCCACGCGAACGGCGTCCGCTCGCACCTGTGGGTCAGCGCGACCACCGCCCAGCTCGGCCCGCGCTTCCGGGTGCTGGGCAGCCGCGCGGGCTACGTGAAGTACGGCCTGGACCCGCAGGAAGCCGCCCTGCGCGAGGGGCGGCGGCCGGGCGGCGACCCGGACGGCTGGGGTACGGAACCGGAGTCGGCGTGGGGCCGCCTCGGCGCCGGGGAGTCCCCGCTGACCGGCGGCGGCGACCCCGTACCGACCCTGTCCGGTGACTATCCCGCGTACTACGCCGCCGTCGCGGAAGCACTGCGCACCGGGGGCGAGCCGCCGGTGAGCGCCAGGGAAGCGGCGGCCGCCCTGCGCGTCCTGGAAGCGGCGAAGACATCGGCGGCCGAGGGCCGCGCGGTCCGGATCGAGGAGTCGGCATGAGCGGCACGACGCAGGTGAACGGCACAGGCGGCAGCGGGGTGCTGAACGGCCTGGACGAGCGCGAGGCGGCCCGCCACCAGGTCCGCGAACTGGAGGAACAGGAGCGCCGCCTGGTCCTGGACCGCTTCGGCAACGAGGACGCCTGGCAGCTCGGCTGCCTGCTGGCGGACCTGGCGCGTGAGCGCGGCGCGGCCGTGACGGTGGACATCCGGCGCGGCGCGCAGCAGTTGTTCCACTGCGCGCTGCCGGGCACGTCGGCCGACAACGACGCGTGGATCGAGCGCAAGCGCCGCGTCGTCGAGCGGTACGCGGAGTCCTCGTACCTCGTCGGCGCCCGCTTCCGCGCCAAGGGCCGGACGTTCGAAGAATCGTCCCGTCTCGACCCGGACCGCTACGCCGCGCACGGCGGCGCCTTCCCCGTACGGCTGCGCGGCACCGGAGTCGTCGGCACGGTCGCGGTCTCCGGCCTCCCCCAGGGCGACGACCACGCGCTGGTGGTCGACGCCCTGGGGCGCTACATCGAGCAGCAGCCGGCGGGCTGACCCGGAGGTCAGCCGCCGGAGCGGCGGCGGCGCGTGCGGATGATCAGTACGAGCACCGCACCGCTGACGACGGCGGCGGCTGCCGCCCCGATGAACAGCGGGTCCTGGAAGGTGCTGCTGCCGCTGTGCGCCAACTGGTCCCCGTCATCCGTCGGCCCCGGGCTGGGCACCGGACCTCCGGAGGAGGAGCCCGTGGGGGCCGGGGTGGGGCTCGGGGTGGGGGCGGTCGGTGACGGTGATGTGGTCGGCTCGGTGGTGGTCGGGGACGGTTCCGGGGTGGGGTCGGTGGGCTCCGGAGTCGGCTCGGTGGGCTCCGGGGTGGGTTCGGTCGGTGACGGTGGTGCGGTCGGCCCGGTCGGTTCCGGGGTCGGTTGCGGGGTCTGCTCCGTGGGTGACGGCGACGGCGGCCGGGTCGGCTCCGTGGGCGACGGCGTCGGCTCGGGCGGTGTCGGCCTCGGCTCGGTGGGCGACGGGGTCGGTTCGGTCGGAGTGGGCGTCGGGGACGGGCTCGGGTCCGTGGGTGTGGGGGACGGAGTCGGCTCCGTCGGCGACGGGCTCGGCTCCGTCGGCGTGGGGGAAGGCTCGTCGGTCGGTGACGGTGACGGCTCGTCCGTGGGCGACGGGCTCGGCTCCGTCGGGCTCGGTGACGGCTCGTCGGTCGGTGACGGCTCGTCCGTGGGTGACGGCGACGGCTCCGTGGGCGACGGGCTCGGCTCGGTCGGCGACGGACTCGGATCCGTCGGACTCGGCGACGGCTCCGTCGGTGTCGGAGAAGGGGTCGGCGTCGGACTCGGCGTCGGACTCGGGCTCGGGCTCGATGCGCGGCAGTCCGGCAGATCCCCGTTGAACGGGTAGTTGTGCAGCTCCGCGCCGGATGTCGAAGTGTGCACCAGCGAACCGACCGTGAAGAACCGGCCGTTCATGCCCGGTACCGAGACCGTCGTCGTGCTGCCCTGCTTGCCGACCAGCACGCTTCCCTGGAACTGCGCGCCACCCTTGAACTCCACCGTGTTCGCGTCCGGGAAGTTCCACAGCAGCCGCTCGCGGATGCCGGGCGGCTGGAGGTCGTGGCCGATGTAGGTGTTGACGGTGCGGGCGTCGCCGACCATGTTGACCAGTACGGTCGCGCCGGCCGGGATGTTCTGGAAGGTGATGCCCTGGGCGCCGCCGTTGCGGCCCGCCAGGTCGAAGTCGACGTTGAAGACCTGGAGGGCGGAGGTCCCGTCGCCGGTGAACACCGTCGAGTAGCCCTGGTTGACGGCGGTGCCGGTCGCGGGCCGCTGCCCGTCGCCGGTCCGGGCGTAGCACTGGCTGCTCGCCGTGAGGTCGGGCACCAGTCCGCAGTACGGGTCGGCGGCGCCCGGCCGCTGGTCCGACTGGGGGATCACGGTGCCGGTCAGCCTGCCTTCGTACGCGACGACGCCGTGGGTGCTGCCTTCCTCGGCGAGCAGCCGCTGGCCGGGGGCGATGGTGACGTCACCGCCCACGGTCAGGAAGTCGGAGCCGTTGGGCGGGGGCACCCGGGAGCCGACGCCGACGACCCCGACGTTGTAGACGCTGGAGCCACCGGTCTTGTTCATCCGGAAGTCGCCGAGGGTGACGATCTTGCCTTCGGCCTCGGCGGCCGAGCCGCCGACGCGGAAGTCCCCGCCGACGAAGATGTTGAGGTTCTCGTCCCGTCCGGCCACCGGTCCGTTGTTCGGATCGGAGTACGAGGGCGGGCACTGGCTCCCCAGACACGGGCCGAGGCCGCCGGGCAGCGGCGCCGCGAAGCCGAACGCCGCGAACAGGCCGAGGAGCACCGCGGCCACGGCTCCCAGCGCGGCGGCCCCCACCACATGGGTCCGTTTTGTCTTTTTTGCAGGCATAAGTGCACTATGTGCGTGAAGTGGCCGGGCAGCGGGACCGCTCGCGCCCCCGTACGGCGAGTCCCCCTGTCCAGCCGACAGCCGGCCACCGGCCACCCGCCCCGGGCGGACCCGTGCGCCTGAGGCCCCGTCAGGCTCCCTTCAGCTCCTGCCGCTGCCGCCCCAGGCCGTCGATCTCCAGCTCCACCACGTCACCGGCGCGCAGGTACGGCTTGGGCTCCGGGCAGCCCATCGCCACGCCCGCCGGGGTGCCGGTGTTGATGACGTCGCCCGGGTACAGGGTCATGAACCGACTGACGTAACGGACCACTTCGGCCACCGGGAAGATCTGCTCGGCGGTCGTGCCGTCCTGCCGCAGCGTGCCGTTGACCCACAGCCGTACGCCCAGCGCCTGCGGGTCGGGCACCTCGTCCGCCGTCACCAGCCACGGGCCCAGCGGGTTGAACGTCTCGCAGTTCTTGCCCTTGTCCCACTGGCCGCCGCGCTCGATCTGGAACTCCCGTTCGGAGACGTCGTGCGCGATCGTGTATCCGGCGACGGCGGCACGGGCCTCGTCGTCGGTCTCCAGGTAGCGCGCGGTACGGCCGATGACGACGGCCAGTTCGGCCTCCCAGTCCGTCTTCCCGCTGCCGCGCGGCACCAGCACCGTGTCGTCGGGCCCGACGACCGTGTCCGGCGCCTTCATGAAGACGATCGGCTCGGCCGGTACGGCGGCGCCGGTCTCGCGCGCGTGGTCGTGGTAGTTCAGCCCGATGCACACGATCTTGCCGATCCGGGCGACCGGCGGCCCGGTGCGCAGACCGGCCGGGTCCAGGCGCGGCAGCACACCGGCGGCGGCCGCCGTCCGTATCCGGGCGAGCGCCGGGCGGTCCCCGAGCAGCGCCCCGTCGATGTCCGTGACCAGCGACGACAGATCGCGCAGCACACCTTCCTCGTCGAGCAGCGCCGGGCGTTCCGCCCCCACCGGACCGACACGCAACAGCTTCATCGGTACAACTCCCGTGGTCGAAGGGTCGGTCCGGGAGGGCTCTCCCGGACCGGCCGATGGGGACGGCCATCGAGCGATTCGGACGATCGTCCAAGAACGGCGTCCGCTCCGCAAGACCCGGTTCACGTACTGGACCGTTACCCGGCGGTACGGTCCGGGGACGTACCGTTACCCGGCCGTACCGGCCCGGGCCGCGGCCTCCTCCCCCGCCGTACGGTCAGCGTGGCCGTCCCGGTCGTGGTCCCGGTGGAGCAGCGCCCGCTCGCACGCCGTCCACGCCGTGGTCGTCACGAGGTAGAGCGCGGCCGCCAGCGGCAGCACCGCGATGCTCACCAGCGTCCCGAAGGACAGCAGCGGCATCATCTTCGTCATGGCGGCGAGGCCGGGCACCGTACCGCTGCCGGCCGTACCCGCCCGGCCGGGGGCCGAGCCCGTCGCCGCGTTCCGCGCCATCGTCGTACGGGCCCGCCGGTAGTTCCAGGTGGCGACGGCGGCGGCCGGCGCGAACAGCGCCAGATAGACCAGCCCGTGCGGTCCGGTCGGGCCGCCGTCCGCGAGGGCCTGGGTCCAGTGCCCGCCGAGCGGCGCGCCCAGCAGCGTGTGCGTGAGCAGGCCGCTGCCGTCGCTGGTGAACAGGTGGTACATGACGAAGAAGACGGGCAGTTGCAGGAGCGCCGGCAGGCAGCCGGCCAGCGGCGAGGAGCCGGTCTCGGCGTAGAGCGCGGCGGTCTCCTCCTGCAGACGCCGCGGGTCCTTCGCGTACTTGCGGCGCAGTTCGGCCAGGCGCGGGGCGTGTGCGGAACGGGTCTTCTCGCCGCGGGCGGCGGCGCGGGCGAGCGGATGCAGTGCGGCGCGTACGCACAGGGTGAAGAGGATGATCGCGGCGGCGGTCGCCGAGGCGCCGAAGAGCGGTTCGATGAGGTCGGCGGCCTGGGACAGCCCGCTGCCCAGGGTGGCGAAGACGGACATGGGTGAGCCCTCCACGGGGTCTCGTCGTGCCGGAAGAGGAATTCGGCGTGACGAGCCGCGCGGGGCCGGTGCCTCCGCGGAGTGCGAGGGGAGAGGCGCCTACGCGGCCGTCGGGAGGGGACGGCCGGGCGCCCTGGGCCGCGGGCGGCCCGCGGCGTCGGGATCGCGTTGCGGCAGGAACGCCGTACGGCGTTCCCGGTCGCGGATGGCGGTACGGACCCGGCCCGGGGGCTCGGGCCGGGCGAGCGCGGCGGCCAGGAAGGCGCGGCACAGCAGCAGTACGGCGGCGGTGGTCGCGGCGGCGGCGAGCGTCGAGGTCAGCCCGCTCTGGGCGAGCGCGAACCCGGAGAGCAGGAAGAAGAGCGCGCCCATGTACAGCCGCCAGGCGTCGGCGAAGCGCCGCATGTGCTCCCCCTCCCCGGTCCGTACGGCTTACGCATACGCGCACGCATCGCACACGAATACGGCTTACGGCAGGCCACGGTCCGTCCGGCCTGCTTCCGCCCCAGCGTAGCGGCAGGACCGCCGGGCAGGGCGGCGGCCCCGGAGGGGAGCCCGGGGCCGCCGCGGTCACCGTGCGCCGGTCACAGCCCGTTGACCCGGGCTTCCCTGGCCATGCCCAGCGGTCGGATGGTGGAGGCGACAGCCCGTGCCCGGCGGCCGGCCCGCGAGCGGTAGCGCCGCACGTGGGCCATCAGGCGGCGGCTGCGCAGCGCCATCTCCAGTTCGAAACGGGTCCGCGGGTCGCGCAGCGCGGGGCCGAAGAGCTTCTCGATCTGCCGCAGGCGGTAGCGCACGGTCTGCGGGTGCACCTGGAGCACCCGGGCCGCTTCGGGTGCGCCGCCGCCCTCCAGCCAGGCGAGCAGGGTGACCTCCAAGCGTTCGCTCTGGCGTGGCGTCAGGTCGTCAAGGGGACTCAGCCAGCGTGCGGAGAGCGCTCTGGCCAGCGACTCGTCCTGGAGGAGGAGCAGTGCGGACAGGTGGTCGTCGACGAAGGCCGGGCGTGTGTCGGGGCCGCCGCGGCCGGGCGACAGGGCGAGCAGGGCGCGGGCCCAGCGCAGCGAGGAAGCGGCGTCACCCGCCGGTACGGCATGGCCGACCGCCGCCGCCCGGCCCTTGAGGGCGGCCTCCAGACGGGCGCGGGTCTGCGTCCCGGGGTCGGGGACGAGCAGGCAGGTGTCACCGTCGACGGTGCCGATGAGGGCGTCGCCGAGGGCGGCGGCCAGTTGAGGGGCTTCGGCGGGCGAGGCGAGCGCGACGGCCTGGACGAGGGCCGGTACGGGCCAGCCGGCGCAGCGGGCCACTTCGGAGAGGGCGACGTCGGAGACGTCCTTGGTCCCGGTGAGGGCGGCGAATATCTCGCGGCGGGCCGGCGCCATGGGGAGCGGGGTGACGACGAGATCCTTGGGCCGGTGGACGCGCTCCGCGTTTTCCTGGTAGCCGAGCGCCACCAGCATGGCCTGTTCCACGGCCCGGCGGGCCTCTTCTTCGGCGCCCGTTTCCGCGAGCAGTGCGGCAAAGGCGGGAAATCCGCTCCGCAGCTCCTCGGTCATCTTCTCGGCGAGCGCCGGGAGTTCCTTTCTCAGCACGCGGGTCCATTCGCCACGGGGGCGTGACCAGATGCGGTTCAGGAGATCACACATCGCTACCTCGATCCTGGCGTGATGCGGAGGGGGGTACGGCCCTGCTGCCCGGAAGCACCGTGGGCGTCGAGCGCGTCGTGCGGCGGTGCCGCGTGCGGCGGAGCGGTGTCCGGTGGTGCTTCGAGCGGTGGTGCTTCGAGCGGTGCTCGTGCTTGAGGGGGCACCATCCGGAGTTACCACGCGTAACTTCGATGCCGGTGCAGGAATTTGTCACAGCGCGATAAACCGGCGGACGCTCCGGCGGCGTTCCGTGATGCTGCTGCTCACCCCGGACCACCGCCTTTGGCGCACACCTTTCCGCGTCCCGGCGGGACACCGCGCATAAACAGGTGCGAATATCCCCGGCGGCCCGAACCGGGCCACCCCGCGCGCCGATACCGGCGACCGTCACCGGAACCGGCCGTGACCGATACCGGCCGTCACCCGGACCGGCAGCCGTCACCCAAACCGGCAGCCGTCACCGACACCGGCGACCGTCACCGACACCGGCAGCGGTCACCGATACCGGCGGCCGTCGTCGAAACCGGCGTGCGGCGTACGCATTTCGCCGCACGGCCACCGCTCCGAAGCGCTGCCCACACCCCTGCCCGCACCCCGCGCTTCTCCCCCGTACCCCAACTCCGCCCCAAGGAGGCCCGATGCCCGCGTCCCGTCTGCGGACCGCCCTGCGCCCGGCACTGCCCGCCGTCGTGCTGCTCTTCCTCGCCGTGGCCACCCAGGCCGGCGCCCCTCGGCGGGTGCTCGACTTCCTGGACTTCGGCGCGGGCGTCCTCGCGCTGGTCTCGCTCACCGGCACCGTGCTGTGGGGCCTGGCCGCCACCGACCGGCTGCTGCTGCATTCCGGCCACCGGCTGATCGCGCAGGCCGTGCACCGCGGCACCGGCGTCGCGGGGCTGGGCTTCCTCGCCCTGCACATCGGGGTGAAGATCGCCCGCGGCCGGGTGGGCGGCACGGCCGCCGTGGTGCCGTTCGCCGACGGCGGGCGGCCGCTGCTCATCGGGCTCGGCACCCTGGCCGGCTATCTCTTCCTCGCGGCGGCGGTGACGGGCGCGGTGCGCGGCGCGTTCACCTCGCGCCGCGGGTCGCGGTGGTGGCGGGTGCTGCACATGGGCGCGTACGTGGCCTGGTGCGCGGCGCTGGTGCACGGGCTGAAGTCGGGGCGCGCGGCCTCCGGTTGGGTGACCACCGGATACCTGCTGTGCGTCGCCGGGGTCGCGGTGGTGCTCGTACTGCGGCTGCGGGCGCCGCGGCGGGTCAGGATTCCGTACAACCCGACGCCGGGCGCTGATTCCGGCGGGGCCCGGGCCCCGGACCGGGCGGCGCGGCACTCCCGTGGTGGCCGTCCATGACGTACGGCTGCGGGCGAAGAATGCGCCGGTATGGCCGGTATGGCGGCGGGGTGCGGCCGGTGCGCCTACGGGGGCGGCTCTTGTGGTCCCCCGGATACCTCAACGTGTCGCAGGACGATAGGAGTTCCCCATGACGCTCTTGGTGTCGGCTGCCGCTGTTCCGCTGCCTGGCTCCGGTGGCGGCCCCGGCGGTGGGCATGTGCCCGCCGTCGACCCCGTCTCCACCGGCCCAGCCCCCGTCGGCCCCGTCCCCGCCGCGCCCGGTCCGGTCGTTCCCGGCCTGGCCGTGTTCGAGGCGCCTCGACTGCTGGCCGGGCTGGTCGAGCTGGACGGGTTGGGCGTGGTGGAAGGGCTGGACGGGGTGGACGGGCTGGCCGGAGCGGGCAGGGTGGCCGGAGCGGGCAGGGTGGAGCGCCTGGGGCGGGTGGCGCACCTTGCCCGGCACGGCAGCCCGCCCGATCTGTCCGCGAGCGAGCTGGTGGCGCTGGCCGAGGACACCGGTCTGCGCGGCCGTGGCGGCGCGGGCTTCCCCTTCGCGCGCAAGCTGCGCGCCGTCCTGGCAGGCGGCCGCCGTACGGGAGGGCGGGTCGCGGTGGTCGTCAACGGCAGTGAGGGCGAGCCCGGTTGCCTCAAGGACACGGCTCTTCTGCTGTTCGCGCCGCACCTGGTGCTGGACGGCGCGCTGCTGGCCGCGCGGGCGCTCGGCGCCGAGGAGGTCGCGGTCGGGGTGACCCGCGCGGACGTGGCCCGGTCGGTACGCCGGGCGATCGCCGAACGGGGCCCGCTGTCCACACCGGTACGTGCCGAACTGCTGCCGGAGCGTTTCGTGACGGGCGAGGGCACCGCACTCACCGACGGCCTCGGCCGGGGCCCCGGCCTGCCCTCGGGCCGCAGGGTCCGCTCCAGCGAACGCGGCCTGCACGGCCTGCCCACCCTGCTCTCCAACACCGAGACGTACGCCCAGCTCGCCGTCGCCGCGCGGCTGGGCGCCCTGGGCTACCGCGCTACGGGCGACCCGGCCGAACCCGGCACCGTCCTGCTGACCGTGGCCGGCCACCGGGTCGTGGAAGCGCCCACGGGGGTGCCGCTCGCCCGCGTCCTGGCCCGGTGCGGCCTCGGCCCCGGCCAGGGCGTCCTGATCGGCGGCTACCACGGCACCTGGCTGTCACCGTCCGCCGCCGGTACGGCCCTCCTCAGCCGCGACGACCTGGCCGCGCACGGCTCGGTGCTCGGCGCGGGGGCGGTGCTGCCGCTGCCGGAAGGGACCTGCCCGGCAGGAGAGACCGTGCGGGTCGCGCGCTGGATGGCCGCCGAATCCGCTGGACAGTGCGGGCCCTGTGTACTGGGCCTGCCCGCACTCGCCGACTCGCTCGGCCGAGCAGTCGGCGGTAGCGGACAGCGCGCGCTGGACGCCGTACGGGACCGGATGCGGGCCGTGGAACGACGCGGCGCGTGCAGTCATCCTGACGGCACCGCCCGTTTCATCGCCTCGGCGCTGGCCGCCTTCCCCGACGAGTTCGCCAGGCATGCCGACGGAGCCGGGTGCGGCCGCCCGGTGCTCGGCGCGCTGCCGGTCCCCGGCCCGGCGGCGCACGGCATCGGCAGCGCCCCGGAGACCGGTGACGGACCGCACTCCGGCGCCCGAGCCGACACGGTCACCGCCGCCCGGCCCCCCGCGCCCGAGCAGCGGCTGCTCGTCGACTGGACGCTGTGCCAGGGCCACGGCCTGTGCGCCGACCTCGTGCCCGGCATGGTCCGGCTGGGGCCCGACGGCTACCCGGAGCGGGCCACGATGCCGCTGCCCGCCCGGATGCGCCGCCGCGCGCAGCTCGCGGTACGGCGCTGCCCGGCGCTCGCCCTGCGCGTCCAAGGCGGCGAATGACCCGTACGGCCACCGAAGGGCCATCGAACGTCCCCTGTACGGAGGCCACTTGCGCCCGTTTTTCGTCCGCCGATGACAACTTCCGCCCCGCCTGAACACCCGCTTCCCCTCCCGCGTACCCCCGCAGACAACCCTCCCCGGCACCCCTCCAAGGAGACGACGATGAGCCCGCAGCCCCACCCGCACACCGGCCACCCCCGCCCCGCTGCCCACCCGCGCCCCGACACCCAGCGCCGCCACACCGCCCTGGCGGTGACGGCCGCCGCCGTCATGGCGCTCACCACCGCCTGCGGCTCCGGTGACCGTACCGACGCCGCCCCCGTGGCCAACGGCAAGGCGCAGGCGGGCAGCGGCAGTTCCACCGACTACGGCTCGGGCGGCGGCGGTTACGGTGCCGACAGCGGCGCGGGCAAGGGCCAGGCCGGCGGCGACGGCTACGGCTCGACGGGCGACAGCAACCGTCCCGCGGCCCAGGGCGAGCCCGCCCGGACCCTCGCGCTGCGCCAGTCCCCCCAGCTCGGCCCGGTCGTCACCGACAGCAAGGGCAAGGCGCTCTACCGCTTCGACAAGGACACCGCCAAGCCGCCGAACTCCGCCTGCTCCGGCGCCTGCGCGACCACCTGGCCCCCGGTGCCCGCCGACGACGTCACCGCCGCCTCCGGCATGGCAGCGAGCGCCCTCGGCTCGGTCACCCGCGCCGACGGCACCCAGCAGCTCACCATCGACGGCTGGCCCGCCTACCGCTACGCCAAGGACACCGCCCCCGGCGACACCAAGGGCCACGGCGTCGGCGGCACCTGGAACGCGTTCGCCCCCGACGGCAAGAAGGCCACCGCCGGACCGGCCGCCGACGTCTCCGTCTTCGACCAGCCCAAGCTCGGCAAGCTGCTCGTCGACAAAGAGGGCCGTACGGTCTACCGCTTCGACAAGGACAGCGCCTGGCCGATGAAGTTCGGCTGCAACGGCGCCTGCCTGGACACCTGGAAACCCGTCGGACCGGCCGACAAGAGCAAGCTCGAAGGCATCCCCGAGAAGCTGATCAGCACCGTCACGCGGCCCGACGGCACCCAGCAGCTCGCGGTCGACTGCTGGCCGGTCTACACCTTCAGCGGCGACAAGCAGCCCGGGGACGTGAACGGGCAGGGCAAGATGGGCACCTGGTTCGCCGTCTCCCCCGAGGGCAAGAAGATCACCTCGCCGGCGACGGGCTGACGCCGGCGGCGCCGCCTCCCGACGCGCCGTCCCCCGGCGCGACGGCCGCGCCCGGACCGTCCTCGGGGTCCAGGTCCGACGCCAGCACCTCGGCGTCCGGCCGGTCGTCCACGGGCCGCGGGCCCAGCCAGGTCACCGCGAGCGCCACCACCAGGTTCACCGCGAGCGCCACGATCCCCGCGTTCATGCCCCACACCGGGTCGTGTTCGGTGAAGACCAGCCCGCAGACCACCACGAGGCCCACGAGCAGACCGCTGACGGCTCCGTACAGCGTCAGCCGCCGCCACACCAGCCCCAGCAGGATCATCGGTACCAGTTGCGCCATCCCCTCGTACGAGATGAGCGAGAGGCGTACGAGGGTGTTCGGCGCGGTGTACGTCAGCAGCAGCGCCAGCGCGCCCGCCGCCACGACGACCACCTGGGACCACAGCTTCTGGCGGTTCGCCAGGCGGGGCACCGCACCCAGCACGCTCCTCCCCCACATCGTGCCGATGACCAGCATGAACACGGCCATCGGCACGATGGAGGAGAGCGCCGCGGCGACGCCGGTGACGCCCACCAGCCAGGCCGGCAGCGAGTCCACCACCAGCTTGAACAGCGCCAGGTTGGAGTCCGCGCCGGTCAGCCCCGGCACCACGAACAGCGCCGCCATCCCCAGCAGCATCGGCACGAACAGCAGCACGTTGTAGAACGGCAGCAGCACCGCGTTGCGCCGCAGCGCGTCGGCGTTGCGCGCGCCCAGATAGCCCGCGACGGTCGTCGGGAAGATGACGACGGTCAGCGAGTTCAGGAGGGAGGTGGTGATGAACCAGCCCTGGCCCAGGCCGCCCGACGCGTGTCCCGGGAAGGTCAGCCACTGCGGCTTCTCGGCGACGATCCGGTCCAGGAAGGGCCCGTACCCGTCGAAGTAGTGCAGCGGTACGTACACGGCGAGGAACGCCAGCGTCGCGATCACCAGGATGTCCTTGAGGACCGACACCCAGGCGCTGCCGCGCAACCCGCTGACCACGACGAAGAGGGTGGTCACCGCGAAGCCGATGAAGTAGGCCCGGTTCAGGCTGATCGCACCGTAGGAGATGGTCGTCACGACCACACCCATGCCGGTGATCTGGAGCTGGATGTACGGCAGCAGGCAGACGGTGGCGAGGATCGCCACGGCCGTACCGAGCCAGCGCCGCCCGTAGCGGTGCGCGACCAGGTCGGTGATGCCGACCAGGCCGTGCCGGCGGGCGTACGACCAGAGCATCGGGCCGACGACGAAGCCGAGCGCGTAGCCGCAGGACATGTAGGCGAGGACGTAGAGGACCGGGGCGCCGAAGTTGTAGCCCCAGCCCGCCGCGCCCAGGTAGCTGAAGCTGGTGTAGCTCTCGCCCGCCATCAGCACCCAGATGAAGACCGTGCCGAGGCTGCGGCCGCCCACCGACCATTCGGCGAGCCCGCCCTCGCGGCGCCCGCCGCCGCGGACCGCCAGCAGGCCCAGGGCCAGCGTCAGCACCATGAACGCCGCGAAGATGGAGGTGGCGATGGTCGCGTTCATGCCGCGCTCCCCTCTCCGGCCGGCGCGCCCGCTCGCCCGGCGGCCCGCCGCGCGGCCCGTTTCCGGTCGCCGCGCCAGGCCAGCCACACCGACAGCGGCGTCAGCAGGGTCGCGAGCAGCATCCAGAAGACGAGGAAGGGCAGTCCGAACACGGTCGGCGTCACACGGTTCACCAGCGGCAGCACACCGAGGTAGAGCACGTGAGGGACCAGGAGCCACAGCAGCGTGGGACGTTTCAGCACAGCGGAAGAGCCTATCGGGGCACCGCGCCCGTCAGTCGGCCCCACACCACCAGCCGGTACGCCGAGGAGTACTCGGGGGTGCAGGTCGTCAGCGTCAGGTAGGAGCCGGGCTCGGTGTAGCGCAGGGACGGGTGGGCGGTGCTGTACGGGACGGGGGCGACGACGGTGCCGTCGGAGGGCGTGGTGCGTGGCACGGTCCGGTCGACCGCGTACGTGTAGCGGGCGGCCGCGGTGACCACCTCCACCGTGTCGCCGGGCCGCAGCCGGTTCAGGAAGCGGAACGGTTCGCCGTGCGTGTTGCGGTGCCCGGCGAGCGCGAAGTTGCCCGTCTCACCGGGCTGCGCGGTGTGCGCGTAGTGACCGGCGTAGCCCTTGTTCAGGACGGCGGACCTGCCGGTCCCCTCGGCGACGGGGACGGTCAGGCCGAGACGCGGGATGCGCAGGACCGCGTACGCGGCGTCCCGGCGCGGGCGCGGCGGCGGGACCTGCTCCAGGGTGCCGCGGGACTCCTGCCGCATACGGTCCCCGTGCCGCTCGGGCGCGGTGGAGGCGGCCGGGCCGGGCGACGGTCCGGCGGGCGGCGTTCCGGTGGCGGGTGTTCCGGCGGACGGCGGGAACTGCGCGTCCCACTGCCGTTCCAGCCGCGCCACCTGGTCGCGCGCGCTCGCCTGCGCCTGCCGGTTCGTCCAGTACAACTGGTGCACGACCAGCAGCAGGACGAGCACGCCGAACGTCACCGCCAGCTCCGCGCCCGCCCACACCACCCGTACGGCGCGCGGCCGTCGCCGCCGCTGCCCCTGCACCACCACCGGTATCCGCTCGCGCACGCGCTGCACGGTAGGGCCTGCGGCGGGAGACTTCCATAGGCGGCGCTGCCCGAGGCGGGGCCAGGACCGGCTTCGGGGCCGGTCCCTCGGCGTCGTCAGGAGCGCTGGTCGAGGTGATCGGCCCCGTTGTCCACCCGTACGGCAGGAGCCACCCGAACGGCCTCGATCAGGTCGCTGCCGACGAGGCGTTCGGCGAGCGCTTCCGAGCACGCCACATACGTGGAGCACAGGTCCCAGTCGCACGCGACCACCCAGCCGCGGTCCTCGGGCCACCAGTGCTCCGGCCCCGCGTACTCCTCCCCCGTGCGGGCCCGCACGGCTTCCAGGCCGGAGAGCGACGACGTCCAGACGAGGGTTTCCTCGCCGCGGAGCTCTCTGGCCAGCTCATAGCTGTAGAAGACCCGCTGGTCCGCCGCCGTGGCTGCCGAGAGGATTTCCACGAGTCCCTGACGCGTGGCCGGGTCGGGTTCCCCGTCGAAAACCTCCCACTGCTCCCCGACCGGCGGGCTGAGCACCTCCCGCCGCACGGCTCCGCCCATCAGCTCACCGTGGAAGTGCGCGCCGGAAGCCGCCGCCATCTCCCGCCACGTCCTGCGCAGTCCGGGTATTTCCTCCAGCGTCCAGGTGTGGAAGACGCGTACGTACGCCGGGTAGCCCTCGGGGACGAGTTCGGTGACGACATGCCGCCCTGCGTCGGTGCCAGGGGTCAGCCGCTCGTGCAGCCACCGCAGTGCCCGCTCCGGGTCCGGTACAGCCAGGATGTCGTCGTCCGTCACCTCCTCATTTTCCCCGTACGCCCAGGTTCCTCCCGTACGGGGTGGCTCCAGAGCCCTGTACCGAGCCGCCCTACCCCCCGAGCAACCGCGACACCGCGTAGATGCACAGGCCGGCGAGGGCGCCGACGACCGTGCCGTTGATCCGGATGAACTGGAGGTCGCGCCCGATGTGCGCCTCGATCTTCTTCGAGGTGTGGTCGGCGTCCCAGCTCGCGACGGTGTCGGTGATCAGCGACGTGATCTCGGCGCGGTACGTCGTCACGACGTAGACCGCGGCGCCCTCCAGCCAGCCGTCGACCTTGTTCTGGAGCCGCCCGTCACGGGCCAGCCGTTGGCCCAGCGACAGCAGCGCCGACCGGGTGCGCTGCCGCAGCTCGCTGTTCTCGTCCTCGGCGGCCGCCACGATCATGGTGCGTACGGAGCCCCACGCGGAGGCGATCAGATCCTGCACCTCGCCGCGCCCCAGCACCTCCGACTTCAGGCGCTCCACCCGCTCCCGGGTGTCGGTGTCGGACTGGAGGTCGCCCGCGAAGTCCTTGAGGAAACGGTCCACCGCGCCGCGCGCCGGGTGCTCGGGCATGTCCCGCATCTCGGTGACGAACCGCAGCAGCTCCTTGTAGACCCGCTCGCCGACCTTGCGGTCCACGAAGCGCGGCGTCCAGCCGGGGGCGCCGCCGGAGACCGCCGTCATCACCGAGTCGCCGTGCGAGGTCAGCCAGTCGTGCGCCCGTACGCAGACCAGGTCCACGACCCGGCGGTGCCCGCCGTCCGCGACCACCTTCTCCAGCATCTTGCCGAGGCCCGGCGCGACCTCCTGCGCGTCGGCGCGGCGGGTGATCGCCTCGCCGACCACCGCCTGCACGTCGGAGTCGCGCAGCACGGTCAGCGCGCCGCGCAGCGCGGTGGACAGCTCCGCCGTCACCCGGTCGGCGTTCTTCGGTTCGGCGAGCCAGGCGCCCAGCCGCCGGCCGATGCCGACCTTGCGCAGCCGCTGCCGTACGACGTCGCCGGACAGGAAGTTCTCGCCGACGAACTCGCCGAGGCTCACCCCGAGCTGGTCCTTCTTCGTCGGGATGATCGCGGTGTGCGGGATGGGCAGCCCCAGCGGCCGCTTGAACAGGGCGGTGACCGCGAACCAGTCGGCCAGCGCGCCGACCATGCCCGCCTCGGCCGCCGCCGCCACATACCCCGCCCAGCCGCCCGCGCCGGCCGCCTTCGCCCAGGTGGCCAGGGCGTACACCAGGGCCACCCCGAGCAGCAGACCGGTCGCGAGGGTCTTCATGCGCCGTACGCCGCGCCGCTTCTCCGCGTCCGCGGGGCTGTCCCCGGGGCTGTGCGGGAAGCCGCCGGGCGGTACCGGGCCGCGGAACCGGCCCGTGCCCGCGCGCCCGCCGTCCGGCGGTGTCCCGCCCGCTCCCGCGGCCGTATCCGCCCCGGGGACCACGTCCGTCTTCGTCCGTTCCATCCGCTCCACCCGCTCGAACCCGTCAGCACCGTACGTACAGGCATCTGCCCTGTTTCCTGCCGGCCGTGCGTTCAACTGTGTCCTACTCCTGAGGCGAACCACGAGTTCCCCCGCGCGCCGCCAGGGCGCCACCCGGGCCGCCCGGACCGCGTGGCAGCATGAATGACCCGACCGGACCACGACGCCGCCGCTGATCACACGCTGCCCTGTGCCCGCCCGGAGCACGCCGCTCCGCCTGCCGTAGGAGACGGTGCCCGCATGTCGACTCCAGTGGGCCGCCCCTTGCCCTTGCTCGCCGGTCTGGCGGCACTGCTGGCGCTCGCCGCCGCCGCGGTGCTCCTCGGCTCCGGCGGTGGCGGTACCCAGGACCCCGCGGGAGACGACCGCCCGCCCGCGGCGGAACGGTGGACCGGTACGTGGTCGGCGGCCGCCGCGGCCGCCGAACCCGGCACGTCCGACGGCTACGCGAACACCTCGCTGCGCAACGTGGTGCACACCAGCATCGGCGGCACCAGCGCCCGTATCCAGCTCTCCAACCTCTACGGCACCCGCCCGCTGTCCGTCGGGCACGCCACCCTCGCCCGCGCCCTCGCACCCGGCGGCCCGGCGGCCACGCCCGGCACCATGCGCCGGCTGACCTTCTCCGGACGGCCCGCGGTGACCGTACCGGCGGGCGGCGCCGTCACCAGCGACCCGGTCCGGCTGACCGTGCCGCCCGCCGCCGACCTGCTGGTCACCACCTACTCCCCGGCCCCCTCCGGGCCCGTCACCTACCACCCGCACGCCCGCCAGACGTCCTACCTGACACGCGGCGACCACGCCGCGGACACCGCCGGCGGCGCCTACACCGAGAAGGTCACCGCCTGGCGCTACCTGACCGGTGTGGACGTCCGCGGCCCGCACACCGACGGCGCCGTCGTGGCCGTCGGCGACTCGATCACCGACGGCAACACCTCCACCCCGGACGCCAACCACCGCTGGCCGGACTTCCTCGCCGCCCGGCTGCGCACCGAGCCCGGCGCGCCCCGCTACGGCGTCCTCAACCAGGGCATCAGCGGCAACCGCCTGCTGACCGACAGCAACCGCTGGTCGGTCAGCGGCGGGCCGAGCGTGCTGTCCCGGCTGGAGCGCGACGTGCTGTCGCGTGCGGGGGTGCGGGCCGTCGTCGTCGAGATCGGCCTCAACGACCTGTTCAAGTCACCGCGCCGCCTCGACGCGGAGGAACTGGCGGACGGGATGCGGGAGATCGTGCGCCGGGCAGCGGCCCAGGACATCCGGGTCGTCGGCAGCACGCTCACCCCGTTCGGCGGCCACCGCGGCCACCGGCCGGAGCTCGACGCCGTACGCCGGGCCCTCAACGCGAAGATCCGCGCCGGGGAGATCTACGAGCAGTACGCCGACTTCGACCAGGCGCTGCGCGACCCGCACCACCCGCTGCGGATGCGGCCCGCCTACGACTCGGGCGACCATCTGCACCCGAGCGACGCCGGCTACCGGGCCATGGCCGACGCGGTCGGCCTGCGGCAGCTCGAGGGAGCGGTGCGGGCGGCACGGTGAGGAGGCCCGGGGGCGCGGAGACCGCTGAGACAGCGGCACCGGCGCCCGCGCACGCCGTCAGCCCAGCTCCTTGCGCCGGCGCTCCGACACCTCGTTCCCGCGCGCGTCCCCCGGAAGCGCCGACTCCGCGCGCCGCTCGCGCTCCAGCCTGATCCGCTGCTTCTCCAGCTTGGAGAGCCTGCGCCGGACACCGACGCCGCCCATCATCGCGAACCCGGTGATCTTCACCCGCGGCGCGCCCGGCTCCCCCGGCTCGCCGTCACCGTTGTCGAAGCCGCCCATGAAACCCCAGCCGGTCACCTGCACCTCGACGCCCGGCGGCACCACGACATCGATGCCGCCCATGAGCGCGAAGCAGCGCACCGTGACCTCGCCGGCCTCGAAGTGCGCGTCGCGCAGGTCGATCTCGCCGCCCGCCTGGAACACCCCGGCGGTGAACGTGCGCGGCGCCGTCCAGCGCCCCTTGCGCGAGAAGCCGCTCCAGAAGGCGAAGGCCCCGCGGGAGGACGGCTCGCCGCCGATCCGCTCCCGCCAGGCGGCCGCCCCGGACCCGGCGGCCCGGGTGTCCGGCACCCCGCCGTCGAACGTCTGCGGCAGGTCGGCGACCAGCGGCCGCAGCGCACCGACCGTACGCGCCTCGTACGTCGCGGTCAGCCGCTCCTCGAACTCCTCCATCGCCAGCCGCCCTTCGGCGAGGGCGTCGCGCAGGATCCCGGCGATCCGGTCACGGTCGGCGTCCGAGGCGCGCAGATCGGGGAGTTCGTCAGTCATACGGACAGATTAATGCCTCATGGCGTCGCGTTGTCCGCGTACATCCGAGAGATGACGTCCTCGATGTCCGGTTCCCGCACCGACAGGTCGACCAGCGGATACCGCTCCGCCACCGCCGAGACGACCGGCGCCGCGCTCTGCGCCGCCGGGAACGCCAGCCACTGCCGCGGGCCTTCGACCTTGACCGTACGGGCGCCGGGCACCCCCTCGATCGGCGGAAGCTCCCGTTCCAGGTCCACCACCAGCGTCCGTTCGCTGCGTCCCACGGCGTGCAGCCCGTCCAGGCCGCCGTCGTACACCAGCCGCCCGTGGTCGATGACCATCACCCGGCGGCACAACTGCTCGATGTCGGTGAGGTCGTGCGTGGTCAGCAGGACGGTGGTGCCCCGTTCCGCGTTCACCTCGCGCAGGAAGCCGCGGACCTTCGCCTTGCTGATGACGTCCAGGCCGATGGTCGGCTCGTCGAGGTAGAGCACCTCCGGGTCGTGCAGCAGCGCCGCCGCGATGTCGCCACGCATCCGCTGGCCCAGCGAGAGCTGCCGCACCGGGACCGGCAACAGTGCCGCCAGGTCGAGCAGTTCGACACAGCGCTCCAGGTTCCGGCGGTAGGCACTCTCCGGAATCCGGTACATCCGCCGCACCAGCTCGTAGGAGTCCCGCAGCGGCAGGTCCCACCACAGCGTCGTCCGCTGCCCGAAGACCACCCCGACCCGGCGCGCGAGCCGGGTCCGCTCCCGCGCCGGGTCGATGCCCGCCACCCGCAGCCGCCCGCCGCTGGGCACCAGGATGCCGGTGAGCATCTTGACGGTGGTGGACTTGCCCGCGCCGTTCGGGCCGATGTAGCCGACCATCGCGCCGCGCGGCACCCGGAAGCTGATGCCGTCGACGGCCCGCACCTCCTCGCGCACCCGCCGCAGCCGCCCCGCCTTGCGCCGTACGTGGAAGACCTTCTCGACGCCGTCCAGTTCGATGAAACCGGGCTCCCCGCCGGACGGCCCGGGGTCGTGCGCCGGCCCGGCCCGCCGCTGCTGCCGCGCCGCGACGTCCCCGTCCTTCTCCGGACTGCGCGCCGCGGCCCCGGCCTCTGCCGGGCCGCGCTCCGCAGCGCCGGACTCCTCCGGGCCGCGCACCGTATCCCCCGTACCGCTCCGCATACCGTCCCTCAACTCCCCGTGCTCCGATAGTTGCGCAGGCCCGCCCGCCAGGCCAGCCAGGCCGGCCCGCACATCGCCACCGCGACCGCGGGCCCCAGGAAGTCCACCCAGCCCGGCAGGCCCAGCGGATCGTCGCGGCCCAGCAGGCGCAGCGCGGGCAGCCAGTTGACGAAGGCGAGCGGGACGACGAAGGTGACGCCGCGCACCAGGTCCTCGGCGAAGACGGTGGGCGGGTACTGGAGCATCGTCGTGCCGCCGTACGTGAACGAGTTCTGCACCTCGGCGGCGTCCTGCGCGACGAACTGGAACGCGGCCCCGATGGTGAAGACCGCCCCGAAGATCACCGCGCCGCACAGCAGCATCACCGGTACCAGCAGCACCTTGCCCGGCGTCCAGTCCACCTCCAGCCGGGTCAGCGACCAGCCCAGCACCAGCGCCGACTGCACGATCCGGCCGAGCCGGCGCAACGCGAAACGGTCCGCGGCGACCTGCGCGAACACCGGTACGGGCCGCACCAGCAGGACGTCCATCGTGCCGTCCCTGACCCGCACGCCGAGCCGGTCCATGCTGCCCAGCACCAGGTCCGCCAGGCCGAGCGCCGCGCCGGACGTGCCGTACAGGAACGCCACCTCGGGCAGCGAGAAGCCGCCGAGGGCCGTGACGTGGGAAAACATCAGCAGGATCGCGAGAAAGTCCAGCCCGGTGGCGGCGAAGTTGCCGAGCGCCGTCAGCAGGAAGGACGTCCGGTAGGCGAGCGTGGAACGTATCCACATCGCCGCGATCAGGCCGTACGCCCGCAGGCCCTCGGACAGCCGCGAGCGGTGGGTCCACGTACCTTCCTCAGCCACCCTGCACCACGACCTTCCGCGTCGCCACGGACTGCACCAGCCGCCCCGCCGCCAGCAGCACCACCGCCCACCCGGCCTGGAAGGCCAGCGCCCGCGCCACCCCCGCGCCGCCGTGCACCCCGAGCAGCACGTCGGCCGGCACCTGGAGCATCGAGGACCACGGCAGCAGCCGGACGGCCTCGCCGAACCCGCCGGGGAAGACGTTCAGCGGCAGCACCATCCCGGAGAAGAACAGACACATCAGCCCGGCGACCATCGCCACGCCCGCGCCGTCCAGCAGCCAGAACGACGTCAGCGCCACCAGATAGCGCAGCGCGAAGCCGACCACCACACCCAGCGCCACCGACACCAGGAACAGCAGCCAGGTCACCGGCGAGGCGGGCAGCGCCGACGGAAAGACCAGCGTGCCCACCGCCATCGGCACCAGGCCCCGGCCGAGCAGTTGGAAGGCGGCCCGCCCGAGGTCCGCGGCCAGCCACCAGAGCTGGAGGTCGGCGGGCCGGTACAGGTCGACGGCGATGTCCCCGCTGCGGATGCGCTCCTGCAGCTCGTCCATGCCGCCGCCGATGAGCAGCCCGGTGGCCGCCAGCAGCGTCTGCCCGGTCCACACGAAGGTCAGGGCCTGCGGCAGGTCGTAGCCGCCCAGGTGGGGGCGCTCGGTCCACAGGGCGATGTAGGTGTAGGCGAGGATGAACCCGAAGACGGTGTTGGTGAAGACGCCGGAGGCGGTGGCGATACGGTAGGTGGCATAGCGCCGGAAGCTGCCCGCCGCGACGGCTGCGCACAACACGTCCGGCGCCTCCCGTTCCTGACGGCACGCCACCTTCGGGCGCGAAGCACCGGAGCCTAGTGCGGCGCGCGGGGGCCCGGCCACGCATTTATTCACCCGTTCCGGTGAGTCTTTCGACCCGTTCGGCCGGTCACGGAGCGGTCACAGGTGCGCGCCGCCCCTCGTGGGTGAAGGGCTTGATGCGAGAGTTTCGTATCGGGCGACAGTTCCTTTTCCGGCTTAGAACGCGAATCGCCCGACACGTCACCGATCCGCCGCGGTACAACCCTCGGCGGCGGCCGAGGAGTCCATACAGACATGAGCGACGATCCGCAGCAGGACGGCAAGGCCGGCCCCCGCGTACCGAAGTGGGCCGCACGCTCCGAGTTGCCCGCGGCCGCCGACGGGGACGGCCCCCAGGAGGGACCGGCCGCCGGCCGGAAGGCCGAGACCGGCAAGGGCCGCCCCCGGCGCACCGGCTGGCGGCGCGCCCTGCCCACCTGGCGGATGGTGCTGGGCGGCTTCCTGCTCGTCCTGCTGCTGGTCGCGGGCGGCCTCGTCGCCGGGTACATGCTCGTCCCCATCCCCGCCGCCAACCGGGCCGCCCAGGCGCAGAGCAACGTCTACCTGTACGCCGACGGCAGCCAGATCGCCCGCGACGGCAAGGTCAACCGCGAGAACGTCCCGCTGAGCCAGGTCCCGAAGACCACCCAGGAAGCCGTCCTGGCCGCCGAGGACCGCGACTTCTACTCCGAGTCCGCCGTCGACCCCGTCGCCATGCTGCGCGCCGCGTGGAACACCGTCACCGGCAAGGGCAAGCAGTCCGGCTCCACCATCACCCAGCAGTACGTGAAGAACTACTACCTCGGCCAGGAACAGACCATCACCCGCAAGGCCAAGGAGTTCTTCATCGCCATCAAGCTGGACCGCGAGCGCAGCAAGTCCGAGATCCTGGAGGGCTACCTCAACACCAGCTACTACGGCCGCAACGCGTACGGCATCCAGGCCGCGGCCCAGGCGTACTACAGCAAGAACTCCGACCAGCTCACCACCGCCGAGGGCGCCTACCTCGCCACCCTGCTCAACGCGCCCAGCGCGTACGACGTCGCCACCCACCCGCAGAACCGGCAGCGCGCTCTGGACCGCTGGAACTACGTCCTGGACGGCATGGTCAAGAAGAAGTGGATCAGCGCGTCCGAACGGGCCGGGCTGACCTTTCCCACGCCCGGGAAGGCCAAGCCGCCCACCGGCCTGTCCGGACAGCGCGGCTACCTGGTCGAAGCGATCAAGGACTACCTGACCAACAACAAGATCATCGATGATCAGACGCTCGCGGCGGGCGGCTACCGCATCACCACCACCCTCGACAAGAAACGCCAGGACGCCCTGGTCGAGGCCGTCGACAAGAAGCTGATGCGGCAGCTCGGCACGTCCACGGCCGACCGTTACGTACGAGCCGGCGGCGCCTCCATCGACCCCGCCACCGGCAACGTCGTCGCCATGTACGGCGGCATCGACTACGCCAAGCAGTACGTCAACAGCGCCACCCGCCGCGACTACCAGGTCGGCTCCATCTTCAAGCCGATCGTCTTCACCTCCGCCGTCGCCAACGGCGCCGTCACCCAGGACGGCAACAAGATCACCCCGAACACGGTCTACGACGGCACCAACAAGCGCGAGGCGGTCAGCAACGGCCGGCGCGTCGGCTTCGCCCCCGAGAACGAGGACGGCCGCTCCTACGGGCCGATCACCGTCTCCACCGCCACCGACAAGTCCGTCAACGCCGTGTACGCCCAGATGGGTGTCGACGTCGGCCCGGAGAAGGTCAAGGAGACCGCCATCGACCTCGGCATCCCCAAGGACACGCCGAGCCTCGGCTCCTCCCAGGGCGCCATCTCGCTCGGCACCGCCACCCCCAGCGTGCTGGACATGACGCAGGTGTACGCCACCCTCGCCAACCACGGCAAGCAGCGCGCGTACAGCCTCGTCGGCAAGGCCACCAAGGGCGGCGAGACCGTCGAACTGCCGGACCGCGGCGAGAAGACCGCGGTGCCCCGCAACGCCGCCGACACCACCACCTCGATCCTCCGCAGCGTCATCGAGAGCCCCGGCGGCACCGGCTCGGCGGCCCGCGCCGTCGGACGGCCCGCGGCCGGCAAGACCGGCACGGCGGAGCAGGACAAGGCCGCCTGGTTCGCGGGCTACACCCCCGACCTGGCCACCGTCGTCGGCGTCCTGGGCCAGGACCCGGACACCGGCGCCCAGAAGCCGCTGTACGGGGCGGCGGGACAGGCCCGGATCAACGGCGGCGGCTTCCCCGCCGAGATCTGGGCCGCGTACACCGAAGCCGCCCTGGACGGCACACCGGCCAAGGACTTCGACCTGGACCTGGAGGCGGGCGCGAGCCAGGCCCCCAGCCGGGCACCGAGCACGCCCGGCGAGCAGCCGAGCACCAGCGAGGCACCGCCGAGCGACACGCCGCCGCCCAGCGGCCCGACCGGCACCCCGCCGACCAGCGGCCCCGGGCCCACCACGGCCCCCGGGCCCAGCTTCCCCACCTTCCCGACCGAGGAGCCGACCACCGCCCCCACCGACGACTGGCCCACCGTGGAGCCCCCCGCCGGGGGCGTCGAGGGCGGCATCAACGGCGGCCGGGGCGGCAGCGGCGGCGGCATGGGAGGCGGATACGACGGGGGGTACGGCGGGGCGTACGGCGGGTGGGAGAACTTCCCGGGGGCGTGACGGAGACCCGCCCGGGGGCGGGCGGACGCGGGCCGTACGCGGCGGGCGCGGACCGTGCGTACGGCCCGCGCCCGCCTGGCCTCCGGCGTCAGTGGCCGGACGTCATCTTCAGTCCCACCACCGCCACCAGCAGCAAGCAGATGAAGAAGATCCGCGCGGCGGTGGCGGGCTCACCGAGCACCAGCATGCCGACGACCGCGGCGCCGGCCGCGCCGATGCCGACCCAGACGCCGTAGGCGGTGCCGATCGGCAGGGTCCGGGCGGCGTACGAGAGCAGCATCATGCTGGCGACGATGCCCGCGCCGGTGAAGACGCTGGGCCACAGCCGGGTGAACCCGTCCGTGAACTTCATGCCGATCGACCAGCCGACTTCGAGCAGACCGGCGACGGCGAGCAGAATCCATGCCATGACGGCACCTCCGTGGAAAGCGAGCTTCTACAGGGGTGCGTCGTCTTGTCGTGACCCGGTACGGCGCGTCTCGTCGGGATGTCCCCGAGCCTAGCAAAAGGCGCACAAAACGGGCGGTGACGCCGGTCACCGCCCGTCCTCGCCCCGGTGCGGCCGCACGGCCGCAGATCCGCTACAGGTACAGCCCCGTCGCGTCCTCGGCGCCCTCCAGGCGCTCCGCCGCCACCGCGTGCAGGTCGCGCTCGCGCATCAGGACGTACGCGACGCCGCGCACCTCGACCTCGGCCCGGTCCTCCGGGTCGTACAGCACCCGGTCACCGGGCTCCACGGTCCGCACGTTCTGTCCCACCGCGACCACCTCGGCCCAGGCCAGCCGGCGGCCGACCGCCGCGGTGGCGGGAATGACGATGCCGCCGGTGGAACGGCGCTCGCCCTCGGCGATGTCGGTACGGACCAGCACCCGGTCGTGCAGCATCCGGATGGGCAGCTTGTCGTGGGTGTCCTTGGCGTTATTCGGGCTCACGGCACGACCGTACCTGTCCGCGCGCCCGCACAACGCCCGCCTCAGGAACGGCGCCGCTTGGAGCCCACCACGAGCAGCCCGACCACGGCCACACCGATCATCGCCAGCGGCACCACCCGCTCCAGACGGGGCGCGCCGTCCTCCGCCACCAACTGGGCGCGGATGTCCGAGACCGCGCGGTTGGCGGCCACGTACGCCCGCCCCGCCGTACGGTCCACGGCCGCCGCCGTCTTCGCCTTCGCGTCCCCCATGATCGTCTTCGGGTGCAGCCGCACACCGATCTCGTCCAGCGTCACGGCAAGCTCCTGCCGCCTGCGGACGATGTCCTTCTCGATCTGCGCAGGGGTCCTGGCTTCCGACACCGCGCTGCCTCCGGTCGTCTCGATCCGTATCCGTGCGGACAGTCTGTCAGCACCACGGCCCCGCCGCCCCACAGCACCCCCTTTTCGAGCGGCTCAGTAACCTCGGGGCGTAGCACGAACAGGGGCGCGACCCGCTCGCGCACCCGCCTTTCCCGTACCCGCACCCCGCGTGCCGCCCACCCCAAGGAGAGCCATGAGCGAGCGACTGCAGCCCGGCGACACCGCCCCCGCCTTCACCCTCCCCGACGCGGACGGCAAGCAGGTCTCGCTCGCCGACCACAAGGGCCGCAAGGTCATCGTGTACTTCTACCCGGCCGCGCTGACCCCCGGCTGCACCAAGCAGGCGTGCGACTTCACCGACAACCTCGACTTCCTGGCCGGGCACGGCTACGACGTCATCGGCATCTCCCCCGACAAGCCGGAGAAGCTCGCGAAGTTCCGCGAGAAGGAGGAACTGTCGGTCACCCTGCTGGGCGACCCCGACAAGCAGGTCCTGGAAGCCTACGGCGCGTACGGCGAGAAGAAGCTGTACGGCAAGGTCGTGACCGGCGTCATCCGCTCCACGGTGATCCTGGACGAGGAGGGCAAGGTCGAGCGTGCCCTGTACAACGTGAAGGCCACCGGCCACGTCGCCAAGATCATCAAGGATCTGGGGCTGTAGGCGGCCGACGGCGGCAGGCAGCGGCGGCGGCCGAGGGCTGACGGCAGGCAGTGAGGGACGGCCGGGACGGTACGTACGGCCGCCCTCGTCGTCTCTTCCGTCTCTCCCCTGACAGGGCGGCCTACGGGGCCGCCACCGCTCCCCGCTCCGCCGCCGGCACCCGCTCCGCCTCCCCCGGCCCGGCCGGCTCCGGCAGCTCCAGCACCGCCTCGGCGCCACCGCCCTCCGCCGTACCGAACACCAGCCGGCCGCCCAGCACCTCCGCCTGACCGGCCGCGATCGTCAGCCCCAGACCGTGCCCCGTACCGCGCTCCGGAGCCGCCGTACGGAACCGGCGCGGACCCTCCTCGCACAGCTCCGGCGGATACCCCGGCCCGTGGTCGCGCACGACGATCCGCACGCCCTCGACCCGTACCTCCACCGGCGGCGCGCCGTGCTTGGCCGCGTTCGCCAGCAGGTTGACCAGCACCCGCTCCACCCGGCGCCGGTCGGTCTCCACCACCCGCGCCGGACCCGCCACGACGATCTCGACACCCGTGAGGCCACGCACCCGCTCCGCCCGGCCCACGATCCCGCGCACCAGCGACGGCAGATCCACCGCGTCCAACTGCGCGGACTCCACGCCCGCGTCCAGCCGGGACACCTCCAGCAGGTCCTCGACCAGGTTGCGCATCGTCTGCGCCCGGTCCCGCACCAGCTCGACCGCCCGCTCGTGCGGCAGCAGCTCGGCCGCCGCGACCAGCCCCGCCACCGGCGTCCGCAGCTCGTGCGCCACGTCGGCGGTGAACTTGCGCTCCGCCTCCACCCGCGCCGCCAGCGACGTCGCCATGTGGTGCACCGAACGGCCCAGCTCCGCCACCTCGTCCCGGCCGCCCGCCGCCAGCGCGTCCGCGTCCGGCGGCTCACCCGCCGCGATCCGGCGCGCCGCGGCCGCGCTGTGCCGCAGCCGCCGCGACAGCCGCTGCGAGACGAACCACGACACACCGGCCATCAGCACCACCGTGCCGACACCCGCGATCACCAGGGCCCGGTCCAGCGCCTCCTGGGCCGGGTCGTTGTCCGGGAACGCCGCCGACACCGACAGCGTCCGCGGCTGCCCGCCGGAACCATCGTCACGGGAGTCACCGTCACCGGAACCGCCGTCACGGGAGCCGCCGTCACCGGACCCGCTGTCCCCGGAACCTCCGCCGACACCCGTCGCCGCCCACACCCGCGGATCCTCGCCCTGACTCACATACGTACCGGACTTCCCCTCGAAGACCGCCGCCCGCAACGGGCTCGGCAACGTCGCGTCGTCCAGCTGCGCGCCCAGCGCCAGCGTGCCGTCCCGCTCGTAGATCTGCAGCGCCGAACTGAGCCGGTCGTCCTGGTACGAGCGCGCCGAACGCTCCCGCTCCGCGTCCGCGATGTGGTGCACCGCGAACCCCAGCACCACCACCGCCAGCGCCGTCACACACGAAATGGCCAGGGCGATCCGGCCTCGGATCCCCATCACGCGAGGTTGTACATCTCCGTCGAGTCACCGAGCGGCGTCGAGCCCTCGTACGTCACCTCCAGACCCGTGAAGGCCCGCGCGCCGTCCACCGTCTTCGCCGCGTACAGCCGGAACGTCGCCGGGAAACCGGCGTCCGTACCCGCCCCCGCGGCGGCCTTCTCCACCTGCACCACGCCCTTGCCCTCGGCCTCCGCCGTGCCGTACCGGTGCCAGGTGATACCGGTCGCCACCATGCCCGCGTCCGCACACGTCAACGTGATGACCTGCGGCTTGATCTCCGGCTCGCCGAACCCGCAGTCCCGTACGCCGGGCAGCCCGCCGGTCGCCTTCCCGGCCGACTTCACGTCCTGCACCGCCGATGTCTTCGGCGCCGCGTCCACCGCCGACGCGCGGTCGGCCGCCTGGCTGAACCACACACCGCCGGCCGCCAGCGCGGTGACCGCGGCGAAGGTCGCCAGGGCGGTACGCCCGCTGAACCGGCGGGCACCTTCGCGGTCGGTCATGAACTTCTCCTTCCGGGGCGGCGGCCCCGTGCCGGCACAGTACGGGCCACCCCGTCCGAACGCCGCACGCGCGCCGGCGAGTGCGCCCCCGCGCACGACGACCAGGCACACGTACACGAGGTGTCCGCGGGGCGAACGGTTCGGAGCATAAGGGTGGTTTCGATACCCACACTCTCCCCTCCCCGCCACACGGGCTGATTGCCCGGACGCTTCGGTGACCACGCGGCTGTGTACCAGTTCTGTAACAGCGGTGGTCACAGGCCTGGCGAAAAGCAGCACGAAACCGGGAGGAACCGCTGCGCCGGACGGCGCAGACCACGTGACGTACATCGCGTTGTGGGGTCAGAGTGGTTTGAGTCGCGCTCCAGTGCGCAGGCGCACCTGTCGTACGACCACCTTTGTGATCACCGGCGACCGCCGACGGCCCACCCGGCCAGCAGGACGCCCCCGACCGCTGCGAAACCCTGCCGCGCATCGAGCGCGCTGACCGACCGAGAGGACTCGACTCGTGCCGACCGGCAGCACCGAAGCCGAACCCACGACCGACCGGGACCCTGCGGCGTTCAAACGCCACAGAAACCTGTTCCGCGCCGTCGCCCGCCGCCGGAACCCACGGTTGCGCCGCACCGACATCACGGTGACCGACGAGCGCGTCGTCAAACGCGCCGTGAAGGCCGCCGCGCTCGG
This sequence comes from Streptomyces sp. NPDC026394, assembly GCF_055567735.1. Classification (NCBI taxonomy): domain Bacteria; kingdom Bacillati; phylum Actinomycetota; class Actinomycetes; order Kitasatosporales; family Streptomycetaceae; genus Streptomyces; species Streptomyces sp. NPDC026394. Next base: position 808,887 of record NZ_JBVHPX010000002.1, read on the forward strand.
CAACGCCATGGAATGGTTCGACTTCGGCATCTACAGCTACCTCGCGGTCACCATCGGAAAGGTGTTCTTCCCCGGCGGCAGCGACACGGTCAGCCTGCTGTCCTCCTTCGCCACCTTCGCCGTCGCCTTTCTCGTGAGGCCCATCGGCGGCGCGTTCTTCGGGCCGCTCGGCGACCGTGTCGGCCGCAAGAAGGTCCTCGCCCTCACCATGATCATGATGGCCGCGGGCACCCTGTGCATCGGCCTGATCCCCTCGTACGCCAGCATCGGTCTGTGGTCGCCCGTCCTGCTCATCCTCTTCCGCATGATCCAGGGCTTCTCCACCGGTGGTGAGTACGGCGGCGCCTCCACCTTCATCGCCGAGTACGCCCCCGACAAGAAGCGCGGCTTCTTCGGCAGCTTCCTGGAGATGGGCACCCTCGCCGGCTACACCGGCGCCGCCGGCCTGGTCCTGATCCTCAACACCACGCTCGGCTCCGAGACCATGCACGACTGGGGCTGGCGCATCCCCTTCCTCGTCGCCGGACCGCTCGGCCTCGTCGGCCTCTACCTGCGGATGAGGCTCGACGAGACCCCCGCCTTCCAGAAGCTGGAAGCCGCCCAGACCCACCACGGCGACGCCTCCGTCACCGAGACCGAGGCCGACTTCTCCCACCTCTCGGAGAACGCCCCCAAGAAGAAGCTCGGCGAGATCTTCTCGCAGCAGTGGCCGATGCTGATCCTGTGCATCGCGCTGGTCGGCGCGTACAACATCTGCCACTACATGCTGCTCTCCTACATGCCGACCTACCTGACCGACACCCTCCACTACGACGAGGCGCACGGTCTGCTGATCGTCATCGGCACCATGGTCGTCCTGATGTGCATCGTCAGCAGCGTCGGCAAACTCAACGACCGCTTCGGCCGCAAGCCCCTCCTGATGACCGGCATGCTCGGTTTCTTCCTCCTCTCCATCCCCGCCTTCCTGCTGGTCAAGCAGGGCAGCATGGCCGCGATCGTCCCCGGCATGCTGATCCTCGGCCTCTCCCTGGTCTGCCTCCTCGGCACCATGTCCGCCGCGCTCCCCGCCCTCTTCCCCACCAGCGTCCGCTACGGCTCCCTCTCCATCGGCTACAACCTCGCCGTCTCCCTCTTCGGCGGCACGACCCCCCTGGTCATCACCGCCCTCATGGACGGCTTCGGCGGCAACGACATGATCCCCGCCTACTACGCCATGGGCGCCGCCCTGGTCGGCGCCATCGCCGTCGCCTGCATGAAGGAAACCGCCCGACAGCCCCTGGAGGGCTCCCCGCCCGCGGTCGCCACCAAGGAGGAGGCCGTGGAAATGGTCACGTCCCAGTCCCCGGACCCGCGCTTCTGACCCCTCCGCGGACACCGCCTCGCGGCCCTCGCCCTGACCGGACGGGGGCCGCGGTCGTCTCTTCGGGGTTTTGGGCTGTTCGGCGTAACCGGGTGGGGGGTGGGGGCGTTGGGCAGTTCGAGGGCGCTACACACGACCGATATGCGCCACCGGGGGAAAGCGGGGCCCATGGGCACGAAGTACACGCGCGATCTGCTCATCGAGGCCGCGCTCGCATCGACGTCGTACGAGGAAGCCGCTCGCCACTGCGGAAGCACGCCGACTCGGAGCGTCCGGTGTTACCTCAGCCGCAAGATGGCCGAAGAGCGCATCGACACCTCCCACTTCACCTCCAAGACCGTCCGCCACACCGCAGCAGCACTCCGCGAAGCGGTGTCCCTGTCCCACAGCACCGCCGAGGTCGTACGCCGTCTCGGCATCCACCCGGTGGGCGGCAACCAGGCCCATATCGCCCGTCGCATCGCCGAACTGCATCTGGACACGTCCCACTTCACGGCCACGCACCCCAGGCGGCCGCCACGCCCGTTCACCGACCGGCTGGTCCTCGGGGCGCCGTCCGAGGGACGGCTGCCCGGCGACCGGCTGCGCAGAGCCTTGCTGCTGCGGGGCGTAAGGGAGCGGTGCGCGATGTGCGGCACGGGCCCGGAATGGAACGGCAAACCCTTGCGCCTGGAGGTCGATCACCGCAACGGCGACTGGTGGGACAACCGCCCGGCCAACCTGCGTCTGCTCTGCCCCAACTGCCACGCCGTCACGGACACCTACCGCGGCCGCAAACGGCGCGAGCCGAGCCGGCAGCGGCCGTGACAGCCCGTCGGCGGTACACCCGCGATCTGCTCGCCCGTACGGCCGCGGCGTCCACCGGCCCGGTGGACATGCTCCACCGCCTGGGCACGCCGCCGGGCAGCGCCACCCGTCGCTACCTGTGCCGTCGCCTGGCGCACTACGGCATCGACACCACGCACTTCGTCCGGGAGGAGCTGCCCCGGCGGCCTTCACAGACGTATGGCAGGGAACGCCTGGAGGAAGCTGCCGCACAGGCGCGAAGCATCCGCGACATCCTGGAGTACCTGGGCGTCGAGCCGTACGACAGCGCCTACAGCCACATCCGCAAGAAGCTGACCCGTTTCGGTGTCAGCACGGCACACTTCACCGGACGCGGCGCTCACGGGGAACTGCTGCCGCGCGACGACCTCATCGCTGCCGTGGCCGGTTCGAAGAGCCGGGCGGCGACGCTCCGGATGCTCGGCCGCCCCGTGAACAGCGCCTCCAGGCGACTCCTGGACCGGAGCATCACGGCCTACGGCCTGTCGACCGCGCACTTCACCGGACAGGGCCACGGACGCGGCCACCCCTCCCCGGCTCGCAGACCTGCCGACGACATCCTCCGGCGCCGTCCGGCGGGCTCCCGCCGGACGAAGACGTCCTTGCTGCGCCGTGCTCTGGACGACAAGGCAGTTCCGCGGCACTGCGGCGTCTGCGGTCTCGGCGACACCTGGCAGGGCAGACGGCTGGTCCTGGAGATCGACCACATCAACGGGGACCGGCTCGACGACCGCCTCGGCAATCTGCGGTATTTGTGCCCTTCGTGCCACAGCCAGACCTGCACGTTCGGACGGCGGACCGCCCGAACCGAAGATCGCCTGACGGCCGCGCGACCGGGCACAGTACAGTAGGCGCCGCGGGCCCGTACCCCAGCTGGCCAAGAGGGCGCCGGTTTAGGTCCGGTGTGTCGTGGGTTCGAGTCCCACCGGGCCCACAGCTATGCGGCAGCCGCCTCCTTCCCCGGAAAGAGGCGGCTGCCGCATGTGTGCGGTCGCAGGCGGGCTGCTGGACGTCGTGCCGCGGGCTGCCCTCAGCCCACCAACTCCCGAACCACCGGCACCAGCCCCCGGAACGCCTTGCCGCGATGGCTGATGGCGTTCTTCTCGTCGGCGGTCAGTTCGGCGCAGGTGCGGGTGTCGCCGAGGGGCTGAAGGATCGGGTCGTAGCCGAAGCCGCCGGTGCCGGCGGGGGTGTGGCGGAGGGTGCCTTCGAGGCGGCCCTCGACGACGCGTTCGGTGCCGTCGGGGAGGGCGAGGGCCGCGGCGCAGGCGAAGTGGGCGGCGCGGTGGCCGTCGGCGATGTCGGAGAGCTGGGCGAGGAGCAGGTCGAGGTTGGCCTGGTCGTCGCCGTGCCGGCCTGCCCAGCGGGCGGAGAAGATGCCGGGCGCGCCGCCGAGGACGTCGACGCAGAGGCCGGAGTCGTCGGCGACGGCCGGGTGGCCGGTGGCGCGGGCGAGGGCGTGGGCCTTGAGGAGGGCGTTCTCGGCGAAGGTGACGCCGGTTTCCTTGACGTCGGGGACGTCCGGGTAGGCGTCGGCGCCGACCAGTTCGACGTCGAGGTCGGCGGCGGCCAGGATGGCGCGGAGTTCGGTGACTTTGCCGGCGTTGCGGGTGGCGAGGATCAGGCGCTTCATGAGGCCCGATTATCCAGGTGCGGCGGCGGCTTCTCTCATCCCGTGGCGCAGCTCTTGGTGAGGGCGCCGGCCGCGTCGCCGAGTGCGGACAGGTCGGGGGTCCGGCCGTCGCGTACGGCGTCGTCGGCCTTGTCGAGGGCGTCGGTCAGGCTGCTGAGCGCCTTCTGGACGTCGGGGTCGTCCGTGGCTTTCTGGATCTTGCCGAGGTCCGCGTTGAGCCGGTCGATGGCGCGTTCGGCGTCCTGGGGGCTGTCGGCGGCGTTGCTCAGGTCCTGGTGGAGGGAGGCCAGGTCGTCGGCGAACGTCGTGGCGGTCTTGGCACAGCCGACGGCCTTCTCGACCGCTCCGCAGGCGGTGAGGAGCGGGACGGTCAGGGCGGCCGCCGCCAGCAGGACGGCGGTGGTGGCCGCCGGGCGGCGGTCCGCGGTGCGGCGGAGTGCGGTACGGCGGTGTAGAGCCATGGAACGGTCCTCCCCTGGGCGTGCCGTGCACAAGGGGCACGGGCGGTGCACCGGTCCTGATGCCGGTTCCGGTACCAGGGAGAACGCCGGTTGGCCGGCTTTGGTTGCCGGGGCCCGGGCGGATCCGGGGGCTCGGAGCGGGCCAAGGGGGCTCGGAGCGGACCAGGGGGCTCGGGGTGGGCCGGGGCGGTGCGGGGCGTGCGCCCCGCGTGTCACATGAGGCCGGTCTGGGTGAAGAGCATGGCCAGGACGATGACGAGGGTCCAGCCGACGAGGTGTTCCAGCAGGTCGGGGCCGTCCTTGGGCCCGCCGGTGCGGGTCCGGGAGGCGGTGGCGGGGGCGTCGGCTGCGGCGGCGGTGGCAGCGGAAGTGGACATGTGTTCCACGGTGCGCGGCGGGCCGCCGTTTTCCTAGAGACGCAGATCCCACGAGGGAAAGGTCACAGGGCGGGCCCGACGGAGCGGTGAGCGGCGCGCCGGCCCGCCGTCGCGGGGCCGGCGCGTCAAGAGGCTCGTACGGCGGCGGAGGCCGTCAGAGCGTGCGGGCGAGGGCCTCGCGCTGGGCGGCGTCCAGCGTCGAGCAGCCGGCGACGGCCAGGTCGAGGAGGGAGTTGAGTTCCTCGCGGGCGAAGGGTTCGGCTTCGGCGGTGCCCTGGACCTCGACGAAGCGGCCGTCGCCGGTGCAGACGACGTTCATGTCGGTCTCGGCGCGCACGTCCTCCTCGTAGCAGAGGTCGAGCAGGGGGACGCCGCCGACGATGCCGACGCTGACGGCGGAGACGGTGCCGACGAGCGGCTGGCGGCCGGCCTTGATGCTCTTCTTGGCCTGGGCCCAGGAGATCGCGTCGGCGAGGGCGACGTAGGCACCGGTGATGGCGGCGGTGCGGGTGCCGCCGTCGGCCTGGAGGACGTCGCAGTCCAGGACGACGGTGTTCTCGCCGAGGGCCTTGAAGTCGATGACGGCGCGCAGCGAGCGGCCGATGAGGCGGGAGATCTCGTGCGTACGGCCGCCGATCTTGCCGCGGACGGATTCGCGGTCGCCGCGGGTGTTGGTGGAGCGCGGCAGCATCGAGTACTCGGCGGTGACCCAGCCTTCGCCGCTGCCCTTGCGCCAGCGCGGGACGCCTTCGGTGAGGGAGGCGGTGCAGAAGACCTTGGTGTCGCCGAAGGAGATCAGTACGGAGCCTTCGGCGTGCTTGCTCCAGCCGCGTTCCATGGTGACGGGGCGGAGCTGGTCGGGGGTGCGGCCGTCGATTCGAGACATGGCCACGACCCTATCGGCTCGGTAGAGGGGCGCGTTCCGGATCGGGTGAGGTCGGGTCCCGGCGGTGGGACGTACGCGTACGGGCCCGTGCGGACACGTGCCGGAACCCGCGCGCGTACACGTGCCGAAGCCCCGGTCCGTCGCCCGGTGGGGCGGACGGCCGGGGCCCGGCGGGTGAGCGGTCAGCCGCTCACATCATGTCTTCGATCTCGGCGGCGATGGGGTCCGCGTCGGTGCCGATGACGACCTGGATGGCGGTGCCCATCTTGACGACGCCGTGCGCGCCGGCGGCCTTCAGCGCGGCCTCGTCGACGAGCGAGGGGTCGGCGACCTCGGTGCGCAGGCGGGTGATGCAGCCCTCGACCTCTTCGATGTTGTCGAGGCCGCCGAGCCCGGCGACGATCTTCTCAGCCTTGCTGGCCATGTCCACTCCTGCTTGTCTCGGCCACCGGCGGTCGGTGCCGCGCGGTGATCACACGGTAACGCACGTTCAGCCCAGTTACCCGGGCGTGTGCCCGTGCTCTGGCGAATGATGGCGACCACCCGGCAGCGCTTTTCCGGGGGCCCGAAACGCACCACTCCGAAACGCACCACAAGTGGTCTACACCATCAGTATGCGGCACGTACCGAGCCGGCCCGCTACGGACCGGCGGCCGGGAGGACGCGGATGAGCTCGAACGCGGCAGCGGCGGGAACGAAGAAACGGTCGACGGGCCTGTTCCAGGGCTTGCAGAAGATGGGGCGCAGCCTGCAGTTGCCCATCGCCGTGCTGCCGGCCGCGGGCATCCTGAACCGGCTGGGCCAGCCGGACGTCTTCGGTGCGGACGGTCTGGGCTGGGAGAACGTGGCGAAGGTGTTCGCGGGCGCGGGCGGCGCGCTGCTGGACTCCTCGCTGGGGCTGCCGCTGCTGTTCTGCGTCGGTGTGGCGATCGGGATGGCGAAGAAGGCGGACGGTTCGACGGCGCTCGCCGCGGTGGTCGGCTTTCTCGTCTATTACTCGGTGCTGCACCAGTTCCCGCAGGACTGTGCGGCGGGGGCGGCGTATGCGACGGCCGGGCAGTGGGGCGGGGTGTGTGTCGACGGGAGCGGCAAGGCCACTCCGGCGGAGTTCCAGAATCCGGGGGTCTTCGGCGGCATCGTGACGGGTTTCTTCGCCGCGTGGATCTGGCAGCGGTATCACCGGGTGAAGCTGGTGGACTGGCTGGGCTTCTTCAACGGGCGGCGGCTGGTGCCGATCGTGATGGCGTTCGTGGGGCTGCTCTTCGCCGCGCTGTGTCTGTGGGTGTGGCCGCCGATCGGTGACGCGCTGACAAGTTTCAGCAGGTGGCTGACGGATCTGGGCGCGACCGGTTCGGGCATCTTCGGTGTCGCCAACCGGGCGCTGCTGGTGATCGGGATGCATCAGTTCCTGAATACGTTCATGTGGTTCCAGTTCGGTGATTTCACCAAGCCGGACGGTACGTCGGTGCACGGTGACATCAACCGGTTCCTGGCGGGGGACCCGACGGCGGGGCAGTTCACCACGGGTTTCTTCCCGATCATGATGTTCGCGCTGCCGGCCGCGGCGCTGGCGATCACGCACTGCGCCAAGCCGCACCGCCGCAAGGAGATCGGCGGTCTGATGCTGTCGGTGGGGCTGACCTCGTTCGTCACGGGGGTGACCGAGCCGATCGAGTACTCGTTCCTGTTCGTCGCGCCGGTGCTGTACGGGATCCACGCCGTGCTGACGGGGGTGTCGATGGCGGTGAGCTGGGCGCTGGGCGTCAAGGACGGGTTCAGTTTCTCGGCCGGTCTGATCGACTACGTGATCAACTGGGGGCTGGCCACCAAACCGTGGTTGATCATTCCGATCGGTCTGTGTTTCGCGGCCGTCTATTACGCGCTGTTCCGCTTCGTGATCACCAAGTTCGACCTGCACACTCCGGGGCGTGAGCCGGAGGAGGTGGAGGAGGAGCTGACGAAGGAGAACACGAAGTAGGCGGGGTACGGCGGGGGCGCGGATGCGCGGTGCGGGCGCGCGGCCCGGGTGGTGTGCAGCGGGGCGGTGCGGGGCGAGGACCGTACGGGGGTCGCGGGGTGACGGGCAGTACCGGCGGTGCGGGCAGTACGGGCGGTATCGGGTGGTACGGGCACCGGGTCGAGGGGGCACGGTACGGAGTACGGCCCGGGCCGACCGGCCCCCGGAGCCGCGGCACTTGTAGGCCGCTCGGCTTGTGATCTAAACGTTGGGGAACAACGGATTCCTTTATGTGTGGGCGACATGCTAAGAATGGTCTAAACCACTGAGTGGTGTAGACCAAGCCGGCGGGCCGTCCCCCTTTCTCCGAGTGCCCGCCCCACCAGGAGGAATCCGATGAGTTCGGCCCCCGCCAAGGCGGCTCCCGAGAAAAAGCGTGGCGCCGGCGCCATGGCCGTCGCGCAGCGCATCGGCCGCAGCCTCATGCTGCCCATCGCGACGCTGCCCGCCGCGGCGCTCATGGTCCGGCTCGGCCAGCCGGACATGCTCGGCCGGGACTCGTTCCCCGCGTTCCTGAACAAGATCGCGGAGTTCATGGCCGCCGGCGGCGGCGCGCTCCTGGACAACATGCCGCTGCTGTTCGCCGTCGGTATCGCCATCGGCTTCGCCAAGAAGGCGGACGGCTCGACCGGCCTGGCCGCCGTCGTCGGCTACCTGGTCTTCAGCAAGGTGCTGGCGACGTTCGGCGACGACAGCCTCCCGAAGATCGCCAAGGTGGTGGACGGGAAGATAGTCGAGACGGCCGCGCCCGCCGACGCCAAGGTGCTCGGCGGCGTGGTCATGGGCATCGTGGTGGCCCTGCTCTACCAGCGCTACAGCCGCAAGAAGCTGCCGGACTGGCTCGGGTTCTTCAGCGGCCGCCGTCTGGTCCCGATCCTGTCGTCCTTCGCGGGCCTGGTCATCGGCATCGTCTTCGGCTACATCTGGCCGGTCCTGGGTGCCGGTCTGCACAACTTCGGTGAGTGGCTGGTCGGCTCCGGCGCGGTCGGCGCGGGCATCTTCGGTGTCGCCAACCGCGGTCTGATCGCGGTCGGCATGCACCACCTGCTGAACTCCTTCCCCTGGTTCCAGGCCGGTGACTTCGAGGGCAAGCACGGCGACATCGCCCGCTTCCTGCAGGGCGACCCGACCGCCGGCCAGTTCATGACCGGCTTCTTCCCGATCATGATGTTCGCGCTGCCCGCCGCCTGCCTGGCGATCGTGCACTGCGCCCGCCCCGAGCGCCGCAAGGTCGTCGGCGGCATGATGTTCTCGCTCGCGCTCACCGCCTTCGTCACCGGCGTGACCGAGCCGATCGAGTTCACGTTCATGTTCATCGCGCCGGTGCTGTACGCGGTGCACGCCGTCCTGACCGGTGTGTCGATGGCGCTGACCTGGGCGCTGGGCATGAAGGACGGCTTCGGCTTCTCGGCCGGCGCGATCGACTACCTGCTGAACCTGGGCATCGCGACCAAGCCGCTGATGCTCGCGGTGGTCGGCCTGTGCTTCGCCGCCCTGTACTACGTGATCTTCCGGTTCGCGATCACCAAGTTCAATCTCAAGACGCCGGGCCGTGAGTCCGACGAGGAGATCGCCGAGATGCAGAAGCTCGAAGGCAAGTAGGCCCCCGGCCGCGCCTGCGACAGCGGAAGGCCCCCGTGACCACCTGGTCGCGGGGGCCTTCCGCGTACGGCTCGGACGGGGCCTTCCGTGTACGCCTCAGATCTCGTACACCGCGCCCGCCTTGGCGACCTCGACCGGTCCTTCGAAGACCTCCTGCGCGTCGCGCAGGTTGATGCCCGGGTCGGTCCACGGCGGGATGTGGGTCAGGACCAGCCGTCCCGCGCGGGCGCGCGCGGCGTGCGCGCCGGCTTCGCGCCCGTTGAGGTGGAGGTCGGGGATGTCCTCCTTGCCGTGCGTGAAGGACGCCTCGCACAGGAAGAAGTCGGTGTCCTCGGCGAGGCCGTCCAGGGCGTCGCAGACTCCGGTGTCCCCGGAGTACGTCAGCGTCTTGCCCTCGTGTTCGATGCGGAAGCCGAACGCTTCGACGGGGTGGCTGACCAGGTCCGTACGGATGGTGAAGGGTCCGACGGCGAACGTGCCGGGGGTCAGCGTCCGGAAGTCGAAGACCTCGCTCATGGCCTGGTCGGTCGGCAGGTCCGCGTGCGCGGCGGTCAGCCGGCGTTCGGTGCCGGCCGGGCCGTACACGGGCATCGGCGCGCACCGGCCACCGTCGGGCCGGTAGTAGCGGACGACGAAGTATCCGCACAGGTCGATGCAGTGGTCGGCGTGCAGGTGGGACAGGAGTACGGCGTCGAGGTCGTAGAGACCGCAGTGGCGCTGCAGCTCGCCAAGGGCACCGTTGCCCATGTCGATGAGCAGCCTGAAGCCGTCGGCCTCCAAGAGGTAGCTCGAACAGGCCGATTCCGTGGAAGGGAACGACCCCGAGCAACCGACGACAGTGAGCTTCATGCGGGCGTGAACCTCCGTGGCTGGGGGCGGAGCGGCGGGTCCATGCGGGGCTTCGGCGGGGGCGTGCACAAGTCCCCGCCGGTCCTCGTCCGGCGGGCGTCGTGCCGGGTCCTGAGCGGTCATTGCGGTGCCCACGAGCGTAAGGCGCGAAAGGGCCGGTGGCTCCTCCGGCGGGGCGAGCTGTGGGCGGAATCACCAGTCCGGGTGGGTGTGTACAGGAGGGCGTTCCCTACCTGTCGTTCCCCGGTGCCGTACGCCTACACGACGCCCGTACGGCGGCGCCCTACTCCAGAGTACGGCCGTGCCGCCCGGCTGCCGGGCCGATACGGTCGGGCGGGGCCTGGAGCTTGGAGGGAACGGGTTTGGACGTCTCGGGGTGGTGGCCCGCGCTGGCCGTGGTGGCCGCGCTGGCGCTGGTGGCGGCGCTCGTCGACGGGCGGGCCCGCGCGCGGGGCGCGCGGAGGCGGCAGAGCGCTCGGTTCCGGCCAAGAGCGCGGGCCCGTGACCGTACGCGCCCCGGCGGCCGCCCCTCGCGGGTCACCGGGCCGGGCGGCGCCGGGACGCCGCGGGCGCGGGAGATCTGGTGGGCCCTGGTGCCGTACGAGGACGGGCCGGGCGCGAAGGACCGCCCGTGCCTGGTGCTGTCGGTGCGCGGCGGTACGGCGCACGTCGTGAAGATCACCAGTCGGCATCATCCGGACCGGCCGGGGAATCTCCCGCTGCCGCCCGGCGCGGTCGGGGACGGGCGGCGCCGGGCGAGCTTCCTGGAGACGGACGAACTGCGCGACGTGCCGCTACGGGACTTCCGCCGCCGGGCGGGGACGGTCGACGACGCCCTGTGGAAGCGGGTACGCCGCCTGACCGGGCGGTGAGGCGGCGGGGACGCGGCCCGTCCCGCCGTTCCCCGGGGACCTCGCCACGGGCCGCGCGGCCTTCCGGCCCCAGGGCCGTACAGCCCCTCGGAGCCGCACGGCCCTCAGCGCTGCACGTCCCTCGGACCCGCACGGGGCCCTCAGGACTGCACGGTCCTCGGACCAGCACGGGCCCTCAGAGCCTCAAGCCCTCACGCCCAGAGCTGTCCGTGCAGCGTCTCGATCGCGGCCTCGGTGGATGCGGCCGTGTAGACGCCGGTGGAGAGGTACTTCCAGCCGCCGTCGGCGACGACGAAGGCGATGTCGGCGGTCTGCCCGGCCTTGACGGCCTTGCGGGCCACGCCGATCGCCGCGTGCAGGGCGGCCCCTGTCGAGACGCCCGCGAAGATGCCTTCCTCGGCGAGGAGTTCGCGGGTGCGGCGGACGGCGTCCTCGGAGCCGACGGAGAAGCGGGTGGTGAGCACCGACTCGTCGTACAGCTCGGGCACGAAGCCCTCGTCGAGGTTGCGCAGCCCGTAGACCACGTCGTCGTAACGCGGTTCGGCGGCGACGATCTGTACGCCGGGGACGTGCTCGCGCAGGTAGCGGCCGACGCCCATGAGGGTGCCGGTGGTGCCCAGGCCGGCCACGAAGTGGGTGATGGACGGCAGGTCGGCGAGGATCTCCGGGCCGGTGGTGGCGTAGTGCGCGCCGGCGTTGTCGGGGTTGCCGTACTGGTAGAGCATCACCCAGTCGGGGTGCTCGGCGGCCAGCTCCTTGGCGACCCGTACGGCCGTGTTGGAGCCGCCGGCGGCGGGTGAGGAGACGATCTCCGCGCCCCACATGGCGAGCAGTTCACGCCGTTCGGAGGAGGTGTTCTCCGGCATGACGCAGACGATCCGGTAGCCCTTGAGCCTGGCCGCCATCGCCAGCGAGATGCCGGTGTTGCCCGAGGTGGGCTCCAGGATGGTGCAGCCGGGGGTGAGCCGGCCGTCCTTCTCCGCCTGCTCGATCATGTGGAGCGCGGGGCGGTCCTTGACCGAGCCGGTCGGGTTGCGGTCCTCCAGCTTGGCCCAGATGCGGACGTCGGCGGAGGGCGACAGCCGCGGCAGGCGGACCAGCGGGGTGTTGCCGACCGCCGCCAGCGGGGAGTCGTACCGCATCAGCGCTGTTCCCGGGGGTCGTCGGACATGCCCGAGCCGCCGGCCACGGCCGGGAGGATGGTGACGCTGTCGCCGTCGCTCAGCTCGGTGGAGATGCCGTTCAGGAAGCGCACGTCCTCGTCGTTGAGGTAGACGTTCACGAAGCGGCGCAGTTGCTCGCCGTCGACGAGGCGCTCCCGGATGCCGTTGTGGCGGCTCTCCAGGTCGGCGAAGAGGTCGGCGAGGGTCGCTCCGCTGCCTTCGACGGCCTTCTGGCCGTCGGTGTAGGTGCGGAGGATGGTCGGGATACGGACCTCGATGGCCATGGGAGCTCCTGTGGGAGGGCGTTGACGTGCGGGCGGGCGGGTGGGCGGCGCAGGCTCGGGGCGTGCGGCGCGGAGGCGCTGGGCGTGCGGAGGCGCGCTGCCGGGGCGCGCGGCATGGTGCGCGCGGGGGCCGCCGCGCGGCCGGTGGTTCCGGCGGCGTCAGGCGGCAGCGCGGATCGGACAGATGGCGCTGGCAAGGCGGCACAGGTCGACGTGCAGCCGCACCACAAGCAAAATGCCCGGCGTCTTCTCGCTCACGTCGTCAAAAACCATGCGGTCATCGTATCGATTCCCGGTCCGGGGACTGGAACCTCGTCTTGCGATGCGGACGCTCGGTGCACACCAGGTGGGACGCGGGCGGCGGCGGTACGGCTCAGGAGCGCGCCGCGTATGCCGCGATCCGCTCGTCCCTGCTGGTCAGGCAGCAACTGACGCAGCGTACGGCTTCGGCGCTCGTGTGGAAGAGGCAGCAGGTGCGGCGGAGGTAGACCAGGCGCGGGGAGCCGTCGCGACGTGTGACGGTGACCACATCGCCGAGGGCGGCGAGGCCGCCGGGTGCCCCGTCCAGGAAGGCGGCCCAGCGGCGGGCCAGCAGCGCCGGATCGGCGTGGGAGGCCCCGAGTGCGGTCGCGCAGCCGTGGGCCACTCCCCCGCGCAACTGCCGCAGTCCGGCCCGGGTGCGCTCCCGCAACGCGTCGGCCAGGGGCAGCAGGTGGCGTGTGAGGACGACGTGCTGAATCGTTTCGGCGCCCTCGCGCTGGGCCCGTTGGAGCGTCCCGGCGCCCGTCCCCGGCCCGTCCAGGATGCGGAACGTCCGCAGCCCGACCCCGGCGATGCCGTGCCCGGGGTCGGGCCGCAGCACGACGTTCTCCGGCCGTACGTCCAGGACGCGGCCGGTCAGCGCCCAGTGCAGGACGGCCGCCGCGGTGACCCGGCCCGCGTAGACCGCGATCAGGGTGAGGGCGGCGGCGTGGGCGGTGCGGTGGCCGCTGCCCTGGTGCTCGGTGTCCAGGAGGTGGGACAGTTCCGGGCCGTACGGGTCGAGCAGCCGGTCGGCCGCGAGCCAGCCGGGCTCGCCGTCGGGCGGGGTGCCGAGCCCGAGGCGGTAGCGGGGGCCGTGGGCGGCGAGGGCGGCGAGCGGCCCGCCCTGACCGCCGGTGGCGGCCCCCGTCTCGTACGCGCTCACCGCCGCCCCACCGCCCCCGGAGCCGCCGCCGTCCGCCCGTCCTCGGTCCCCGGCGGCAGGTACACCACCGTCGGCGCCCCGGTCACCGGATGCGTGCTGATCTCGGCGGCGACCCCGTACACGTCGGCCAGCAGGCCGGGGGTGAGGATCTCGTGCGGCGTCCCGTGGGCGACGACGCGGCCCTCGCGCAGCACGTACAGGCGGTCGCAGTAGTACGCGGCGAGGTTGAGGTCGTGCAGGGCGAGCAGGGTGCTGGTGCCGAGGGAGGTGACCAGGGAGAGGACGTCGAGCTGGTAGCGGATGTCGAGGTGGTTGGTCGGTTCGTCGAGGACGAGCAGGGACGGCTGCTGCACGAGCGCCCGCGCGACCAGGACGCGCTGTCGCTCACCGCCCGACAGCGCGGCGAAGGAACGGTGGTGCAGCGCCGCAACCCCCACCCGCTCCAGCGCCTCGTCGGTGCGCGCGGCGTCGTCCGCCGTGTCGGTCTCCCAGAAGCGCTTGTGCGGCGAACGGCCCATGGCGACGATCTCGCGCACGGTCAGTTCGAAGGTGCCGCTGCCGTCCTGCGGGACGGTGGCCACGCGCCGGGCCCGTTCCTTGGCGGAGAACCCGGCCAGGTCGCGGCCGTCCAGGGTGATCCGGCCGTGGGTGGGGGCCAGGGTGCCGTACACGCAGCGCAGCAGGGTGGTCTTGCCGCTGCCGTTGGGGCCGACCAGGCCCACCGTCTCGCCGGGCCCGACGTACAGGTCGGCGCCGTCGACGAGGTGGCGGCCGTCGATGCCGTACGACAGCCCTTCGGTCCGCAGTTCGGCGGGGACGGCATCTGCGGGGGCCGCGCGCTCATCCGGTGACTCCTTCCGTACGGGTGGTGCGGCGCAGCAGCCACAGGAAGAACGGTCCGCCGGCCAGCGCGGTGATCACTCCGACCGGGATCTCCTGGGAGCCGGCGACGGTGCGGGCCAGCAGGTCGGCGAGGACGACGAAGACCGCGCCCGCCAGGGCGACCACCGGCAGCAGGGCGCGGTGCGAGGCGCCGACGAGCATGCGGGCGGCGTGCGGCACCATCAGGCCGACGAAGCCGATGGAGCCGCTGGCCGCGACGAGTACGCCGGTGACCAGCGACGCCAGGACGAAGACGGCGGCGCGGAAGCGGCCGGTGTCCAGGCCCAGGACGGTGGCGCCCTCCTCGCCCACGAGCAGCAGGTCCAGCGGCCGGGCGAGGGTGAGCAGCAGGGCGAGGCCGGCCAGCAGGACGAGGGCGGGCAGCCACAGGGTGTTCCAGCGGGCCTGGCCGAGGCCGCCGAGCGTCCAGAACATGATGGACCGCAGGTGTTCGGCCTGGGCCGAGGTGACCAGGACGAGGCTGGTGAGCGCGGAGAGGATGTACTGGACCGCGACGCCCGCCAGCACCAGCCGCCCGGTGGTCATGGTGCCGCCGCGCCGTGCCAGGGCGTAGACGGCGACCAGTGCGCCCAGTGATCCGGCGAAGGCGGCCAGCGGCATCGAGACGGTGGTGGCCAGGCCGCCGCCGACACCGAGGACGACGACCATGACGGCGCCGGTCGAGGCGCCCGAGGAGATGCCGAGCAGGAACGGGTCGGCGAGCGGGTTGCGGACCAGCGCCTGCAGGACGGTGCCGATGACAGCGAGCCCCGCGCCGACGACGGCGCCGAGCAGCACGCGCGGCAGCCGTACGTCGAGGACGATGGTCGGGAACGGGCCGGCCGGCGCGTCCCCGGACAGGATGCGCAGCACGTCGCCGGGCGGGATGCGGACGGAGCCGAGGACGAGTCCGGCCAGGCCGGCCGCGAGCAGGGCGGCGGCGAGGACGGCCAGGACGAGGGTGCAGCGCAGCCGGCGCGGCGGTGCGGCCGCGGTCTTGCAGCTCACCGGGGCTGCTTGAAGGCGTCCGGGTGCAGCTGCCCGGCCAGTGACCGGACGGCGTCCGGTACGCGTACGCCGAGCACCGCGCTGGACAGCGGCAGCACCGCGAACCGCTTGTTCCTGACGGCCGGTACGTCCTTGAGGGCCGGGTCTTCGAGCAGTTGCTTCTTCTTCGCCGCGACGGGGGTGCCGCCGTAGTCGTAGATCACGATGGTCTCGGGCTTGCGCTCGACGATCTGTTCCCAGGACACGTCGGTGAAGGTCTTGGCCCGGTCCGCGAAGATGTTGCGGCCGCCGGCGAGGGTGATGATCTCGTTGCCGATGCCCTTGCCGCCCGCGGTGTGCACCGAGCTGTCGCCGCTGTCGAAGACGAAGACGGAGGCCGGGTCGGTGCCCTTGAGCTTGTCCTCGGTGGCGTCGATCGTGGCCTCGGCCTTCTCGACCAGGGCCTCGGCGCGGTCGCGTACGCCGAAGGTGGCGCCGACCTCGCGGATCTCCTGGGCGAGCTGCTGGACGCCGGTCCTGCCCTGCGCGCAGTACTCGATGTTCAGGCGGGTCTTGATGCCGGACTTCTCCAGGGCGGCCCGTTCGCGGCCCTCGGCCTTGTCGAAGGCGCTGGAGTAGCCGCCGTACACGAAGTCGGGGTTGGCGCCGAGGAGCGTCTCGTAGGAGGGGTACTCCTTGGCGAGCACCTTGACACTCTGGTAGTCCTTCTCGTACTGCGGCAGCACCTTGTCGTCGAGATAGGCGGTGCCGGCCAGCCGGTCCTTGAGGCCGAGGGCGAGCATGATCTCGGTGGTGTGCTGGTTCATGGTCACCACGCGCTCGGGCGGGGCCGTGAAAGTGGTGCGTACGCCGCAGTTGTCGACGGTGTGCGGAAAGCCGGCCGCCTTGGAGGCGGACTCGCCGGACGCCTTCGCGGCACCGTCGCCGCCGGTGCCGCAGGCGGCGAGCGGCAGCAGGAGCGCCGCCGGGATGAGCGCGCGCAGTGCGCCGCGGGACCTGCGTCTGGACATGGCCGTGCCTCCTCCGGGGGATCCGCGTCCCCTGGTCGGTGTGCAGGCGGCAGGTCAGTTCCTGGCTTCCGGGCCGTGCGGCCCGGTCACAGTGGCGGGACCGTCCCGGATTCGCACCGGGTTCCTGGGTCCTGCCGCCCGAGGTGATGCGGCACAGTGTGTCAGGCGCGCGGACGGCGTCCGCCGCCGCGGTGGTCAGTGGGCGTCGACGACTTCGACGCCTTCCTCCGTGACCTGGCCGTCCAGGATCCGGAACGAGCGGAACTGGAACGGTCCGGCGTCGTCGGTGTCGGCCGTGGAGACCAGGACGTAGTGCGCGCCGGGCTCGTTGGCGTACGAGATGTCCGTACGGGACGGGTACGCCTCGGTCGCGGTGTGCGAGTGGTAGATGATCACGGGTTCCTCGTCCCGGTCGTCCAGCTCGCGGTAGAGCTTGAGCAGGTCCTGGGAGTCGAACTCGTAGAAGGTGGGCGAGCGGGCGGCGTTGAGCATCGGGATGAACCGCTCGGGGCGGCCGCTGCCGGCCGGTCCCGCGACCATGCCGCATGCCTCGTCGGGGTGGTCCTTGCGGGCGTGTTCCACGATCTGGTCGTACAGGGCCTGGGTAAGGGTCAGCATGGGCCCCAGAATAAGCAGGCGGGCCGGCCCGTACCGAAGGTTGGTACGAACCGGCCCGCATGCCGGACAGCCCGCCCTGGAGCGGGCCGCCCTCAGTGCTTCCCGCCGCCCTGCGGGGCGGACGAAGCGGCCACCGGAGCGGCGGCCTTGCCGAACATGTCGGGGTTGCGGGACTTGAGCACCAGGTAGCTGACGCCCAGGACCAGCGCCCAGACCGGTGCCGCGTACAGCGAGACCCGGGCGTCCGGGTCCACGCCCATCATCACGATGACCATGCCGATGAAGGCCAGCGCGAAGATCGAGGTGTACGGGGCGCCGGGCGCCTTGAACTCGGACTGCGGCAGCTCGCCGCGGTCCGCCTTGGCCCGGAAGCGGAGCTGGGAGAGCAGGATCATGATCCAGGCCCACATGCCGGAGATCGTCGCGAAGGACACCACCAGGTCGAAGGCCTTGCCCGGCCACTGGTAGTTGATCCAGACGCCGAACAGCATCATCGCGACGGAGACGCCGGTGCCCCAGGTCGGCAGGCCGTTCTTGCTGAGGCGGGTGAACAGCTTGGGGCCCTGGCCGTTGAGCGCCAGGTCACGCAGCATCCGGCCGGTGGAGTACATGCCGGAGTTGGCCGAGGACAGTGCCGCGGTCAGCACCACGAAGTTGACGATGGCCGCGCCGGCCGGCAGGCCGATCTGCTGGAAGGCCGCGACGAACGGGCTCACACCCGGCTTGAAGACGGTCCAGCTGACGACGGACAGGATGATGATGAGCGCGCCGATGTAGAAGAGGCCGATCCGCCACGGCACGGTGTTGATGGCCTTGGGCAGGACCTTCTTGGGGTTGGTGGCCTCGCCCGCGGTGACACCGACGAGTTCGACCGCCAGGAAGGCGAACATCACGATCTGCAGGGTCATCAGCGTGCCGCCGATGCCCTTCGGGAAGAAGCCGCCGTCCGACCACAGAAGGCTGAAGGAAGCGGTGTCACCGGCGTCGGAAAAACCGATGGTGATCACGCCGAGACCGATGAGGATCATGCCGATGATCGCGGTGACCTTGACCATCGAGAACCAGAACTCCAGCTCACCGAAGAGCTTCACGGAGATCAGGTTGATACCGAACAGGGCGACCGTGAAGACCAGGGCGGACGCCCACTGGGGTATTCCCTTGTTCCAGTACTGCACATAGGTGGCGGCTGCAGTTACCTCGGTGATGCCGGTGACCACCCAGAACAGCCAGTATGTCCAGCCGGTCACGAATCCCATGAACGGGCCGAGGAATTCGCGGGCGTACTCCGAGAAGGAGCCCGACACCGGGCGGTACATGAGCAGCTCGCCCAAGGCGCGCATGATGAAGAAGATGACCAGGCCCACGATGGCGTAGGCCAGGATGATGCTGGGTCCCGCTTTGGAGATCGCCTTGCCCGCTCCGAGGAACAGACCGGTTCCGATGGCGCCACCGATGGCGATCATCTGGATCTGCCGGTTTCCCAGCCCCCGCTGGTAACCCTCTTCCGAGGCAGACCCCGCGGCGTCGCTGCCGCCGGCGTTCTTTTCGACCTGCACAGAGGTCATGTGTGGTGCGCCCTTCTCCATTCCGACCCGGTCTGT
This sequence comes from Streptomyces sp. NPDC026394, assembly GCF_055567735.1. Classification (NCBI taxonomy): domain Bacteria; kingdom Bacillati; phylum Actinomycetota; class Actinomycetes; order Kitasatosporales; family Streptomycetaceae; genus Streptomyces; species Streptomyces sp. NPDC026394. The sequence continues at coordinate 827,521 of NZ_JBVHPX010000002.1, forward strand.
CCGGATCGGGTTCCGATCCCCCCGGATGGAGTTCCTGCACGCCGACGGTCGGCCGGCCAAGCGCTCCCGGAGTGACAGGGGTGGCGTCACTCACGGCAGGTTCGTGAACATGTATCACGGCCCCTTGGACATCTACCAGTGATGTCTTGGAGCCGAGCACAAGAAAAGTAGGATAAATGCTGGAATGGGATGCTGGGTAGTCAGGGTCGGTGACGCGATCGTTATCCGGATTTGAGCGTCCGCTGAGCGGGCCCCGCGATCGGGACATCCGGGACAGACGGCGCGGGGGCGTGCGGACGGGCGCCGGGCGGCCGGAGGCCGTGCCCGGCGAGGGTCCGGAGCCCGGGGCTCAGGCCGTCAGCGTCTCGATCAGGCTCTCCTGGAGCCCGCCCAGCCACAGGTACGCCATCACCATCGGCTTGCGCGGGTCGCTGTCCGGGAGCCGCAGCAGCTCGCCGCTCTCGTCCTCGTCGGTGACCTCCAGACGGGTGCCGATGGCCAGCCGGAGGTCGTTCAGGGCGCCCAGCCACTGCCGCGACTCGTCCGGCTTCAGACGCAGCACGGCACCTTCGGAGGCGGTGGCGCCGGCCGGGTCGTCCGTGTCGCGCGCCCCGCCGACCGGCCCGAGCGCGTCCAGGGCCCGTACGACCGCGAGGGCGTCCTCGCGCTTACGGGTGCGCAGATCGTTCTCCGTGTAGCGGCGGAACTCGGCCGCGGCGGCATGCGTGGCGTCGTCCGGCACCTCGTCCGGGCCGCCGTACGCATCCGGGAAGAGGCGGGCCAGCGCCGGGTCGGACGGGGGCTCGCTGGGGCCCTCCGTGAACAGCGCGGCGAGCGGGTCGTCACCCTCGGCGGGCTCCTCGCCCGGACCGATCAGCTCCATGAGCTGGACGGCGAGGCTGCGCAGGATGGAGATCTCGACCTCGTCGAGGGGGGCGGCCGCGCCGCCGCCGGGCAGGGGCTCGAAGTGGCCGGCCATCAGCGGTCCTGCGTGAGGGTCGCCCACAGGCCGTACCCGTGCATCGCTTGCACGTCGCGCTCCATTTCCTCGCGGCTGCCGCTGGAGACGACCGCCCGTCCCTTGTGGTGAACATCGAGCATGAGCTGCCGGGCCTTGCCCTTCGAGTAGCCGAAGTACGTCTCGAAGACGTACGCGACATAGCTCATGAGATTGACGGGGTCGTTGTGCACCAGCGTGACCCAGGGCACGTCCGGGTCGGGCACCTCGGACGGTGCCTCGCTGGACTCGGGTCGTTCGATCTCCACGGGGGCGCCGAGCGCGCAGCGCGTCGATCGAAGGGCGATGGTGGCAGACGGGTCGGCGCTCACGGTCTCCATGCTGCCACCCGCGGTGGGGCATCGCACAAACAGCCCGGGGAAATCGTCAGAGTGACGAGTATGAGAGGTAGCATCCTTACCATGAACACAGCAGACCTGGGGCTGCCGGTGGACGTGCCGTCGACTGCGCTCTTCACCGACCAGTACGAACTCACCATGCTGCAGGCCGCACTGCGGTCCGGGACCGCCGAGCGCCGCTCGGTCTTCGAGGTCTTCACCCGGCGCCTGCCGGAAGGACGCCGCTACGGCGTCGTCGCCGGTACGGGCCGGGTCCTGGACGCGGTGGAGAACTTCCGGTTCGACGAAACGATTCTCGGCTTTCTCCGCGAGCGCGGCATCCTCGACGAACGCACGCTGGACTGGCTGGCGGACTATCGCTTCCGCGGTGACATCTGGGGCTACCCCGAGGGCGAGGTCTACTTCCCCGGCTCGCCGATCATGCGGGTGGAAGGCACCTTCGCCGAGGCGGTCCTCCTGGAGACGGTGATCCTCTCCATCCTCAACCACGACTCCGCGGTGGCCGCCGCCGCGTCCCGCATGGCCGTCGCCGCCGGCGACCGTCCGCTCATCGAGATGGGCGCCCGCCGCACCCACGAGCTGGCCGCCGTCGCCGCGTCCCGCTCGGCGTACGTGGGCGGCTTCCACTCCACGTCCGACCTCGCGGCCGGCTTCCGCTACAACATCCCGACCGTCGGCACCAGCGCCCACTCCTTCACCCTGCTGCACGACAGCGAGCGCGACGCGTTCCGGGCGCAGGTCGACGCGCTGGGCAGCGGTACGACGCTGCTCGTGGACACCTTCGACGTCACCGAGGCGGTCCGTACGGCCGTCGAGGTGGCCGGGCCCGGCCTCGGCGCCGTCCGCATCGACTCCGGCGACCTGCTGCTGCTCGCCCACCGCGTACGGCAGCAACTGGACGAGCTGGGCGCCCGCGACACGCGCATCGTCGTGACGAGCGACCTGGACGAGTACGCGATCGCCTCGCTCGCGGCGGCGCCGGTGGACGCGTACGGCGTGGGCACCCAACTGGTCACCGGCAGCGGGCACCCGACCTGCTCCATGGTCTACAAGCTGGTCGCCCGTGCCGACAGCGACGCGGCGGACGCGCCGCTGCGGCCGGTGGCCAAGAAGTCCATGGGCGGCAAGGCGTCGCTCGGCGGCCGCAAGTGGTCGGCGCGGCGGCTGGACGAGCACGGCGTCGCGGAGGCGGAGGTCGTCGGTACCGGGCCGGTACCGGCGGAGTTCGCCGAGCGGCAGCTCGCGGTGCCGCTGGTGCGCGGCGGTGAGGTGGTCGCCCGCGAGCCGCTGGACGCGGCGCGGGAGCGGCACATCGCGGCGCGGGCCGGGTTGCCGATGTCCGCGATGCAGCTCTCCCGTGGGGAGGCGGTGCTGCCCACGGAGCAGGCTTGACGGGGTGCGCCTGCGGCCCCCCGGCGCCCGCTCCCCGGCCCCCGGGTGCGCACTCCCCCTCGGCTCAGCTAGTGGCTACCCTCGGTCACACCACTTCGCGCCCACTTCACCGCTCCCCAGCCGGAAGGCTCGCACCATGCACCGGGCATTGATCGTCGTTGACGTGCAGAACGATTTCTGCGAGGGCGGCAGCCTTGCCGTGGCGGGAGGTGCGGATGTGGCTGCCGCCATCACCGATCTGGTGGGTGAGGCCGCGGGCAGCGGCTACCGGCACATCGTGGCGACCCGCGATCACCACATCGACCCCGGTGATCACTTCTCCGTGCGGCCGAACTACGAGACCACCTGGCCTCCGCACTGTGTCGCCGGTACGGAGGGCAGCGGCTTCCACCCGAACTTCGCGCCGGCGCTCGCGTCCGGGGCGGTCGACGCGGTCTTCTCCAAGGGCGCGCACGCTGCCGCTTACAGCGGCTTCGAGGGCGTGGACGAGAACGGGCACCCGCTGGCGGAATGGCTGCGGGCGCACGGGGTGACCGAGGTGGACGTGGTCGGCCTGGCCACGGACCACTGCGTGCGGGCCACGGCGGTGGACGCGGTGGGCGAGGGCTTCCGGGTGCGGGTGCTGCTGGATCTCACGGCGGGGGTGGCACCGGGGACGACGGAACGGGCGCTGGACCAGATGCGGTCCGCCGGGGTCGAACTCACCGGCAAACCGGTGATCATCGCAGCCTGACGACGATGCACGCTGCGCGTGCGCCTGCGGCTGGTGGGGGTGCGCGACGGGTCCGGTGGGTGGGGGCCGCTCCGGGGCCGCTCTCCCCGGCCTTCGGCCCGGGAGCACCTCCACGACATCCTTCAGCCCCGGCCGTCGGGCGGCTGTCCCGGGCGATCATGCTGGGCTCTTCGCGAGCCAAGCGCGCCGGGTCCGGTGCTCGCGTTGTGCGCGATGGGCCCGGTGGTGGGGGGCTCGGGGCCACTCCGGGGTCACTCTCCCCCGGCCGAAGGCTGGGGGAGAGTTGGCCCCCTGCGCGCCCCCGCCCCACCACCCAAGCAATCCGAGCCCGCGATCAGCAAAAACCCTCGCGCGCGGCGCAGAGGGCGAACCGGAACCCCGCCGCAACAGCGGCTACCGCAACAACGCCCTGATCGGATGCCAAGACTCCGTATCGTCCTCCGGCGTCTCCCGCCAGACCAGCCCGTCGGGGTGGTGCAGGACAGCGGTGACCTCATCCGGAGTGGGCGGCTCCGTGTTGCCGCGAAGGTACACCGCACGCAGGCCCAGGTTGCGCAGCCTGGTCAGGGCGCGCTGGCGGTTCACGGCGTGGACCAGGACACGGACGCGGTGTCCGTTGTCGCCCGGTCTGGGCAGGGCGAGGGCGACCACCACGCTTCCGCCGGGAAGCCTGATGAACCCTCCTCCGGATGTGGGCACGGTTTCCCCCGTGAGACTCGGCGTCAACAAGGACTCGCAAGGTGCATCTAAACGCGATCGGCCGCCGCCCGCTAGGGGGCGGCGGCCGATCGGCTTGTGACCTGCGGTTTTGTCGACTACTTGGTGGAGGGACCCACCTGGAGGGTCACCGTGGAGCCGTTCCAGGACTCGTGGAGGATCTTGATGCGGGTGTTGGTGTCAGCAACGATCACGCCGCCGGTCGGGTTCGACTCGTCGTAGTAGTCGCCCTTGCGGTCGTCGAAGACGGTCACGCCGGGCTTCGACTTGATCTTGGTGATCTTGCCGTCCTTGTGCAGCGTGAGCGCATCCGTACGGTGCCGGGTGAAGGTCGAGTCGTAGCTCTGGAAGCGGTTGCGCATCAGCTTGCCGTCCGACCACTTCTCGGCCTTCGGGTGGGCGTCGACCGGCAGGATCTGGCCGTAGCCGGGGTGCTGGCCGACGTTGTTGTCCGGCTGCGAGGTGTCCCACAGCCAGATCAGGACGCCGTTCTGGTACGGGAAGTGCTCGACCCACTGGGGACGGCTGGACGCCCAGCCGAAGTTGTACGGGCCGGTCTTCAGGGTCTTGTCGTACGAGACGTACTGGCGGTTCTCCGCGATGTAGTAGCGCGGGTAGTCCTTGGTGAAGGAGGCGCCAATGCGCGAGAAGCCCTTCGCGGCCCAGCCGTTGTCACCGGCCTCGGCGCCATCCGTGAACAGTGCCTTGCCGTCGGCGGTCACCGAGATCGCGTCCGCGGCGAAGCCCTTCTGGGCGGCGCCGCCGTCCGTCTGGTAGCGGAAGCGGAGGTCGATCTTCTTGCCGGCGTACGCGTCGAGCGGGAAGACGAGGTCCTTGTACGCGCCGGAGGTGCCGGTCAGAGCGGGCTTGTCGCCGCCGTCGCGGGTGATCGGCCTGCCGTCGGCGGTGCCTTCCAGCGGCGTGTAGTCGGCGCCGCCGTCCGTGGAGACCTCGGCGTAGGCGAAGTCGTAGTTCTGCTCGATGTCCCACCAGCCCTTGAGGGTCAGGGCGGCCTTCTTCTTGCCGGTGAGGTCCACGGAGCGGGACAGGGTGTTCTTCAGGTCGTTGCCCATGCCGCTCCACCACTGCCGGGTGCCTTCGGCGGGCTCGACGACGTCGGTGCGGACCGTCTTGGAGGGGAGTTCGACGACCAGGGCCTGCTTGTCCTTGGTGTTGTACTCGGCGACGCCCAGCTTGTGGGTGGACCTGGTGGCCGCCTTGGCCTTGGCGTAGTTGAGCCAACCGAGCTGGAGCTTGTCCCAGGCGCTCATGTCGCCGGGGAGGTCGCCTATGGAGTCCTTGCCGCGGCCGAGCCAGGAGCCGCCGGACATCAACGACCAGGAGTCGACGGAGGATTCACCGGTGCCGGTGGTGTCGTACTCGTCGGGCAGGCCGAGGTCGTGGCCGTACTCGTGGGCGAAGACGCCGAGGCCACCGTTCTCGGGCTGCATGGTGTAGTCGCCGACCCAGATGCCGGTGCTGCCGATCTGGGTGCCGCCGGCCTTGTTGCCGGCCGGGCCGGTGCGGCCGGACTCGCTGCCGTACGCGTACCAGCGGTGCGCCCAGATGGCGTCGGTGCCCTGGGCGCCGCCGCCCGCGGACTCGTCCTCGCCGGCGTGCACGATCTGGAAGTGGTCGATGTAGCCGTCGGGCTCGTTGAAGTTGCCGTCGCCGTCGTGGTCGTAGCGGTCCCACTGGTCGTACTTGGCGAGGTCGGCCTTGATCTGGGCGTCGGTGCGGCCCTTGGCCTTCTGGTCCTCGGCCCAGCGGTTGACGCCGTCGCGTATCAGGTCCCAGGCGCTGGCGCAGTTGGTGGAGCCGCAGAAGTTCGACCCGTAACGGGCCTCGTTCCAGTCGACCTTGACCCAGTCGGAGACCTCGCCGTCGACCGAGTAGCGGCCCGAGGACTGCTTCTCGTAGTACTTGGCCAGGGACTCCTTCTTCTTGTCGTGCGAGAAGTAGAGGTCCTGGAAGTGCTGGCGGTTGTAGTCCTTCTGCCAGGCGGTGGAGTTGTCGTTGCGGCGGTCGGGCCGCGCGATGGTGTTGTGCGCGGGGCCGGGCTTGCCGCCGTACTTCTTCACCGGGGGCTTGGGGCCGTCGCCGTCCGGGTCGTACATCGTGGTGTCGTCGACCTTGTCGCCGAACTCGACCAGGATGGTGAAGATCTTGTCGGTCTTCTCGCGGGCGAGTTCGACGTATTTGCCCCGGCCGAGCTTGACGACCTGGGAGGCGCCGTGCCGGGCGGGCGTGGCGTCGCCGGAGATGACCTGCTGGAGCGCTTCCTTGCGCTGCGCCGCCTGCTGGTCGCTGAACGGGCCCTTGAGGTCGTGGTCGACGGCCTGCTTGGCGGGCGCGCCCGGGTCCTGCCGCTGGACGGCGAGCGGCGGACGGCCGTCGTCGGCCTGCGCCGGCGCGCCGGAAGACAGGGCGGCCGCCCCGATCGCGGCGGCGGCCGTGGCCAGGGCGGCCGGTTTGAACGCCCGTCTCTTGGCTCTCACTTGGCGCATTCCTCCCCTTGAAAACGGTCACTGGATGCCAGCATTTGACCGGAAGGGGGAGGAAAAAGACAGACCTTGACTTGAGCACGACAGAGAAGTACGGTTTTCGATCCTCAGGTTGCGGGTAGCGGACACTTTTGGGTACGTACGGGGACGTGGTGCGTGTACGTACCCACACCACCCCGGCGGCTCCCCCGCGTCGTACTCCGCGCACGCCAACGGACGCACCGATCAGGCCCGTTCAAACCCGGGATGAATCCGTGCGCCCCCTATGCCTCGGAACCGTGGGTTAGGTCACGCTTACCGCCAGTTCCGCTCGGGCAGTAAGGACCGTAGAGTCGTTTGACGGCGCGCCCCTGTCGACCACACCCCTGCCGACCTCCCGAGGACGGATCCGCCATGCCTCGTCCGACTGCCGCACAGCTCGCCTACGGATCGGCCACCGTCGTCTTCTCGACCCTCGCGTTGTTACTGCTCTCGCAGACGCGGACCGGGGTCGGAATCGCGGTCATCGCCGTCGCAGCCCTCGCCCTCGGCCTGCTGGTCGCCCTCACGGCGCCACTGCCGGGGGTTTCTCATGTGAGGCGCCGCCGTACGGCCCGGCGCTCCGGCGCGCACGCCGTTCACGGCGCACGCACGCACCTGCCGTCCGCCACCCGCGCGACGGCTCTGCGGGTACCGCGCCAGCACACGCACGCCGGAGTCTCTTCGGAAGGGCGCGTCAGCGAGCACTCCCGTTAGTCACCTGTCCGTGGCTGGTGGACGCGCGTAGGCGGCCGGGCACCGCTCGGAAGAGGGGTGCGCCGACCGCCGGTTGACGCGCCGGAGCCGCCAGGGAGGCCCTGCGGGGGCAGCCGCCCCGGGTGTCCGGTCTCAGGCCGTGGAGACCACCACCGTCTTGGCCGTCTTGTCGTGCAGGCACTGCTGGTACGGCTTGTCCCAGGTGCACCACAGGACGTTGACGAGCCAGAAGATGAAGCCGCAGCACGGCACGATCTCCGGCAGGGTGTAGACCGCCGCCCGTACCCAGCCCGCCTGCCCGGCCGGTACCGCGCCGTTCTCCAGCATCCCCACCCGGATCTTCATCGCCATCTTGCCGACGGTCTGGCCCCGGCTGGTGAGCATCAGGCCCTCGTAGACGAGGTAGACCAGCATCGTCACGAGGGAGACGGAGGCCTGGCGTCCGGTCTGGGTGCCGTCGGTCGTCCAGTAGTCGAAGCCGCCGACGATCCCGCTCATGATCAGGCCGACCGGTACGCAGACGATGAACCAGTCGATGATGCGGGCGACCAGGCGGCGGCCGCGGCCGGCCAGCGGCGGCATTCCGGCCAGCGGGTCGGCGGCGCCGTACTGGCCGCCGTACGGGTTGCCCCCGTACGGGTCACCGCCGTAGGGCGGCGGCGGCATCCCCCCGGGCGGCGGCCCGCTCCCGGGAGGCGGGGCATCGCTGCCGTACGGGTCACCGCCGGGCGGCTGTTCGCCGTGCGGGGTGGCGTTGGCGGGACGGTCGTACGGGGAACCGCCGGCGGCCGGCCGGCGGCCGTACGGAGAGCCACCGGCCGGCTCGGCACCGTACGGAGAGCCGCCCGACGGCGGTTCCTGCGGCTTCTTCAGATACGGGTCGTGCTCCGGCGGTTCGCCCGCGGAGCCGGGCCCGGGCTGGTCGGTGCTCATGGCCCGAGTCGAACCCGGGCCGCGCGCCGCCGCATCCGGCGAGGTCCGGCCGGGTGACGCGGCCGGGCGGGCGGTCTGCTTCCCGGCCCGCTTCCCGGCCTACTTCTCGGCGACGAACGTCCGGGCGATCTTGTCGTGCCAGCACTGCCGCCACGGCCGGTCGAACAGGCACCACACGGCGTTGACGACACCGACCGCCAGCACACCGAGCACGCCGTACACCAGCCACCGCTTGATCACCGAGGCCAGGGGCGGGGTGTCGTGGCTCTCGATGTCCAGCACCTTGACGCCGCACACCTTCTTGCCGAGCGTGTGGCCCCACTTGGCGGTGGGCAGCACCTCGTACAGGCCGCCGCCGATGAGCAGCACGGCGAGCACGACGGCCAGGTAGGGGCCGGTGGTGCCGTCCAGCAGGTAGACGGTGACCTCCCGTCCGGACTGCTTGGCGGCCTCCACCTTGGCGTCGATGTGGTCGGTGGCCGGGCCCCACAGCGGTACGGCGGCGGCGCCGGTGATGACGGCCAGGACCAGGGTGTCGATCAGGCGGGCGGCGAACCGGCGGCCCAGGGGGGCGGGGCGGCCCTGTTCCTGCGCGGCGGCGAGGAACGGGTCGGTGGTCGGCGGCTTCCAGGGGACGACGCCTTCGGCCGCGCCGTCCTGCTGCGGCGGGAAGCCGGCGAAGGGAGCGGGCTGGGCCTGCGGACCGGGCTGCGGCGCGGGGGCCGGTCCGGGGGTGGGGCCGGGGGCCGGTCCGGAGGCCGGGCCGGGGGCCGGACGGGAGGGGGGCTGGTGCGGCGGAGCCTGCGCCGCCGGTGACTGTTGTGGCGACTGGGGGTGCTGAGGCTGCTGCGTCGGGAACGGCTGGTGCTGCACGGGAGGCACGGCGGGCCCAGGGCCGGGCTGCGGCTGCGGCGGGGACTGCGGCTGTACGGGCCCCTGCGGCGCCTGCTGGGCCGGTGCGTGGGCGGCGGGCGTCCGCACCCCGGGGCCGGGCTGCGCGGCCACCTGCTGCGGGCCGGGGCCCGTCGGCGGCTGCGGCGCGCCGGTGGACGGCAGCGGCTGCGGGGCCGCGGCGCCGGGCAGCGGCGACGCCGGGGCGCCGCCGGACTGCGGCGCCATCCGGATCGACATCGTGTCGCTCTTGCCGCCCTGGGGCCCGTCGGGGCGTACGGCGCGGATCGTGGTCGTGCCGCGGTCGCGGCCGGGGGCGCCGCCCTCGTCCCGTACGGCGCGGATGGTGACCGTGCCGTCGGTCCGCGGCGGCTCCTCGCCGGACGCCGGCGCAGCGGCCGCGGCCTCGTCGCGCTGCTGCGGCAGACCGGCCTGCCGCTCCTCGGGCGAACCCCAGGCGATACGGCGGTCCTGCTCGCCGCCGAAGCCGCTCTGCCGGGCGGTGTCGGCCTGCCAGGCGGAGGCGGGTGCGCCGCTGCCCGCCCCGGTCAGCCGGTCGTGTTCCTCCTCCTCGTCGAGGAAGACCGGGCCGGTCTCCTCCACGGCGGGGGTGGGGGCCGGTGCGGGCGCGGGGGCCGGGGCGCTGCCGGGCGGCGGCGCGGGGAGCGCCTCGCCCTCGGCGGGCGCGGGCCGGCTGGTGCCCGGCACCCATGCGGCACCGTTCCAGTACCGGATGTAGCCGGGGATGGACGGGTCCGGGTAGAAGCCTGGCGTGGGGCTGCCGCCGGCGGATCCTGAGGAAGGGGCGCTCATGTCCGAAGTCCCGTATCTGTTCTCGGCCTGGTGTGGTGGGTGGGGCATGTGCAGTCTGCCGCAACGCAGCGTCCACATCTATCAGACAGAGGGTCGGGGCGGGTGTCCCGGCCGGGCCGGACCACCTGGAAGAGGCCCGCGAAAAAAGTTGTGCGAAGTCGCGTAATGGTCCGGGCTCCGGAGCCTCTAACCAGGTGCGGGCCCCGTCACAGGGGGGTTCGCAGGAGGTACCGAAGAGAGGCGGACCGTATGCACACCGTGGTGGAACGAGAGCTGGAGCTGGGACTGGTCCTGTCGCCGGAGCGCAGCGTCCCCGTCCCGGCCCGGCTGACCTACCGCACGGACGACCCCTACGCCGTCCACGTCACCTTCCACATCGGCTCCGACGCCCCCGTCAACTGGACGTTCGCGCGGGAACTGCTCGTCGAGGGGGTGTTCCGGCCGTGCGGTCACGGTGATGTGCGGGTGTGGCCCACGAAGGTGGACGGGCGCAGTCTGGTCTGCATGGCGCTCAGTTCCCCGGACGGCGACGCGCTGCTGGAGGCGTCGGCCGCGGCGGTCTCGGCGTGGCTGGAGCGCACGCTGCGGGTCGTGCCGCCGGGGTCGGAGCAGGACCATCTGGGGCTGGACAAAGGGCTGAGCGCGCTGCTCGCCATGACGCCGCGGGACGACCTGTGGCTGTCCGACCCGTGGCCGTCGGACGAGTCGCCGGAGGCGGGGGCGTAGGCCGTGTCTTCCGGCGGGGGACGGCGTACGGCCCGGGCCCGGCCGGGCGGTCCGGCCCCGGGTGTACGGGGCCGGGAAGCGCGATTACCAGGGTCAGGAAGCGTCGGTACCGAGGCTTGCGCCGGTCCGGGTGCGCGGGGTGATGAATTCGATGGCGTGGCCGTCCGGGTCGTCGACATAGACCCCGCGGGCACCGTCGAGGTGTCCGATCTGCTGCGGCTTCCGGTGGTGCGGGTCCGCCCAGTACGGCAGCCCGCGCTCCTGGATGCGGCCGAAGATCTCGTCGAACTCCTCGTCCGTGACCCGGAACGCGAGGTGCTGCAGCACGATCGCTTCCGGTTCGACGACCGTGTCGGCGTAGTCGACGGTCAGGTCGTTGGCGAACGTGACGGCGGCGAAGGGGCCGGTTTCGACCGGTTCGCCGACGCCGGTCAGCTCCGCGAGGAAGCGCGCGGAGGCGAGCTTGTCGGTGGCGTGCATGATCGTGTGGTCGAGTTGGACGGGCACGGCGGCCTCCTGTGAACGTCGGATTTTCAGGGGCGTTGCTGACGTGCACTCCTGACCGTACGGCGGCCTCGCGCGTCTGAGTATCGGATTTTTGACCTACGTCGCCGGTCCGGCCGTGCCCGGACCGACGTCCTGGTCCGGGGCAGGCCCCGCCGCCCCGGCCGGGTATCGGTACCGACGTCTCAGCCTCGGTACGTCTCCAGCAGCCGCAGCCACACCTCGCTGATGGTCGGGTAGGCGGGCACCGCGTGCCACAGACGGTCCAGGGGGACCTCGCCGGCCACCGCGACGGTGGCGGAGTGCAGGAGTTCGCCGACGGCCGGGCCGACGAAGGTGACGCCGAGGAGGGTTTCGCGGTCCAGGTCGACGATCATGCGGGCGCGGCCGCGGTAGCCGTCGGCGTACAGGCCGGCGCCCGCCACCGATCCGAGGTCGAAGTCGACGACGCGGGTGCGGTGCCCGGCGCGTTCGGCCTCGGCGGCGGTCAGGCCGACGGAGGCGGCTTCGGGGTCGGTGAAGACGACCTGCGGTACGGCGGCGGTGTCGGCGGTCGCGGCGTGCGCGCCCCAGCGGCCGGTGTCCAGGGCGGTGGTGCCCCGGGCCTGTGCGGCGATGGCGGCGCCGACGATGCGGGCCTGGTACTTGCCCTGGTGGGTCAGCAGCGCGCGGTGGTTGACGTCGCCGACGGCGTACAGCCAGCCGTCCGCCACGCCCTTCACCCGGCAGGTGTCGTCGGTCTCCAGCCAGGAGCCGGGCTCCAGGCCGACCGTCTCCAGGCCGATGTCGTCGGTGCGCGGCGCGCGGCCGGTGGCGAACAGGACCTCGTCGGCGACGAGCTCTTCGCCGCCGTCCAGCACGACGGTGGCGGGTCCGTTGGGCATCTCGCGCCGTACCGCGCTCACCGAGACGCCGGTGCGTACGGTGGCGCCCGCCCCGGCCAGGGACTCGGCGACCAGTTCGCCCGCGAACGGCTCCATCTTGGGCAGCAGTCCGCCACCGCGCACCAGGAGCGTCACCCGGGAGCCCAGGGCCTGCCAGGCGGTGGCCATTTCGACACCGACGACCCCGCCGCCGACCACCACCAGGCGCGGCGGTACGGACTGCGCGCTGGTCGCCTCGCGGCTGGTCCAGGGGCGGGCGGCCGCCAGTCCGGCGAGGTCGGGGAGGACGGCGCGGCTGCCGGTGCAGACGGCGACGGCGTGCCGGGCGGTGAGGACGCGTTCTCCCCCGCCGTCGGTGGCGACCACGACGCGCCGGGGGCCGTCGAGGCGGGCCCGGCCGCGTACGAAGTCGATGCCGGCCGAGTCCAGCCACCGGACCTGGCCGTCGTCCTTCCAGTGCGAGGCGAACGCGTCGCGGTGGGCGAGCACCGCCTTGGTGTCCAGCGGCGCGGCCCCGGCCTGGAGCAGGCCTGGGACGCGGCGCGCGTCGGCGCGGGCGGTGACCGGGCGCAGCAGTGCCTTGCTGGGCATGCAGGCCCAGTACGAGCACTCGCCGCCGACCAGTTCGCTCTCCACGATCACCGCGCTCAGGCCGAGGGCGTGCGCCCGGTCGGCCACGTTCTCACCGGTCGGCCCGGCGCCCAGCACGACGACGTCGTAGGTGTCCCGGCCGGTGGCCCCTTCGGCCCCTGTGGTCGCTGGCATCGCTCATCGCTCCCTGCGTCGGCGTCGCGGCGGTCGGCTCCATCCTCGTCCCGGGTGCCCGGCCCGGCCACATGTACCGGGGCATTCGCCGGGCGGCGGAACACCGGCCCTCAGCCTTCCCGGCGCTCCACGGCCTCCTTGGCCTCGACCAGGCCGGCGCCGGTCAGTTCGCGGTAACGCTTGATCGCCTCGATCTTCTTGCCCTTGTGCAGCAGGGCGTCGACCTCGGCGATGCCCTCGGGGCCGGTCTCCTCGACGCCGAGGTGTTCCATGATCAGGTCGAGCTTGCGGTCCATGCGCCGGAGGCGGCGTTCGAGCGTCTTGTGGCGGGTGTCCATGGTGGAGGCGAGGACGACGATGACGACGGCCGCGGCGCCGATGACGGTCCAGAGGTCGGAGTTCATGGACCGAACCCTAGAAGGTGCGGCTCACCACGGCCGAACCGCGCCCGGATCACGGCCGGGCCACGAACGGACCGCGGCCGAACCGCGGGCGGGTTCCGTTCAGAAGACCTTGCCGGGGTTGAGCAGCCCGAGCGGGTCGAAGACGGCCTTGATGCCGCGGTGCAGCTCCAGGCCGACCGGGCCCAGCTCGCGGGCCAGCCACTCCTTCTTCAGGACGCCGACGCCGTGCTCGCCGGTGATCGTGCCGCCCAGTTCCAGGCCGAGCGCCATGATCTCGTCGAAGGACTCGCGGGCGCGCCGGGACTCGTCGGGGTCGTGCGCGTCGAAGCAGACGGTGGGGTGGGTGTTGCCGTCGCCCGCGTGCGCGCAGACGCCGATGGTCAGGTCGTACTTCTCGGCGATGGCGGCGGTGCCGTCGAGCATCGCGGCGAGCTGCGAGCGCGGTACGCACACGTCGTCGATCATCGTGGCGGACTTGACGCGTTCCAGGGCGGTCAGGGTCAGCCGCCGCGCCTGGAGGAGGAGGTCGGACTCGGCCGGGGTGTCGGCCGGTACGACCTCGGTGGCTCCGGCGGCCTCGCACAGCGCGCCGACGGCGGCGAGGTCGGCGGCCGGTTCCGGGGTGTCGAAGGCGGCCAGGAGCAGTGCCTCGGTGCTGTCCGGCAGGCCCATCTGCGCCATCGCGTTGACGGCGCGGATGCTCGTACGGTCCATGAGTTCGAGCAGCGAGGGAGCGTGGCCGCGTGCCATGATCTCGCAGACCGCGTCGCACGCGGCGGCGGCCGAGGGGAACTCGGCGGCCAGCGCGAGCTGCTGGGGCGGTTCGGGCTTGAGGGCCAGGACGGCGCGTACGACGATGCCGAGGCTGCCCTCGGAGCCGACGATCAGGCGGGTGAGGTCGTAGCCCGCGACGCCCTTGGCGGTACGGCGGCCGGTCGTCAGCAGCCGCCCGTCGGCGAGGACGACGTCCAGGCCGAGGACGTATTCGGCGGTGACGCCGTACTTGACGCAGCACAGGCCGCCGGAGGCGGTGCCGATGTTGCCGCCGATGGAGCACTCCTCCCAGCTCGAGGGGTCGGGCGGGTAGTAGAGGCCGTGCTCGTTGACGGCGCGGGAGAGCACCGCGTTGACGACGCCGGGCTCGACGACCGCGATCCGGTCGACGGGGTTGATCTCGATGATCCGGTCCATCTTGACCAGGGAGAGCACGATGCAGCCGTCGGAGGCGTTGGCGGCGCCCGACAGGCCCGTGCGGGCGCCCTGGGGGACGACCGGGACGCGCAGTGCGGTGGCGGTGCGCATCACGTGCTGGACCTGCTCGACCGTGCGTGGCAGGACGACGACGGCGGGCGTGCCGGCCGCGCAGAAGCTCGCCATGTCGTGGGCGTAGGCGCCGGTGACGTCGGGGTCGGTGAGGATGGCTTCCGCGGGCAGGGCGTCGCGCAGGCGTGCGAGGAGGTCCATGCCGTCAGCCTCCCATCCGTGGGCCGTACACGGAAGATCGTCTCCCGCATCCGGGGAGCCCTCGGAGGCCCTCTCCCGCGCCCGGGTGGCGGTCCCGGGCGCGGGAGTGCCGCTCCCCGCGGGAAGGGCCACGGCCCCGCCGGGTCAGGTTCCCGGCGTGACTGTGGGGTGGGGGGTGGCGTCCGGAGGACACCCGGGGCGGGCCGGGTGTCAGAGGTTGCCGCGCCGTTCCTGCTCCCGCTCGATGGCCTCGAAGAGGGCCTTGAAGTTGCCCTTGCCGAAGCCCAGCGAGCCGTGCCGTTCGATCAGTTCGAAGAAGACGGTGGGGCGGTCCTGGACCGGCTTGGTGAAGATCTGCAGCAGGTAGCCGTCCTCGTCGCGGTCGACGAGGATCTTCAGCTCACGCAGCGTCTCGACCGGGACGCGGGTCTCGCCCGCCCACTCGCCGAGGGTGTCGTAGTAGGAGTCCGGGGTGTCGAGGAACTCGACGCCCGCCGCGCGCATGGCCCGTACGCTCTCGACGATGTCGTTGGTGGCCAGGGCGATGTGCTGGCAGCCGGGGCCGCCGTAGAACTCCAGGTACTCGTCGATCTGCGACTTCTTCTTGGCGATGGCCGGCTCGTTGAGCGGGAACTTCACCTTGCGGGTGCCGTCCGCGACCACCTTGGACATCAGCGCGCTGTACTCGGTGGCGATGTCCGAGCCGACGAACTCCTTCATGTTCGTGAAGCCCATGACGTTGTTGTAGAAGGCGACCCACTCGTCCATCTTGCCGAGCTCGACGTTGCCGACGCAGTGGTCGATGGCCTGGAAGCGGCGCTTGCCGGGCTCGACGATGGGGTCGGCGGCGACGTAGCCGGGCAGGTACGGGCCGTCGTAGCCGGTGCGCTCGACCAGCGTGTGCCGGGTCTTGCCGTACGTGGCGATGGAGGCGCGGACGACGATGCCGTGCTCGTCCTTGGTCTCGTACGGCTCCTCTGTGCCGGTGGCGCCGTGCTCCAGGGCGTAGGCGTAGGCGGCGCGCGCGTCCGGCACCTCGATGGCGAGGTCGATGACGCCGTCGCCGTGGGCGGTGACGTGGTCGGCCAGGAAGCGGCCCCAGTCGGTCGTCGGCTTGATGACGGAGGTGAACACGAAACGGGCGCCGCCGGATTCGAGCACGTAACTGGCGGTCTCGCGGCTGCCGTTCTCCGGTCCGGAGTAGGCGACACGCTTCATGCCGAAGGCGGTGGCGTAGTAGTGCGCCGCCTGCTTGGCGTTGCCGACGGCGAAGACGACCGCGTCCATCCCCTTGACCGGGAAGGGATCGGCCTGCCGAGCACTGGTGGGGGTGGTGTGGTCCGTGGTCTGTGTCATGCCCGCAGACTCCCTCCGGGCCACAAGGTGCGCAATAGTTTGCGCGTTCACTGGGCAAGCTGTACAGCGAATCACGCGATTCACCGGACGTTTCGTACATGATGACCATCAAAATCGGAGGCAACGACCTTGGCGATCGATCATTTGGACGGCAGACTTCTGGAACTGCTCGCCGAAGAACCGCGCATCGGCGTACTGGAGGCGTCGCGCCGGCTCGGGGTGGCGCGCGGTACGGCGCAGGCACGCCTGGACCGGCTTCAGTCGAACGGAGTGATCCGGGGATTTGGGCCCGACGTCGACCCGGCGGCGCTGGGATACCCGGTCACCGCATTCGCGACACTGGAGATCAAACAGGGTCAAGGGGCCGACGTCCGGGCGCACTTGGCGTCCGTACCGGAAGTGCTGGAGCTGCATACAACGACGGGACATGGGGACATGCTGTGCAGACTCGTTGCCCGTTCCAACGCCGACCTGCAACGGGTGATCGACCGAGTTGTGGGTTTCGATGGCATCATGCGGGCTTCCACCGCGATCGTCATGGAGAATCCGGTTCCGTTGCGCATCATCCCCCTGGTCAAACAAGCTTCGGGGGACTGACCGAGGAGAGCGCGTGTGAGCTTCTGGGAGTACGTCGGCAACCGGCACACCCAGCTGCTGACGGATACGTTTCAGCACGCCAGCGCCGTCTTCCAGTGCATGGTGCTCGCCACCGTGCTCGGCGTGCTGCTGGGCGTCGCCACCTACCGCACCGAATGGGCCGGGAACCTGGCCACCGCCACCACCGCGACGATCCTGACGGTGCCCTCGCTGGCCCTGATCGGCCTGCTGGTGCCGATCGTCGGCCTGGGCGTGGCGCCGACCGTCATCGCCCTGACGCTGTACGGGCTGCTGCCGGTGGTGCGTAACGCCGTCGTCGGGCTGCGCGGCGTCGATCCCGCGCTGATCGACGCCGCCAAGGGCATAGGGATGTCCCGTTCGGCACGGCTGCTGCGGGTGGAGCTGCCGCTGGCCTGGCCGCCGATCCTGACCGGCATCCGGGTCTCCACGCAGATGCTGATGGGCATCGCGGCCATCGCCGCCTACGCCTCCGGGCCCGGCCTGGGCAACGAGATCTTCCGTGGCATCGCCTCCCTGGGCAGCGCCAACGCGCTCAACCAGGTGCTGTCCGGAACGCTCGGCATCGTCGTCCTGGCCCTGCTCTTCGACGCCGCGTACGTCCTGATCGGACGTCTGACCATTCCCAGGGGGATCCGTGCCTGAGACCACCGCATCCGGCGCCGGCATCGCGCTGGAGCACCTCACCAAGCGGTACCCGGGCAACCCCACGCCCGCGGTCGACGACGTCAGCATGGACATCAAGCCCGGCGAGACGGTGATCCTCGTCGGACCCTCGGGGTGCGGCAAGTCCACCACCCTGAAGATGATCAACCGGCTGATCGAGCCCACCTCCGGGCGGATCATGATCGGCGACGAGGACGTCACCGGCATCGACCCGGTCAAGCTGCGCCGCAAGGTCGGTTACGCCATCCAGTCGTCCGGCCTCTTCCCCCACATGACCGTCGCCCAGAACATCGCGCTCGTCCCCAGGATGACCGGCTGGCCGAAGGCGAGAGTGAGCAGCCGCGTCGAGGAGATGCTCGACCTGGTCGGCCTGGACCCGCGCGAGTTCCACGGCCGCTACCCGCGGCAGCTCTCCGGCGGGCAGCAGCAGCGCGTCGGGGTGGCGCGGGCGCTGGCCGCCGACCCGCCCGTCCTGCTCATGGACGAGCCGTTCGGCGCGGTCGACCCGATCACCCGCGACCACCTCCAGGACGAGCTGATCCGGCTCCAGCACGAACTGCGCAAGACCATCGTCTTCGTCACCCACGACTTCGACGAGGCGATCAAGCTGGGCGACCGCATCGCGGTCCTGCGCGAGCGCTCGCACATCGCCCAGTTCGACACGCCCGAGGCCATCCTCACCAACCCCGCCGACGACTTCGTCTCCGGCTTCGTGGGGGCCGGCGCGGCCCTCAAACGCCTCAACCTCACCCGCGTACGGGACGTCGGCGTCGTCGACTTCCCCACCGCGTCGATGGACGACCCGCTCCAGTCCATCTTCGACCTGCTGCGCTCCGGCGCCACCAACGAGATCCTGCTGCTGGACCGGCACCGGCGCCCCTACAAGTGGCTGCGCCGCGGCGACCTGATGCGCGCCAAGGGCTCGCTGGCCCGCGCGGGCACCCTCGTGCACGACACGGTCACCCGCGACGCGACCCTGCGCGACGCGCTGGAGGCGGTCCTCACCGACAACGCGGGCCGGGTCGCGGTGACCGGACGGCGCGGCCAGTACATCGGCGTCGTCGACATGGAGACGCTGATGAACAACGTCCACCAACTGCTGGAAGAGGACCGGCTGGACGCCGTCGAGCACCGGCACGAGCTGGAGGAGCAGCGCGCGCGGCAGACCCGGCTGGCCCAGGAGGGCGTGGATCCGGCGGGTGGCGCGCACGGGGTCAAGGCGTGAGCCCCCGGGACAGGCGCCGGCCGCCGAAGGGCGAACGGCCGCCGGGCGAGCACGAGGTACGCGGCGTGACCTTCCGCGACGAGGCGGCGGCCGGGGAGCGCGGGCCGGTGCTCGCGGCCGAACCGGCACCCGCCGCACCCGCCGCGTCTGCCACCCGGCCGCCACGCCGGATCACCTGGAAGAAGGCGGCCGCGCTGCCCGCCGTACTGGCGGCGGTGCTGCTCGCCACCTGGCTGTGGTTCCGCGGCGTCCGGCTGGACTCGATCGCGCACCAGGCGGTGGACGACGGCAAGGTGTGGCTGGCGCTGCGCCAGCACCTCCAGCTGACCGCCGTGTCGACCTTCTTCGTCCTGATCATCGCCATCCCCCTGGGCATCGCGCTGACCCGCGCCAGGTTGCGCCGGGCCGCGCCGTTCGCGGTGGCGGCGGCCAACCTCGGGCAGGCGGTGCCCGCCCTGGGCCTGCTGGTGCTGCTGGTCATCCGGCTCGGCATCGGCCCGGAAGCGGCCGTCATCGGCATGGTCGTCTACGCCGTACTGCCGGTACTGGCCAACACCGTCGCGGGCCTGAAGGCCATCGACCCGACGCTGACCGAGGCCGCCCGCGGTATCGGCATGTCGGCGGCCGGGGTGCTGGGGAAGGTCGAACTGCCGCTGGCCGTACCGCTGATCCTGGCGGGCGTACGCAACGCGCTCGTCCTGAACGTCGGCACCGCCACCCTGGCCACCTTCGGCGGTGGCGGCGGGCTCGGCGACCTGATCTCGGCGGGCATCATCACCCAGCGGATGCCGGTGCTGGTGCTCGGTTCCGTCCTGACGGTGGTGCTGGCGCTGCTGGTCGACTGGCTGGCGTCGCTCGTGGAACTGCTGCTGCGCCCGCGCGGGCTGGAGGTGGGGGAATCATGACCGCAGGACCGCGCCGGCTGCGCAGGACCGCACCGGCCGCCGCTGCCTGCCTGCTGCTGGGCGCGGCCGCACTGAGCGGCTGCGGGCTGGTCAGCGGCAGCCCGATGAGCGACGCCGTGCGGCCCGGCACGATCGGCCGGGGGCAGCCGCTCAAGGGCGCCGAACTGACCGTGACGTCCAAGGAGTTCACCGAGAACATCATCCTGGGCCAGCTCATGGGCCTGGCCTTCAAGGCGGCCGGCGCCACGGTCGTCGACAAGACCAACATCCAGGGCTCGATCGGCGCCCGGGAGGCGGTCAAGTCCGGTACGGCGGACGGGATGTACGAGTACACCGGCACCGGCTGGATCACCTACCTCGGCCACGAACGTCCCATAGTGGACCCGCGGAAGCAGTGGGAGGCGGTACGCGACGGCGACCGCGCCAACGGTCTGGAGTGGCTGCCGCAGTCGAAGCTCAACAACACCTACGCGCTGGCGCTCAACGCCGAGCAGTACAAGCGGCTGGGCGTCGAGACCCTGTCGGACGTCGCCGAGCTGTCCCGCAAGGACCCGAGCGCGGTCACCCTGTGCGCGGAGGCCGAGTTCTCGGCCCGTAACGACGGCCTGCCGGGCATGGCCAAGGCGTACGGCATGCGGATCCCGCCCGGCAACATCAAGAAGATGACCAGCGGCGTCGTCTACACGCAGGTGGCGGAGGGCCGCGCCTGCACCTTCGGCGAGGTCTACACGACCGACGGCCGGATCAAGGCGATGGGCCTGAAGACCGTCAAGGACGACCGGCACTTCTTCCCGAACTACAACGCGGCGCCCGAGATGAACGCGGCGACGATGAAGAAGTACCCGCAGATCGCCGACCTCCTCGCACCGGTCACCGCCGCGCTGGACAACGCCGTCGCGCAGAGCCTGAACGCGAAGGTGGACGTGGACGGGCAGGACCCGCACGAGGTCGCCAAGGAGTGGATGATCGAGAAGGGGTTCATCAAGGACGGCGGCTGAGGCGCGCGGGGAGCGGGGCGCGGCCGCTGCCGACACCCTCAGCCGCCGCCGACGCCCTCAGCCGCTGCCGCCCGCTCTCAGCAGCCGGTCAGCAGCTGGGGACCTTGCCGCCGGACTTCAGCGCCTTGAGCGCGTCCACGGTCTTGGACAGCGTGCTGACCGGGACCAGCCGCAGTCCCTCCGGCAGCTCGGCCTGCGCGTCCCGGCACTCCGACTTCGGTACGAGGAAGACCGTGGCGCCGTCCCGGCCCGCGGCCTGCGTCTTCAGCGCGACCCCGCCGACCGCTCCGACCTCGCCGTCCGCGGTGATCGTGCCGGTGCCCGCGATCTTCTGCCCGCCGGTCAGGTCGCCGCCCGCGCCGTCCCCGGCCAGCTTGTCGATGATGCCCAGCGAGAACAGCAGACCGGCGCTGGGCCCGCCGATCGTGCCCAGGTCCAGCTTGACCTGGACGTCCTTGTCGCTCTTGTGCAGGTAGTTCAGGGCGGCGCGGGTGGCGACGTCCTGGGAGGAGCGCATGTCCTTCAGATTGTGCTCCACGGCCTTCTCCGCCGTGTCGCCGACCGGGTAGACCGACTCGACCGGCATCACGGCCTGATCCGTACGGAACCAGCCCCTGACGATGTCCGGCAGCCGGACCGGCGCGTCCGGGCCGGTCGCCACGATCGCCGCCATCCGCAGCTGACCGGTGGTCTCGCGGGTCGGCGCCCCGCTGATCGTGATCACCTGTTTGCCCTTGTGCTTGCCGAGCACGTCCGCCGTGTCGCCGGGGAAGGCGACCGAGAACGGCAGGGGCGCGAAGGCCACCGTGGCGAGGAGCGCGATGACCAGGGCGGCGCAGATCCCGAGGGCGCGAGTGCGAGAAGACACCCCGCCACCCTAGATGACCTGGCCGCCCGGCCTCTCACCACGGGGCGGGACGGGGTACCCGCGCCCTTCGGCCCCCGGACCCTCACCGCAGCGCTTCGGACACCTCACGGGCCGCCTCCACCACCCGGGGCCCGACCCGCTCGGGCACCGTGTCGGCGAGCATCACGACGCCGACGCTGCCCTCGATGCCGCTCACCCCGAGCAGCGGGGCCGCGGCGCCGCTCGCGCCCGCCTCCAACTCGCCGTGTGTCAGGGCCAGCCCGGCGTCCTCGATGCGGCCCTGCCGGGCCTTGAGGATGGCCCGCCCGGCCGCGCCCCGGTCCAGCGGGTGCCGGAAACCGGCGCGGTAGGCGACGTGGTAGTCGGTCCAGGACGGCTCGACGACGGCCACGGCCAGCGCTTCCGTACCGTCCACGAGCGTCAGGTGGGCGGTGGCGCCGATGTCCTCGGCCAGGGCGCGCAGGGCGGGCAGCGCCGCTTCGCGCACCAGCGGGTGCACCTGGCGGCCCAGGCGCAGCACGCCGAGGCCGACCCGGGCCCGGCCGCCGAGGTCACGGCGTACCAGGGCGTGCTGCTCCAGGGTGGCGAGCAGGCGGTAGACCACGGTCCGGTTGACCCCCAGCTTGGTGGACAGCTCGGTGACGGTCAGGCCGTGGTCGGTGTCGGCGAGCAATTTGAGGACGCGTAGTCCCCGGTCGAGCGTCTGGGAGGTCTCCGCGGTCACGACGCCCCCTCCTCGGGTGAGTGGCGGTCCGTCCGCGGGGTGCGCTGCCGGTCCCGGGGCAGCGCGCGCGAAGAGGCCGCCGGCCGCATGGCACCGGCTGCGCTCCGCGGCGGCGCTGCCACGGGGCGTGTGCGTGACCGGGACAGTAGCGAGCTGGTCCGGTCAGCGGAAGAGTCCGTCCAGAATCCGGTCTTCCGTGACCGCTTTATCCCTGAACATCCGCAGGTTGTGACCAGTTGGCGGCGCACCCCGGCCTTTCGGCCTGGGGTACAACACGAGCACGTCCGGACACGTACGGGTACGGCCCGCGCCCCGGAACACGTCCGGGCCGCGGGCCGCCGCCTCACGTCACACAGGGGTCACTTCATGCGCGTGGCCCACTCCCGTACCTTCTTGATCCGCTCGTTGAGCTGCCCGGCCGTGGCCTCCGCGCTCGGCGGGCCGCCGCACACCCGGCGCAGCTCGGTGTGGATCACGCCGTGCGGCTTGCCGCTCTGGTGGACGTACGCGCCGACCAGGGTGTTCAGCTGCTTGCGCAGCTCCAGCAGCTCCTTGTGCGTGACCACCGGGCGCCGCTCGGCGGGCATCTCCAGCAGGTCGGCCTCGGAGTCCGGCTTCTTCTTGCTGTGCGCTATCTGCCGGGCCTGCCGCTTCTGGAGCAGCATCTGCACCTGGTCCGGCTCCAGCAGCCCCGGGATGCCGAGGTAGTCCTGCTCCTCCTCGCTGCCCGCGTGCGCCTGCATGCCGAACTCGGCGCCGTCGTAGAGCACCCGGTCGAAGACCGCCTCGGACTCCAGCGCCTCGAAGGAGAACTGTTCGCCCGTGGCCCCGTCTTCTTCGTCCTGCTGCTTGTTGGCCTCGTCCATCTCCTTCTCGGACTCGGCGTACGGGTCCTCGTCGCCGTCCTTCTTCGGCTTGTCCAGGACGTGGTCGCGCTCGACCTCCATCTCGTTGGCGAAGCCGAGCAGCGAGGGCACCGTGGGCAGGAAGACGGACGCGGTCTCGCCGCGCTTGCGGGACCGTACGAAGCGGCCCACCGCCTGCGCGAAGAACAGCGGAGTGGAGATCGTCGTCGCGTACACGCCGACCGCGAGCCGCGGCACGTCGACGCCCTCGGACACCATCCGGACCGCGACCATCCACCGGTCCTCGGAGTGCGCGAAGTCGTCGATGCGCTGCGAGGCGCCGCTGTCGTCGGACAGCACCAGGGTGGCGCCCTCGCCGGTGATCTCACGGATCAGCTTGGCGTACGCGCGGGCCTGCTCCTGGTCGGAGGCGATCACCAGCGCGCCGGCGTCCGGTATCGCCTTGCGGACCTCGGTCAGCCGCTGATCGGCGGCCTTGAGGACCTTGGGCATCCAGTCGCCGCGCGGGTCCAGCGCGGTGCGCCAGGCCTGGGAGACGGCGTCCTTGGTCATCGGCTCGCCGAGCTTCGCCGCGATCTCGTCGCCCGCCTTGGTGCGCCAGCGCATGCTGCCGCTGTACGACAGGAAGATCACCGGGCGGACGACGCCGTCGCCGAGCGCGTTGCCGTAGCCGTACGTGTAGTCGGCGGAGCTGCGCCGGATGCCGTCGTCGCCCTCCTCGTACGTCACGAAGGGGATCGGGTTGGTGTCGGAGCGGAACGGCGTACCGGTCAGCGCGAGCCGCCGGGTGGCCGGCTCGAACGCCTCCAGGCACGCCTCGCCCCACGACTTGGAGTCGCCGGCGTGGTGGATCTCGTCGAGGATGACCAGCGTCTTGCGCTGCTCGATCCGGTTGCGGTGCAGCATCGGGCGTACGCCGACACCCGCGTACGTGATCGCGATGCCGTGGTACTCCTTGCCGAGCGGACCCGCGCTGTACTCCGGGTCCAGCTTGATGCCTATCCGGGCGGCGGCCTCCGCCCACTGCTTCTTCAGGTGCTCGGTGGGGGCGACCACGGTCACCTGCTGCACGACGTGGTGGTGCAGCAGCCAGGAGGCGAGGGTGAGCGCGAAGGTGGTCTTGCCCGCGCCGGGGGTCGCGACCGCGAGGAAGTCGCGCGGCTGCGTCTGGATGTACCGGTCCATCGCGGACTGCTGCCAGGCGCGCAGCTTGTTCGCGGTACCCCAGGGGGCCCGTCCGGGGAAGGCCGGGGACAGGTGGTGGTTGTTGGTGGCGCTGGTGGTGGTAGTCACGGTCTCCGTCGGGCTGGCTCGGCGATCGGCAACCGCGTCAGCCTAACGCTCCGCGGGAGCGGACGGCGTTCCCGGGTGAGCCGCCGACACCGTCTTCGCGCCACCGGGCGGGACCGTCGCCAGGCCGCTTCCCGCGGGCTTCAGCCGTGTGGCCACCCACGATCCGGTCAGGGCGACCGCCGCCATGGCGACGAAGACCGCGGCGAAGGCGGCGGGCTGCCCGGATGCGGCGTCGGTCACGTCCGGTGTGCCGCCCGTGTCGACCGAGGCGCCGCCGAAGGCGCTGAACAGCAGGCCGCTCAGGCCGACGAACGTGATGTTGCCGAGGGCGTCGGAGACCTGGAGCGAGGCGGAATTGCTCCCCGCGTCCTCCGGCGGGGACAGCTTCAGCAGCAGCACGCTCCCGCTGGAGATGTTCAGCCCCATGCCGTACCCGGCCACCACCCACGCGACCGCCACGATCCAGACCGGCACGCCGCCGAACAGCACCAGCGGCACGATCAGGATCGCCGCCGTGATCAGCAGCAGCCCGATCCCCATGATCCGCTCCCGGTACGGCTCCAGGCGCGGCCGGCTCTGGGTGTACGAGCCCAGGGCCCAGGTGAGGCCGCCGCCGGTCAGCGAGAGCCCGGCCAGCGTGGTCGACAGGCCGCGCTCCGTGACGAGCATCAGCGGAATGAAACTCTCGGCGGCGAGCAGCGACCCGGCTGCCAGACCACGGATCAGCACGACGGAGGGCAGGCCCCGCGCGGCCCGGAACGTCCCCTTGGGCAGCAGCCGGACGATGGCCGGCACCAGCAGTACGAGCCCCACCACCGCGGGCAGCACGGCCACCCAGTCCCGCCGCTGGGCCGCGTACTGAAGGAGCCCGGCACCCGCTGCCACCGCCAGGGCCAGCAGGATGCGGCGCCGGTCCATCCCCTCGTCGTCCCTCCGCGGCGGCAGCTTGCGCAGCGCGGGCAGCATGACCGTCAGCGGCAGCAGGACGAGCACGGGTATGGACAGGAACACCCAGCGCCAGCCCAGGTGCTCGGTGACCGTCCCGGCGACGAGCGGCCCGACGATCACCGGCAGCACCCAGGCCGCCGAGAAGGACGCGAGGACGGACGGCCGCAGCGCCTCCGGATAGGCGCGGCTCACCACCACGTACAGCGCGACGATGACCAGCCCGCCCCCGATCCCCTGCACCCCGCGCCCCACCACGAACAGCCACATCTGCTGCGCGCACCCCGCGACGACCAGCCCCGCGCCGAACGTGGCGATCCCGGTGAACAGGGGCGCGAGGGGCCCGCCCCGGTCGCACCACTCCCCCGACAGCGCCATCGCGAACAGACTCGCCGTGAAGTACGCGGAGAAGGCGAACGCGTACAGCTCGATGCCGTCCAGGGCGTGGCCGACGGCGGGCATCGCGGTGTTCACCGCGCTCGCCTCGAAGGCGATGAGCGAGACGACGGAGATGATGCCGAGGGTGAGCGCCCGGTACGTACGGCCGAGGACGCCTTCGGCGGGCGCAGCGGCCATGGGCTCGGCACGGAGGGGGACTTCGGGGGTTCTGGCGGCGTCGCGCGGGTCCACGGCAGTCATGCGGTCAGCGTAAGAGGCGTCGACCGCGTGCGCCCCTGTCGCAGGGAGGGGATCTTCTAGGCCGCCGGACCTAGGGCGTACCGGACGACGAGCGTCCCCTTCTCCCCCGTACGGCAAGCTGGGCCCATGCCCCACTTCACCAGTTACGACAACGCCGCACTGCACTACCGCGCACTCGGCCCGGAGGGCTCCGGACTCCCGCCCCTGGTGTGTCTGGCGGGCGGACCGGGCCGGGACGCCGCGTACCTGGGCGACCTGGGCGGCCTGGCGGAGCGACGGCGGCTGCTGATCCCGGACAGCCGCGGCACGGGCGCCTCCCCGACCGCCGCCGACCCGTCCCGCTACGCCTTCCCGCACCTGGCCGAAGACCTGGAGGCATTCCGCGCCCACCTCGGTCTGGAGCGCTTCGCGCTGCTCGCCCACGACGCCGGGGCGGCGACCGCGCAGGCGTACGCGGCCACGTACCCCGACCGCCCCACCCGGCTGGTCCTGATCTCCCCCGGCTCACACCTCCAGGGAGAACTCCCCGACGACGCGCCGGACATCTTCGCCTCCCGGTCGCACGAGACGTGGTGGCCCGAGGCGTCGGCTGCGGCCCGGCGTCTGGCGGAGACGTCCGACATGACGGAGGTACGCGACCTGCTGCCCCGCGCGGTCCCGCTCGCGTACGGGCGCTGGGAGGCGCCCCAGCGGGCCCACGCGGCGGCGGAGGGCGAACAGTTGAACCCGGTGCCGCGGGCCGGCTTCTGGCAGGGCGTGGACGAACCGGCCCGCCAGACACTGCTCGCGGGCCTGCGCGAGGTGACGTGCCCGGTCCTCGTCATGACCGGCGGCCGGGACGCGGTGGCGGGCGTACGGGCGGGCGAACTGGTCGCCGCATCCTTCCCCGACGGACGCACCCACCACCTGCCCGAGGCGGGCCACTACCCCTGGATCGACGAACCGGACCGGTTCCGCCGCGCGGTGGAGGAGTTCCTGCACGCGCCCTGAGGGGCGTCACCCCAACCCCTGAGCCCCGTCGGCCGACCGGACTTGTGAACACCGCATTGCAACCTCGTGCCGGCCCGCCCGAAACCCTTGCCCCGCCCCCGGTCCCCCGGCCTAACCTCGGTGCATCGCTTCACCACGGCCGTGTGCCCGAGCGGTTCAGGGGCCGGACTGCAAATCCGGTTACGCAGGTTCGAATCCTGTCACGGCCTCAGAACAGCGCTGCGCGCGCAACGTCCGCGACAGCGCGTCCACGGTCACGCCCACCACGGCCAGGAGCTGCGCCGGGGTCGCCCCGGCCCTGCTCATGACGGCGAGCGACTGGTTCACAGCCGCCGCGTGCACAGCGAAGTTCTCGGCGTCCTGTTCGGCCAGCCGGCCGGTCTTCAGCGCGGTGCGCAGGCGCAGGCGCTGGGAGCCGAGCGCCTGCTCGGCGTGGGCCGCGACGCCCGGACTCAGCACGGGGATCGCCATGGCCGACTGGGTGATCAGGCAGCCATCGGGCAGTTCGGGATCGGCGATGCGGTCGAGGGTGACGTCGAAGAACGCACGGACAGCGGCAACGGGGTCCACGGCCGCACCCGACAGGGCGACGTCGTACTTCTCGCCGTAGCGCGCGGCGTAGAGATCCAGGCAGCGCAGGAAGAGCGCGTCCTTGTCGCCGAAGGAGGAGTAGAGGGAACTGCGGTTCAGGCCGGTCACCCGGGACAAATCGCCCACCGAGGTGTCGGCGTAGCCGTCGCGCCAGAACTGGATCATCGCGGCGTCGAGCGCCGTGTCCATGTCGAACTGCTTCTTGCCTGCCACGCGGCACTTCCTCGGTGATGCGTCGATGGTCCGGACCGTGTCGCGCACCATTCTATCTTGAACTGATCGATTCAAGATGGGTAGCCTTCCAGCGTGGTCACGGCCAGGCGTGCCGGGCACTTCGCGACCGCGCGAGAAACCCACCACGCGTACGTGGTCCCGGCCGCCACCGCCAGCCACACCGCTCCAGCCGCACACCTGACACCCATGGAGGATTTCCGTGACCAGCCCGGCAACCAGCACTCCGCAGGTCTCCGACAGCAACCCCGTCCGCGACCTGCCCCTACAGCATCTGGCCGGCTTCACTCACCGCTGGGTCGACGCGGACGGCGTCCGCCTTCATGCCGTCGAAGGCGGGCGGCCGGGCGGCCCGGCCGTCGTCCTGCTCGCCGGATTCCCGCAAACCTGGTGGGCCTGGCGGAAGGTGATGCCCGGCCTCGCCCATCGGTTTCGCGTCATCGCGATCGACCTGCCGGGGCAGGGCCACTCCGAGCGTCCGGAGCGCGGCTACGACACGCACACGGTCGCCGCGCACGCCCACACCGCCGTGCAGGCTCTCGGAGTGTCGACATACACCCTGGTCGCCCACGACATCGGCGCCTGGGTCGCGTTCTCCCTCGCCCTCGGCTTCGAGAGCCACCTGCGCGGGGTCGCGCTGCTCGACGCCGGGATTCCCGGTATCACCCTCCCGGAGGCGATTCCCACCGACCCGGACCGAGCGTGGAAAACCTGGCACTTCGCGTTCCACATGGTGCCCGACCTGCCCGAGACGCTGCTCGCCGGCCGCGAACGCGAGTACGTCGGCTGGTTCCTGAAGATGAAGGCCCTGTCCCCCGACACGTTCGACGACGCCGAGATCGACCACTACGCGCAGGCCGTCGCCGTCGACGGCGGCCTGCGCGCTTCCCTCGCGTACTACCGGGACGCCGCGGAGTCGGCGCGCAAGAACCGCGAGGCGCTCGAACGGCGGCGCCTGACGGTGCCGATCCTCGGAATCTCCAGCAGCCACGGCTCCGTTCCGGACATGGCCGCCTCCATCAGCCCATGGGCCGACCGCACCACCCGGATCGTCGTGCCGGACGCCGGACACTTCATCCCCGACGAGCAGCCCGAAGCCGTCGCCGGCGCGCTGGCGGACTTCCTCGCCGACCACGGCTGACACCCGCGCCCCGGCAGGATTCCGGCAGCGACGGTTCCGGGTACGGGCGCCTACTGCTGCTGCGCCACCGCCGCCTGGGGCCGGATCGGGAGGCGGCCTATCGGGCGGCCCGTGGCGGCGCGTACGGCGGAGGCCACGGCGGCCGGGGAGGTGACGACCGGGACGGCGCTGGCGGGTTTGGCGCCGAAGGGGGCCACGACGTCGCGTTCCTCGACGAGTTTGACGATGCGGATGTCGGGGGCGTCGAGGGCCGTGGGCATCGCGTAGCCGGTCAGGTCGGGGTGGCGGATCCGGCCGCGGGTGGTGCGGAGGTTCTCCATCAGGGCCGCGCCGAGGCCCTGGGTGACACCGGCCTCGATACGGGCGCGGAGCTGGCGCGGGTTGAGGACCCGGCCGACGTCCTGGGCGACGGTCATCTCGACGACGCGGATGGTGCCGAGTTCGATGTCGACGTCCGCGACGCAGCGGATCGCGCAGAAGGCCAGGCCCACGAACGCGTCGCCCTGGCCGCCCTCGTCGAGGGGCTCGGTGGGGTGCGGGCGGCACTGGGCGGTGGCCCACAGTTCCTTGCCGTCGAGGGCTTCGGCGACGGTGGTGCTGAGGACACCGTCGTACGAGGTGATCTTGCCGTCGTTGATCTGGAGAAGTTCGGTGGACATGCCGAACTTGTGGGCCAGGGGCTGGAGGAGCTGGGTACGCACCATCTTGGCGGCGCGTTCGACGGCGCCGCCGGAGACCCAGGTGTGGCGGCCGTGACAGGCGCGCCCGGCGGACGGCTGGTCGGTGTCGACGCCCGCCACGTGCACCTCTTCGATGCCCAGGGTCTCCTGGACGATCTGGCGGGCCAGGGTCGAGAAGCCGGAGCCGGTCTCCACGGCCGCACACAGCACGGTGGCGACCGAGCCGCTGACCTTGACCGTGGCGGTGGACACCTCGTCGGCGCCCTCCGCGCCGAGCATGTGGACCATGCCGAGCGCGTAACCGACGCCGCGGCGCACCGCGGACGGCTCGCCCGCGCCCTCCAGGCCACCGGGCAGCAGCCAGTCCTCCTCCGGGGTGTCCTTGGGGAGTTCGGGCAGCGGCTCGTCCTTGACGGCGCGCAGCAGTTCGGCGACCGGCGCGGGGCAGGTGACGGTCTGGCCGGTGGGCAGCAGGTCGCCGGTGGCCATGACGTTGCGCAGCCGGATCTCGGCCGGGTCCATGCCGAGCTTGGCGGCCAGCTTGTCCATCTGCCCCTCGTACGCGGCGCAGACCTGCATCGCGCCCTCGCCGCGCAGGTGCCCGGAGGGCGGGTTGTTCGTCCGGACGGCCCAGCCCTCGATGAAGGCGTGCGGGACGACGTACGGGCCGCAGGCGAACGACACGGCGGCCGCCAGCGCCTCGGCGGAGGTGTCCGCGTACGCGCCCGCGTCCATCAGGATCTGCGCCTCGACCTTGACCAGCTTGCCCTCGGCGTCCGCGTGATGGCGGTAGCGCAGCAGGGTCGGGTGGCGGTGGGCGTGCCCGAGGAAGGACTCCTCGCGGGTGGCGGCCAGCTTCACCGGGCAGCCGGTGCGCAGCGCCAGCAGCCCGAGGGACAACTGCATGCCCGGGTCCTCGCGGTCCGCGGTGGCGCCGGGCACGCCGGTGACGACGACGCGTACCCGCTCCGGCTCCAGCCCGAAGCAGGCGGCGGCCAGGTCGCGGTCGGTGTGCGGGTCGGTGGAGGCGGTGTAGATCTCCACACCGCCGTCCGGACGCGGCACCGCCAGCCCGGCCTCGGCGCCGATCGGCGCCGGGTCCTGGCGGCCGATGCGGTACAGGCCCTCGACGATGGTCTCGCCCACCACCTCGGGGTCGCCGAAGTGCAGCGGGATGTGCCGGATCAGGTTGCCGTCCGGGTGCAGCGGCTCGGCCTCGAAGGCCAGTTGCGGGTCGGTGACCGGCTCCAGCACCTCGTACTCGACCTCGATGGCGGCCGCGGCCAGCCGGGCCGTGTCGGGGTGGTCGGCGGCGACGGCGGCGATCGGCTCACCGTGGTGGCGGACCACGTCGTGCGCGAAGACCGGGCGGTCGGGGACGCCCCGGCCGTGCCCGGCGTCGCCCGGCACGTCCGCGTGGGTGACGACGGCCCGTACGCCCGGCATCTCCACGGCCTGCCGGGTGTCGACGGAGAGGATGCGGGCGCTGGGGTACGGGGAGCGCAGGATCGCGGCCCACAGCAGGCCCTCGGCCCACAGGTCGGAGGCGTACGGGAAGACGCCTTCCGTCTTGGCGGGCGCGTCCGCGGACGGGAGGGAGACGCCGAGGCCGTGCGGCGGCGGGTCGGCGGGCCCGCCGGAACGGTCGCCCGCGGCGGGCGGCGCGGTGACGGCGCCGGCGCCCTCGGATGTGCCGGTCATACGGAGCCTCCGGACTGCGGATCAGCGCCCGGGCCGTGGGGGTGCGGCCCGTGGGGGTGGTGGCCGTGGGAAGCGGGGCCCTGCGGGTCGGCGGGGCCCGCCTGGTGCGGGATACGGGGGGTGCCGGTGCCGGGCTCCTCGGGGGCGGCGGCCGCGGCCTCTTCGGCGGCCGCCGCGGCGTCGGCCCGGCCGCGTACGACCTCGTTGACCGCGTCGAGCACGCCGCGGTAGCCCGAGCACCGGCACAGGTTGCCGCAGAGGGCCTGCCGGGTCTCCAGCTCGGTGGGGGCGTGGTTGCCCTCCAGCAGGTCGTGGACGGTCATCGCCATGCCGGGGATGCAGAAGCCGCACTGCACGGCGCCGGAGTCGGCGAGGGCGCGCTGCACGTCGGAGGGCGCGCCGTGCTGCGCGAGGCCCTCGACCGTACGGACCTCGCTGCCCGCGGTGGTCGCGGCGGGCACCAGGCAGGAAGCGACGAGGCGCCCGTCGACCTGGACGGAGCAGGCGCCGCACTCCCCCTGCGAGCAGCCGTCCTTGGCCCCGGCGAGGCCGAGGCGCTCGCGCAGTACGTACAGCAGCGACTCGCCGATCCAGGCGTCGGTGACGGGGCGGTCGGTGCCGTTGACGGAGAGGACGTAGGAGGTGTGGGGGTGTTCGTCGTGGGGGAAGGGGAGGGGTTCCGTCGTCGTGTCGTCGGCCGGGGTCGGGGCCGGGGTCGCGGCCACGGCTGTGTCGCCGGCCGGAGGCGGCGTGGTTCCGGGGGCGGGCGCGGCGTCCGGTGCTGCGGGCGGCTCTTCGGCCGTGGCGGCGGGCTCCGCGAGGTCCGGGGCGGTTTCGGGCTCCGGGGCGGCGGCCGGTTCCGTGGGTGCGTCGCCGGGCACGGCGGGCTCGGCGGGAGGGGCCGCCGGGGCGTCGGGGGCGGCTCGGCCGACGGGCTCGGCCGGAGCGGACTCGGTCGGAGCGGACTCGGCCGACGGCGTTTCGGGGTCCGTGCCGGGTGCGGTTCCGTCACCGGGTGCGGCACCGGACTCCGGCTCGGTTCCGGCCCCGGCCTCAGGGGTCGCGGCCTCGGCGGGCACGCCGTCGGCGGCTTCCTCCGGCCCGGCCGCCTCGGGGGCGGCGGGCTGGGCGTCGGCGGCCGGGGGCGCGTCCGTGGCGGCACGGGTGGCGGCTGCCGGGGCGACGCCGGGCTCGACGCCGGCTTCGGCGGTGGCGTCCGTCGGGGCTTCGCCGGTGGCCTCGTCCGTACGAGCCTCTGCGTCCGTACGCGCTCCAGCGTCCGCAAGAGCCCCGGCGGCAGGCGTCCCGGCAGCAGGCGTCCCGCTCCCGTCCACGCCCTGTTCGACGGCGTCGGCGGCGGCCGGGCCGAGGGCGATCGGCCCGGACACGACGGGGCCCGAAGCAGCCTGGCCGACGTCTTCCCCGGCCTCCGGCTCCGGCTCCGAAACCGGCTCCGGGTCCGGCTCCGCCTCCGCACCCGACTCCGCCCCGTCCCGCGGCTCGGCCGGACGCTCGTCGAGCGGTTCCGCACGCGGCGGCCACTGTGCCAGCGCGTCGGCGGGCAGGGACCAGTTGCCCGCGCCGCCCAGCGTGCCGCCCGCGCTGTCGCCGGAGGCGGGCACGTGGTGGCCGGGGTCGTAGCCCGGTGTCACCTGGTCGGCGGGGCGGAGCGGCTGCTGTCCGTACGGCAGGTGGCCGGCGCCGGTGTGCTGGTCGGTGGTGAAGTGCCACTGCCCGGTCGCCGCCGGGTCCACCGGGGTGTGGCCGTGGCCGTGCCCGTGGTCGTAGGGGCCGTACGCGGTGCCGTACCCGGAGGCCGGGTGCGTACGGTCGTCGCCCAGCAGGTACTCGCCGGACTCCTCCAGCATCTCGTCCGGGGCCGTCGGGATCGCCCACTGGCCCGTGGTGCCGCTGGACCCGTCGGTGCCCGCGGCGGGCCAGAGGGCGTGCGACGCGCCGTCCGTGCCGTCGGTGTAGTGGCCGCCCGGCGCGCCGGTGTGCGGGCCGCTGCCCGTCATCCCGTGTGCGGGCAGGTCGGTGGCCGGGGCGTCCGCGAACGGCAGCGTCCACTGTCCGGTGGCCGACGGGTCGGTCGTCGCGCCCGGGGTGGGCGGGGCGAAGGAGGACGGCGGGGTGTAGCCGTGGCCGGGCGCGGCGAGCGGGTCGGCGGCGTATCCGCCGTGGTCGCCGGTGCCGGGTACGCCGCCGTGGGCGTCCGGGGTGCCGGGGCCGTGCGGGTCCGGGTAGCCCTGGTAGCCGTAACCACCCGGGTAGGGGCCGCTGGTGAAGCCGTCCGGGAGCTGGACGAAGGCGGTGGCCTCCGACTCGTACTCGTTGCCCTGGGGCAGCGGTTCCCAGCGCTGGCGGTCCTGCGGTCGCACCACACGCAGCGGCTGGGTGTCCTCGGGGCTGTTGCGCCGGTCGTTACGGTCGGGGCGGTCGGCGTCGCTCACGAGAGCGCCCTCCCAAGTGCTCGGCGGGCCAGGGCCGCCACCGTACGGCGCAGGTGCAGCGCGGCGGGCGGCAGGGTCTGCGGTTCCGTGCCGTCCTGCGGCGGTGGCGGGTCCGGGATGCAGGCGGCGGCCACGTAGTCGCCGAAGGCGGCCAGCGCCTCGGGCACCAGCTTGCGTTCGCCGTCCCAGTCGATGATGGAGGCCACCCACTGCTCGGCCTCCAGGGGCCGCAGCGGCATGGCGGCGACCGCGCCGACCGCGCAGCGCACGCCGCGCCGGGCCGGGTCGAGGACGAGGGCCACCGAGGCGGTGGCGCGGCCGGGGCCGGTGCGTCCGGTGGCCTTCAGGAAGGTCTGCGGGGCGTGCAGGAGCGGCACCCGTACGTAGCCGACGAGTTCGCCGGGGCGCAGCATCTCGCGGCCGGCCAGGAGGTGGCTGACGGGGATCTCGCGGCGGGCGCCGCCGGGTCCGGCGACGACGAGGTCGGCTTCGAGGGCGGCGAGCACCGGCAGGGTGTCGCCGGTGGGCGCGGAGGTGACGATGTTGCCGCCGAGGGTGCCCGCGTTGCGTACCTGCGGGGGGCCGGCGGCGCGGGCGGCGGCGGCAAGGCCCGGGATGAGCGCGGCGAAGTCGGGGCGTCCCATCCGGGCGAGGGTCAGGCCCGCGCCGAGCAGGGCGTGGCCGTCCTGGTACTGCCAGCCGCGGATCTCGCTGATCCGGCCGAGGCCCACCAGTCCCGCGGGCCGCAGCAGCCCGGAGTTGACGGCGGCCATCAGGTCCGTACCGCCCGCGACGGGCACGGCGGCGGGCATGGCGGCGAGCGCCGCCACGGCCTCGTCGAGCGAGGCCGGCAACGTCACCGATTGCGAAGCCTGCGGTGCGTGCGTGGTCAACCCAGCTGCCCCTTCCCCGGTGTCCCGGCTGTTCCGCTCCGCCGTACGGTACGTGCTCACGGTCCGGACGTGGCAACTCTGGCACATCTTTGCAGGCCCGCGGTGCTAGGGCCCGGCTTCCGGACGCCTTGGGACGGCAGCGGGCGCGCCGCGTACGGGACATGGCCGGTGTTCGGGGCGTTCGGGATGTTCGGGGCGCGTGCCGGCGGGCGGCGGCGCCGGGCGGGCGGCGGACGGTGGCCGGGCTGCGGTGGAGCAGGCGTGACGTGCGGGACGGCGTCCCGGCTCGGCCCCCGGCCGTGGCCGGAGCCGGGGGCCGAGCGGTGCGCGGGCGGACGTTCCCGCCCCCGGCTGGTGCGATGTACCGGACATACCTCACCTTGGCTGCCTTCAGTGCGTTCCGCGGGAACCACCGTCCCAGGTACCGCCGGCGCCGGCCGCCCGCATCCGCTCCGGCTCACACGTTTGGGGGCGACCCCTCGATCGGACGTCCGAGCAACCCGGGGCGCCGCTGCCACGGGAAGGGACCACCGGGCGGCCGGTAGTCGACGCCGAGCGCGTCCAGGCGGTGGTAGTGGGTGTCCATCCGGCGGGTGAAGCCGGCGTGGTCGCGGTCCTCGGGGGGCGGCAGCCGCGACCAGGCGACCTCGGCGAAGGCGGCGAGCCGCGGGAAGACCTGGTAGTCCAGGCGCTGCTGGTTCTCCATCACCTCCGTCCAGACGTTGGCCTGGGTGCCGAGGACGCGGGTGGCCTCGTCCGGCGTCAGTTGCGGGGGCACCGGCTCGAAGCGGTAGACGTCCTCCAGGGTCCGTACGTAGCCGATCGGTACGGGTTCGTCGGCGCCGCCGTCCTGCCGGTGGTCCAGGTAGACCTGCTGCTCGGGGCACATGACGACGTCGTGACCGGCCTGGGCGGCGGCGATGCCGCCCGCGTAGCCGCGCCAGGACGACACCGCGGCGCCCGGCGCGAGGCCGCCCTCCAGGATCTCGTCCCAGCCGATCAGGCGGCGTCCGCGGTCGGCGAGCCAGCTGTCGAAGTGCCGGATGAACCAGCTCTGCAGCTCGTCCTCGTCGGCCAGACCCAGTTCCTTGATGCGGGCCTGGGCGGCCGGCGACGCCCGCCACTGGTCCTTGGGGCACTCGTCGCCGCCGATGTGCACGAACCGGGAGGGGAAGAGGTCGAGGACTTCTTCCAGCACCCCTTCGTAGAAGCGGAGGGTGGTGTCGGTGGGGGCGAGGATGTTCGGGTTGACGCCCCAGGTGTCCCAGGGCTTGAGGGCGCCGGTGTCGATGACGTCGGTGTTGCCCAGTTCCGGGTACGCGGCGATGGCGGCCTGCGAGTGGCCCGGGATGTCGATCTCCGGGACGACGGTGATGTGCCGGGCGTCGGCGTAGGCCACGATCTCGCGGATGTCGTCCTGGGTGTAGTAGCCGCCGTGCGGCCGGTCGTCCCACAGGGGCGAGGCCCGGTGGCCGAGCTTGGTGCGCTCCCGCCAGGCGCCCGCCTCGGTGAGGCGCGGGTGGCGCCGGATCTCGATCCGCCAGCCCTGGTCGTCGGTGAGGTGGAAGTGCAGGACGTTGAGCTTGTGCGCGGCGAGCAGGTCGAGGTAGCGCAGCACGCCTTCCTTGGGCAGGAAGTGGCGGGCGACGTCGAGCATCATGCCGCGCCAGGCGAAGCGGGGCGCGTCCTCGACACGTACGGCCGGTACGGACCAGCGCTGTCCGGGGCGCAGGGGCGCGCGGCGGTACGCGTCCGCGCCGAGCAACTGCCGCAGGGTCTGCGCACCCCAGAAGGCACCGGCCGCGCCGCCGCCGAGGAGGGTGACGCCGCTGCTGTCGGCCGTCAGCCGGTAGCCCTCGGGGCCGAGCGCGTCGGCGGTCCCGGCGTCGACGCGGAGGCGGATGACGCCGCTGTCGGGGCCGTGCCCGGAGGTGCCGTCGCCGGTCGTACGGGGAGGGAGCGGCAGGCCGGTCGCGGCGCCGACGGTGCCGCGCAGCCAGGCCGCGGTGGCTTCCGTACCGGGGCCCGCGTCCAGTGCGGTCCCCGGGCCCAGGAGGAACGCGCCGTCCCCCGGCCGGGTGTCGCGCGGCAGGGGTATCAGGTCGGTCTCCGTACGGGCGCCGTCCGCCGTCGCTGCGTCGTCCATGTGCTGACCCTTCCGTTCTCGGGGGCGTTCTCTGGGGCTAGAGGGGTGGGGGTGTCCGGTGCGGTTCGCCAGGGGGACGGGTGCGGGCGCGTCGTCAGTCCTTCACCGCGCCGCCCAGGCCCGACACCAGCCTGCGCTGTACGAGCACGAAGAACACCAGTACGGGGATGGTCATCACGGTCGAGGCCGCCATGATCCCGCCCCAGTCGTTCTCGTCCGGTTTGAAGAACACCAGCAGCGCCATCGGGAGGGTGGAGTTCTCCGTCGCGCTGATGATGAAGGACTTGGCGAAGAGGAAGTCGTTCCAGGTGCTGATGAAGGAGAAGACGCTGGTCGCGACGAGCCCGGGGAAGACGAGCGGGAAGAGGATCTGCCACAGGAAGCGGGCGCGCGACGCGCCGTCCAGGTAGGCGGCCTCCTCCAGGGCCTCCGGCACGGCGCGGACGAAGCCGCGCAGCATCCAGATCGCGAAGGGGAGGGAGAAGGCGAGGTGCGGCAGGACCAGGGAGCCGAGGGTGTTCAGTCCGATGCCGGGTACGGCGTCGCCGACGTCCCGCATCAGGAAGAACAGCGGGATGGTCAGCGCTTCGACCGGCACCATCTGCGCGACCAGGAACATGATCAGCAGCGTCGTACGGAACCGGAAGCGGAAGCGGGTGACGGCCGTCGCCGCGAGGAAGGCGATCAGCGCGGAGACGAGGACGACGACGCCCGCCACGAAGAGGCTGTTGAGGAAGTAGCGGCCGAAGTCCTGCTGCTGGAAGACCCGCCGGAAGGCGTCCAGGGAAGGGTGGAGGGTCCAGGGCACCGGTTCGGTGGACTGGATCTCGCCCGCCGGTTTGAAGGCGGACAGCACCATCCAGTACAGGGGGAAGGCCACGGCGGCGGCGAGCAGCAGCGCGCCCGCCTCGGCGGCCAGCCGTCCTGGCCGCCGTATCCGCGGTGTGCGGACCGTACTCACAGTTCCTCCCCCTGTCGGCGCAGCAGGCGCAGGTAGACGAGCGTGACGGCCAGCAGGATCAGCAGCATCACGATGCCGATCGCCGAGCCCAGGCTGTACTGGGACGAGGCGAACGCCTTCTGGTAGGCGTACACGTTCAGTACGAG
Source organism: Streptomyces sp. NPDC026394 (assembly GCF_055567735.1). Classification (NCBI taxonomy): domain Bacteria; kingdom Bacillati; phylum Actinomycetota; class Actinomycetes; order Kitasatosporales; family Streptomycetaceae; genus Streptomyces; species Streptomyces sp. NPDC026394. The sequence goes on from NZ_JBVHPX010000002.1 coordinate 865,375, forward strand.
GTTCTGCCCGGCGATGCCGCCGCCGTTGGTCATGACGTAGATCTGGGTGAAGACCTTGAAGTCCCAGATGACCGACTGGATGGTGACGACGACGAGGATCGGCCGCAGCATCGGCGCCATGACCGAGCGCCAGATCCGCCACTGCGACGCGCCGTCCATGGCGGCCGCCTCCAGGACCTCGCCCGGGATGGCGCGGATGCCGGCGTAGACGGTCACCATCACGAACGGGAACGAGCACCACACGACTTCCAGCAGGACCAGCGCGAAGGCGCTGTAGCGCCCGTAGGTCCAGGAGAAGTCGCCGAGGCCCAGCACCCGGTTGACCGGCCCGAAGTCCGGGTCGAAGAGGAAGACCCAGACGGTGGAGCCGGTGATGGCGGGGGTGGCCCAGGCGCCGAGCGCGGCGAGCATCAGGGCCAGCCGCGGCACCGCCCGGATGCGGGTGAGCAGGACGGCGGTCGAGCAGCCGGCCACCAGCGTGCACAGGACGCAGGCCGCGGCGAACACCACGGTCGCCAGCAGCACCTGCCAGAACTGGCCGTCGCCGAACAGCTCGGCGTAGTTCGCCAGTCCCTTGAAGCTGGTCGGTTCGCCGCCGCTGACCTGGGCCTGGGTGTATTCGAGGAACGAGATCAGGCCGAGCTGGTAGATCGGGTAGACGAGCAGACCGCCGAGGACGACCAGGGCGGGGGCGAGGTAGAGCCACGGTGTCCAGCGGCTCCCGTGCCGGGACGGCGGCCGCAGCCGGCGGCCGCCGGTGAGCGGCGGCCGGCCGCTCCCGGGGCGTGCTTCCTTGACCGTGAGCGTCACTTCTTGAACGCCTCGTCCATCTTCTTGGCCGCGTCGCCGGAAGCCGTGGCGACGTCCTTACGGCCGCTGACGATCTCCTGGTACATCGTCGGCAGCACCAACGAGGAGTCGATGCCGCCCCAGGCCGGGGAGGCCGGGACGAACTTGGCGCCCGCCTCCAGGGTCCGTACGAAGGGCTGCACGAACGGCTGCTTCCGCGCCGCCTCGGCCCGTACGTCGCCGTACGTCGGCAGGAAGCCCATCGCGTCGAACAGCCGCCGCTGGGTGTCCTTGCCGGCCAGCGACTTCATCAGGTCGACGGCCAGCGTGCGGTGCGAAGAGCTCTTCAGCACGCCGATGTTGTTGCCGCCCGCGAAGGCCGGGGCGATCGAGCCCTTCGTGGTGCCGGGCAGCGGTACGACCGCGTACTTGCCCTTGACCTTGCCGTCTTCCATGGCCTGGTGGCTGAAGTCGCCGCCGATCGTCATGCCCGCCTTCCCGGCGGCGAAGGCGGCGACGGTGTCGTTGCCGCCCATCTCGGCGCACTTGGCGGCCGGGCAGTTGGTGTCGCCGAAGAGGTCCGCGTACGCCTTGATGCCCGCCTGCGCCTTCGGGCTGTCCACGGCGGCGGTGTACGCGTCGCCCTTGCCGGTCGCCAGCTCGCCGCCGTGCGCCCAGAGGAAGGGCAGCGCGCCGTAGGTGTACGCGCCGCCGACGGAGATCCCGTACAGCTGGGGCCGCTTCTCGCGGATCGTGCGGGCGGTCGTGGCGACCTCGTCCAGGGTCGTGGGGACCGCGAGCCCCAGGTCCTTGAACACATCGGTGCGGTAGTACAGCGCGCGGACGCCGACGAACAGCGGCGCGCCGTAGACCTTGCCGTCCACGGTCACCGACTGCTTGGCCGTCGGGTCGGTGTCCTTGGCGTCCTTCCAGGCGCCGAACTCCTGGCTGACGTCGGCCAGTCCGCCGTCCTTCACGTATCCGGCGGTGTCGGTGTTCCCGTACTCGATGACGTCGGGGGCGCTCTTGGGGTCGTTGAAGGCGGCCTTGATGCGCTGGGCCCGGGTGTCGACCGGGATGTAGTCGACATCGACCTTCGTGCCCTTGTGGGCCGCCTCGAAGTCCGCCACCGCCTTGCGGACGACTTCTTCCTTGGGCTTGTTGTTGACCTCCTGGAAGAGCCAGACCCGCAGCGTGCCGGACTTGCTGTCTTCCTTGGCGCCGCCGCCCGAGGTGGACGGGGCACAGCCGACGGCGGTGCCGAGGGTCAGGGCAAGTGCCGCGGCACGGGCGGCTGTTCGGGCGGAGAGCTGCATTGGGTACCCCCTGAAGGATCGTTGCAGCATACGCAACGGGCGTTTCGCCATGCACAATCCTCAGGAGGCTAAGCGCGCCGACGCTCCCCCACAAGAGCCGATCAGGCAACGGCGCGGGCGACACGCCGCCACTGGCCCACATTCGTCGGCAATCCGTCCCGGTACGTCTATCTATGAATCAGATGTCCCTCCTCGGCTCCCAGAAGCGGCCCCGGGCCTCGTCCACGCGGACCGGCCCCCGGCAGCACCCCTGGAAGCAGCTCCCAGCCGCACGACACACAAAGGACCGACCGACCCCATGCGCTCAAGACCCGTACGCACCGCCCTGCTGGCCGTCGCCGCCCTGAGCCTGCTCCCCTTCGCCACGGCCCCCGCCGCCGCCACGGACGCCCAGCCGGAGACCGGCGGCCGCCAGCACATCGCCATCCACGAGGGCACCGACCCCTCCGGGCCGCTCCTCGCCGCCGCCTACCTGCGGTGCTTCCCGACCGGCGGCAGCCACCCGACGCCGGAGGCGTCCTGCCTCAAGCTGGCCCTCGCCAACGGGGACTACGCCCGCGTCCCGCGGATCCACCGCGCCTGCACGAAGATCTACCAGCCGGTCACGGTCGTCACCCACGGCACCTGGCACGGCAGGACCACCGCCTACCAGCACACCTACGCCAACCAGTGCATCGCCAACGCCGAGAGCGGCGACATCTTCAACCTCACCCCCTGGAGCGACTGACACGCCCGGCGCACCGACACCGGAGGCCCGGCCCCCGCGTGGGGACCGGGCCTCCGTGTGCGGCGCGCACCACGCGTGCGGCCCGCTCCTGGTACGGGAACGGGCCGGACACGCGCGAGGCGGGCGGGGAGCCGCGCGACAGCGCGCCGCCCCCGGACGGACTACTTCTTGCCGCCGTCCTTACCGCCCTTGTCCTTGTCGCCGCCGGCGCCCATGGACTCGTAGATCTCCTTGCACATGGGGCAGACCGGGTACTTCTTCGGGTCCCGGCCCGGCACCCACACCTTGCCGCAGAGAGCGACGACGGGGGTCCCGTCGAGCGCGCTCGCCATGATCTTGTCCTTCTGGACATAGTGGGCGTAGCGCTCGTGATCGCCGTCGCCGTGCGACGTCTGCGGCGTCGGCTCTACGAGGGTCCCCGTACCTGCCCCGCGCTCGGGCTCAACAGTGCTCATAACCGCCAAGGGTACCGACGCGCGCGGCGTGCCGGGAGCGGCGGGCCGCGCGCAGGTGGAGGGCGAGGGCGAGGGCCGCGACCCCTGCCGCCGCCCACGGCAGCGCGGAGGCCCGGACGCCCGCCGCGAGGGCCAGCCCACCGAGCGCCGAGCCGACCGCGCTGCCCAGGTAGAGGGCCGAGTTGTTCAGGGCGAGGGCCACCGTGCCCCGGTCGTCGCGCAGCGCGAGCAGCCGGTGCTGCTGCGGCACCTGAAGGGCCCAGCCCGCCGCGCCCCAGACCACCAGGGCGGCGCCCGCGCCGGGCAGCGCGGCGGAGGCCAGCAGCGGCAGCAGCGCCTGAGCTGCGGCGACGGTCACCAGCACGCCACCCACCAGGGCCACGGCCTTCCCCGTACGGTCCACCAACGGCCCGGCCGCCAGGCTCCCGAGCACCCCGCCGATCCCCCACGCCCACAGGTACGGCGCGACCTCGTCCACTCCCCCCGCAGAGGCCAGCACCGGCGCCAGATACGTGTAGAGCCCCAGGCTCGCCACAGCGGCCAGGAACGAGACACCGACGATCGGCGCCACCTCACGGTCCGCGACAGCGGCCAGCCGCGCCCGCACCGGGACCGGCGGGTCCGCGGGCACCGCGGGCAGCAGCCCGGCCAGCCCCGCCAAGGCGACCGCCCCCAGCCCCGTGACCAGCCACATCGTCGACCGCCACCCCGCGTGCTCGGCCAGTAGCACCCCCACCGGCACACCGAGCACCGTGCCCGTACTCATGCCACCCATGACCAGCGCCAACGCCCGTCCACGCCGCTCAGCCGACACCAGCGCCGACGCGGCCGCCGTCGACAGGGCCGCGTACACCCCGGCCCCGGCCCCCGCGACGATCCGGGCCGCCAGCAGCGCACCCCACGCGGGCGCGAGCGCCGTAGCGGCGTTTCCGACCGTGAACACCGCGAGCGCGAGCAGGATCAGCAGCCGCGGCCGTGCTCCCGCCGACAGTCCCGCGACCAACGGCGCGGCCACCGCATACGCCAGCGTGAACACCGTCACCATCTGTCCCACCAGCGAAACCGTCGTACCGAGGTCGTGCGCGACCACCGGCAACAACCCCGCCGTCACATAGGCGTCGAGCCCGAGCGCGAACGCCCCCAGCGCCAACAACCAGACCTTGCGCATCGCTGCCAACTCCCCTGTTCCGCCTGCTCCTGTGCATCGACCGGAGGAACGTAGGCGGGCTCCGGGAGGTGGGGGAAATGCCCGAGCGGGGGATTGATGCCCGGGGGGAATAGGTGTGATGTGTGCGGCAGCGGATCGACGTCGAGCCGCGCCGGCGGAGCCGCGGACGGAGATCGTCTCGCCGGCACGCCGTGACGAAAAGGGTTGGTGTGCCGCAGACCGAAGGCGCGCGACTGTTCCGGGAGAGCTGGACCGCGGGAGTGCGCCGGCACTTCCCCGGAGAGCCCAAGGCCGGCTACGTCACTCCGTGGGACGCCACCCCGCAGTGGGAGCGCGCTGCCGCCGGTGCCGTCCACGCGCAGGTCCGACAGTCCGTCGAGCTCAGCGGAGGCCGCACGTGGAGGCCGTCCCGCGAACAGAAGCGCCGGTTCGTCACGGCGTGCTGGACGGCCCGGATGTTCCGGCACTTCGAGGGCCCCGAGCCCGGCTACGTGGCCGACTGGGCCGATCTGCCGACGTGGCAGCAGGAGACCGGCGCGGACATCTTTGAAGCCGTCGAGGAGGCGTTGGGCTGAGCGAAGACGCTGAACTGGTCCGTCGGCCCCCGGCCCGGGAAGCGCAGCCGCTCCTCGGGTGTTCGGGGAGGTGCCTGCGCGGAGCGACGGATGTCCGGCGGGGACGTGTGCGGACGGCCACGTGCGGATGAGCGCGGCAGCGCTTCGGTAGAGGGTGGCGGCAGCATGGACAAGACGGCGGGCGCGGAGCCGGTGGCGGGAAGGGCGCGTGGCACTGACGGGCTCGACGGGGTCGAACTGCGGCACCTGCGCGCCTTCATGGCCGTTGCCGAGGAGCGCAGTTTCACCTACGCCGCCGACCGGCTGCGCGTCGGCCAGCCCGCGCTGACCAAGTCCGTACGGGCCCTGGAGGAGACCCTCGCCAGGCGGCTGCTGGACCGCACCACCCGGCGCGTCGAGCCGACGGAGGACGGCCGGCGGCTGTACGCCGAGCTGGCGCCGCTGCTCCCCCGCCTGGCCGCCGCGCTGCGCTCCCCCGGCGGGCAGCCCGTGCTGCGGCTCGGCTTCACGTCGCTGCTGCCCGCCGCCTGTGCCGAGCTGACCGCGGAGTTCGAGGCGGCCACCGGGGCCGGGGTGCGGCTGGTGCGCCGGGACACGCCGCTGGCGGGGCTGGACACCGGCGAGTCGGACATCGTCGTACTGCGCGGGGACGACCCGCCGGAGGCGGATGTCCGTACCCGGGTACTGCTGCACGAACCGCGGGTCGCCGCGGTCGGCCGGCTCGGCGCGAACGGGGCGCTGGCGCGCCGCCGCGTGCTGGACTGGGCCGAGCTGGCGGACCACCCGCTCGTGGTGAACACCGTCACCGGCAGCACCCGCCCCGAACTGTGGCCCGCGGACCGGCGCCCGCGCCTGGCCTGCACGGCGGACAACTTCGACGAGTGGCTGGAGGCGGTGGCCGCCGGGCACGGGGTGGGGGTGGCGCCGCAGGAGGTGGCCGCGCGGCACACCCATCCGGGCATCCGCTTCGTACGCCTGAAGAACGCTCCGCCGGTGACCGTCCGTCTCGCGCTGCCCCACCGCGGCGCCCATCCACTGGCGGAACGGTTCTTCGGTATGGGTGGAGGCTGAGGCCGGGGACGGCGGGTTGAGGCCGAGGAGTGAGGCCTGAGGCCGAGGACGGCGGGGCGGGAGGCGGGTGCCCTACGGGGGCGCGCTCGCATCCCCCCAGCGGGGGTTCACCCGGGTGGGGGCGAGTGGAATCCGGGGCTCGGGGCGTCAGTTCAGGGACGGGTCGTCGGGGTACGTCGCCACCATGGCCAGTTCGTTGCGCTGGCGGCGCAGGACCGCTCGCCAGAGTTGTTCGGGGTCGGGGGAGGACACGTCGCCCGGTTCGGACTCGACGACGTACCAGGCGCCCTCGGCCAGTTCGTCCTCAAGCTGGCCGGGGCCCCAGCCCGCGTAACCGGCGAAGATCCGCAGGCTGCCGAGCACCGTGGAGAGCAGTTCCGGCGGGGCTTCCAGGTCCACCAGCCCTATGGCGCCGTGGACGCGGCGCCAGCCCAGCGGGCCGTCGCCGACCAGCGCGCTCTCCGGGGTCTCGGGGCCGCCCGGCACCACGGCCACGCCGAGGGCCGAGTCCAGCGAGACCGGACCGCCCTGGAAGACCACGCCGGGCTCGCCGGCCAGGGACGCCCACGGCTGGAGGATGTCGCCGACCCCCACGGGCGTCGGGCGGTTGAGGACCACGCCGAGGGACCCCTCCTCGTCGTGGTCGAGCAGGAGCACCACCGCGCGGTCGAAATTCGGGTCGGCGAGCGCCGGTGTGGCGACGAGCAGCCGGCCGGTGAGCGAGGACACCTCGGTCATGGGGACATGATCCCGCACTTCGGACCGCGGCGGGGAGTCAACTGCGGTACCCGGGCGAGAGCAGCGCAGGGCGTACGACGGCAGCCCCGGCGCACAGGCCGACGGCAGAGGCGGCATAGCGTGTCGTAGCCGTACACAACGTACCGAATGTCGATTACAGAACAAAGGCGGACCGTAGCGGAGGGTGTTGTGACAAAGCCATTACACGCCCCGAACCCGCTCCGGCCTACGGGCACCCCCTCCCCCGCCCTTACCATTTCCCCTTGGCCCCCTGTCCGTCTCCAGGAACGCGAGATCCATGACCGTCTCTACCGACGACGTACTGCTTGTCCACGGCGGCACCCCGCTGGAGGGCGAGATCCGGGTTCGCGGCGCGAAGAACCTCGTGCCCAAGGCCATGGTCGCCGCGCTGCTCGGCAGCAGTCCGAGCAGACTGCGCAATGTGCCCGACATCCGCGACGTACGCGTCGTACGCGGCCTGCTGCAGCTGCACGGCGTCACGGTGCGCCCCGGTGACGAGGCGGGCGAGCTCATCCTCGACCCGTCGCACGTGGAGAGCGCCAATGTCGCCGACATCGACGCGCACGCCGGCTCCTCGCGCATTCCGATCCTCTTCTGCGGCCCGCTGCTGCACCGCCTCGGCCACGCCTTCATCCCGGGCCTGGGCGGCTGCGACATCGGCGGCCGCCCGGTCGACTTCCACTTCGACGTGCTGCGCCAGTTCGGCGCGACCATCGAGAAGCGGGCGGACGGCCAGTACCTGGAGGCCCCGCAGCGGCTGCGCGGCTGCAAGATCCGCCTGCCGTACCCGTCCGTCGGCTCGACCGAGCAGGTGCTGCTGACCGCCGTCCTGGCGGAGGGTGTCACCGAGCTGTCGAACGCGGCCGTGGAGCCGGAGATCGAAGACCTGATCTGCGTCCTGCAGAAGATGGGCGCGATCATCTCCATGGACACCGACCGGACCATCCGGATCACCGGTGTGGACAAGCTGGGCGGCTACAACCACCGCGCGCTCCCGGACCGCCTGGAGGCGGCCTCCTGGGCGTCCGCGGCGCTGGCCACCGAGGGCAACATCTACGTGCGCGGCGCGCAGCAGCGCTCGATGATGACCTTCCTGAACACCTACCGCAAGGTCGGCGGCGCCTTCGAGATCGACGACGAGGGCATCCGCTTCTGGCACCCGGGCGGCTCGCTGGACGCGATCGCCCTGGAGACCGATGTGCACCCCGGCTTCCAGACCGACTGGCAGCAGCCGCTGGTGGTCGCCCTGACGCAGGCGTCGGGCCTGTCCATCGTCCACGAGACGGTGTACGAGTCCCGGCTCGGCTTCACGTCGGCGCTCAACCAGATGGGTGCGCACATCCAGCTCTACCGCGAGTGCCTGGGCGGCAGCGCCTGCCGCTTCGGGCAGCGCAACTTCCTGCACTCGGCCGTGGTGTCCGGGCCGACCAAGCTCCAGGGCGCGGACCTGGTCATCCCGGACCTGCGCGGCGGCTTCTCGTACCTGATCGCCGCGCTCGCGGCGCAGGGCACCTCGCGCGTGCACGGCATCGACCTGATCAACCGGGGCTACGAGAACTTCATGGAGAAGCTCGTGAGCCTGGGGGCGCACGTGGAGCTGCCGAACGGGGCGCTGAGCGCCTGACCGGCGCGGCGGGTGTGCGGCCCGCGCACCCGCCGCGCGGCAGAGAGCGGAAGGGGCGGTCACCCGAGAGGGCGGCCGCCCCTTCCGCTGCGCTCGGGACGCCACGCCAGGCCGAGCGCTTTTGCTTTTGCGAATGGTTTAATTCGGACCCTTGGGTCGGGTGACACTCGCGGGCCGAGCCTGCGGACATTGCGGTTGCGACGGGCGCGCGAGGGGTGACGCGACGGGGACGGAGGCGACAGACGGCGGCGCCGGGTGGCGGCGCCGGGGGAGGACGGCGGCGGTCCCGAGCGTCTGCCGGTGTCCGGCCGCGCACATGCCCCCGATCACCCCCGCGCGCCGGCTGAGCCCACGAAGCAGCTTCTACGCCCCTGTAGAGCAACGGGAGACCTCAGGAGGCACTAGGGCCCCACCGGCCCCATTCGCGGGCCTTCTGGGCACCTCCGTGGCCGCTGAACGCCGTACTCCGGATGCCGGGGGGCGCCGGAGACCGGGCGCCTGAGGTCGCGCACGCAAAAGGGCGGCCGTCCCCCGAAGGGGACGGCCGCCCTCACGCCTTTGTCACCAGGGGGCCGGTCGGGCCCCCGGCGGCTTACTTGCCCTTGGCGGCTTCCTTGAGCTTGGAGCCCGCGGAGACCTTCACGCTGTAGCCGGCCGGGATCTGGATCGGGTCGCCGGTCTGCGGGTTGCGCGCGGTGCGAGCGGCACGGTGGGTGCGCTCGAAGGTCAGGAAGCCGGGGATGGTGACCTTCTCGTCGCCCTTGGCGACGACCTCGCCGACGGTCTCGGCGAGCGCGGCCAGAACGGCGTCGGCGTCCTTGCGGGTCACCTCGGCACGGTCGGCCAGAGCGGCCACCAGCTCACTGCGGTTCATGTTTGTACTCCCGTGTTCTTCTTGCCAATGAGGCGTGAGATCGAAGCCGATGCTGCCAGGGCCCTTGGACGGTGCCCGGACCCGGGTCTGCTGACAGACCCTCGCGCCCGGATACGCATCCTGCCCCCACCTGCGGCGGTAAAGCCAATCCGGCACCCAGGAGGGTCACACGAAAAGCGCCACTGCCTCAGAGTGGTGACGTCCCGCACCGTGCCCCACCGGGCCGGCCCCGCAGGGTGGCGGCCGTTTGCTGCCCGCCACCCTATGGGGGCGCCGCGGACCCGGTGCCACGCGACGCGCCGGGCGGTCAGGCCGTCGTGGCGGCCGTCACAGCCTCTCCCGCGGCCTTCGCGGCTTCCTTCACCGCGTCGGCCACCGCGCCCGCGACCTTGTCGTTGAAGACGCTCGGGATGATGTAGTTCGCGTTGCGCTCGTCGTCCAGGACGACGTTCGCCAGCGCGCCGGCCGCGGCCAGCATCATGTCCGTGTTCACCGTACGGGACTGGGCGTCCAGCAGGCCGCGGAAGACGCCCGGGAAGACCAGCACGTTGTTGATCTGGTTGGGGAAGTCGGAACGGCCGGTGGCCACGACGGAGGCGGTCTGCCGCGCGATCGCGGGGTCCACCTCGGGGTCGGGGTTGGCGAGTGCGAACACGATCGCGCCCTGCGCCATCTTGGCGACGTCGTCGCCGTCCAGGACGTTGGGGGCAGAGACGCCGATGAAGACGTCGGCGCCGACGACGGCCTCCTTGAGAGTGCCGGTCTCGCCCTCCGGGTTGGTGTTGTCGGCGATCCAGCGCAGCGGCGAGTCGGGGTCGGCGTCGACCAGGTCCTCGCGGCCGGCGTGCACCACGCCGTTGATGTCGGCGACGACGGCGTGCTGGACGCCGGCCGCCATCAGCAGCTTGAGGATGGCCGTACCGGCGGCGCCGGCGCCGGACATCACCACGCGGACGTCCTCGAACTTCTTGTCCACCACGCGCAGCGCGTTGGTCAGCGCGGCGAGCACCACGATGGCGGTGCCGTGCTGGTCGTCGTGGAAGACCGGGATGTCCAGGGCCTCGCGCAGCCGGGCCTCGATCTCGAAGCAGCGGGGCGCGGAGATGTCCTCCAGGTTGATGCCCGCGAAGCCGGGGGCGATCGCCTTGACGATCTCCACGATCGCGTCGGTGTCCTGGGTGTCCAGGCACAGCGGCCAGGCATCGATGCCGGCGAAGCGCTTGAAGAGGGCCGCCTTGCCCTCCATGACGGGCAGCGCGGCCTTGGGGCCGATGTTGCCCAGGCCCAGCACGGCGGAGCCGTCGGTGACGACCGCGACGCTGTTGCGCTTGATGGTCAGGCGGCGGGCGTCCTCGGGGTTGTTGGCGATGGCCTGGCAGACCCGGGCGACGCCGGGGGTGTAGACCATCGACAGGTCGTCACGGCTGCGGATGGGGTGCTTCGACTGCATCTCGATCTTGCCGCCGAGGTGCATCAGGAACGTACGGTCGGAGACCTTGCCGAGCGAGACGCCCTCGATGCCGCGGAGCTTCTCGACGATCTCGTCCGCGTGGGCGGTGGAGGTCGCGGCGATGGTGACGTCGATGCGGAGCTTTTCGTGGCCGGAGGCGGTCACATCGAGGCCGGTGACGGAGCCGCCGGAGGACTCCACGGCCGTGGTGAGCTGGCTGACCGCCGTACCGCTCGCGGGAACCTCCAGTCGCACCGTCATCGAATACGAGACGCTAGGCGCCGTTGCCATGGCCGACTTCCTCTGCTTTCCCTTGTTTCTCTCTGCGCGCCGCTCCGGGGTCCGCGGCGGGATCAGGCCGGAGTGCGAGGACCGATCGTCCCACCTACCAGCCGGTACACGGTAACCAGACTCCCGTTACGGAAAGGATTTTCCACCATACGAGAGAGTCTGGTCGAACGGAAGACCTGACCGGCAAGCGCGGATGAACACTGCGCGAACGCCGACGGGCGCCTCCCGGATTGCTCCGGGAGGCGCCCGTCGTGTGGTTCAGTGACACCGACCCGCCATGCTCGCCTCGCGGCAAGTGGTCGCTCGTAGCGACTATGGTTGGGCCCGGGGGCTTGGATCGGGCCGGTGCCACCACCAAGGCTAACAAACCATCCCTGGAAGCGAATCCCGTCCCGCCACCTTCTTTCGCGGCGGGGCACCGCCGTTCGGCGGACGCCCGGGGACGCCCCGGCCGCTCAGTCCCTCAGAAGATCCGGGACTCCGTCCTCGTCCGGTTCGTCGCGCGCCCCGGACAGCACGGTCAGCTGCTGGGTGGCCCGGGTCAGCGCCACGTACAGCACCCGCAGCCCGGCCGGCGACTCGTCCGCGATCTCGGCGGGCGAGACCACCAGGGTCGCGTCGTACTCCAGGCCCTTGGCCTCCAGCGAGCCCAGCGCCACCACCCGGTCGCCCAGCTCCGCCAGCCAGCGGCGGGCCTCCGCACGGCGGTCCATCGCCACCACGACGCCGACCGTGCCGTCCACCTCGTCCAGCAGCAGCCGGGCCGCCTCCCGGACGGAACCGGCCAGGTCGTTCTCGTCGGCGACCGCGAAACGCGGCGTCAGGCCCGTGGAACGGACCGCCTCCGGCGCTTCCATGCCCGGCATGGCCAGCGCCAGCACCCGCGCCGCCAGCTCCGCGATCTCCGCCGGGTTGCGGTAGTTGACGGTGAGGGTGAAACGGCGGCGCGGACGGGTGCCCAGCGCCTCGTCGCGGGCGACGGCCGCCTCGTCCGGATCGGACCAGGACGACTGCGCCGGGTCGCCGACCACCGTCCACGTCGCGTGCCGGCCGCGGCGGCCGACCATCCGCCACTGCATGGGCGTCAGGTCCTGCGCCTCGTCGACGATGACGTGGGCGTAGTCCGTACGCTCCTCCTCCAGCCGCTCGCGTCTGCCGCGGCCGCCGCCGGACATCCGCTCGCCGTACGTCCTCAGCTCCTCCAGACCGGTGAGCTGGTCCAGCGGGTCGGCCTCGCGGGGCCGGGCGGGCCGGGGCGGCGCGCCGAGGATGAGCTGGAGCTCGTCCAGCAGTGCCACGTCGTGGACCGACAGCGGCCCCTGCCCCTTGTCGTCCAGCCGGCTCAGCGAGCGGGCCAGCTTGCGCACCTCGCGCTGGTTGAGCACCCGGCGCGCCCAGCGGCCGAGCCGGCGCTCGTCGGCCATGGCGGCCAGCACGCCGCGCGGGGTCAGCTCCGGCCACCAGGCGTCGAGGAAGTCCTGGAAGTCCGGCTCGGTGGTGATGTCCTCGTCGAACGCCTGGCGGGCCTCGGCGGCCAGTTCGGGATCGGTGTAGCGCTTGGCCGCGCCGGAGCGGGACCAGAGGGCGTCCAGGATCAGGCGGCGGGCGCGCGGGCGCAGCAGGTTGACGGGTGCGGTGCCGCCGAGGGCGTTGTGCCGGATGCGGTGCAGGTCGCGTGCGTCCAGTTCGACGCGGGAGCCGAAGACGACCACCCGCAGCCGGTCCGGCGGTCCGGCGGGGGCCGCTGTCGCCTCGTCCTCCTCGCCGAAGGCGAGCTGGCCGTCGGCGGGCGCCTGGGCGGCGGCCCCCGCGGACGCCGTACCGGCCATTTCCAGGGCCCCGCGCGCCGCCTTGCGCAGCAGTTTCTGCATCCGGCTGGAGCCCTTGATGCGGGCGACGGCCGGGGAGTCGTACGCGGTGGCTTCCGCGCCGTCCACCAGGGAGCCCAGCGCGCGGATGGCGACCTGGCCCTCCTCGCCGAGGGACGGCAGGACGCCTTCGGTGTACGCGACGAGCAGCGGGGTCGGGGAGACGATGAGGATGCCGCCCGCGTAGCGGCGGCGGTCCTGGTAGAGGAGGTAGGCGGCACGGTGCAGCGCCACCGCGGTCTTGCCGGTGCCGGGGCCGCCCTCGACCTCGGTGACGGAGGCGGCGGGGGCCCGGATGACCATGTCCTGCTCGGCCTGGATGGAGGCGACGATGTCGCGCATCGTGTGGCTGCGGGCCCGCCCCAGGGCGGCCATCAGCGCGCCGTCGCCGACCGCGGGCAGCTCCTCGCCGTCCAGCGTCGCGGCGATCTCCGGGCGCATCAGGTCGTCCTCGACGCCCAGGACGCGGCGGCCCTTGGAGCGGATGACCCGGCGGCGTACGACGCGGCCGGGCGCGACCGGGGTGGCGCGGTAGAAGGGGGCGGCGGCGGGTGCGCGCCAGTCGATGACCAGCGGGCTGTAGTCGGCGTCCAGCACGCCGAGGCGGCCGATGTGCAGGGTCTCGGCGATCTCGGCGCGGCCGTCGGTGATCGCGCCGTCGGCGGGTTCGACGGAGGTGTACGCGCCGTCCGGGCCCTTCTTGCCGTCCTTGCCCAGGAGCAGGTCGATCCGGCCGAAGAGGAAGTCCTCGTACTCGGAGTTGAGCCGGTTCAGGTGGGCGCCGGCCTGGAAGACCTGGGCGTCCCGCTCGGCGAGGGCGCCGGGCGTGCCGACCTGGCCGCGTTTGGCGGCGTCGTCCATGAGGAACTCGGCCTCGTGGATCTTCTCCTCCAGCCGCTGGTAGACACGGTCGAGATGCTGCTGTTCGGAAGCGATCTCGCGTTCGCGTGTGCTGTCCGGCTGTGCGTCGTGGACGGAGTCCGGCGCGTGCGTGGCATTCTGCGCGGCCACCCAGGCCCCCTTCTTCTGTGCGTAGGGCAGCCGTCAACCGTACGCGAACCGGGCACCGGGCGCACCTGACCCAAAGGACGAAATCACCACCGGGCGGGCGCAAACCGGGCACCGCGGACGGGCGGGCGGGGCGGAATCAGCGGTTCCGACTATTCGGGAGGGGGATCGGGCGCCCGGTCACGCCTCGGTCCGGAGGCGACCGGGCGGCCGGGCACCGGGGCCGGGGGCCGGGGCCGCTCTCGTTCTGAGGGTGGGCGGCCGGTCACACCTTGATCTCGGCCAGCCGCCTGCCGTCGAGCGTGCGGACCTCGAAGCGGTCGATGTAGGAACGGTTCATCGCCGAACCGCCGTGGGTGTAGAGCGGCTCCTTGTTCCACTTGGCGGCGCCGTCCTTGAGGCCGTAGCCGCCCGGGGGCACCGCCCAGGTCGTCACGGTCTGCTCCGCGCCGCTCTTGCCGACCGCGACCAGGTCGCAGGTGAGCGGGCCCTTGACGTTGGCCAGCTTGAGGGCGACGTGGGTGCCCCAGGGCTTGCGCTCCATGGAGACGCTGGCGGCGACCTTGGTCACCGGGTCGACCGTGCCGACCTTCTCGCCGTGCTCGTACATCGTGCGGGCGTAGCTCGTCAGGTGCTCCGGGGGCTCGGCGGTGTCCCCCGCGGTCAGCGCGTACGTGGTCAGCGGACCGCCGACGACCAGTACGGCAGCGGCGGCGACCAGGTACAGGCGGCGCCTGCGGCGGGTGCGGCGCACCGCGCCGACCTCCTCCAGCAGCCCCGCCAGGACGCCCGGCCCGGGGACCGGGGTGACCGCCTCCGGGTCGGGCGCCGACTCCCTGGCGTCGGCGAGCAGCGGCGGCAGGCCCATCAGGCCGTCCAGTTCGGCGGCGCACCGGCCGCAGCCCGCCAGGTGCTCCTCGAAGCGTGCCGCCTCGTCGGCGTCCAGGACGCCCAGCGCGTAGGCGCCGACGTCGGTGTGTGCTACGGGCTCCACGGGCCGCTTCACGCCGTCACTCCTCGTTCTTCGAGCGAGAGCTTCAGGGAGCGCAGGGCGTAGAAGACCCGGGACCGGACGGTTCCGGCCGGTACCCGGAGGACTTCGGCCGCCTCATTGACCGTACGCCCCTTGAAGTAGGTCTCTATCAACGCCTCCCGATGGGCCGCACTGAGGTCGCCGAGCGCTTCGGTGATCGTCATCAGGCGCAGGGCCCGGTCGATCTCGTCGGCGGCCGGCATCGATTCCAGGGGGCCGGAGTCGACCTCCTGGGGACGTGCCTGACGGCTGCGGTGGCTGTCGATGACGATGCGCCGGGCGACGGTGACCAGCCAGGGGCGGACGGAACCGGTCGCGCGCTGCAACTGGCCGGCGTTGCGCCAGGCCCGCAGCAGGGTCTCCTGCACCACGTCCTCCGCCCGGTGCCGGTCCCCGGCGACCAGGCGCAGCACGAAGGCGAGCAGCGGGCCGGCGTGCTCCTCGTACAGGGCCCGCATCAGCTCCTCGTCCGGCGCCGTACTGTCTGCCACGTCGGCATCCTCGCGCACGCCAACTCCCGGGTCGATAGCGCGGATCGGACATTCGCTGCGCACGGCCATCAGCGCTCGCACGCGTCGCCGGTGTCACTGCCGCCGTCTTCCGCACCGCCGATCACCTCGATCTGCCGTCCGCGACCGGGCTCGCGCATGTCCGCCCCCTCGTCTCGCATTCCGGGCCGATCGGGGCCTGGGTAAAGGCCCCTTCAGCCAGCAGTACGGGGGCCGGGGCGCCGCGGCTCAGCATCTGACGGGTGAATTCCCGTGCCGGGGGCGGGGGTCAGGGGGCGCGGACGGGCGTTCGGCGAAGGGCCCGCCCGCATTTCCCGGTTCATGCGACGGCTTTCCGCCGGAAGGTGCCGGGGCGCGGCGCCCTGCGGGGTACGGCCGGCATCTCCGCCGGCGGGTCCGAAATGCCCTGCGGGGGCGGTCCGAACGGTCTCCCTTTCCCTCTCCGTACGGCGCGATTCCCGCGCGTCCGGGGCGGTGCCGCAGCGGGCCGCTCACGTTTTCGTCGGCACCGTCCGTACGGCAGGGAGCTGCACCTGAGCGCCCACGGCGGCCTGCTGGCCCGCGCGGCTGACCGCCCGCCGGCGGTGGCGGGCCACCCGTTCCCGGTTCCCGCACACCTCGCTGGAGCACCACCGGCGCCGCCGCCCGCGCGAGGTGTCCAGGTACACCAGCGCGCAGCTCTCGCCCTCGCACTGCCGCAGCCGGCCGCGGGTCGCCCCGTCGGTCAGCATCCCTATGGCGTCACGGGCCACCGCCGCCAGCAGTCCGGCGCAGTCGGGGGGCGCGGCGAGCGTCCGGACGAGGGCGCCGTCGTCGGCGCGTACGGCGCGGTCGGGCGGTACCGGGGCGGCGGCGGCCGCCGCGTTGAGCAGGCGCAGGTCGCCGTCGGCGGCCCGGCCGCACAGTTCGTCGTGGACCACGCGGCGCAGCAGTTCGCGCAGCATCCGGAAGCGTACGACCCAGCCGCGGTCCACGGCGCCGAGCTGGGTACTGCCGGGAACGACGCCCGCACCCACCAGCCAGGCCGCCAGTTGTTCGGGCCCGGCCAGCCGTTCGGCGGACCGGCCGGTCGTGGCCATCAGGTCCAGGCAGATCCGCCCGCAGTCGAACCGCAGGTCAAAAGGCGCCGCCATGTGCCCGTCACTCCTTGGGAGACAACCTCTGCCCTATCAGAGTGCCCGGCGCGGCCCCCGGCCGTAACCCTCGGCACCGCCGCACACCGGGCCGCGCCTTCCGTATACATGACGTGTATGCATCGCGTGTATACCTCTGTTGTATAGTCCGGATCATGTCGGCCAAGACCCTGCTCAAGAACCGCTCCAGCCTGACGCACAAGGTCCGTTACGCGGTCAGCAACCCGGCGCGGATCGCGCCCTACCTCCGGCGCACCGCCCGGGACTCCTGGCTCCGCCTCAAACACCCGGACCACGTCGCGTACTACCGCGCCGTGATGGCCTCCGACGCCGGCCGCAACCCGGAGGCCGCGGTCGGCAGCCGCAGCCACGAACGCTGGCTGGCCCTGGGCGAGATGCAGTTCACCTATCTGATGGAACACGGGCTGCGGCCGGACATGCGGATGCTGGACATCGGCTGCGGCAACCTGCGGGCCGGCTGGCGCTTCATCGCCCACCTCGACACCGGCAACTACTACGGCATCGACATCTCGCCGGACATCCTGATAGCCGCCAAGAAGACCCTGGCCACCTACGAACTCCAGTACAAGGTCCCGCACCTGACGATCACGCAGGACCTGACCTTCGACTTCCTGCCGGACCGGCACTTCGACGTGGTGCACGCGCACAGCGTGTTCTCGCACTCGCCGCTGTCCGTGATCGACGAGTGCTTCCGGCACGTCGGCCGCATCCTGGCGCCCGGCGGGTTCTTCGACTTCACCTTCGACCGCACCGAAGGCACGGAGCACCAGGTGCTGCGCGAGGACTTCTACTACCGCACCGGGACGCTGCTGGCGCTGGCCCGCAAACACGGGCTGGAGGCCAGGTTCATGGAGGACTGGGAGACCCGTCCGCACGGCCAGTCCAAGATCCGGGTGACGAACCCCGCGTAGCGCGGCCCTCCCGGGAGGCTCCCGGGGACGGCCGTACGGCGCGGTACGTCACTCGTCGCCGTACTTGGCCCCCACCTGCGGGTCGAGCGCCAGCCGGTACCCCCGCTTTACCACCGTCTGGATCAGCTTGGGCGCGCCGAGCGCCCCCCGCAGCCGGGCCATCGCCGTCTCCACCGCGTGCTCGTCGCGCCCCGCTCCCGGCAGGGCGCGCAGCAGGTCGGCGCGGGAGACGACCCAGCCGGGGCGGCGGGCCAGCGCCCGCAGCAGCGCCATCCCCGCCGGGGGCACCGGCCGCAGCGCGCCGTCCACCAGGGCGGCCTGCCCGCGGATCTCCACCCGCCGTCCGGCGACCGTCAACGGGCGCACGCGGCCCGGCAGTTCGCGGCAGAGGAGCTGGACGAGCGGGCCGAGCCGGAACCGTTCGGGCTGGTACGTGGTCACCTCGTGCGCTTCGAGGGGCAGCGCGGTGACCGGCCCGACGCAGGCGGGCAGCACGTCACGGCGCAACGCGTCCAGCAGCCCGTCCCGCAGGCCGCGTTCCTCGGCGCGGCGCAGCAGCGAGGCGACGGCCGGCGCGCTGGTGAACGTGATCGCGTCCAGTGCGCGGCCGACCGCCGCGTCCAGCAGCCGGTCGACGGGGCCGATGTCGGCGGGCGGCATCCAGCGGTAGACCGGTACGCCGACCACCTCGGCGCCGCCCGCCCGCAGCGACTCCACGAAGCCGGGCAGCGGTTCGCCGTGCAGTTGGAGGGCGATCCGGCGTCCGCGCACGCCCTCCTCAAGCAGCCGGTCCAGCACCTCCGCCAGCGACTCGGACTGCGGCGACCACGTCTCCGTCAGCCCGGCCGCGCGGATCGCACCCTTGACCTTCGGGCCGCGGGCCAACAGCTCGACGGCGCCGAGCCGGGCGAGCAGCGCCGCGCCGAGCCCCCAGCCCTCGGCGGCCTCGATCCAGCCCCGGAAGCCGATCGCGGTGGTCGCGATCACCACGTCCGGCGCCCGGCCGATCAGGTCCTCGGTGGCGGCGAGCAGTTCCGCGTCGTCCGGCAGCGGCACGATGCGCAGCGCGGGGGCGTGCAGGACCTGGGCGCCGCGCCGTTCGAGCAGGGCGCCCAGCTCCTCGGCGCGGCGGGCGGCGGTCACCCCGACGGTGAAGCCGTCCAGGGGCCGTACGTCCGTGGCGTCCGGCGCGGCGTCCCGGGCCGGGTCGCCGTGCTGCCGCGCGCCGTCCGGTGCGCTGTCCCGTGCGCCGTCGTCGTGACGCTCGTCGTGCTCGCCCTCGTGCATGGTCCGTCCCTGGCTCGTGCTGGCTCCGGTGCCGCCGGGCACCGGTGGCGGTCCGAGCCTGCCAACCGCCGGTGACAGGCTCGCTCCCGCAGTATTTCCCAGCGGTTACGGACCGCCGCGGCCACCCGGCGCGGCGCGCGTCACACCTCCGCGAGCGCGGGCGCCGCCGCCTCCCGGTCCCGTACGGCCGCGGTGGCCGCCGTACGCCTCAGGTACACCGCCCAGGTCACCGCGGAGCACAGCGCGTAACAGCCGAGGAAGGCCACGAACGCCGGGGTGCCGGAGCCCCCGGCCCGGAACGCCTGGCGGAAGGCGAGGTTGACGCCGAGGCCGCCGAGCGCGCCGACGGCGCCGATCAGCCCCATCGCCGCGCCGGACAGCCGCCGCCCGTGGGCCGCGGCCGCCTCGCCCGTCAGGCCCTTCGCCAGCGCCTTGGCCTGGAAGATGCCGGGGATCATCTTGTACGTGGAGCCGTTGCCGAGGCCGCTGAGCACGAACAGGACGACGAACCCGGCGAGGAAGACCCCCAGCGAGTGCCGCGCCGACGCCACGATCACCACGCCCGTGGCCAGGGCCATCGCCGCGAAGTTCGCCAGGGTGATCCGGGCCCCGCCGTACCGGTCCGCCAGCCGGCCGCCCACCGGCCGCACCAGGGACCCGAGCAGCGGCCCGAGGAAGGTCAGCGACGCCGCCTGGAGGGGCGTGCGCGCGAACTGGGTCTGCAGGACCAGGCCGAAGGCGAAGCTGTAGCCGATGAACGACCCGAAAGTGCCGACGTAGAGGAGCGAGACGATCCAGGTGTGCGGGTCGCGGGCGGCATCCCTGGCCGCTCCCGTGTCGTTGCGCACCGGGCGCAGATTGTCCATGAACAGGGCCGCCAGCACGGCCGCGGCCACGATCAGCGGGAGGTAGACCGCGAGCACGAGCCGCGGGTGCGCCGCGCCGGCCGTGGCGATCACGAGCAGCCCCAGCAACTGGACGACGGGGACGCCGATGTTGCCGCCACCCGCGTTGACCCCGAGCGCCCAGCCCTTCTTCCGCAGCGGGTAGAAGGAGTTGATGTTCGTCATGGACGAGGCGAAGTTGCCGCCGCCGACCCCTGCCAGCGCCGCGACCAGCAGAAAGACGGTGTACGAGGTGCCCGGCCGCAGCGCGGACGCCGCGGCGGCGGTGGGAATCAGCAGCAACACCGCGCTGAACACCGTCCAGTTGCGCCCGCCGAACCGCGCCACCGCGAAGGTGTACGGCACCCGCAGCACCGCCCCCACCAGCGTCGGCACCGCCACCAGGAAGAACTTCCCGGCCGCGTCGATCCCGTACTCGGGCCCCATGAACAGCACCATCACCGACCACAGGCTCCAGACGGAGAACCCGATGTGCTCGCAGACGACGGAGAGCACGAGGTTGCGCCGGGCGATCCGCCGCCCGTGGTCCCGCCAGAAGGTCTCGTCCTCCGGGTCCCATTGCTCGATCCAGCGGCCCGGTCCCCGGACGGGGGCGCGGGCCGCCGCCCCTCCGCCCTTGGCCGCTCCTGTGCCCGTCCTCGCGTCGGTGTCCGTCATCGCGCCTCCCAGCTCCCGGTTGCCGCCGTACCGCGACGCTAGGAAGGGCGCGTTTCCTCTCTGTGGCGGCGCGTGACCGCCGCGAAACCTTGCGCTCACCGCCTCCGGGAGCGCGCGGTGAGCAAAGATCCCGCCGGTGGCGCACAACCGCCGGAGGTTACGCCAATGCACCCCGTGCGCCCCCGACGTCACTCGTTAGGGGCAATGGCAGAGGGCATGGACTTTGGCAACATCTCCCTTGGATGCGTTGAGTAATCACGCGAACACCAAGAGTGTCCGCGTCGTGACCACGGGAAGGGACGCAGCCGATGCAGGACGGACAGGAACGTGACGAAGTGACCGAGTACGAGGCACCGGAGCTGGCCGACGCAGGGGCCTTCGCCGAGCGGACGCTCGGGTTCACCGGCGAACTCTCCGACAGCTGGGGCGGACTGCACAGCACCTTCTGGTGACCTGCGGGCCCCGGCCGCGCCGGCCCCCGGTCCGGCGGTCCCTGCCCGGGCGCGCACCGCCCGCCCCGGCAGGGGCCGCCCCCACCACCACGGCCGGACGGCCGCGTCGCGGTACCGGCCGCCCCGCGACACCCCGGCCCGCCCAGCACCTGTCACCTACGGCCTACGACCTGTCCGCATCTGCCGGCACCCGTCCGCACCCGACCATGTGCCGTACGCCCGCACCGCACGCCAGGGGTGGTAAGTCATCGTGGATTTCGTCGTCTTCCCCGACCATCCCGCGACCGGTCCGCTGTGCCTGAACCTGCGCCGCGACCCCGCCGTGCGCACGGTGCGCCACCCCTCCGGACGCCCCTGGGTCATGGGGCACTGGACCGATGAGGAGGCCGTCGCGGCCGGTTCGGGGCCGGACCGGCTGCTGCTGCTCGGCACGACCTCGGCCGACGCCGGGACCCTGGGCCGGATGCTGCGCCGCCTGCGCCGCCTGGACGACCTCGACACCCGGGTGCGCGAACTGCCCGGCAGTTTCTTCCTGCTGGCCGCGATGGGCTCCCGTATCCGGTGCCAGGGCAGCCTGTCGACGGTCCGCCAGCTCCACCACGCGACCGTCAACGGCGTCACGGTCGCCGGCAGCCACCCGCAGGACCTGGCCGCGCTGGCCCGCGAGGCGGCCGCCGTCGGCCTGCCCACCGGCGCCCCCGGCCTCGGCTCGGTCGACGACGAGAGCCTGGCGCTGCGGCTGCTCGCCCCGTTCGCGCCCTTCCCGCTCGCCCAGCGCCCCGCCTGGCGGGCGGTGCACGCCGTACCGCCGGGCCACTGCCTGACGCTGGGCGCCGACGGGCGGCACGGCACGGCGCGCTGGTGGCGTCCCCCGCAGCCCGACCTGTGGCTGGAGGACGCCGCCGAATCCGTACGGGACGCGCTGACCGAAGCGGTACGGGTGCGCACCCGCCGCCCGGCGCTCAGTGCCGACCTCTCCGGCGGCATGGACTCCACCAGCCTGTGCTTCCTCGCCGCCCGTGAGGACACCCGGCTGATCACCACGGCCTGGGTGTGCCGGGACGAGGCCAACGACGACAACGTGTGGAGCGCCCACGGCGCGGCCCTGCTCCGCTCCGCCGAGCATCTGCCCCTCCCGTACGCCGACGCACCCACCTGGTACACACCCCCACAGCCCGCGCACACCGACCCGGCGGGCCCGCTCGCCGTGATCCGGGAGAGCGCCCGGCTCAGCCACCAGGCGCGCATCGTCGCCGCCCGCGGCTCCCGTACGCATCTGGTCGGCGTCGGCGGCGACGAACTGTTCTCCCCGCGACCGGTGGCGCTGAACTCCCTGGCGCGTACGGACTTCCGGTCCGCCGCCCGGCGCGCGTGCACGGCCCGCCGCCTCGGCCGCTGGACGCTGGTGGACACCCTGCGCACCCTGTTCGGCGGCGTGCCGTACCCGCAATGGCTGGAGTCCTGCGCCGACCGGATCGTGCCCGGTGTGCGGTCCGGGGACAGCGGCGCCGACTGGGAGGTCGTACCGGCCATGCCGCCGTGGGCGCACCCGGACGCGGTCTCCACGGTGCGCCGTCTGGTGCGGGACGCCGCCGCCGGGGAGCCCGAGCCCTTCGCGCCGCTGCGCTGCCAGCACGAGACGCTGCGGGCCGCCGCCCGCGCCGGGGAGATCGTGCGCGGCGCGGCCGCCCTGACCGCGCGGCACGGCGTCACCTTCGAGGCGCCCTTCCTCGACGACAACGTCATCGAGGCCGCGCTGACCGTGCGCCTCGTGGACCAGGTCGCGGTCGGCTCGTACAAGCCCCTGCTCAGCGCGGCCATGCGCGGCGTCCTGCCGGACGCGGTACGGGCCCGGGCCACCAAGGGCGAGCACAGCGCCGAGGTCTACGCGGGCCTGCGCCGCCACCGCCGGGCCCTGTCCGCGCTCTGCGACGACTCCCACCTGGCCGGGCTGGGCCTGATCCGGCCCGAGGTACTGCGGACGGCCCTGACCTCGCTCCAGCCGCTCGCGCACACCCTGCATCCCCTCGACCCCACCCTGGCGGCCGAGTACTGGCTGCGCTCCCTCCGGGAGACGCAGGCCCCGGTCCCCACCCGCCCCACCGTTCCCGCCGCGGAAGGAGCCTGAACCCGATGTTCGCCCTCGCCCCCCACGTCAGCAGCGTGCGCACCCCCGGAGGCATGGTGCTGCTCAACGCCCGTACGGGCCGCTACTGGCAGATGAACAACACCGGCGCGTTCGTCCTGGAGCACCTCCTCGCCGGCGGCACCTGCGCGTCCGCCGCCGACGAGCTGCGCAACCGCCACCCCTCGGCGGCGGACCGGGTGGCCGCGGACGCCGTCGCCCTGCTGGAGTCGCTCAGGTCGGCGAAGCTGGTGACCTCGTGAGCATCCCGGTCGCCCTGGGCGTGCCCGCGCGCCTGTCCTTCGCGGAACGCTGCGCCGCCCTCGGCTGCGTCGCCGCGGCCCGCCTCCTGGCGCGCTGCTCCCCCCGCACCCTGTGCCGCGCGCTGGAGGCCGTACGGCGCGGCGCCCGCCCGGCCACCGCGCCGGAGGCCGCGCGCGCCCGGCACGCCGTCGTCACGGTCAGCATGCGCTGCGCGGGCAACGGCTGTCTGCCACGCTCCGTGGCGACCGCCCTGTTGTGCCGCCTGCGCGGCCGCTGGCCCCAGTGGTGCACCGGTGTCCGTACGGAGCCGTTCCGTGCCCACGCGTGGGTGGCGGTGGACGGCCGTCCCGTGGGCGAGCCCGACGACACCCGGCTCTACCAGCCGTTGCTGACCGTCCCCCGGTGAGATCCCGCGTCACCACGCCATCGGGTGCCCGTCCGCGGGCCGGTCAGCCGGCCGCCGCCCGCGGCGGTGCCATCCGGATCACGTCGCCGCAGACGTCCATGCCGGTCTCCCGGCCCTTCTCGTCCCGGATCGGCGCCATCGCGCCGTCGCCGGTGTCGCGGGGTGCCGCCGCCACGGCGTGGCCGTTGGTGATCCGGCAGTCGTCCGGAGCGGGCCGCCGGCCCGCGGGGTCCCGGTACTGAAGATCGATCACGACGCGCCCGCCACTGGGCAGGCCCACCGGCCGCGTCCGGCCCTGCCCCACGCCGTTCGCGAAGGGCCCCTTGCCGAGGTACACCCGGAAGGCCGGGTAGCCGCCGAAGACGCATCTGCCGGAGCCGGTGTTGACCGCCGAGAGCCGGCCTTCCCGGTGCGTGCTGCGCGCCTTCTTCTTCAGGACCGTGACCTTCCACTTCAGGTCCTCGGTCGTGCATTTCGCGTGCAGCGCGTCCATACGCGGTTCGTCACAGGCAACCAGGCCACCGCTCAGGGCGAGCACGGCCAGGGCTGCCACGGTCAGCGGGCGCTTGCGCACGGGACCCCCTCGATGTCCGGCTACGGTTCCTGACGCCCATAGGGAGGGATTCCAGCGCTTACCGGTTGCTTATACGACGAAAATTCGGCAGCCGTCGGCAGTCACCGGCCGTTCGCCATCAGCGCCGCGTCCACCTCCGGCAGCCACACCGCCCCCTCCGGCCACCGCAGCCACCCCCGTTCGGCCGCCAGTCCCCGGCAGGCCGACCGCAGCGCGTCCAGGCCCGCATGGCGCAGGCCGCGCCGCCACACCAGCGATACCGGCGAGAGCGGCACGGGGTCGGTGACCGGCCGCAGCGCCATGCCGGGCACATCGATGAACTCCACGCCGGCCAGCACCGACCAGCCCTGCTTGCGTACCACCCGCATGAACTCCGCCGGCCCCTCGATCTCCGGGAACGGCGCCGCCATCGCGATGTCCCGCCCGGCGAAGAGGCGCGCGGCGAGGTCGGTCCACTCGGCGGTGTGCGGGTTCCCGGCCCCGGCGTAGAGGGTCTCGCCCGCCAGCTCGGCCAGCGGGACGGCGGGGCGGGCCGCCAGCGGGTGGTCCGCGTCCAGCAGGACGGCCATCGGCTCGTACCGTACGGGCTGGTGCTCCAGGCGGGCCCGGACGGCCGGGGGCAGTCCGGCGACGCGCCCGAAGGACACGTCCAGTCGCCCGGCGGCGAGTTCGGCCGCCGCGCCGGTCAGGCCGCTGTGGAAACGCGCGACGAGTTCGCAGGCGGGGGCCAGACGGCGGGCTTCCTCCAGGACGGTGTGCGCCGTGCCGACGGGGACGCTGACGTCGACCAGCAGCGGGCGGTCGTCGGGGGTGCGGAAGGCGGCGGCCAGGTCGTCGTGGGCGGCCAGCACCCGGCGCGCGTACGGGAGCAGCCGGGCGCCGTCCTCGGTGAGGGCGACCCGGCGCGTCGTACGGTCGAAGAGGTCGGCGCCCACCTCCCGTTCCAGCCGCCGGATGTCGCGGCTCAGTGCCTGCTGGGCGACGTACAGCCGGGCGGCGGCGCGGGTGAAGTGCAGTTCGTCGGCGACGGCGGTGAAGGCGCGGAGCAGGCGCGGGTCGAGGTCTCGGGACACGCGCACATCGTGCCACCGGCGCGTGCGGGGACCGGACGGGCCGACCTCATTGACAACAGGGCCGCGTGAATGCGGGCACTTCAGGTGTTGGACGGGGAACAGCCCGCGCGGCGACGGTGGTTACGTGATCCTCTTCCTCGCCGCCCGCCCCGTGACCGCCCCGCCCGTCCGCCCCGTTCCGCCGCCCGTCCGCCGCCGGCGTCGCCGCCGCTCCCCCGCCGCGCTCCGGCGCGTACTCGGGCCGTACGGACGGATCTTCGCCGTCCCCGGCACCCGCGCCTTCACCGCCGCCAACCTCCTCGCCCGGCTGCCCATGGGCATGTTCAGCGTCAGCACGATCCTGATGATCGCCGGGTCGCGCGGCTCGTACGCGCTGGCCGGGGCGGTCACCGCGACGGGCCTCGCGGCGACGGCGGTCGCCGGGCCGTGGACGGCGCGGCTGGTCGACCGGTACGGGCAGGCCAGGGTCGCCGTCCCCGCGACGGCACTGGCCGTGCTCGGGTCGCTGGCGCTGCTGCTGTGTGTCCGCTTCGGTGCGCCGTCCTGGACGCTGTTCGCCGCGTACGCCTGCACCGCCACCACACCGAACACCGGCGGCATGGCGCGTGCCCGCTGGGCCCACCTCCTGCGGGACGACCCGCGCGCGCTGCACACCGCCAACTCCTTCGAGCAGGCGGCGGACGAGGTGTGCTTCATGCTCGGGCCGGTGCTGGCGGCCTTCCTGTGCACCGGGCTCTTCCCGGAGGCGGGCACACTGACCGGCGCGGTGCTGCTGCTGACGGGTGTGCTGCTGTTCGCCGCCCAGCGCCGCACGGAGCCGCCGGTCGCGCCCACGTCCGCCCGCCACGGCGCCGGACGGCTGGTGACGTCGCTGCTGCCCCTCCTGCTGACCTTCCTCGCCACCGGCGCGGTCTTCGGCTCGCTGGAAGTCGTCACGATCGGCTTCACGGACGCGCACGGGCAGCGCGCCGTGGCGGGCGCGCTGCTCGCCCTCCAGGCGGCCGGGTCCTGTGCGGCGGGCCTGCTGTACGGGGTGCTGCGCCCGGCCGGACCGGCGGACCGCCGCTTCGTACGGTGCGTCACCGCGATGGCCGCGCTGATGTGGCTGCCGTTCGCGGCGGCGGGCGCGGGCGGCGGGGCCCTCCTGGCGGCGGCCCTGCTGCTCGCCGGGATGGCCACGGCGCCGACCATGGTCACCGGGATGGGACTGATCCAGTCGCGGGTACCGGCCGGCCGTCTGAACGAGGGCATGACGCTGGCCGTCACCGCGCTGCTGACCGGCATCGCGGCGGGCTCGGCGGGCGGCGGCTGGGCCGTGCAGCACCTGCCCGCCGCAACCGCCGCCGGCTACACCGTGCCCGCCGCGGCGGCCGCCCTGGCCCTGACCGCGGCCGTCACCGCGCACGCCGTACGGGCCGCCCGGCGGCCGGCCTGAGGCCCGGGGCACGCGACGACGAAGGCCCCGCTGCCTGGGCAGCGGGGCCTTCGCCTCACATGGGGTGACGGGTCCGGGGGCCGGGGCCTCCGGTTCTCCGTCGAGTGGAGATGGCGGGAATCGAACCCGCGTCCAACGGTGCGGAAACAGGGCTTCTCCGAGCGCAGTCCGCTGCGATTTTCTCGGCCCCGGAGATCTCGCGGACACGTCTCCGACGGGCTCAGTCACTGTGTGATTTCCTTCCAGGCCCCGTGACCGGGCCTAGAAGTTTAGTTCCCTAGCTGATGCCAGGATCCGGGTCGGGAACACCCCCGGGCTGACACTTCGCAAGTCGCTACTTAGGCAGCGAGGGCGAAGGAATCGCGCTTGGTGTTGGCGATTATTTTTTGCGACATATGGTTTACGAGATCATTGCCGCTTCCTCGGCTCGCTTCCCCTGCTTCGACATCCGCTGTCGAAACCGATCATCCCCATGTTGTTTTTTCAAGGTGGTGCCCGCACCGGCGTGCGGTGCGTAGCCCATCGTACGTGACCAACGCGCCACGATGCCAGCGTATTCCTGTCCGGGGCGGCGGGCCGGGCACCCGGTCAGGCCCGCTCGCGCCGCTTGGCCGCCGAGATCGCCCGGTGCGCCTCGCGCCGGTCCTGCTGCTCACGCAGCGTCTGCCGCTTGTCGTACTCCTTCTTGCCCTTGGCGAGCGCGATCTCGACCTTCGCACGGCCGTTCTTGAAGTACAGCGACAGCGGCACGATCGTGTGGCTGGTCTCCTGCGACTTCGACTCCAGCTTGTCGATCTCCAGACGGTGCAGCAGCAGCTTGCGCTTGCGGCGCGCGCTGTGGTTGGTCCACGTGCCCTGGGCGTACTCCGGGATGTGCACGTTGTGCAGCCACGCCTCGCCGCGGTCGATCTGCACGAAGCCGTCGACCAGGGACGCCCGGCCCTGGCGCAGCGACTTGACCTCGGTGCCGGTCAGCACCAGCCCGCATTCGTACGTGTCCAGGATGAGGTAGTCGTGCCGCGCCTTCTTGTGCTGGGCGATGAGCTTGCGGCCGGTCCCGTCGTCCTTCTTGTTCTTCTTCTTGTTCGCCTTAGACGTCTTGGTCATAGTGAAGCCATTTTCGCACTACGCCCCGCCCCCGAGGCCACTCAATACCGTGCGGGCGCGGGCCGGGGCGTCGTCCTCGGCGATCAGGTCGGGGGTGATGCCGTGCTCGTCCACTTCCCGCCCCGACGGCATGCGGTACCGGCCGACGGTCAGCTCGGCGACCGAGCCGTCCGACAGCTCGCTGGGCAACTGCACCGAGCCCTTGCCGAAGGTCGGGGTGCCCACGACGACCGCACGGCCGCGGTCCTGGAGCGCCCCGGCCAGCAGTTCGCCGGCGCTCATCGTGCCGCCGTCCACGAGCACCGCGAGGGGGATGTCCGGGTCGCCGCCGCCCTTCGCGTACAGGGCGCGCTGGCTGCCGCGTACGTCGTACGTGGCGACCAGGCCGCCGTCCAGGAAGGCGGAGGCGGCGGTGACCGCCTCGGCCACCAGGCCGCCGGTGTTGCCGCGCAGGTCCAGCAGCACACCACCGCGCGGGGAGGCCGTACGCACCGCCCGGCGGATCTCCTCGCCCGTACCGCTGGTGAAGGCGCCGACCTTGACGCGGGTGGGCCCGTCCGGGCCGTCGGGGCGGTCGGTGATCACGTTCTGGTCCCGCAGGCGGGCCCGGCGCAGGGTCTCGGTCCACTGCCGCGTGCCGCGCCGCAGCTCCAGGACGACGCTGCTCCCGGCGCCCGGCGCGGGGCTTCCGGCGGCCGGTCCGGCGTCGCCGCGCAGCCGCGCCACGACCTCGGTGACCGGACTGCCCCTGGAGGCCACACCGTCCACCGCGCGCAGGTCGTCGCCGGGGCGCAGGCCGGCCGCCGCCGCGGGGCTGCCGGGCCGTACCCGGGAGACCAGGGCGCGGCCGTCCGACGCCTGCCGGAGCCACAGGCCCACGCCCACGTACTCGCCGCCGAGCTCGCGCTGGAAGTCCTCGTACTCGCGGGCGGAGAACGCCGTGGACCAGCGGTCACCGCTGCGGCTGACGACGTCGTCCGCCGCTCCGGAGCCGTCCGGGTGCGGCCCTGCGTGCCGGCCGGCGCGCGCCGGCCGGTGGCCGCGGCCGGCTCCGTCGGCCGCCCGCCCGGACACCTGCTGCCCGTCCGCCGGGGGCCCGGTCTCCTTCCAGGTGCCCGCCGCCGCGCCGGTCGCCAGCACGCTCACGAAGACCAACGTCAGGGCCGCCCCGCGGCGGCTGCGGCGGGGCCGGACGAACAAACTCGGGCCCGTCATGCCGGTGAGTGTAGGACAGAAAGAAGCGCCGTACGGGGAGTTGACCGTACGGCGCCCTTGGCATACGTCACACCTTGAGGTACTTACGGAGCGCGAAGAACGCGGCGAGCGCCGGCATCAACAGGCCGATCAGCAGCACCAGTGGCAGCACCGCGACCACCGAATCCCAGCCGATGAACTTGATGACCAGAATCTTCGTGGCCAGCCAGTTGTTGATCAGCACCCACTTGCCGCCGACGATCAGCACACACGCGAACACCGCTCCCAGCAGGCCCGCGATGGCCGCCTCCAGGATGAACGGCATCTGGATGTAGAAGCTGGACGCGCCCACCAGCCGCATGATCCCGGTTTCCCGCCGCCGGCTGAACGCCGACACCCGCACGGTGTTGACGATCAGCATCAGCGCCACCACCAGCATCAGCGCCATCACCACCAGCGCGGCGATGTTCATCCCGTTGAGGAGATTGAACAACGGCTCGATGGTGTCCCGCTGGTCCTGCACCTCCTGGACGCCCGGCCGCTCCGAGAACGCCGATTTGATCACTTCGTACTTCGTGGGGTCCTTGAGCTTGACCCGGAAGGACTCCGGCAACTGGTCGGGGGTGACCAGGCCCGCCACGGGCGTGTCGCCGAACTGCTCCTTGTAGTGCTTGTAGGCCTGGTCACTGGACTCGTACTGCACGCTCTGCACGATCGGCAGCCGGTCCAGTTCGGCCTTGATGTCGTTCTTCTGCTGCTCGGTGGCCGCGCCCTTGGCGCAGTGGGAGCCCGTCTCGGCGTCGTTCTTGTTGCAGAAGAAGATGGAGACGTTGACCTTGTCGTACCAATAGCCCTTCATCGTGCTGACCTGGTCGCGCATCAGCAGCGAGGCGCCGAACAGGCCGAGGGAGAGGGCTACGGAGACGATGACCGCGAAGGTCATCGTGAGATTCCGGCGGAGACCGACGCCGATCTCCGACAGGACGAACTGGGCGCGCATGGCGTCCTTTCAGTGCTGGGGGCCGTACACGCTTAGTGCTGGTAGCCGTACACGCCGCGCGACTGGTCACGCACGAGCCGGCCCTTTTCGAGTTCCATGACGCGCTTGCGCATCTGGTCGACGATCTGCTGGTCGTGGGTGGCCATGACCACCGTCGTACCGGTCCGGTTGATCCGGTCCAGCAGCTTCATGATGCCGACCGAGGTCTGCGGGTCGAGGTTGCCGGTGGGCTCGTCCGCGATGAGCAGCAGGGGCCGGTTGACGAACGCCCGCGCGATGGCGACGCGCTGCTGCTCACCGCCGGACAGCTCGCCCGGCATCCGGTCGTCCTTGCCGCCGAGGCCGACGAGGTCGAGGACCTCGGGGACCGTCTTGCGGATCTGCCCGCGCGGCTTGCCGATGACTTCGAGGGCGAAGGCGACGTTCTGCCCCACCGTCTTGTTGGAGAGCAGCCGGAAGTCCTGGAAGACGGTGCCCACCTGGCGCCGCATCTGCGGCACCTTCCAGTTGGAGAGCTTCGCGAGGTCCTTGCCCAGTACGTGCACGGCGCCATGGCTGGCACGCTCCTCCCGCAGGAGCAGACGCAGGAAGGTGGACTTACCGGAGCCCGAGGAGCCCACCAGGAAGACGAACTCACCGCGCTCGATCTCCAGGGAGACGTCCCTGAGGGCGGGGCGGTTCTGCTTCGGGTAGGTCTTGGAGACGTTGTCGAATCGGATCACTGATGCACCACGGTCGACCTGGGTAGCGGCACGGGATGCCCCTGTTGGGGCTCCTGTCGGTGAGCGTGACCCTACGCGAGTCTCGCGCGAAGGCGCAGTCGCCGTTCGGGGTTGGTGCGTTTATTCACGGCATCTACGGGGACAAAACGAGCACATTCCGGCCCAGAGGCGCGCACAGGTCCGCGGAAGAGGCCGGAAGGCGACCGGGGCGCGCCGTTCCGACGGCGAGCTGGCAAAGTGGTAGGGGGAACCATCGGGGTCCCTTGCGCGTTGCAGCGGTTGAGGAGGAGGTCGCATGACGTACGACCGGCTGGTGTGCGCCAACTGCGCGGCCCCTGTGAACGAGGGCCGCTGCCCCGTCTGCCGGGCCAGCAGGGAACGGCTTCAGGAGAACGGGCTGTTCGGCCAGGTGACGCCCGCTGCCGTGGTGGCGCTGCTGGTGGCGCTGGTCGCGCTCGCGGTGCTGCTGCACCAGGCCGCCTGAGGCGGCCCGGGGCCCGGGGGCTCGTGTGACGCCTCGCGTACGGAGCGTTGCCGCACCCCGGCGCATCCCGCACACCGGGGACTGAAGACACCGAAGGGCCCGGAGCGCTGCTCGCGCTCCGGGCCCTTCGTCATGCGCTGCCCCGGGTGCGGGGCGGGGCCTGGTGTCAGGCCGCGGCCGCGCCGCCGTTCTTGTTGATCAGGCGCGGCATCAGGCGGAAGCCGATGCCACCGGCGATCATCGTCGCCGCGCCGACGAGCAGGAAGGTGGTGCCGGAGGCACCGGTCTCCGCCAGCTCGCCGCCCTTGGCCTGCTGCTGCGGCTGGCCGGGCGTGTCCACGATCTGCTGGCTGCCCTCGCCGGGCTGCTCGATCGGCTTGCTGCCCTCGTTGTCGGTACCGGTGCCGGTGCCGTCGTCGCCGCCACCGGTGCTGCCGGTGGAGGAGCCGCCGGTGCTGCCGGAGCCGCCGGTGCTCCCGGTGGAGGAGCCGCCGGACTGGCCGCCGTTTCCGTTGCCACCGGTCTGGCTGCCGCTCTGGCCACCGGTCTCGTTACCGCCGGTCTGGCTGCCCGACTGGCCACCGGTCTCGTTGCCACCGGTCTGGCTGCCGGACTGACCGCCCGTCTCGTTACCGCCGGTCTGGCTGCCGCTCTGGCCGCCGTTCTGGTTGCCGCCGGTCTCGTTGCCACCGGTCTGGCTGCCCGACTGGCCGCCGGTCTCGTTACCGCCGGTCTGGCTGCCGGACTGACCGCCCGTCTCGTTACCGCCGGTCTGGCTGCCGCTCTGGCCACCGGTCTCGTTCCCACCGGTCTCGGAACCACCGGTCTGGTTACCGCCGGTCTCGGAACCACCGGTCTCGCTGCCACCGGTCTCGGAACCACCGGTCTCGCTGCCGCCGATCTCGCTGCCGCCGGAGTTACCGCCGCCGAAGAGACCACCGAAGAGGCCGCCGATCGCGCCGGAGCCCTCGGCACCCGCCGTCGTCGGCTCGTTGCCGACCGCGGAGGCCGCGCCGGCCGCGGTGAGCGACGCGCCGGCCGCGATGACCGCGCCGGCCGCAATACGCGCTACACGCAGCCGCGTCTTTTTCGTCATGTGCTGCTACCCCCAGTAGCTCTACTCATCCATGGAGCATCGCTGTTCGGGGCAGCGGCCGACCCGGGTAGGCGAGTCGCAGCACCGCCCTGCGGCCGTTGCACTCAGTTCCCCGTTCACACGCGCGCCCCAGACATACGCATGCCGCGTACCACCCTTCCCAGTTCTCACATCATCGTCAAGGTCAAATAAAGGCGCGATGACCGAATTGAGAGGAGTTGCGGGGTCCATGGACGTATGACTGTGACCAAATTGCCACACGACCCAACGGCAGCAAAAAACAACTGCCGCTCAAAAAGCGGCAGTTGTTTTCACAGAAAATCCATACGGCCTTCAGTCGCGGCTTACCGGTTTATCGACTCACCGACCTGCCGGCTGCGGACTGTCGGCCTACTTTCCCTGTTCCTGCTGCTTGCGCCAGCGGATGCCCGCCTCCAGGAAGCCGTCGATGTCACCGTCGAGCACGGCCTGCGGGTTGCCGACCTCGAACTCGGTGCGCAGGTCCTTGACCATCTGATAGGGGTGCAGCACGTACGACCGCATCTGGTTGCCCCAGGAATTGCCGCCGTCGCCCTTGAGCGCGTCCATCTTGGCCTGCTCCTCCTGGCGGCGGCGTTCGAGCAGCTTCGCCTGGAGGACGTTCATCGCGGTCGCCTTGTTCTGGATCTGCGAGCGCTCGTTCTGACAGGAGACGACGATGCCGGTCGGGATGTGCGTCAGACGCACCGCGGAGTCGGTCGTGTTGACGCCCTGGCCGCCGGGGCCGGAGGAGCGGTACACGTCGACGCGCAGCTCGGACTCGTCGATCTCGATGTGGTCGGTCTGCTCGACCACCGGCAGCACCTCGACGCCCGCGAAGGACGTCTGGCGGCGGCCCTGGTTGTCGAAGGGCGAGATGCGCACGAGGCGGTGGGTGCCCTGCTCGACGGAGAGGGTGCCGTAGGCGTACGGGACCTGGACGGCGAAGGTGGTCGACTTGATGCCGGCCTCTTCGGCGTACGAGGTCTCGTACAGCTCGGTCTTGTAGCCGTGCCGCTCGGCCCAGCGCAGGTACATGCGCTGGAGCTTCTCGGCGAAGTCGGCGGCGTCCACGCCGCCGGCCTCGGCGCGGATGTTGACGACGGCCTCGCGGGAGTCGTACTCGCCCGACAGCAGGGTGCGGACCTCCAGCTCGTCGACGGCCTTGCGGACGTCGGCCAGCTCCTTCTCGGCCTCGGCACGGGTCTCGTCGTCACCCTCGGCCTCGGCGAGCTCGAAGAGCACACCGACGTCGTCGACCCGGCCGCGCAGCTCCTCGGCCCGGCGCAGCTGGCCCTGGAGGTAGGACAGCCGGCTGGTGATCTTCTGCGCGCTCTCCGGGTCGTCCCAGAGGGACGGCGCCGCTGCCTGCTCCTCAAGCGCGGCGATATCGGCCCTCATCTTGTCGAGGTCCAGGACGGCCTCGATCGACCCCATGGTCGAGGAGAGGGACTTCAGCTCTTCGGATACATCGACGACTGCCACGCACCCCAGCCTAACGGCTGCCGCCGCCTGCGTGCCCCGAGCCTCGCGCCGCTCGTCGGGCGGCGGCGCGAGGAGGCCGGCGGGGCGGGGTGTCGCCGGAGGTCAGCGCGTGGGCCGTGGGGTCGCCGCCTCGGAGTGCCGGACGTCCGGCTTGGCGTCCTCGCCGGAGTCGCCGTGCTGGGAGGCGAACCAGCCGCCCAGCCCGGCGGCGGCCACCACCGCCGCCGCGGCCAGCCCCAGTTTCACCCGGCGGCGGCGCACCGCCTCGCGGTGCCGGGCCGAGCCGGCCCGGGGCTCGCCCGCGGCGCGCGGGGCGCGGGCCGTGCCGTGCGCGCCGCCCGCCAGCTCGTCCGGGCCGGGGACGCGCATGCTCGTGTGGGTCTCGCGGTTCGAGTCGGGGGCGGCCGAGCCGTGGACGAGCGGTACGGCGCCGCGCGGGCGGGAGCCGCCCGGCGCGACCGGCGGGTAGAGGGCTTCGTCGTACGCCCCCGGAGCGGACCCGGCGGCACCGGAGACGTACGGGCCGGTGGCGGTGTCCGGCGCCTCCTCGGCGGCCTGGTCGCTGTCGGGCTCGTCGATGTCCAGCGGCGGGTGGCCCGCCAGGCCGGGCAGGATCTCGCGCAGCCGGGCGGCCAGCTCGGGGGCGCGCAGCCGGGAGGCGGGCGCCTTGGCCAGGCACTGCAGCAGCAACTGCCACAGTTCGTCCGGGATGCCGGGCAGCGGTGCCACGGCCTCGGTGACGTGGCGGCGCAGCACCGCGCCGGGGTGGCCGCCGCCGAACGGGGTGAAGCCGGCGAGCATCTCGTACAGCACCGTGGCGAGCGCGTACACGTCGACGGACGCGCGCGGCGGCAGGCCCTCGATGATCTCGGGCGCGAGGTAGTCGGGTGTGCCGATCACCTTGGCCGCGCGCAGGTTTCCCGCGGCCGGGGGCTGCGGGAGGGCGCGGCGCGGCGTGTCGACGAGGCGGGCGATGCCGAAGTCGGTGAGGAGCGCGGGGTGGGCGCCGCCGGGCCCGAGCGGCCCCTGCATGTCCAGCAGGACGTTCTCGGGCTTGACGTCGCGGTGCACGACGCCGGCCTTGTGGGCAGCGGCGAGGCCGTCGGCCACGTCGGCGGCGACGGCGACGGCGGCCTCCGGGGCGAGCCGCCGCTCCCGCTCCAGGCGGGTGCGCAGGTCCGTGCCGCGTACGAGGTCCATGACCAGGGCGAGGTCGTTGCCGTCGACGACCAGGTCACGCACGCCGACGACGTGCGGGTGGTCCAGGCCCAGCAGCGCCGCGCGCTCCTGGACGAAGCGGCCGACCAGTTCCTGGTCGGCGGCGAGGTCCTCGCGCAGCAGCTTGATGGCGACGGGCCCCTCGGGCCCGTCGCCGAGCCATACCGTGCCGGCACTGCCGCGGCCAAGGATCTGGTGGGCGGTGTACCGGCTGCCGATCTTCCGTGCCAAGACTGCTCCGACGTGTCGGGCCCACTGAGCGTCCTCAGGGGGCTGAAGGTGGCGTCAAAGCTACGCGGGTGCCGGGGGGTTCCGTGCCCAGGATGGGCCCAGGTGTCACTTCTGTGGGGGAAATCGCCCCCTGGAAGTCGACAAATCCCCTTGGTCACCGTGCCGGACGCGGGCACCGCGCTCCCCCCGACGGGCGCGCCGGGGCCGTCCCGTGCCGCCGGAGGCCACCGGCGGCACGGGAACCGGACGTCACTTGAACCAGGTGCCGACGTCGTTGAAGAAGTCCCGGACGCTGCCGATGACGTCGCCGATCTGTTCGAAATAGCCCTTGGTCGTGCCGATCCACTCCTGGAGCGGCGAGAACTCCCAGACCGCCCAGCCGCCGACGAACAGGATCACCAGGACGAACAGACAGCCCTTCAGGCAGCCCAGGCCCGGGATGCGCATCGGGTTGGCGCTGCGCTGCCGGGGCTCGCGGCGCGGCCGGGGCTCCCGCTCCCGGGGCGGCGGCTCCGGTTCGTAGCGCTGGGGCGGCGGCTGCTGCCGGCGCGGCGCCTGCTGGGGCTGGCGCTGCGGCGGCTGGTAGGGCGCGGGGGCCTGCTGCTGGTACGGCGCGGGCGCCTGCTGCCGGTACTGCGGCGGCGGCTGCTGGTACTGCGGCGGCGGCTGCTGGTACTGCGGCGGCTGCTGGGGCTGCTGCTGCGGCTGCGCGGGCTGGCGCTGCGGGCGGCGGCGCAGCGGGTCCTGGCCCGGGTCCATGTACTGCGTCTGCTCGTTGCGGTCCCGGGCGGCCCGCATCTGGGACTCCCACGGGTGCGGGCCCTCGGGCCGGCCACCGGGCGGACCCGGCGGTACGGGAGGCATCGCGCGGGTCGGGTCGGCGCCGTTCGGGCCGTACCCCTGGCCCTGGTTCTGGCCCTGGCCCTGGTCCCGGCCGCCGGGGCCGGAGGAGGAGAGGAGCTGAGTGGGGTCGGCGTCCGGGCCGCCGGGCGCGCCCTGGCCGCCGGTGGACGGCAGCACGCTGGTCGCCGCCGCCGGGTCGTAGGAACCGCCGGTGGACGGCAGGACCTGGGTGGGGTCGGCGTCGCCCGTACCGCCGGTGCCGGTACCGGGCACCGTGGCGGGGGACGGGTCCGGCGCCAGCAGCGCGGCGACGCCGAGCGCGGCCTCGGCCTGCGCGGGGCTCGCGTGCACGCCGATGCCCGCGGCGACCGTGCGCAGCGCGCGGGCCAGGTTCTCGGCGCTGGGCCGCTCGCCCGGCTCCTTGCTCAGGCAGCGCTCGATGACCGTCCACAGCGGCTCGGGGACGGTGGACGGGCGGCGCGGCTCCTCGCTGAGGTGGCGGTGCAGCACTTCGAGGGCGCTGGCGCCGCCGAACGGCGGGCGGCCGGTGACGAGCTCGTACAGCAGGATGCCGGCGCCGTAGATGTCCACGGCGGAGGTCTGCGGGCGGCCCTCGGCGGACTCCGGCGCCACGTAGGCGGGGGTACCGACGAACTCGTGGGTGCGGGTCAGGCCGGGCGAGTCCGCGAGGCGCGCGATGCCGAAGTCGGTGAGCATCGGGTGCAGCTCGGCGGTGTCGCCCTCGCCGGTCCCCTTGAGCAGGACGTTGGCGGGCTTCAGGTCGCGGTGCACCACGCCGTCGGCGTGGCTGGCGGCCAGCGCGTCGGCGATCTGGGCGGTCAGCAGAGCGGCCGCGACGGGGCTGAAGGGGCCGTTGTCGCGGAGGTGGCGGTGCAGGTCGGGGCCGTCGACGAGGTCCATGACCAGGGCCAGCAGATCGCCCTCGACGACCAGGTCGCGGGTGCGGACGATGTTCGGGTGGGTGAGCCGCAGCAACACCGAGCGCTCGCGCAGGAAGCGCATGACGACGTCCGCGTCGTGCGCCAGCTCCTCCTTGAGGACCTTGATCGCGACCGTCTCGCCGGGCTCCCCGGCCACCGCGGCCTCGGCTCCGGCCGTCTCCCTCTGACGGGCACGCCAGACGGTGCCCGTGGCGCCGCGTCCCAGCGGCTCCTCAAGCAGGTACTTGCTGCCTACCGGCCGCACGTGCGCTCCCTGGTCGTGATCGATCCTTGCCGGGCCGGTGGGTCGCAGCGGCCCGTCGCCCCACTGTAGTGCCGCCGTACGGGCCGTACGGCGGGACGATAGGGCGGGGCTCGGGGGAAAGACGCGCATTCAGGACGGATGGTTGCGAGCGCGCCGTACTCGGTGTCCACGTCAGGCCGAACAGCGAACACCGATGATCGAAAACCGGCCGTTCGCGGTGCTCGATCAGGTGCTTTTCCGCCCGGGGACGACCGATCAAGATCACTGAGTGATGGTCGGCGGGCGTGTTGTCAGTGGCAGGTGCGAGGATGCACCCAGCATGGAAGCGGTGGGGGTGCGGGGCCTCCGTCGCGCGCGTGCGGCGCGGGAGCACGATCCCCGCGCCCAGGGACTTGTACGTGCCGAGTGTCCGGGCGCGGCGGGGGAGGTCACCGGGCCCCTGCCGAACGGTCCGGGCGGAAGGGACCGCTGACGGCGATGCAGATCCGGCTGACCGTCCTCGGGCCGCGCAGCGGCCACCCCACGCGGGCCTGCGACGTCCTCGTCACGGCCCCCGCCGGGACGGCGCTCGCCACGGTCGCGGGCGGCCTCGCGGCCGCCGTGGCCGGGTCCGGCGCGGACATCGGCAGCAGCACCAGCGCCGGCAGCGGCAGCGGCAAAGGTGGTGCCGCCGCCGGCGGCTCCGGCGGCCCCGTCGTGCTGTACGCGGGCAGCGAGCGGCTGGACCCGCAGCGCGCGGCCGTCGGCGAACCCCCGCTGATCGACGGCGCGGTGCTCTCCCTCGGCGCCCCCGGCCCGGCCCCGGCGCACGGCCTGCCGCACGGCGCGCCCCGGCTGCGGGTCGTCTCCGGGCCGGACGCCGGCGGCGTCCACCTCCTGCACGGCGGCCAGGGCGGCGCCATCCGCGTCGGCCGCTCCGCCGAGGCGGACGTGCCCCTCGACGACCCGGACGTCTCCCGGCTGCACTGCGCGGTGACGGTCGAACCGGACGGCGCGGTGCTGGTCGCCGACCTCCGCTCGACCAACGGGACGGCCGTCGACGGCGCCGAGGTCGGCGAGCGCCCGGTGCCGCTGCCGCCCGGTGCGCTGCTGCGCATCGGCGAGTCCGCGCTGCGCCTCCAGGCCGCGCCCGCCGAGCCCGACCCCGCCCTGGTGTGCGCGCCCGACGGCGAGGGCCGGCTGCGCGTCTCCCAGCAGGACGCCGCCGCCCCGGGAGGCCGGGGCGCCGGGCATTCCGGCGCGCCCGCCGTCCCCGGCGCGCGGTCCGCCGCGCACGACCAGGACGCCCGGCGGCCCGGAGTGCCGCAGCAGGACTCCCGGCGCCCCGGAGTGCCGCACCAGAGCGTCCCCGCCGCTCCTCTCGCGACGCAGAGCGTCACGGCCCCCGCCCCCGCTCCGCACACTTCCGCGCCGCGCACCCCCGCCGCGTACGGCGACCCGCGGCCGCCCGAGGAGCTGCCCGCCGCGTACGACAGCCCGGCGCGCCGCGGCACCCCGCTGCGCGGCACCCCGTACCCCGGCAGCCCCCAGGAGCACTACGCGCCGTACGGCCCGGACGGCGCCGGTTCGGAGCCGACCCACGGCGGCGGACAGGACGGGCAGGTTCTGGCCCCGGCCGAGGGGCACGATCCGCGCCAGGAGGAGCCGGCCCCCAAGGCCGCGCGCCGGGGCGGCCTGGGGGCCTGGGCCCGCCGGCTGACCGGCGCCCGGCCGGCCGACGGGCGCGCCGGAAGCGGCCCCGCCCCCGCGCCGACCGTGTGGCAGGAGCAGCAGCGGCAGTCGCAGGCAGCGGCGTCCGGCGCGGCGGACCGGGCGGACGGGCCGGCCGGCGGGTGGCTGAGCCCCGAGGCCGCGGACGAGCGGTGGCCGGACCCGGCCACGGTGCTGCTGACCGCGCTCGGCCCCGGGCCCCGGCTCTGGGAGCGCGGCCCCGACCACCCGGACGCGCTCACCGTCCGGCTCGGCACGGCCCCGCAGGACGGCGGCCGGACCGCCGCGCCGGTGACCGTCGAGCTGCGCAAGGCGGGCGCCCTGGGCCTCGCCGGGCCGCGCGCCCGGCTCGGCGGCCTCGCGCGCGCCGCCGTCGCGCAGCTCGCCGCCCTGCACTCCCCCGCCACCCTGGAGATCGTGCTGGTCAGCACGGACCGTGCGCGGTCCCTGGAGGACCGGCTGGCCGACTGGTCCTGGCTCGGCTGGCTCCCCCAGGTGCGCCCGGCCCACGCCCAGGACTGCCGGCTGCTGCTCGCGTACGAGAAGGAGCAGGCGACGGCTCGTACGGCCGAGCTGGCGCGCCGCCTCGACGACGGCCCGCTGGGCCCGCACTGGGCCGGTGCCGACCGCGCCGCCGTCGCCTCCGCCGCCGCGCGCTACAACGGCCCGTACACCCTCCTGATCGTGGACGGCGACCCCGGTTCGCCGGCGCTGCGCGAGACGACGGCCCGGCTCGCGGCGAACGGCCCGGCGGCCGGCATCCACGTGCTGTGCCTGGCCGAGACGCCCGCCGCCACCCCGGCCTTCCCGCTGGCCGCGACGTACGAGGCGGCCCGCGCGGCGTCGCCCGCGTTCGGCGAGTGCGGCGCGGTCGCGGTGCTGAGCGGCGACGTCGCCACCGCGCTGCGCGTCGTCCAGCCCGGCTCCGGCCCGAACGGCACGGTCGCCGCGGTCGACGCGGTCTCCGGCGCCTGGGCCGAGCGGTTCGCGCGCGCCCTCGCGCCGCTGCGCGAGGCGGACACGGGCGACGGCCTCGGCGGGCGCCCGGCGCGCAGCGCCGCCGTACCGCTGCCGGACACCTCCCGGCTGCTGGACGAGCTGGGCCTGGCGCGGGCCACCCCGGCCTCCCTGATGGCCCGTTGGGCCGCCGCCTCGGACCCCGGCCGGGCGGGCGCCGCCGCCGTGCTGGGCGCGGGCCCGCGCGGGCCGCTCTGCGCCGACCCGGCCACCGACGCCTGCCATCTGCTGGTGACCGGCGGCCCGGGCAGCGGCAAGACGGAACTGCTGCGCTCGCTGGCCGCCTCGCTCGCCGCCGCGGACCGCCCGGACCTGCTCTCCCTCGTCCTGGTGGACGGCGCGGGTCCGGAGCGGGGCGAGGGCCTGCTGCTGTGCACGGACCTGCCGCACGTGACCACCCATCTGACGGCCTCCGACCCGGTGCGGATGCGGCAGTTCGCGCAGGCGCTCAGCTCCGAGCTGAAGCGGCGCGCCGAGACCCTGGCCGGCACGGACTTCGCCGACTGGCGGGCCCGGCACCTCCCGGACCCGCGCACCCCGGCGCCCCGCCGCCCCGGCGAGGGCCCGTCCGGCGCCCCGGCCGCCGAGCGGGACACCACCTCGACGGGCACCCTGCGGCTGCGGGCGCGCAGCGCCTCCGGGGGCGGTGGCGAGTCGCCGGCGCCGCAGGCCGCGCCGCTGTCCCGGCTGTTCGTGCTGGTCGACGACTTCGACGCGCTGGTCGCCCCGGCGCTGGGCAGTACGGGCCGCCCGGCGGCCGGTTCGGTGGTGCGGGCGCTGGAGGCGGTGGCCCGGGACGGTGTGGCGCTCGGCGTGCACCTGATAGCGGCCACCGGCCACCCGGACCGTACGGCCGACACGGCCACGGACCGCGCGGCCGGACTGCGCGTGGAGCTGGGCCCGGCGGCGGACGCGGCCGAGCCGGTGCCGCCCGGGCGCGGGCGGCTGCACCGCGCGGCGGACTCCTCCGTCACCCCGTTCCAGGCCGGCCGGGTGACCGGACGGATACCCCGTACGTCCACGCTCCGCCCCACGGTCGTACCGCTGGAGTGGGAGCGGATGGGCGATCCGCCGGCCCGCCGCCCGCTGCGCGAGCTGGGCAACGGGCCGACCGACCTGGCGCTGCTGGCGAGCGCCCTCCAGCGGGCCGCCCAGTCCTCCGGCGCGCCCGCCGCCCCGCCGCTGCTCTGACCCCGTCGCCTGTCCCGCAGCCGGTGTCCCGGCCCGGCACGCCCGGCCCGGCACGCCCGGCCACCGGCGCCCAGGCGTCCGCGCGCGGCTCCGGCTGCCGTGCGCGGCACGATCGTGAGGTGTACGCGAGGGGTAACGGGCCGGTCACGAAAGGCCAGTTGGGGCGGGAGGCGGTATTGCGGGGCCGGTGCTCCGGGCGTAGGACTGTGCCCGGCGGACCGTCGCACGGCGCGGACCGCCACTCGGCGCTCGGTGCACCGCACGGGAGGGGCTTACGGGGATGGGCACTTCACGCACACGGCGCGCCGGCGCGCGCGTCACCGCAACCACTCGCGCCGCCCTGGCACTTGCCGCGGCGGGCGCGCTGACGCTGACCGCCTGTAGTGGCGACGGTGGCGACGGCGGCAAGGACAAGGGCAGCGGCAAGGGCGGCAGCGGCGGCGTCTCCGTCCAGCTCCCCAAGCTGACCGGCCAGAAGCTCCAGGTCGCGGCGGTGTGGACCGGCCCGGAGCGGGCGAGCTTCCTGAAGGTGCTGGAGGAGTTCGAGAAGCGCACCGGCGCGACCGTCGACTACATCCCCAGCGGCGACGACATGGCCGGCTTCATCGGCTCGAAGATCGCCGGCGGCGGGCAGCCGGACGTGGCGTTCCCGCCGCAGGTCGGCGTGTTGCGGGAGTTCGCCCGCAAGGGCTGGCTCAAGCCGCTCGGAGCCGCCGCCAAGGAGCAGCTCGCCAAGAACTTCTCCCCGGGCTGGCGGAAGCTGGGGGCGTACGAGGGCACCGAGTACGGCGTGTACTACAAGGCCAGCAACAAGTCGCTGATCTGGTACAACACCAAGGCGTTCGAGGACGCCGGGGTGAGCGAGCCGAAGGACTGGGCGCAGTTCCTCAAGACGGCGCAGACCATCGCCGACTCCGGGGTGGAGCCGGTCTCGGTGGGCGGCGCGGACGGCTGGACGCTGACCGACTGGTTCGAGAACGTCTACCTCTCCCAGGCCGGTCCGGAGAAGTACGACCAACTGGCCCAGCACAAGATCAAGTGGACCGACCCGTCCGTCACGAAGGCGCTGACCGCGCTGGGCCGCCTCTTCGGCACGCCGGGGCTGCTGGCCGGCGGCAACAGCGGCGCGCTGCAGACCCAGTTCCCCACCTCGGTCACCCAGACCTTCAGCGGCGACCAGCTCAAGGCCGCCATGGTCTCCTCCGCCGACTACGCCGCCACCAACATCGCGCAGACCAAGTCCGTGGTCGGCAAGGACGCCAAGGTCTTCCCGTTCCCCGCGGTGGGCTCCCGGTCGCCGGTGGTCACCGGCGGCGACGCGGCGGTGGCCCTGAAGGACACCAAGGGCGCGCAGGCCCTGCTCACCTTCCTCGCCTCCACGGACGCCGCGAAGATCTGGGCGCAGGCCGGCGGGTTCATCTCCCCCAACAAGGAGCTGGACCGGGCCGCGTACGCCAACGACACGATGCGGGAGATCGCCGCGGCGCTGATCAAGGCGGGCGACGACTTCCGCTTCGACATGTCCGACCAGGCGCCGGCCAGTTTCGGCGGCAAGCCGGGCCAGGGCGAGTGGAAGGACCTCCAGGACTTCCTGAAGAACCCCAAGGACGTCGCGGGCACCCAGAACAAGCTGGAGCGGGACGCCGCCAAGGCGTTCGGCACCTGACCCGGAGCGTCCGTACGGCGGCGGGCCGCGCCGGCCCGCCGCCGCGCAGCGCACCCACGGTGCGCACCGCCGCCGACCGCATCGACCGGGGGACACCACCATGAACGCTGCGACCGCGGGCGGGCCGGCCGGCCCGGTCCGTCCGCGTACCGGCACGCTGAGCCGGGTCAAGAGTGTGGCGGGCACCCGCCCCTGGGTCGCCGCCGTCTTCCTGCTGCCCGCCTTCGTCCTGCTCGGGGCGCTGGTCGTCTATCCCATCGGCTTCTCGGTCTACCGGAGCCTGTTCGACACGTCCGGCGACGGCTTCGTGGGCCTGGGCAACTACGTCGAGCTGTTCTCGGACGAGCGGATCCGTACCGCGCTGAAGAACAACGTCATCTGGGTCGTGGTGGCCCCCACCGTCGCCACCGCGCTCGGTCTGATCTTCGCGGTGCTCACCGAGCGGGTCCGCTGGGGCACCGCCTTCAAGCTGGTCGTCTTCATGCCGATGGCGATCTCGATGCTGGCCGCCGGCATCATCTTCCGGCTGGTGTACGACCAGGACCCGGAGCGCGGCGTCGCCAACGCCGTGTGGGTCGGCGTCCACGACACCTTCGCGGAGCCCGCGCCGTACCCGGGCGCCAAGCCGCGGCCCACCGCCGGGCTGACCGCGTCCGGCGGCACGTACACCACCAAGGAGCCGGTGCGCGCGGGCGACCCGGCGCACCTGCCGCTGGTGGCCGTCCAGCCCGCCGACCTGGGCGACGCCCGTCCGGCGACGGCCGCGCGCCCGGAGCCGGGCAAGGTCACCGGCACCGCCTGGCTGGACTTCACCCGCGGTGGCGGCGGCACCGCGAACATCATCGACCGCTCCGAGAAGGGGCTGCCCGGCCTGACCGTCGAGGCGGTCAAGGACGGCCGGACCGTCGCGAGCACGACCACCGGCCTGGACGGGCGGTTCACCCTGCCCGCCGCCGCGGACGGCGCCCTGCTGCGGCTGCCGGCGGCGAACTTCGCCGAGGCGTACAACGGCGTGAACTGGCTCGGCCCGGCCCTGGTCACCCCGGCCATCATCGGCGCGTACGTGTGGATGTGGGCCGGGTTCGCGATGGTGCTGATCGCGGCGGGCCTGGCCGGAATGCCGCGGGAGCTGCTGGAGGCGGCGCGGGTGGACGGCGCCAACGAGTGGCAGGTCTTCCGCCGGGTGACGGTGCC
Source organism: Streptomyces sp. NPDC026394 (assembly GCF_055567735.1). NCBI lineage: Bacteria > Bacillati > Actinomycetota > Actinomycetes > Kitasatosporales > Streptomycetaceae > Streptomyces > Streptomyces sp. NPDC026394. The sequence goes on from NZ_JBVHPX010000002.1 coordinate 909,517, forward strand.
GCTGCTGGCGCCCGTCCTGATCGTCGTGCTGGTCACGCTCATGATCAACGTGCTGAAGATCTTCGACCTGGTCTACATCATCGCGCCGGGCTCCAGCCTCAAGGACGCCAACGTCCTCGCGCTCCAGCTCTTCCAGTCGTCGTTCGGCACGGATGTGGACCAGGGCATCGGCAGCGCCATCGCGGTGTTCCTGCTGCTGCTCGTCCTGCCGGTGATGTACGTCAATCTCCGGCGCCTACGGAAGGAGCGCGGGCGATGACGACCGCCGACGGTGTCGTACGGGCCAAGCAGTCGCTGCCCGCCCGGATCGCGGCCCGCACGGGCGGCGGCGTCCTGCGGGTCGTGCTGATCCTGACCGGGCTGTTCTGGCTGATGCCGACGGTCGGCCTGCTGGTGTCCTCGCTGCGCTCGCCGCAGGACATCGGCGAGACCGGCTGGTGGAAGGTGTTCGCCGAGCCCGCCCAGCTCACCTGGTCCAGCTACGGCCATCTCCTGGAGAACGCCAAGGTGATGGACTCGCTGCTGACCACCGCACTGATCACGGTCCCGGCGACGGTGCTGGTGGTCGTCATCGGGGCGCTGGCCGGATACGCGTTCGCCTGGATGGACTTCCCCGGCCGCGACGCGTGGTTCATGGTCGTGGTCGGCCTGCTGGTCGTGCCCGTGCAGGTCGCGCTCATCCCCGTCGCCGAGCTGTTCGGCGCGGTCGGGCTGTTCGAGACGACGCCCGGTGTGATCCTGTTCCACACCGCCTTCGGCCTGCCCTTCGCGGTGTTCCTGCTGCGCAACTTCTTCGCCGAGATCCCGCGCGAACTGCTGGAGGCGGCCCGGCTGGACGGCGCGAACGAACTGCGCCTGTTCACCCGGGTGGTGCTGCCGCTGGGCGGGCCCGCCATCGCCTCGCTGGGCATCTTCCAGTTCCTGTGGGTGTGGAACGACCTGCTGGTGGCGCTGATCTTCGCGGACAGCGGCAACCCGCCGATCACGGTCGCGCTCCAGCAGGAGGTACGGCAGTTCGGCAACAACATCGACGTGCTGGCGCCCGGGGCGTTCCTGTCGATGGTGGTCCCGCTGGTCGTCTTCTTCGCCTTCCAGCGGCAGTTCGTCTCCGGGGTGATGGCGGGCGCGGTGAAGTGAGCGCGCCCGGCGGGTGCCGGAGGGTACGGGAACAGGCGCGGGGCGGTACGGGAGAACAGGCGTGGGGCGGTACGGGAACGGGCGGGGCAGTACGGGAACGGGGCGCGGTGGCGTAAGGGAACGCTGTGCCGTGCGCCACTTTCCGTTCACGTTGCTGCCCCACGATGACGGGCACGCCGACGGCGGGTACGGCCGCCGCGGCGCGGGCCGCCGCGCGCCGCACGGGCCCGACCCCCTCGACCGTCTGGAGACGGACCGCACATGACTGCCCGCACCGCAGACCTCAGTGACGGACACCTCCCGCGCCCCGGGCGGCTGGCCGACGTCAAAGGCTGGTTCTTCACCGCCGACCAGTTGCTCTTCGACTGGTTCCTGGCCCGCCAGGAGGACCGGGCCGAGCCGGGCGACCTGCTCGAACTCGGCGTGTACCTGGGCAAGAGCGCCATCTTCCTCGGCGCCCGGCTGCGCCCCGGCGACCGCTTCACGGTCTGCGACCTGTTCGACTCACCCGCCGAGGACGCCTCCAACTCCAAGGAGATGGCGAAGTCCTACGCCACACTGACGCGCCGCGCCTTCGAGGCGAACTACCTGGCCTTCCACGACGAGCTGCCGGAGATCGTGCAGGGGCTCAGCTCCAGCGTGGCGCAGCATGTCGAGCCGGGGAGCTGCCGCTTCGCGCACATCGACGCCTCGCACCTGTACGAGCATGTGCACGGCGACATCGTCACGGTGCGCGACCTGCTCACGCCCCAGGGCGTCGTCGTCCTCGACGACTTCCGCGCCGAGCACTGCCCCGGGGTGGCCGCCGCCACCTGGCAGGCGGTCACCGGCCTGGCGCTGCGTCCGATCTGCATCACGCCGACCAAGTTCTACGGCACCTGGGGCGACCCCGCGCCCGTACAGGCGGCGCTGCTGGCGTGGCTGACCGGCCGCGAGGGGGTGTGGCACGAGGTGCAGGAGGTCAACGGGGCGCCGCTGATCCGGCTGAGCGCCAAGAGCGCCAAGGAGCCCGCGCACCCGGTCTCCCGCCACCGTACGGAAGCCTCGCGCGACGCCGCCCCGGCTGCCGCGGCCCCCTCCGCCTCTCCCGCCTCCGGCGCGCGGACGCCCGTCCGCGTCGCCGCGTCCCGTCCGGCCGCCGCCGGGGCCCGCCGGAGTCCGGCCCGCCGTCTCGCGGTGAACGTCCTGCCGCCGTTCATCACCAAGGCCGTCGTCGCCGCCCGCCGCCGCTCGGCGGCCCGCTGAGCGCACGCTGCCCCGCCGTCACCCGACGACCGCGCCGGGCCCCGTGAGGGTGCACCTGGCGCCGTCCTGCCGGGCCGCGGCCCGTTCGGCGGCCCGGGGCGACGGGGCGGTACGGCGTTCGCCGGGCGGCAGCAGGGGCAGCAGGTCGTCCTCGCCGAGGAGCACCCGGCGCACCACGCGCTCCGCGGCCAGCCCGTCGTCGTACTGGCAGAAGCGCTCGCGGAAGGCGGCCCGCAGCGACGCCGCCGCCGGGCCGTCCCAGCGCCCCGAGTGGAAGGCTCCGGCGATGTCCGCCTCGTCCGCCGCGAGGACGCCGGGGGTGTCGCCGGGCCGCCCGGACAGCAGGTCGACGTAGACGCCGCGGGTGAGCCGGAAGGCGTCCCAGTCGGCGGTGTGCACGACGATCGGCCGGTCGAGGTTGGCGTAGTCGAACAGGACCGAGGAGAAGTCGCACAGCAGCGCGTCGGCGGCCAGGCACAGGTCCTCGATGTGCGGGTGGCCGGAGACGTCCAGGACCGCGCCCGCCTCCTGGAGGGCGGCCGTGCCGGGGTCCGCGCCCTGGTGCGGGCCGCTGTACGGGTGCGCGCGGACCAGGAGCTGGAAGCGCGGGCCGAGCGCCGCGGCGAGACGGGCCACGTCCAGCGGCGGGACGGCGCCGTCCCGCCGGTCGCGGTGGGTGGGCGCGTACAGGACGGCGGTCGCGCCGGGCCGGACACCGAGCGCGGCGCGCACGGCGCGGACGTCGGCCGCGGTGGCGGTGGCGTACCGGTCGTTGCGGGGGAAGCCGGTGGCCAGCGTCTCGTACGAGCTGGGGTAGGCGCGTTCCCAGATCTCGCTGGAGTGCTGGTTGGCGGAGAGGCAGTAGTCCCACTGGTCGGCGTGTTCCAGGGCCCGGCCGGGGCCCGGCCCCGCCGTGGTGCCCAGGTAGCGGTGCGAGTCCAGGCCGGTGGCCTTCAGCGGGGTGCCCTGGTGGGTCTGGAGGCAGATCTGTCCCGGCCGCCCGGCCGCGCCGGGAAAGTCGCCGTCGGTGACCAGGTAGGCGGCGCGGGCCAGCAGTTCCCAGTAGCGGCGGGAGCCGACGGTGACGTGGTCCGTGCCCGCCGGGACGGCGTCCACCGCGTCCTGGTGGACGGCCCAGACGCCGTGCAACTGGGGCGCGATCTCGCGGGCCTTGCGGTCGACGGCGTACGGGTTGCCGGTCACCGCACGGTTGCCGCGGGCGCCGTAGAGCACCAGGTCGGCGTCGAGCGGGGTGTGCAGCCGCAGGCCGTAGTAGCGCCGGAAGGCCGAGCGGGCGGCGGCCTCGCCGCGGTCCCGCAGCTCCTTGGCCACCTCGCGCCGCAGCACCTGCGCGCCGTGCAGCGACCGGTAGGCGCGGTACGAGCGCAGCGCGGCCGGCAGCGGCGCGCCGTCCGGCCGGTGCGCGCGGATGCAGCGGCTCGCGGCGCGGAAGAAGGCGGCGCGGTCGGCGGGCACGACGCGGTCGGGGTCGTCGAGGATCGCCAGCAGCCGGTCGGTCATCCGGGCGTGCAGGACGCTCCGCGGCGGCAGCCGGCCGTCTCCCGCCGCGGCCTGCGCACCGGCCCCGCCCTCGGCACCGCCGCCGTCTCCGGCCCGATCTCCGTCTCCGGCCCGGCCCTCGTCCCGCTCCCCCGGCAGCAGGCCGTCGAGCCGGGCGAACAGTTCCTCGTAGCGTTCGACGGCGACGAAGTGGTGGCGCCCGGGTGTGGTGACGGCGCTGCCCCGCCGCCGCTCGCGCCAGGTGACGCACACCCGGTCCAGCGCCGCGACGCGCCCGGCGGTCAGCAGGCTCTCGTACGCGTACGGGACGTCCTCGTACGGGCCGTCGGCGAAGGCCAGGCCCCGGCCGGTCCAGTGCTCGCGGCGCACCGCCCGGTTCCACGCGGCGGGCTCCACGCCGAGCACGCCGGGGCACTGCACGGCGTCGAACACCGTGTCCCCCACCGCCTCCAGGAAGGCGCCGTCGCCGCTGGGCCGCCGCCGCTCCCAGACGTCCATCCGTTCGTGGTCCCACAGCAGGACGTCCGGCTCGCCGCACGCCCGCAGCCGTGCGTCGACGGCGGCCAGCGCGCCGGGGGCCAGCGTGTCGTCGCCGTCGAGGAAGAGCAGGTAGTCGCCGCGGGCGAGCGCGGCACCGGCGTTGCGGGACGGGCCCGCGCCGCTCGGTCGGCGCTGGTGCAGGGCGGTCAGGCGCGGGTCGCGGTGCGCGTACTCGTCGATGATCGCGCCGGTGGCGTCCGCCGAGCAGTCGTCGACGGCGATCACCTCCACGTCCCGGTGGGACTGCTCCAGTACGGAGTCCAGGCAGGCGCGCAGGAAGCCCTGGACGCCGCGGGCGGGGACGATGACGCTGAACCGGGGCATGGCCATCCCAAGGTCGGGGCTCGCGGGACCGAGAGCACGAAGGAACGGACACAGAGCGTAATCGCGGCGCTACGCAGTGTCGATCGCGCCTGTCACCCGTTCGGCCCAGGGCCGGTGACCCGCCGCCGCGGGGCGAGTTGAGCGGTAGCCACGGACCGCCGGCGGCGGGGTCGCGCACGGCGGACGGCGGGGGCCCGCGCCCGGCCGCGGGGCGCGGGACGGCAAGATGGCCCGGAGCAGGGGCGCGCACGCAACCGCGGGCCGGCTTGCGGCCTCGGTGCAGAGGAGCAGGCCACGGCCCTCCGGCGCCGACCACACCGACACGAAATGTAGATGTAGTGACTGTGAATGAAGCCCCAGAGCCGCGGCCGGGGCCTGCCCTCACGCCGTCCGCGCAGGTCAGCATCGTCGTCATCGCCTACAACGACGCCACGCTGGTCGGCGAGGCGGTGCGCTCCGCGCTGGCGCAGGGGGACGCGATCGCCGAGGTGATCGCGGTCGACGACGCCTCCACCGACCGCACCGGCCGGGTCCTGGACGACCTCGCGCGCGAGCACCCACGGCTGCGGGTGATCCACCGGGAGGACAACAGCGGCGGCTGCGGTACGCCCCGCAACGACGGGCTGCGGGCCGCCACCGGCCGCTTCGTGATGTTCCTGGACAGCGACGACGTGCTGCCCGCGGGCGCCGTCGACGCCCTCCTGGGGGCCGCGCTGCGCCACGACACCCCGGTGACGGCGGGCCTGTGCGTACGCCGCGAGCTGCCGGGGCCGCGCGAGGTGCCCTGGCAGCCGGACCTCTACCGCGCGCCCGCGCTGCTCGCTCCCGTCACCGCCCACCCCGAGCTGGTCGGCGACACCCTGTGCGTCAACAAGCTCTACGACCGGGCCTTCCTCCTCGACCACGGCATCCTCTTCCCCGACGGCCGCTTCACCTACGAGGACTTCGTCTTCACCTCCCGGGTGCTGACCGCCGCCCCGCGCCTCGCGGTGGTCCCCGACGAGGTGTACGTCTGGCACGTCCGGCGCAGCGCCAAGAAGCAGTCGATCTCGCTGGACCGCAAGGACGTCGCCAACTGGGAGTCCCGCATCGAGGCGCACCGCACCAGCGTGCGGATCTTCGCCGACGCCGGGCACAAGGGCCTCGCGCACGCGGCGCGCACCAAGTTCCTCGACCACGACCTGCGGATGTACGTACGGGAGCTGCACACCCGCGGCGCGGACTACCGGCAGGAGTGGTGGCGGCTGACCCGCGCGTACCTGGCCGGGTTCGAGGAGAGCGAACTGCTCGCCGCCACCGCCCCGGCCCGCTGGCTCGCCCGGGTCCTGCTCGCCTCCGAGGCGCCGGTGGACTCCGCCCGGCTCACCCAGCTCGCGGCCCGCCCCGGACGGCTGCTGCCGCCGTACGCGCGGGACGGCGGGCGTCCCGTGTGGTCGTCCGGCCTTCCCGGGGCCGAACTGGACGGCCTGGACGCGCTGCCCGCCGACCGGCTGCCGGTGACCGTCGACGCCGAGCCCGTCCTCGGCACCCGCTCCCTGCTGCGGCTGCGCGTGCACGAGCTGTACGGGCGGGTGGCCGCCGCCGGGCCGGTCGGCATCGACGTGGAGCTGCGCCGCCGGGCGGACGGCCGCCGCGGGCCCGTGCACACCGCCGCCCTCACCCCGGATCCGTCCGGACAGGCGTGGACGGCCGAGACGGCGCTCGACCTCGGCGCCCTGGTCGTCCGCGGCGACAGCGGCTCCGGCACCCCCGTGCCGTGGGACCTGACCGCCCGGGTGCGCTGCGCGGACGGCTCCGTCCTGCACGCCGCGCTGCGGGCCACCGGCCCCGGGCTGCGGCGGCACGCGCTGCCCAGCGCCCGGCACGGCCTGCTGCTGGCGCAGCCGTACGCGACCACCGGCGGCGCGCTGGCGCTGCGGATGGCGTCCGGTATGCGTACCGCGTGGCAGATCGCGGCCCGCAAGCTGCGTCGCGGCGGCGGGCGCGCTCGTTAGTCATGTCACAGCGGCCCGGCCGGCGACGGCCGGGCCCGGCTCGGCGGAGGCCGTGCGACGGCCCCGGTCAGCGCGCCGGATCCGGCCGGCGCGACCCCCGGGACGCCGCCCGCCGGCGTCCGCACCGCACCACCCGACGAGCAACGACCCCCTTAGGATGGCGAGATGTCTTACTTGATCACGGGCGGCGCCGGCTACATCGGCGCCCACGTCGTACGGGCCATGACGCAGGCGGGCGAGCGGGTCGTGGTGCTCGACGACCTCTCCACGGGCGTGGCCGCCCGGGTCCCCGAGGGCGTGCCGATGGTGGTGGGCTCCACCCTGGACCGCGAGCTGCTGGACCGGACCATCGCCGAGCACGGCATCACCGGTGTCGTGCACCTCGCCGCGAAGAAGCAGGTCGGCGAGTCCGTCGAGCTGCCGCTGCACTACTACCGCGAGAACGTGCACGGTCTGCAGACGCTGCTGGAGGCCATGGCGGCGGGCGGCGTCGGCCAGTTCGTCTTCTCGTCCTCCGCGGCCGTCTACGGCATGCCGGACGTGGACCTGGTCACCGAGGACACCCCCTGCGCGCCGATCAACCCGTACGGCGAGACCAAGCTCGTCGGCGAGTGGATGGCGCGCGCGGCGGGCAAGGCGCACGGCATCAACACCGCGTGCCTGCGCTACTTCAACGTGGCCGGTACCGCCACCCCCGAGCTGGCCGACATGGGCGTCTTCAACATCGTCCCGATGGTCTTCGAGAAGCTCACCGAGGGCGCGTCCCCGCGGATCTTCGGCGACGACTACCCGACGCCGGACGGCACCTGCATCCGCGACTACATCCATGTCGCGGACCTCGCCGACGCCCACCTGGCCGCCGCGCGCAAGCTCGCCGAGCCCGGCCCGGTGCGCGACCTGACCCTGAACATCGGCCGTGGCGAAGGCGTCTCCGTCAAGGAGATGGTCGACCTGATCACCGAGATCACCGGTCACACCGACGCCGTCGCCGAGGTCACCCCGCGCCGTCCCGGCGACCCGGCCCGGGTCGTCGCCGCCGCCGACCGGATCGCCGATGAGCTGGGCTGGAAGGCCCGCCACGACGTGCGCGACATGATCACCTCGGCCTGGCAGGGCTGGCAGCACCACCGCGCCGGCGCCTGACCCGGGCACCTTCGTACGCCCCCGGTGCCGCCGGGGGCGTACGCCTTTTCAGGCCGTTTCCGCGGGGCCCGCCGGCCGCAGTGCGTAGCAGTCGTCCGGAATGCCGCGCTCCGGGTCGCGGAAGTACGGGTACGCGGCGTACTCCCGGCCGTCCGCACCGGCCACCGGCGGCCCCGACTCCCGCCCGGTGTCCGCGTGGACGATCGCGGTCAGCTCGTCCACCAGCCCTTCGCGCAGACAGTGCGCGCGCAGCCGCAGCCGGGGCGGGAGGGCGGCCAGCACCCGGTCGGTGAGGTAGGACTCGACCAGCGGGCGGGCGGCCTTCGCCATGGCGCGGCGCCCCTCGTCGTCCCGGGCGAGGTACGGCGCGGCGAACTGGGCGAGGATCTCGCCGTGGAAGTGGCGGACCATGAGCGTGTCCCGCTCGGGGCCCGGCGGCACCAGCTCCGCGACCTGCGCGAGCACGGTGGCGATGTAGCCGAGATGCTCGGGCCAGTCGAGGTCCTGGCGGGTGGCGTTGGAGTCGTCGTCGCGGCCCTGGAGGTAGTAGCAGTCGTAGTCGCCGAGGACGGAGACGGTGTCGGCGCCGAGCAGGGCGCGGATGCCGAAGGGCAGGTCCTCGGCGAGCAGCCGGCCTTCGACGAAGCGCAGTCCGCGCTCCTGGACGTAGGAGCGGCGGAAGAGTTTGTAGGCGGCCAGCGTCCAGTAGACGGGCGAGTCCCAGGGCGTGACGCGGGGGCTGGTGGTGCGCAGGTCGACGGGGGCCGGGCGCCCGCCGGTGCCGACTATGCGCCCGTAGACGAGGTCCGAACCGTGGGTGTCGGCCAGGGCGGTGAGCCGTTCCAGGGCTTCGGTGCCGAGGTGGTCGTCGGAGTCGAGGAAGAAGAGGTACCGGCCGCGGGCGCGGTCCATGCCGACGTTGCGCGGCCGGCCGGCGCCGCCCGACGGCGGCTGGTGGATCACGGTCAGGTTCGGGTGCGTACGGGCCTGTTCGTCCAGCCAGGCGCCGCTGCCGTCGTCGGACCCGTCGTCCACGGCGATCACCTCGACGGCGTCCGGTCCGAGGCTCTGGGCGAAGACGGAGCCCAGGCACTGTGCGAGGTAGCGCCGGGTGTTGTGCACCGGTACGACGACGGAGACGGCCGGGTCGCGCGGGCCCCGGCCGTCGGGGGCGGGCGGACGGTCTGCTGCCACGGTGTGCCTCTTCCGTCATCCGGTACGGGCCGGCCCGCGGGGTGCGGGGCCGGCCCGTCCAGGGTGCCTCAGCGCTCCAGCAGGGCGAAGAGATCCTCCCAGCGCTTCAGGATGCGGTCGGTCGAGTAGCGCTGGACGTTCTCCCGCGCCGCCGTGCCGAGCCGGTCGCGCAGTTCCTTGTCGGAGATCAGCGCGTCGATGTGGCGGGCCAGTTCGGTGGTGTTGCCGACCACGGCCAGCAGGCCGTCCTCGCCGTCCCGCACGATCTCGTGGACGCCGGGCGCGCAGTCGAAGGCCGCGCACGGCACGCCGCTGGCCATCGCCTCCATGAGGGAGAGCGGGAAGCCCTCCGCCCGGGAGGACTGGGCGAAGACGGACGCGCCGCGCAGCGCACCGGCCACGTCGTCGGTACGGCCCATGAACGCGACCGAGCCGTTCAGCCCGAGCGTGGCGGCCTGCTTCTTGAGGATGTCCTCGTCGTCGCCGGAACCGTAGATGCGCAGGGTCCAGTCCGGGTGATCGGGCGCGACCAGGGCCCAGGTGTCCAGGAGCAGGTCGACGCCCTTCTCGTCGGAGAGCCGGCCGATGCTGGCGACGACCTTCGCGGTGCGGTCGGAGGGCACCTCGGGCGTCACCGGCAGCGGGTTGGGCAGGAAGTCCGCGTTGTCCATGCCCTGGCGGATCCACCGGTCGGCGTCCTCGCGGGTGAGCGCGAGCAGCCGGTCCACGTCCTTGTAGTACTTCTTGACCCGCCCGAAGCGTGAGGAGTTGCGGCAGGCGTCGTAGGACTCGTGGGTCATGCCGACGACCGGCAGGCCCGCGGTGTCGGCGAGCGCCACCCACTCCATGGCCCACACCTGCGTCACGATGACCACGCCGCCCGGCCGGGCGCCGCGGAACAGCGCGCTGAGCTTGTCCGCCTGCTCCCGCATACCGGCCTGGCGGGCGGCGCGGCGCCGCTGCTCGGCGATGTTCAGGCGCCCCTTGATGCCGCGGGCGGCCGGCACGGCTTTGGGCGGGTGCGCGTCGTACAGGGTCGTGGTGGCGTACGGCAGGTCGTCGCCGAGGTCGGCGCGCAGCTCCTCGGGGGCCGGTACGACGCCGATGACGTGCACCCGGTGGCCGCTCCCGGTGAAGAGCCGGGCCATCTGGTGGGACCAGGTGGTCACACCGCCCATCTCGTCGACGTTGTTGTTGACGATGAAGATGTCACGCCCGGTCATGGGCTTCCCCCTTCACGGAAGAACCGCTGTGCGCGGAGCCGGTGATGACGGTGGGGCCGGGCAGCGCGTCGCCGAGCGCCGGGCCGCTGTCCGCGGCGCGTCCCGTGTCGCCGCCGAAGAACCGGCCGACGATCTGGCGGGCCGCGTCGCCCTGGTCGTACTCGCCGAACTCGGCGGTGAAGCGGCGCCGCGCCTCCCGGTGCCCGTCGTCCGCCGCCTTGAGGCCCTCGATCGCCGCGAACAGCTCCTCGGCCGTGCCCAGCACCGGGCCCGGTGCCTTCTCCTTGAGGTCGAAGTAGGTGCCGCGCGCCTCGTTGGCGTACTCCTCGTAGTCGTACGCGAAGAACAGCATCGGCCGGTCGAGCAGGGCGTAGTCGAACATCACGGAGGAGTAGTCCGTGATCATGCCGTCGGCCAGCTGGAGCAGCGGGGTGATGTCGTGGTGCCCGGTGACGTCGATGACCTTGCCGCGTACGGAGGGCGGCAGCACCACGTTGTTCAGGTAGTGCGAACGCATCAGCAGCACGAAGCGGTCACCGAAGCGCTCGGCGAACTCGTCCACGTCAAAGGGGAGTTCGAAGCCGCGGACCGAGCCGTTGGGGTTGGCGCGGAAGGTCGGCGCGTACAGCAGCACCGTCTTGTCCGCGCCGATGCCCAGCTCCTCGGCGAGCGGGCCGCGTTCGCGCACGCCGCCCGCCTCCTCGGCGCGGCGCGTCGCGACCAGCGCGTCGTTGCGCGGGTAGCCGCTGCGCAGCAGCACCTCGTCGCGCAGCCGGAAGGCGCCGGCCAGGGTCCGTACGTCGTGCTCGGAACGGACCAGGAAGTGGTCGAAGCGGTCCAGGACCTTCTGGAAGTCCGCCTTGGCGGCCCGCGTCTTGAGCTTCATGCGCGGCTCGTCGAAGCCCATGCGCTTGAGGGCGGAGCCGTGCCAGGTCTGGATGTAGGTGGTCTCCGGGCGCTTGACCAGGCGCAGCGGGAAGCCCTGGTTGTCGATCCAGAACTCGGCCTGGGCGAGGGCGCGCAGGTACTGCCAGCTCCAGCGCTTGACGAGGGTGGCGTCCTGGGGGAAGCCCTCCGGTTTCCTGCCGTCGTAGGACCACACGGCCTCGAAGTCGACGCCCTGGCGGCGCATCTCCTCGTAGATGGCGCGGGGGCTGTCGCTGTACTGCTTGCCGAGGTGGCTCTCGAAGACGACCAGGCCCTTGCGGACGGGCAGCTTGCTGAACACCTCGTGGTAGACGCGCAGCTTGGTCTCGCCGGAGTTCAGGTCGCGCTGGGCCTTGCGGGCCTTGCGCACCCCGCTCTTGGCGAGGTCGGCCGCGGGGCTGCGCAGCGCCTGCCGCAGCACCTCGTTGGCGCGGCGGGCCGCCTTGCCCCGGGCGTCCAGGACGAAGGTGAGGTGGCCGCGCTTGGAGGTGGCGGGCTCGACGCGGTCGGAGACCAGCCGGGTGAGGCGGGGGCGGACCCGCAGCGCGTGGGCGCTGTCGAGGTCGACACCGCCGACGGTCAGGCGGGTGCGGGTGGTGACGCCGTCCGCCTCCAGGATCAGCCGGACGTCCCAGACGGCGTCGATCATGCCGAGCGGGCGCAGCCGGCGGGCGAGGTCCAGTTCGGCGTCCCAGTGCAGGCCGTCCGCCGCGATGCGCAGGGAGGTCAGCGGGAAGGAGAACGCCTGGAGGCTCTTGCGGCGGGCCTTGAGTTCGAGCCGGCCGCGCAGCGGGGTGCCGGGGGCGACCTTGCCGAGCGGGTTGACGACGGTGCCGGCCAGCCGGACGGTGCCCTGCCCGTCGTCCTCGTAGGCGGTGAGCTGGTTGCGCAGGAACAGCTTGCCGACCGAGCGGGTGTGGTAGCCGGCGTCGGTGACGTCCAGGACCCGGCGGCCCTCGGGGTCGTCGAGGTGTTCGGCGCACCAGTAGATCCGGCCGTCGCGTTCGGCGAGCGGTGCGGAGAGTTTGTCGCGGTTGATCAGTGTGTCCACCGCGGGCATCAAATTCGCCCAGTCCTCCCGGGCCAGGAGGTAGGCGCAGATCGCCTGAATGCGCTGGACGCGTTCGTACGCCTCGGGGGCGATACCGGCGAGATAGCCGTTGGCCATCCGGGCGAACTCGCGGCGGTAGTCCTCGTCCAGCAGCGGAAGATCACGCAGATGCAGCACGAGGTCGTGCTTGAGGAACTTGACGTCCTTGTGGAATTTGAGGTCGTCCAGCCCCTCGCGCTCCAGCAGTTCGTCCACCCGGCGGTGGATCTCCATGCGGTGCGCGAAGTTGGCGATCTCGTGGCGCCGGTTGCTGATCGATTTGGTGGCGGCCTTCTCGAACACGTTCCAGAAGTAGACGTGGTTGGGGATCAGCGTGATCCGCCGGGCCGCCACGTACGCCTGGGCCGAGAAGAGCAGGTCCTCGTAGTGGATGCCGACGGGAAAGACGAGCCCGGCCTCCAGGAGGAATTCACGCCGGTAACACTTGTTGGTCGACAGCGTGTCGAAGACCAGCAGGTCGGGCAATTCGGAAATGGATTCGATCGTCCGGGTCCGGGAGTACAGCCAGGGATACCACTCGGTCCGCTTCTTGTTGCGGGAATCGACCTCGACCCGTACACACATGCCGGAGACCAGGTCGGCGCCGGTGCGCTCGGCCGCCTCCAGCATGTTGCGGCAGGCGTTCGGCTCCAGGACGTCGTCGCTGTCCAGGAACATCACGTACGCGCCGGTGGCGTGCTGGACGCCGTGGTTGCGGGGCGCTCCGCAGCCGCCGCTGTTCTCCGGCAGTTGCAGCGCCCGCACCCGGTCGGGGTGGGCGGCGGCGAGCTGCCGGGCCACGTCGAAGGATCTGTCCGTGCTGCAGTCGTCGACGATCAGAACTTCGACTCCGTGGAGCGTCTGGTCCAGTACGGACCGGACGGCCGTCGATAGCCGGTCGGCGTCGTTATAGACGATCACGACTACGGAGACGTCAGGCACGGGCACCCCAATCCTCTTTTCATAGCGCTGCGGGATCCCAAAGCTACCTTGGCCAGCGACCGGCCCGGCACGCCGTCGACCGGCGTACGAGCGCACGTTCGCCGCCGCACCTCACTCTTGTCAAACCGCATTATTGCGGACATTTGGCTTACCGTAGGACTCTCGACCCGGGGACGATCACCCGCATCGAGATCCGGGTCCCGACATGCCGTACATGAAAAACGCATCACCCAAAAGCGGCATCTACTCGCTCAATACGCAGGTGACCAGGGAAGCGCGGCCGCCCCGTGAATGTGACGATCAAAATGCCGACCGCACCGGCCCGGCGCCTGGCGACGCCGCGCTGCGCGCCGTCTTTCGCAGCATTGCTGGCCATGGGTGCCTATTGCCTCGGTATGACGATGCTCGGCAGCTATCCGTTCGGTACCCGCTCCCGCGCCGTCAACGACCTCGGAAATCAGTTCGTACCGTTCCACGCCCATCTGTGGGACTTGCTGCACGGCAACACCACCGGTGACCTGCTCCTCAACTGGAACAGCGGTTACGGCGTGCCCTTTCTCGCCGACTTCCTCACCTATCTGATGAATCCGTTCTCCTGGCTTGTCGGCCTCTTCCCCCGCGACCTGGCCGAGCTGCCGGTGTTCCTCGTCACGCTGGGCTGCATCGGCCTGGGCACCGCCCTGATGACCGTCTTCCTCGGGCGGCTGCACCCCGGCGCGCCCTGGCCGCGCGCGCTGCTCGCGGTGGGCTACGGCACCTGCGCCTGGGTCGTGAGCGACGGCACCGCCGACCCCATGTGGATGTGGGGCCTGGTCTCGCTGCCGCTGACCGGCATCGCCGCCGACTGGTGCCTGCACCGGCGCCGCTGGGTGGCCGGCACCCTGCTCGTCGGCGTGTCCTGGGCGGGGAACTTCTACACGGCGGCGATGGCCACCCTCGCCATGGCCCTGGTCTTCGCCCTGCGCCTGCTGCTCGCCACGGACCTCTCCGGACGGCACCGGCTCCGCGCGTCGGTCCGCGCCGCCGCCATGGCGCTGACCGGCATCCTGCTGGCGGCCCCCGCGATCACCGTCACCCTCAAGGCCAGCAAGGCGTCCCGGCCCGCGCCGGAGGCGGTCTACCGGGGACGGCCGCCGACGCTGGACTTCGTCGCGGAGCTGCTGCCCGGCGGGCGCGGCTCGGTGCCCGCGCCGCACCTGTTCATCGGGATGCTGGGGCTGCTGCTGGTGGCCGCCTTCCCGTTCGTCCGCGCCGTTCCGGTCCGTACGCGCGTCGCCTGGTACGTCCTGGCCGCCTGCGTCGCGGTCTCCTTCGTGTGGAAGCCGACGCTGCTGGTGTGGCACGGCCTGGCGGTCCCCAACGGCAGCCCGTACCGCGCCTCCTTCGTGCTCAGCGCGCTCCTGGTGATCATCGCGTGGCTGGCGCTGGCGCACCGGCCGCGCCCGCGCGAGCTGGCGGCCGGTGCCGTCCTGGTCGCCCTGATCGCCGCGCTGTGCCACGACCGCAGCGTGGTCGGCCCGGCCACCTGGATCCTGGTGCTGGGCTGCGGCGCGGTGGTGCTCGCGGCGCTGGTGGCACTGGCCCGGCACCGCGCGCGCAGCACCGTACGCACCCTCGCCGCAGCCGCCCTGACCTGCGCGGTCTTCTTCGGGTCGGCCTATGCGGCGTTCTCCGTGACGGCCGTCAGGGACCAGCTCGCCTGGTGGGAGCCGAAGATCACGCTCGACGACCGTTCGATCGCGGTCCACCGGGGGATCGAGCAGCACGAGGACTGGCCGCGCTCCCGCACCGACCCCGGACCGCACGAGTTCGCCAACAACGACCCCCTGCTGCTGGGCGGCGAAGGCGGCTCGTACTACAGCAGCTATGTGCCGGAACGGACCGCACGCACCCTGCGCGAGCTGGGCGGCGGCTGGTACATCCACGGCCGTCACCTCCGCAGCGTCGAGGACCCCGTGAGCCGCGCGGTCCTGGCGGTGAGCAGCTTCCGCACCGGCCCGCAGGCCGGTCCGGTCGACGTGGGGCGGGCCGCCGCCGCACCCCTGCTGACCGTACGGCCCGGCCTGTCGGCGGACGGCCTCGACCAGCGGCGGCGCGGGGCCGCCGGGCGGGGCATCGACGTACGCGCCGATCCGCGCGTCGGCGGCGGCTCGGTCTTCGCCCGTCAGGAGCGGCTGCTGGGCGCGCGGGTGTACGAGGTGCCCACGCTGCGCCCGGTGGGCGGGGGCGGCGGCACCGGGGGCCCGGCAGCGGGGGGCCACGCGGTGGCCGTTCCCGGGAGCGGGGCCGTGCGTCCGGTGCCGCGCGTGGTCGACGGCGAGTGGCGGCTGCCCGCGACCCGCCGGGGCGGCGCGGCCCTCTTCACGGTCCGTTGCACGCCGGGCTCCGACGTCTTCTGGTACGCGCCCTGGTACCACGGCAAGGTACGGGCCGCCGGCCATACCTCCCCCGGGTTCGGCATCCGGGAGACGACCGCGAACCCGGTCAAGGGCCTGGGCCTCACCCCGCCCGACGGGCGGCTGACCGTCTCCTTCAGCAACCCGAAGGCCCAGCGCGTCCCCGAGCACCCGCTCGGCTGCCTGAGCCGCGGAAAACTCGCCGCCGCCGTCGCGGACCTGCAAAGACAGGGCCCGGTGCGGCTCTCGTCGAGCGGTCACGGGCTGTCCGCCGAGCTGCCCGCGCACAGCACCGGCACGGCCGTCCTCGCCGTCCCGGCCGTCACCGGCTGGGGCTGCCGGGTGGACGGCGGCGCCTCCCGCGCCCCGCACTCGTTCGGCGGTCTGATCGCCGTACCGCTCGGAGCGGGTGCGTCGCGCCTGGACTGCGCGTACCGCCCGCCCGGACTGCTGCCGGGGCTGGCGGCGAGCGGCGCCGCGCTGGGGGTGCTGGCGGCCGTGGCCGTCACCCGCGGTGTGCGGCGGCGCCGGGGCGGAGCACACCGCCCACCCTCTCCGCTCGAATCGTGACATTTCATCTGATTAGTAGAATTGCTGCCTGGGACGTGGTGGCTCCCGCCGCGCTCCGCCCCGGCGAAAGGGCTCCCCATGAAGCTCTCGGTCGTTGTCCCCTGTTACGACGAAGAGGAAGTCATCGGGCACTTCGACGAGGAGATCCGCGTGGTGCTCGGCCGGCTCGCCGTCGAGTACGAGCTGTGCTACGTCGACGACGGCAGCACCGACGGCACCCTGCACCGGATACGCACCCTCGCCCACCAGCACCGCCCCACCACCCGCTACCTCTCCTTCAGCCGGAACTTCGGCAAGGAGGCGGCGATGCTCGCGGGCCTGAAGGAGGCCAGCGGCGACGCCGTCATCCTGATGGACGCCGACCTCCAGCACCCGCCCCAGCTCATCGAGAAGATGCTCGACCTCTACCAGCTCGGCCACGACCAGGTCATCGCCAAGCGCAGCCGGGACGGCGACAAACCGCTGCGCAGCGCGTGCAGCCGGCTGTACTACCGCGCCGTCAACAAGTGGGTGGACGTGGAACTGGCCGACGGGGTCGGCGACTTCCGGCTGCTGTCCCGCACCGCCGTCGACGCGCTGGTCTCGCTGCCCGAGTACAACCGCTTCTCCAAGGGCCTGTTCTCCTGGATAGGCTTCGACACCGTCACCTTCGACTACCGCAACGCCCGGCGCGAGGGCGGCCGCACCAAGTGGTGCTTCGGCGCCCTGGTCAACTACGGCATCGACGGCATGATCTCCTTCAACAGCCGCCCGCTGCGGGTGGCGATCTACACGGGCCTGAGCCTGGCCGCGCTGGCCGCCGCGTACGCCCTGTGGATCGTCGGCGCCGCCGTCGTCGGCGGCATCACCGCGCCCGGTTATGTGACGCTGGTGGCGATCATCGTGGGCCTGGGCGGCCTCCAGATGGTGATGCTCGGCCTGATCGGCGAGTACATCGGCCGCATCTACTACGAGACCAAGCGGCGCCCGCACTTCCTGGTCAAGGAGACCAACGGGACGGCGCCCACCCACACCCCCACGGCCCGGGTCGCCGGGCGGACCCGCCGATGAGGCGTCGGCCGTACCGCCACCGTCCGCCCCGGGGCCGGTTCCCGCTCGGGCGGCTCCCGATCGGGCGGCTGCTGCGCTTCGCCGTCGTCGGCGGCGTCAACACCCTCACCTTCTACGGCTGCTACCTGGCGCTGCACCCCTGGATGCCGTACTTCGCCGCCTACACGATCGCCTTCCTGCTCAGCATGGTGGGCTCGTTCTTCCTGAACACCTATTTCACCTACCGCACCCGGCCCAGCCGCAAGAAGTTCCTGCTCTTCCCGCTCACCCAGGTCACCAACTACCTGGTGCAGAGCGCGGGCCTGGTGGTGCTGGTGAACTGGTGCGGGCTCGGCACCCGCGTCGCGCCGCTGCTCGCGGCGGTACTGGCGATCCCGTTCACCTATCTGGTGTCCACCCGCATCCTGGTGCCGGGGCGGGCTGCCGGAACGGCCGGGGAGGCCGTCCCGGCCGGCGAGGGGGACGGCCGTACGGGTGACGAGGCTCAGCCGGCGCGTCTCACCGGGCCGCTCTGACCCCGCCGGGCCGGCTGGGCCCGCCACTCCTGGAACGCACCGTCCGCCCCCACGTCCCGCTGCCGCACCACGTGCAGCCGCCCGTCGTTGCCGAGGACGGCCAGCACCGCGCGCCCGTCGGTGTCCTGGCCGACGGCCGCCGCGCCCGAGTGCGGCACCTTCCCCGTCAGCCAGCGGCCGGGCGTGTCCTGCCCCGCGTCGCTCAGCGCGTACCGCAGCAGGCCCGCGTTGTCCCGTCCCGCGAGCACGACGGTCCGCGCGGGCTTGCCGACGGCCGCCAGGGCCACCCGCCCGTACCCGCCGACCGGCTCGTACCGCGCCGACAGCCGCCAGGAGCCGGGCCGCGGCCGCCGCTCGGCCAGCAGCACCTGGGCCGTGCCGCTCTGCCGGTACGCGAGGCGCACCTCCCCGCCACCCAGCGGCACCAGGCTCAGCGGGCCCCCGGGCTCGGGCAGCCCGGTGTCCCCGGAGGGCTCCGGAATCTGCCCCGCCTCCCTCGACACCCAGTGGTGCACGGCCCGGTCACTGGGCGCCACGACGTGCACCAGCCCTTCGGAGTCCACGCACGCGTCCAGGCCGTCGACGACGGCCGGCACCCGGCCCGCCGCCCCCGGGGAGGCCGTCGGTGCCTCCAGGTGCCGCCACAGCGACCAGTCCCCGCCCTGGGCGCCGCTGCGGTACGCGATGCCGCCGCGCCAGTCGCGGGCGAAGACGTGCACCGTGCCGTCCTGGCCGACGGCCGCCGCCGGGAAGCCCGTCTCCAGGGACTTCACCGGCGCGGCGTCCGGAGTTCCCAGCGACTCCCACGGGCCGAACGTCGGTACGCCGTCCCGCGCGGTGCCGTTCTGCAGGGCGGTCAGCAGCTCGCGGCGGTGCGCGTGGTTGCGGGCGGGCAGGACCGTACGGGAGACGAAGAGCTGGAGCGCCCCGCCGGGATGGCTCACGGCATGGACCTGGCCCTGGAGGAAGCCGCCGCCGAGCCGGTGCGGGCCGCTGAAGGTGCCGTTGCCGGGCGCGGTCTCGGCCCAGCACACGGCGGTGCCGTCCAGGACGGCGAAGGCGGCGAGCCGGCCGTCTTTCAGGGGCCGCAGCCAACTGTTCGAGCCGGGGGCGCGCAGCCGGGTGCTGCGTGTCCAGTCGCGTGACCAGCCGTCGAACGCCGAGCCGCCGACCTTGCGGTCGCCGCAGCCCGCCCGGTCGCCGCAGTCGCGACCGTCCGCCCAGCCGTACACGGACAGCAGCTCGCCCTTGCGCCGGGCGGTCGCCAGGTCGACGTTGTTGGGCAGCACGCCCGCCTCGTACCCGATGTAGTTCTCCACGACGGTGGGGCGGCTGTGCGCACGGCCCCAGTAGGCCGCCAGCGCCGCCTGCGTGAAGCAGGCCGAGCTGATGTGGTCCTGGTGGTCGTAGTACAGGAAGCCGCGCAGCTTGCGGTCGTCGGTGGGCGGGGGCCGGTGCGGGGCGTGCACCGCGTTCGGGTCGAGGGTGCGCACCACGGTGGGCCGCACCCGTTCCAGCAGAGCCGTCAGCGACGCGACGACCTGCTCACGGGTGTACTGGAACACGCGCTGCACGGGAGTGCCCTCCGGCCGCAGCGTGGGCAGCACGTCGACAGCGCCGAGCCACAGCCCGCGCAGGCTCCGCGCGCGCGGCTCGGAGACGGTCCGCGCCTCCACCAGCTCCATGAAGACGAGCTGGTTCCGCGGCGCGGCGCGCAGCGTCTGGATCTCGACCTGGAAGCCGGGCAGCAGGGAGATGGCCTCGACGTCCCAGGGGCTGAGCGGGTCGCCGGTGGCCATCACCGCGTGCGCCGCCCGCAGCCCGTTGGTACGGGCGCGCGCGAACGCCGGGCGGTCGCGCGGCGACAGCCGGTCCCCGCGCCCGTGCTCGGCGGTGTTGCGGCCGTCCGACTCGCCGCCGGTCAGACACACCGTCACCGACCGGGCGCCGCTGCGCACCGACTGCTCCAGCGCCGGGTTCATGAAGTACAGCGAGTCGTCGGCGTGCGCGATGACGTGCAGGAACGCCTGCTCCGCGCCGGACGCGGCGGCCTTCCGCTCCAGCGCCGGATCGGCCACCTGCGACAGCGGCATGCCCGGCCCGAACCAGGCCCATCCCCCGGCCCCGGCCGTCACCGCGGCCGCGCCGCCCCCGGCAACCTGGAGCAGCCGCCGTCGGGACCACCGGGACGGATGCGTCGGCACAGGTCACGTCCTCCACGGCGCCCGGCAACGCCCCACTCGTAACCGTCCGACTCACACCGGAATGAGCCACCTCGCGCACTGCACCTCCCCAGTATTCGGCCGAGCGGCGCGTGCCGCTCGCCTGATTGGTCCGGGGTTGTGGGGTGGGCGTGGGGGAGCCGGGGGCGGAGGCCCGGCCGGGGGCGGGATCGGGCCGGGGGGGGAGGACCCGGCCGGAGGCGGGATCGGGCCGGGGTGGGACCGGGCCGGGGGCAGTCCGCGGTCGGGGCCGGGGACGGGGACGGGCCGGAGGTAGTCCCCGGTCAGGGCCGGGGCCAGGGGATGCGGTGCTACGCCTCCAGGGCCGACGCCACCGCGAGGGCCAGTTCGTCCAGGTAGGTCTTCGGGAGTTCGTCGCGCACGACCATCAGGCGCCAGTAGAGCGGGCCGGTCATCAGGTCGAGTGCCAGGCGCGCGTCGGCTTCCGGGCGCAGCTCGCCGCGTTCGACCGCGCGGGCCACCATCGCCGCCGCGACGCCCTGCTGGCTGTCGAGCAGGGCGGTGCGCAGCGCTTCGGCGATCTCGGGGCTGCGTGCGGCCTCGGCGAGGAGGTCCGGAATGATCTGCGAGGCGACCGGGTGCCGCAGCGCGCGGGCCGCGACCTCCAGCAGCATCCGTACGTCGCCGCGCAGCGACCCGGTGTCCGGCGTCGGCAGGCCCTCGGCGGCCACCGCGGAGACCACGTCCAGCACGAGGTGCAGCTTGGAGCGCCACCGCCGGTAGACGGCGGTCTTGCCGACGCCCGCCCGCCGGGCGATGCCCTCGATGGACATCCGCGCGAACCCCACCGCCGCCAGCTCCTCGAAGACCGCGGCGCGGATCGCCTCGGTCTTCTCCTCGCGCAGTACGGCGGCTCCGGCCGGCGCCCGCCGCCCGCCCGGTACGCCCGGTGTCCTGGTCATTTCCGTGCCGTCCTTTGCCATGCCTTGATCGTAGCGCCACGACGGAACGGGCACGTCGCGACGGAACGGTTGCGTTTCGACGTAACGCGGTCGTACGCTCGGCACCGTTACGACGATACGGGAGCGTTCTGACGTAGTCCGTGCTCCTCCGTCCCTCCCCCACCCACCCGGAGGCGACCGCCCGCATGTCCCAGACCCTCACCCCGCCGGCCCGCTCCGCCGAGGCGTCGCCCGTGGCCCCGGCCGCCGCCCCGCCCGACCCCGGCCTGCAAGCGCTCGCGGAGCAGTACGGCCTGACCGTCAGCGGCGCCCGCCCGCCGCTGCGGGAGTACACCCGCCGCCTGTGGGCACGCCGCCACTTCATCGCGTCCTTCGCCACCGCCCGGCTGACCGCCACGTACACCACGGCCCGGCTGGGCCAGCTCTGGCAGGTGATGACTCCGCTGCTCAACGCGGGCGTCTACTACTTGATCTTCGGCATGCTGCTGCACACCGACCGCGGCATCCCGAACTTCATCCCGTTCCTGTGCACGGGGATCTTCGTCTTCACCTTCACCCAGTCGACGGTCCTGGCCGGCACCCGCGCCGTCTCCGGCAGCATCGGCCTGGTCCGCGCCCTGCACTTCCCGCGCGCCGCGCTGCCCGTCGCGCACACCCTCATCCAGCTCCAGCAGCTCATCTGCTCCATGGGTGTACTGGCGGCCATCGTGCTGATCTGCGGCGTACCGGTGACGTGGCACTGGCTGCTGATGGTCCCCGCCCTGCTGCTCCAGTCGGTCTTCAACACCGGCCTCGCCCTGGCCATGGCCCGTATCGGCGCGAAGACCACGGACACCGCGCAGTTGATGCCGTTCGTGCTGCGTACCTGGATGTACGTGTCCGGCGTCTTCTACAACCTCTCCACGTTCACGAGCAGCGCGCCCCACCTCGTCTCGGTGGTCCTGAACTGCAATCCCGCCCTGATCTACATCGACCTGATGCGGTACGCCCTGATCGACACGGTGCGCGCCCAGGACCTGCCGCCGCACGTGTGGCCGCTGGCCCTCGGCTGGGCCCTGCTGGCCGGCGCCGCCGGCTACGTCTTCTTCTGGAAGGCCGAGGAGGAGTACGGCCGTGGCTGACACCACCATCGAACACACCCCCGCACCCATCGAACGCACCCCCGCGCCCGCCGACGACCGCGCCCCCACCGTCATCTGCGACAACGTCCACATCGTCTACACGGTGCACGGCGGCAGTACGGGCAAGGGCGGCGCGACGGCCGCCCTGAACCGGATCGTCCGCCGCCGGCCGGGCACCGCCGTCCGTGCGGTGCACGCCGTCAAGGGCGTCACCTTCGTCGCCCACAAGGGTGAGGCGATCGGTCTGATCGGCTCCAACGGCTCCGGGAAGTCCACGCTGCTGCGGGCCGTAGCCGGGCTCCTGCCGCCCGCGGCCGGCCGCGTCCACACCCACGGCCAGCCGTCACTCCTGGGCGTGAACGCGGCCCTGATGAACGACCTGACCGGCGAGCGCAACATCGTCCTCGGCGGGCTCGCCATGGGCATGTCCCGCGCGGAGATCCGCGACCGCTACCCGGACATCGTCGACTTCTCCGGCATCAACGAGAAGGGCGACTTCGTCTCGCTGCCGATGCGTACGTACTCCTCGGGCATGGCGGCCCGGCTGCGCTTCTCCATCGCCGCCGCCAAGAGCCACGACGTCCTGCTGATCGACGAAGCGCTGGCCACCGGCGACCGCGCCTTCCAGAAGCGCTCCGAGGCCCGCATCCGCGAACTCCGCGCAGAAGCCGGCACCGTTTTCCTGGTCAGCCACAACAACAAGGCCATCCGCGACACCTGCGACCGGGTGCTGTGGCTGGAGAAGGGCGAACTGGTGATGGACGGGCCGACGGAGGAGGTCGTGACGGCGTACGAGCGGGGCGCGAGGTAGCGCGCCGGGGAGCGCGAGAGGCAAGGCGCCCGCGACGACGGCGGCGCGGCCCGGCAGTGCCGGACCGCGCCGCCGTCCCGACGTGGTGCGCGTCAGCTGTGCGTACGCAGCAGCGTCCGCATCGTCCGCATCGCGACCGAGAGGTTCGCCAGGTCGAAGCCCTCCGACCCGTGGATCTCCTCCAGCGTGGTCCGCGCGCGTCCGAGGATCGCGGCGTTCTTCTCCTCCCACGCCTTGAACCGCTCCTCCGGCGTCGCGGAGTCGCTGCCCACCGACAGCACGTCGCCGGTCAGCGCCGCGTGCGCGGCGAACAGGTCCTCGCGGATGGAGGCGCGGGCCATCGACTGCCACCGGTCGTTGCGCGGCAGTTCCAGGATGCGGTCCAGAAGCTGGTTGATCCGCAGCCGGTCGCCCAGGTCGTAGTAGACCTCGGCGACGTCCAGCGGCTCCTTGCCGGTCCGGTCCGCGATGGCCACGATGTCCAGCGCCGGGAAGACGGAGGAGAACCCGGCCACCCGGGTGGCCAGCTCCGCCGGGACTCCGGCCTCGGTCAGCTCGTCCAGGATGCGCTGGTGCCATTCCAGGTCGCTGCCGCACAGCAGCTTGGGCAGTTCGGCCCAGACCCCGGCGACCCGGTCCGCGAAGAAGCCGATGGTCTCGGAGAGTTCCAGCGGCTGCGGGCGGTTGTTGAGGAGCCAGCGGGTGCCGCGCTCCACCAGACGCCGCGAGTGCAGACGGATACGGGTCTGCACGTCGGCGGTGACGGCGTTGTCGAGGGCCTCGACGGCGTCCCAGACCGTGCCGAGCCCGAAGATCGCGCGGGCCGCGGTGTGCGCCCGTACGACCTCTTCGAGGGCCGCGCCGGTCTCCTCCCGCATCCGGTGCAGGAAGCTCGTACCGCCGGAGTTGACGGTGTCGTTGACCATCACGGTCGTGACGATCTCGCGGCGCAGCGCGTGTGCGTCGATCTGCTCGGCGAACCGCTCCCGCAGCGCGCTGGGGAAGTACGCGTGCAGCAGGTGCTGGAGGTACGGGTCGTCCGGCAGCCCGGTCTGGATCAGCGCGTCGGCGACCGTGATCTTCGTGTAGGCGAGGAGCACGGCGGTCTCGGGCTGGGTCAGACCGCGGCCGGCGTTCAGCCGTTCCTTGATCTGCCGGTCGACGGGCATGAACTCCAGCGACCGGTCCAGGTCCCCGTCGCGCTCCAGGCGGCGGATGAAGCGCTGCTGGGCGGAGAGCATGCTCGCGGACTGCGCCTGGGCCAGCGCGAGGGCGGTGTTCTGCGCGTAGTTGTTGCGCAGCACCAGCGCGCCGACCTCGTCGGTCATCTCGGCCAGCAGCTTGTTGCGCTGCTTGACCGTCATGTCGCCGTCGGCGACGACCGAGTTCAGCAGAATCTTGATGTTCACCTCGTGGTCGGAGGTGTCCACACCGGCGCTGTTGTCGATCGCATCGGTATTGATCTTGCCGCCGTTCTGGGCGAACTCGATCCGGCCGAGCTGGGTCAGTCCCAGGTTGCCGCCCTCGCCGACGACCTTGACCCGCAGGTCCTCGCCGTTGACGCGGATCGCGTCGTTGGACTTGTCGCCCACGTCCGCGTTCGACTCGGCCGCCGCCTTCACGTACGTGCCGATGCCGCCGTTCCACAGCAGGTCCACCGGCGCGCCGAGGATCGCCCGCATCAGGTCGGCGGGGGTCATCTTCTTGACGCCCGCCTCGATGCCGAGGGCGGCCCGCACCTGTGCGTTGATCGGGATGGACTTGGCGGTACGGGGGTGGATGCCGCCGCCCTGGGACAGCAGCTTGGTGTCATAGTCCGCCCACGAGGAGCGCGGCAGCTCGAACAGGCGGCGGCGCTCGGCGTACGAGGTGGCCGCGTCCGGCGTCGGGTCGAGGAAGATGTGCCGGTGGTCGAAGGCGGCGACCAGCCGGATGTGCTCGCTGAGCAGCATGCCGTTGCCGAACACGTCACCGGACATGTCACCGACGCCGACGACGGTGAAGTCCTCGCTCTGGGTGTCGACGCCCAGCTCGCGGAAGTGCCGCTTGACCGACTCCCAGGCGCCGCGGGCGGTGATGCCCATGCCCTTGTGGTCGTACCCGGCGCTGCCGCCGGACGCGAACGCGTCACCGAGCCAGAAGCCGTACGACTCGGCGACCTCGTTGGCGATGTCGGAGAACGTCGCGGTGCCCTTGTCGGCCGCGACGACGAGGTACGTGTCGTCCTCGTCGTGCCGTACGACGTCCGCGGGGTGCACGACCTCACCGCCGACCAGGTTGTCGGTGATGTCCAGCAGACCCGAGATGAACGTCTTGTAGCAGGCGATGCCCTCCGCCAGCCACGCGTCGCGGTCCACCGACGGGTCCGGCAGCCGCTTGCCGACGAATCCGCCCTTGGCGCCGACCGGCACGATGACGGTGTTCTTCACCATCTGCGCCTTGACCAGGCCGAGCACCTCCGTACGGAAGTCCTCGCGCCGGTCCGACCAGCGCAGACCACCGCGCGCCACCTTGCCGAAGCGCAGGTGCACGCCCTCGACGCGCGGCGAGTACACCCAGATCTCGTACGCCGGGCGCGGCGCCGGCAGGTCCGGGATGGCCTGCGGGTCGAGCTTCATCGACAGGTAGGAGTGCGGCTGTCCGCCGTCGTCCTTCTGGTAGTGGTTCGTGCGCAGCGTCGCCTTGATGACGGTGAGGAAGGCCCGCAGGATGCGGTCCTCGTCCAGGCTCGCGACCTGGTCCAGCGCGCCGTCCAGCTCCTCCAGCAGCCCGTCGGTCAGCTCGGTGCCGGCCCGCTGCCGCTCCGGGGACATCCGCGCCTCGAAGAGGCTGACCAGCAGCCGGGTGGTGTGGACGTTGTTGGAGAGGGTGTCCTCCATGTACGTCTGGCTGAACGTCGAACCGGCCTGCCGCAGGTACTTGGCGTACGCCCGCAGCACCATCGCCTGGCGCCAGTTCAGACCGGCCCGCAGCACCAGCTTGTTGAAGTTGTCGCTCTCCGCGCGGCCGGTCCACACCGCCGTGAAGGCGTCCTGGAACCGCTCGCGCGCGTCGTCGCCGTTCATCCGCTCGGGGATGCGCAGCCCGAAGTCGTAGATCCAGGCGGTGGTGCCGTCGGTGCAGCGCAGCTCGTGCGGCCGCTCGTCGACGACCTCGACGCCGAGGCGGTTCAGCACCGGCAGGACCTTGGACAGGGAGACCGGCTCACCCGTGCGGTAGATCTTGAAGCGGCGCTCGTCGGGGCCCGCGCCGACCGGCTCGTACAGGCTGACCTCGAAGTCGTTGCCGCCCTTCGCCGTCAGCTTCTCCAGGTGCTGGAGGTCGGCGACCGCGCTGCGCGGCGGGTTGTCGGCCTTGTAGCCCTCGGGGAAGGCGTGGTTGTAGCGGCGCAGCAGTTCCGCGGCGCGCTCCTCGCCGACCTCGGCGGTCAGCGCCTCGGCGAAGCCGTCGGCCCAGGAACGGGCGGCCTCGACCAGCCGCGCCTCGATGCGCTCGGCGTCGGCGTCGGTCAGGTCCGGCAGGGCCGCACCGGGCTCGACCCGGACGACGAAGTGCAGCCGGGACAGGATCGACTCGGTGTTCCAGGCGGTGAAGTCGACGCTGGTGCCGCCCAGTTCCTCCTTGAGGATGTCGATCAGGCGCAGCCGTACGCCGGTGGTGTAGCGGTCGCGGGGCAGGTAGACCAGCGCCGAGAAGTAGCGCCCGTACTCGTCCTGGCGCAGGTACAGCCGCAGCCTGCGGCGCTCCTGGAGGTACAGCACGCTGGTGACGATGGACTGGAGCTGGTCCACGCGCGTCTGGAACAGCTCGTCGCGCGGGTAGGTCTCCAGGATCTGGAGCAGGTCGCGGCCGTCGTGGCTGTTGGCGGTGAAGCCCGCGGCGTCCAGCACCTCGGCGACCTTGCGGCGGATGACCGGCACGCGGCGTACGGACTCGGTGTACGCGGCCGAGGAGAACAGGCCGAGGAACCGGCGCTCGCCGACGACGTTTCCCTGGGCGTCGAACTTCTTGACGCCCACGTAGTCGAGGTACGAGGGGCGGTGCACGGTGGAGCGGCTGTTGGCCTTGGTCAGGATCAGCAGCCGGTGCTCGCGGGCCTTGGCGCGGGCGTCCTTGGGGAGCCGGTTGAACGACGGGGAGACGGGGTGGCCGTCGTCGCCCTCGCTGTGCGCCGGGTCGGAGCGCAGGATGCCGAGGCCGGTGCCGGCCACGGCGGTCAGCACGTCCTCCTCGGCGCCGGACTCGCCGGGCACCGAGGTCAGCTCGTACTCGCGGAAGCCGAGGAAGGTGAAGTGGTCGGCGGCCAGCCAGCGCAGCAGCTCGCGGGCCTCGTCGACCTCCTGGTCACGCAGGTCGTCGGCGGTCGGCTCGGTGGGCAGCTCGTCGGCGATGCGCAGCGCGGCGTCGCGCATCTTCTCCCAGTCCTCGACGGCCTCCCGCACGTCGGACAGCACCCGCAGCAGGTCGGCGGTGATCTGCTTGAGGTCGGCGCGGTCGGTCTCCCGGTCGATCTCGACGTGGATCCACGACTCGATCAACGCGTCGTGCGGCAGGTCCCGGCCCTTGCCGTGGCCCGCCTTGTCCTTGCCGGTCCGGCCGTGCGCGTCGCACGTGTTGTCGAGGACCTCGATCAGCTTGCCGGTCACGTCACGGCGGACGATCACCTGCGGGTGGATCACCACATGGATGCCGCGGCCCTGACGCGACAGCTCGTTGGTGACCGAGTCGACCAGGAAGGGCATGTCGTCGGTGACGACCTCGACGACGGAGTGGCTGCAGGTCCAGCCGTTCTCCTCGACCGTCGGGGTGTGCACCCGGACGTTCGCGGTGCCCTGCGGCCGGGTCTCGGCCAGCCGGTAGTGGGAGAGCGCGGCGCCGAAGACGTCGACCGGGTCGCGGCCGGTCAGGTCCTCCGGCGCGGTGTGCAGGTAGTAGCGCTGGAGGTATCCCAGGAGGGTGTCCGGGTCGAGACCCTGCACCGGTGCCTGTCCCCCGGCCGGGCTGCTTTCAGCGACCCGGGCAGCCCGCGCGAGCAGCTCGGTCTTGGCTTCGTCCAGCTTGGTCTGCATGTCCTCTGGCTCCTGTCGCGCGCCGTTGCGTGACGTTGTGGATGAACTCCGTGGAAGCTGCACGACGCCGGAACGACCGGTGAGGGTTCCCCCGCCGCAACGCGGGGAAGTGTCCGGTCGGGGACGACGCTGTGCCGCGATGCGCGATGGCCGGACCGCTCGGCACCGACCCGGTCGGGGTCGGTTTCCGGTCCTGATCGCAACGATCAGCGGCCGCCCGGTCACTGTGCTGTCCCGGGCGCACGACGAGGGCCTCGATGCCCCCGCGGGTTATCGCGCTGATCACGAGGCAAGGCTATCGCTCCCGGCCGGGGTGCCGTCATGGTCCAGCTGTGTACAAAACCACTAGCCGAAATTTGACGATCCGGACAGCGACGGGTCCGTGCGCCGCATCCCTGGAATCCCACGGTATCCCGCGGGGGCTTGGCAAGGACGGCGATCCGGAGGACGTTGAGCGGGACACCGAGGAACGCCTTACGGGCGCACGGATGTGACCAACGGCACGTCCGCGCGCGGTGCGCGACCCGAGCGGAGGTGGACGGCATGGCCGCCAAGATCCTGATCGTGACCGGCGACGCTGCGGAGTCCCTGGAGGTCCTCTACCCCTACCAGCGGCTGCGCGAGGAGGGCTACGACGTGCATGTCGCCGCCCCCGCCCGCAAGACACTGCGGCTGGTCGTGCACGACTTCGAACCGGGATTCGACACCTACACCGAGAAACCCGGCTACACCTGGCCCGCCGACCTGGCCTTCTCCGAGGTCGACCCGGGGCAGTACGTCGCGCTCGTGGTGCCCGGCGGACGGGCGCCCGAATATCTGCGCAACGACCCCGAGCTGCGCAAACTCGTGAAGTCCTTCTTCGACGCGGACAAGCCCGTCGCCCAGATCTGTCACGGCCCGCTGCTGACCGCCGCGATCGGCGGCCTCAACGGGCGCCGGGTCACCGCCTACCCCGCCCTCGAAATGGACATGCAGGCCGCCGGCGCCGCCTTCCGGGACGCCGAGGTCGTCGTCGACGGCACCCTGGTCTCCTCCCGCGCCTGGCCGGACCACTCCGGGTGGATGCGCGAGTTCATCGCGGTGCTGCGGGCCAAGGCGCCGGTGACCTGACCCACCCCCGGGCGGGCCGGTCCGGACAGGGACCAGGGTGGCGTAGGGCGGGCGCGCGGCACCCGCCCTACGCGGCTATCTCCTCCGCCAGCCGCACGGCCTCCGCCAGGGTGTCCACCACCGGCACCCCCGCGGCCGCCAGGCTGGCCCGGCTGTGCGACCCGCCCGTGTAGAGCACCGCGTGGGCGCCCACGCGCCGGGCGGCCACCGCGTCGTCCACCGCGTCACCGATCACGACCGTACGGTCCGGGGCCGTCCGTCCGGCGCCGCCGTTCCCGGACGCGTGGCCGTTCCCGGACGCGCCGGTGGCCAGGGCCGCCAGGTGGCGCACCATGTGCTCGCTCTTGCTGCCGCCCGACGGCCCCGTACGGCCGTCCACGCGCACGAAACGCTCCTCGATGCCGAAGCCCCGCACCAGCGGCATCAGCTCGTCGTGCCCGTACATGCTCAGGATCGACTGACTGCGGCCCGCCAGCTGCCAGCTCTCCAGCACCTGCTCGGCGCCCTCCGCGAGGCCGCACGCGGGCCGGTGGACGGCGTAGTGCCGGTGGAACGCCTCGTCCATGACCAGCCACTCCGCGTCCGTCGGCAGCCGCCCCAGCAGCCGCTCGTAGAACCGCGGGATCGGGACGCAGTACAGCTCGCGGTAGCGCGCCAGGGTGATCGGGGGCAGGCCGAGCTCGGCGAAGGCGGCGTTGGTCGCGCCGATCACCGCTTCGGTGTCGTGAAAGAGCGTCCCGTTCCAGTCCCAGACGATGTGCGTCGCGTGCGTCCCCATGTCCAAGACCGTACCCATGACCACTGACAGCCCAGTCACGGACGGCTCCGGCGCGGGCCGGCGGGCCGTCAGGCTCTCAGCCGCCCCGCGCTCAGCGCCCGGCGATCAGATTCGGGATCTCCTGCACGCCGAACCACATCAGCTCGTGGTCCTCCGCGCCGTCCACCGTGAACCGCGCGTCCTCGTCGCCGAGGTCCGCGGCACCCAGCGCGCCGGCGGCCGCCGTGACGTCCTGGACCGCGTCGTCGGAGTCCACGTGCACCGCCGCGGCCTTCGCCATCGGCACCGGACCGGCGATCCGCACCTCGCCCAGCGCCGTCTGGTCCAGGCCCCGGTCGGGGTCGGCGACGGCCGCGCCTTCCGGTACGTCCACGGCCACCACGACCCGGCGCCGCGGGGCGTCGGGGTCGGCCGCGAGCCGGCGCAGCGAGCCCTGCGCGGCCCGGTTGAGCGCCGCGTACTCCAGTTCCTCGATGTCGTCGGAGACGTACCACTCGCGCAGCGCGGGCGTGACGGCGTAGGCGTCCAGCGGGCCGGGGCCCAACTCCCCGGCCTCGTGCGCCGCCGCGAGTCCGGGCAGGGTCAGGGGGACATACACGCGCATGGCTGCCGCTTCCGCTCACATCGCTGGGTCTGGAAAATCTGTCCGGCCAGCATACGGGCGCGGGGTACGGCGTGAGATACGGGCCGGAGTCCCCCTTCGTGCTCCCGCTCCGCCCCTCCGGCGCCGCCCCCGACGGGCCGCGCGCCGTTCCGCGCCCGCACATCCGCCCGCTCTCCCCCTGATGGGTGAATTCCCGGCCGTCCGCCCGGCCCGGCCGGAGGCCCTTGCCGCCGCCGATTCCCCGCCGGTAGAAGAACCCCACCGAAGCTACTGCCCGGTATCCACCGGGCCGGCCGAACGGGGGCCCGCATGCTCACCACGCACACCGACACCCTCCCCTCCACCCGCACCCGCTCCCCCGGGATTCCGCCCGCCGCGGGACCGGGCCGCCCCCGTACCGGCCCGCCCGGCCGCCGTGACACCCGGCGCCCGGCCGGCCCGCGTACGGCCCCCGCCCGGTCCCTCCGGCGCCGCCCTTCCCGCCCCGATCCGCACGACTGGTTCGCCGAGCAGCTTCTCCTGACCCTGAGTGGCCGGCGCCCCGTGCACGCCCTCCTGGGGCACGCGCTGCCCGCCGCGTACGACCGCCTCGTCGAACTGGCCCCGCAAGCACCCCTGCGGCCCACGGGCACCACAGCGGGCCGCTACGCTCCGGCCCCGTCGGTGGCCCACTGCGGCCTGTGCCTGCCGCGCCCGGACGTCATCGAGGCGTTCGCCCGCATCGTCTCCGGCGAGCGGCTGCGCGCCCTCGCCTTCCGCCTGGAGCTGGGCGGCGACGCCCGGTGGCGCTGCGCCGCCGTCGACATCGGCCCGACCACCCGGGTGTGGTGACCCGGGCGGCGCGCGGTCCCACGCGTACGAAAAGAGCCGGGGCACCGCAGCTGCGCGCTGCGGTACCCCGGCCTCGCACCCACCGCCGGGCGGCGGGCGTCACGTCTCGCCGTACGTCACTTCTTGCGGCGGCGCCCGCCGCTCTTCTGGGCCTTGCGGCGCTCCGCGCGCGTCAGGCCGTCCGACTCCGAGCGGGCCGGGGCCGCGTCCTCGCTGGTGAAGTCACCCTCGACGACACCGCCCTCGCCGTCCACGGTCGGCGCGGAGAAGTGCAGGCGGTCCGGACGCTGCGGCGCCTCCAGGCCCTTCGCATGGATCTCCGGCCGTCCGGCGCCGGCCCCGGCGGGCACGGCGTCCTGGACGTCCTTGTCCAGCGAGGTCTTCTCCTCGGTGTCGGCCACCGGGACCTCCTCGACCTGCTGCTCGACCTGGACCTCCAGGTTGAACAGGTAGCCGACGGACTCCTCCTTGATGCCCTCCATCATGGCGGTGAACATGTCGAAGCCCTCGCGCTGGTACTCGACCAGCGGGTCCTTCTGGGCCATCGCGCGCAGGCCGATGCCCTCCTGGAGGTAGTCCATCTCGTAGAGGTGCTCGCGCCACTTGCGGTCCAGGACGGACAGCACCACGCGGCGCTCCAGCTCGCGCATGATGTCGGAGCCGAGCTGCTCCTCACGGGCCGCGTACTGCTGGTGGATGTCCTCCTTGACGGCCTCCGCGATGAAGTCGGAGGTGATGCCGGCGCGGTCACCGGCCTCGTCCTCCAGCTCCGCTACCGTCACCTTGACCGGGTAGAGCTGCTTGAACGCGCCCCACAGGCGGTCCAGGTCCCACTCCTCGGCGAAGCCCTCGACCGTCTCCGCCTGGATGTAGGCGTCGATGGTGTCGTCCATGAAGTGCTTGATCTGCTCCTGGAGGTCCTCGCCCTCCAGGACACGGCGGCGCTCGCCGTAGATGACCTCGCGCTGGCGGTTGAGGACCTCGTCGTACTTCAGGACGTTCTTACGGGTCTCGAAGTTCTGCTGCTCGACCTGCGACTGCGCGGACGCGATGGCGCGCGTCACCATCTTGTTCTCGATCGGGACGTCGTCGGGGACGTTGGCCATCGCCATGACCCGCTCGACCATCTGGGCCTTGAACAGGCGCATCAGGTCGTCGCCGAGGGAGAGGTAGAAGCGGGACTCGCCCGGGTCGCCCTGCCGGCCGGAGCGGCCGCGCAGCTGGTTGTCGATCCGGCGCGACTCGTGCCGCTCGGTGCCCAGGACGTACAGCCCGCCGAGGCTCTTGACCTCTTCGAACTCCGCCTCGACCGCGGCCTCGGCCTTCTCCAGGGCGGCGGGCAGCGCGGCCGCCCACTCCTCGACGTGCTCGACCGGGTCGAGGCCCTGGCTGCGCAGCTCGGCCTCGGCGAGGTCGTCCGGGTTGCCGCCCAGCTTGATGTCCGTACCGCGGCCGGCCATGTTCGTGGCGACCGTGACGGAGCCCTTGCGGCCGGCCTGGGCGACGATCGACGCCTCCCGGTCGTGCTGCTTGGCGTTGAGGACCTCGTGGCGCACGCCGCGCTTGTTCAGCTGCTGGGAGAGGTACTCGGACTTCTCCACGGAGGTCGTGCCGACCAGGATCGGCTGGCCCTTCTCGTGCTTCTCGACGATGTCCTCGACGACCGCCGCGAACTTGGCGACCTCGGTGCGGTAGATCAGGTCGGCCTGGTCCTTGCGGACCATCGGGCGGTTGGTCGGGATCGGGACGACGCCCAGCTTGTAGATCTGGTGGAACTCGGCGGCCTCGGTCATGGCCGTACCGGTCATGCCGGAGAGCTTGCTGTAGAGGCGGAAGAAGTTCTGCAGGGTGATGGTGGCGAGCGTCTGGTTCTCGTCCTTGATCTCCACCCCCTCCTTCGCCTCGATGGCCTGGTGCATGCCCTCGTTGTAGCGGCGGCCGGCGAGGATACGGCCGGTGTGCTCGTCGACGATCATGACCTCGCCGTCGATGACGACGTAGTCCTTGTCGAGCTTGAACAGCTCCTTGGCCTTGATCGCGTTGTTCAGGTACCCGACCAGCGGCGTATTGACCGACTCGTACAGGTTGTCG
Source organism: Streptomyces sp. NPDC026394 (assembly GCF_055567735.1). Classification (NCBI taxonomy): domain Bacteria; kingdom Bacillati; phylum Actinomycetota; class Actinomycetes; order Kitasatosporales; family Streptomycetaceae; genus Streptomyces; species Streptomyces sp. NPDC026394. Next base: position 942,888 of record NZ_JBVHPX010000002.1, read on the forward strand.
ATGCCGAGCCAGTCCTCGACCTTGCTGACGCCCGACTCGTGGATGCCGACCGTGCGCTTCTTCTCGTCGATGTCGTAGTCGCCGGTCTCCTCGATGCCGCGCTGCGGGTTGGCGGGCTCGCCCTTCTTCAGGCGCTTGACCAACTTCGCGAAGTCGCCGTACCACTTGGTGGCCGAGTCCGCCGGACCCGAAATGATCAGCGGCGTACGGGCCTCGTCGACCAGGATCGAGTCGACCTCGTCGACGATGGCGAAGTTGTGACCGCGCTGGACCAGCTCGTCCTTCGACCAGGCCATGTTGTCACGCAGGTAGTCGAAACCGAACTCATTGTTCGTTCCGTACGTGATGTCCCGGTTGTACTGTTCGCGCCGTTCGGCAGGCGTCATATTGGCCAGAATGCAACCGACCGTGAGCCCGAGGAACTTGTGGACCCGGCCCATCATCTCGGAGTCGCGCTCTGCCAGGTAGTCGTTGACCGTGATCAGGTGGACGCCCTCGCCGGACAGCGCGTTCAGATACGCGGGGAGGGTACCGACCAGGGTCTTGCCCTCACCGGTCTTCATCTCGGCGACGTACCCCATGTGGAGGGCCGCGCCACCCATCAGCTGGACGTCGTAGGGGCGCTGACCGAGCACCCGCTTGGCGGCCTCACGGACCGTCGCGAACGCCTCGGGCAGCAGGTCGTCCAGGGTTTCGCCGTCCGCGAACCGCTGCTTGTACTCGTCGGTGAGCGCCCGCAGCTCGGCGTCGGAGAGGGCCGCGAAGTCCTCCTCGATGGAGTTGACCTGGCCCGCGATGCGGTGCAGTTTGCGCAGGATCTTTCCTTCGCCTGCACGCATGAGCTTGTTGAAGACGGACACTTGGGCTGGTCTCCTTGCCGGTCGGGCCTGGCGCTGGGGGTACCCCCCGCCGCAGGCAGGGGGAGGGTGCGCGGGCGCGGCATTTTTCCAAGGGGCAGGCCCCGCCGCAACGGCCATCGTAAAGGAGGACCCCATCCGGCCGGGAGGTCCACCGCCGCGAAGCACACCGCTCCCCGGTGCACACCCTTCCCCATGAGAACGCGCGAGGCCCCGGGAAAGTGCCGGGAGGGACCCGAGCAGCGGGCGTGGGGCCCGGGACGGGCGGGGCCCGGCGGCCCGAAGGACGGACCGGGAGCATCCCGGGAAAACCGCTCGCCCCGCCCGCCCCGTCTCCGCACACTCCCTCCATGGAACCCGTCACGCTGACCACCGAGCGTCTCCTCCTGCGCCCCTTCGCCCCCGCCGACGCCCAGGCGGTGCACACCGCCTGTCAGGATCCGGCCATACCGCGCTGGACATCCGTACCGGCCCCGTTCGGCATGGCACAGGCCCACGACTACATAGCCCGCAGCCAGGAGGAGTGGCACACGGACACGCAGTACCGCTTCGCCGTGACCACCAAGGCGGACGGCACGCTGACCGGGGCCGTGAGCCTGTTCGGCATGACGCTGCGGTCCGCCGAGCGGCAGGCCGAGATCGGCTACTGGACGACGAAGGATCAGCGCGGCAGAGGCTGGACCGCCGAAGCCGTGCGCGAGGTCGCGCGCTGGGCCCTGACGGAACTCGGCGTCGAGCGCCTGGAGTGGCTCGCGGAAGTCGGCAACAGCGCGTCACGCGGCGTGGCGCTGAAGGCCGGTTTCCGGATGGAGGGCACCCTGCGCGCCAAGGTCTCGCTCCGCGGCGTCCGGCGGGACGCCTGGATCGGCTCGCTGCTCCCCGGCGACCTGGGGCTGCCCTCCGAGACGCCCCATCTCCCGTTCCCGGGCTGACGAGTTCGGGCGGTACGGCCCGCCGGACACGGTCACCGGCATTGTCAGTGGTCACTCCTACGCTGTGCCTCATGACAGCTGCGAAGCCCGCGAAGCCGAAGCCCGTGACCACCCTGTCCGCCGACGACGCCCGGCGCATGGCCCTGCGGGCCCAGGGATTCCTCGGCGCGCCGGACCGCCGTGCGGGCGTGCGGGGCGTCCTGCGGCGCCTGGGCGCGGTGCAGCTCGACACCATCTCGGTGCTGGCCCGCTCCCACGAGCTGATCCCGTACGCCCGGCTCGGCGCCGTCGGCCGCCCCGCCGTCGAGTCCGCCTACTGGTCGGGCGGGCACAGCTTCGAGTACTGGTCCCACGCCGCCTGCATCCTGCCCGTCGAGGAGTGGCCCCACTTCGCCTTCCGGCGCCGCGCGATGCGCGCGAGGGGACACCGCTGGCACCGGATGGAGGACCGCGAGGGCTCCTGCGCGGCCGTACTGGACCGGCTGAAGGCCGACGGCCCGCTGACCACCTCCGACCTGGGCGGCGGCCGCAAGGGCGGCGAGTGGTGGGACTGGTCCGAGACGAAGATCGCGGTGGAGTGGCTGCTGGACACCGGCGAGGTGGTGTGCACGGAGCGCCGCGCCTGGAAGCGGGTGTACGACCTCGCCGAGCGCGCCGTCCCCGACCACCTGCTGCACGACGACCTGTCCGACGCGGAGTGCACGCGGCGCCTGGTCGCCCAGGCCGGCGCCGCGATGGGCGTGGCCACCCGCGCGGACCTCGCCGACTACCACCGCCTCAAGGCCGAGCAGGTGGATGCCGTCATCGAGGCGTCGGGGCTGGTCCCGGTCGAGGTGGCGGGCTGGGGCAAACCCGCCTGGGCGGACCCCGCCGCCCTGGCCGAAGCACCGCGCGGCCGGCACCGTACGACCCTGCTCTCGCCCTTCGACTCCCTCGTCTGGGACCGCCCGCGCACGGCCCGCATCTTCGACTTCACCCACCGCCTGGAGGCCTACGTCCCGCGCCCCAAGCGGATACACGGCTATTTTGCGATGCCGCTGCTGGCCGGCGGCCGGCTCGCCGGGCGGGTGGATCCGGCCCGCGAGGGCAGCACGCTCGTCGCCCGCCAGGTGTCGATGCGCGACGCCAAGGCCGTGCGGCCGATGGCCCAGGCGCTGACCGAGGCCGCGCGGTGGGTCGGCTGCGATTCCGTACGTGTCGAACGCTGCGACGACGCCGCACTGCGGGCGGCGCTGGTCGCGGAGGTGGGGGCGGAAGCGGGGGCATAGGGGGAAGGAACGGGTCCTGGCCGGGGTGGGGCAGGCAGCGGGCCCGCCCCAGGGCCGTTCACCGACCCGCTACGGGCCCGTCAACGGATCTCCAGGATCTTCTCCCGCATCGCGTACACGACCGCCTCCATCCGGGAGTGCAGCTGCAGCTTCTCCAAGATGTTCCGGACGTGGTTCTTGACGGTGTTCTCGGAGATGAACAGTTCCTTGGCGATGTCGCGGTTGTTCATACCGGTCGCGACCAGCTTGAGGACCTCCAGCTCACGGTCGGTGAGCCGGGGCGCCGGCACCAGGCGGCGCTCGTCGGTGCGCTGGATCATCGACTTGAACTCGGTCAGCAGCTTGGCCGCCATGGACGGGCTGATCTGGGACTGGCCGTCCGCCACCGCGCGGATCGCCGTCGCCACCTCGTCCGTGGAGATCTCCTTGAGGAGGTAACCGGTGGCCCCGGCCTTGATCGCGTCGTAGAGGTCGGCCTCCTCGTCGCTGATCGTCAGCATGATGATCTTCGCGCTGGGGGCCACCTCCTTGATGGAGGTGCACGCCTCGATGCCGCCGCGCCGGGGCATCCGTACGTCCATCAGCACGATGTCGGGCAGCAGGTCAGCGGCCTTGTCCACCGCCTCGGCGCCGTCCCCGGCCTCACCGACGACCTCGATGTCCTCCTCGTGGGCGAGCACGATCTCCAGGCCCCGGCGGAAGAGCGCGTGGTCGTCGACGACCAGGACCCTGATCGGCTCCTTGCCCGACACGCCCGCGTCCGTACCGCAACCGTCACCGGCGCCGCCCCCGTCGCCGTCCGCTCCGCCGTGCACGGGCCCGAAGCTGTCCCCCATCGTTCCTCCCCGTCAACTACTCGGCCGGTGAAGGCCAGAGCTTGGACATAAGGCTGGTTGACTACAGCCCGTTGCGGCCAGCCCGAACAACGCCATACAACCGTCTCCCCCGCATGTCGCCATGTCGCGCGCACAGGCTCCCTGGCCGGCACAGACACTATACGGCCTCAACTCCTGCCCTCCGCAGGCGCAATGGTGCCCCCGAGCGTACGCCGGGGGCACCACTTCAGCGGCCGTCAGCCGCCGAGCGCCCCACCGGCGCCACCGGGCTCCTCTCCCCCGAACGAGTCAGGGTTCAGATGGATGACGCCGTAGTCGTAGGCGTGCCGCCGGTAGACGACACTCGGCTGCTTGGTCTCGGCGTCGACGAAGAGGTAGAAGTCGTGTCCGACCAACTCCATCTCGTAGAGCGCCTGGTTGAGCGTCATCGGCGCCGCGGAGTGGGTCTTCTCGCGGACGACCAGCGGGCCTTCGCCCTGGACCTCCAGCGAACCCATCTTCGTCGTCGGCACCTGCTCCTGCGGCGCGCCGTCCACGGCCAGGTGGCCGGTCTCGTCGAGCTTGGCCGCGTCCGGGACGCTGACCGCGACGTCGCTCGCCGGGATGCGCCCGTTGCCGCGCCGCGAGTGGCGCTTGTCGTGCTGCTTGCGCAGCCGCGCTTCCAGCTTGGCCGTGGCCAGGTCGAGCGCGGCGTAGGGGTCGGCGGCGGCCGCCTCGGCCCGTACCACCGGGCCTCGGGAGCGGAGGGTGATCTCCACTCGGTCGGAACGGTCGGCCTGCCGGGGGTTGGGCTCCTTGGACACCTCGACGTCCAGGCTGATCACCTTGCCGTCGAGCTTCTGGACCTTGTCCAGCTTCAGCTTCTCGGCCACGTGCTTGCGGAACCGCTCGGGCACCTCGGTCTTGCGGCCCTTGACGACGATGTCCACGCAGAACTCCGTTCCCGGATCACCCCGCTGCTACGCGCGGAGCGATTCCTTCTTGCACCAGGCTCCGGTGAGTGCCGAAGCCTCGGACTTGGCGACTTTCACCTCCTCCTCCCCCGTCGGCAGGGTCCCCACTCCCGTTCATTTCAGGGTCCCTGCAAAAACCCATAAACGCACCTATCCCGGCATCCGAGGCAAAGCGTCAGCCAAGTCCTCACAACCGAACATAGCTCTCCCGGACGGGTGACGGCACCCCCTGGCTGGCACTAGCTCCGTTTGGGTGCTTTTTCGCCCTCGTTACCTGCAACGATGAATTTTCGCGGTCAGTTCCAGTTGATTTCGAAAGCACTCCGCGGCGCCGCCACCACACCTGCCCCCACCACCCTTCCCCCGGCCGCCCGCACGGCCCTCGCCGCCTCCGCCAGCGAAGCCCCGGTGGTCATCAGATCGTCCACCAGTACCACCGGGGCCTCCGCCAGCAGCCGCACGGCTCCGGGGACGACTGTCAGGGCTCCGGAGACGTTGGCCAGGCGTTGGCGGGCACTGAGGCCCGCCTGATCAGCAACCGTACGCCGCTGCCGGAGCGCGGAGAGGACCCGAACGGGCACCCCCTCCCGCCGAAGGTCCCGAGCCGCCGCAAGCGCGATCCGCCGCACCGGATCATGCCCCCGGCCCGCCACCGCCCGCCGGGCCGAGGGGACGGGGATGAGGAGGAGGGGGGTGGTGGGGTGGGTGGGGTGGGTGCGGTGGGCGGGGTGAGCAGGGAGGGTGCTGGCGGTGGATGCGGCGGGAGGGGTGGGGTCGGTGGCAGTCGTGGGCCCAAGGGCAACCGCCGCGGGAGTGGCAGGCCGGGGCCGGCCTGACGGGCCGGAGGCCGGCCGGGCCGGCCCGGGGCCGGCATCGCCCTCCAGCGGCTGGAGACAGCGACACGGCCCTTCAGCCCCTGGAGTCCCGAACCCCACGGAACCGGCAAGATCAAACGCACCGCAGCCGGCACGCGGGCACTCCTCACCGGGCCGTACGGCCCCAGAGCCGCCGGCCCCGCCACCACAGCTCGCCCTGGCACGGCACAGGTCACCAGCAGCCGGACGCTGAGGATCCCCTCCGTTGCCCCGCCCCGCCGGGCGGCCCGGCCGGCCCAGCCGCCCACAGGCCTGACGCGGACAGCTCAACGCAGGCTCCGACCCAGCAGCGCCCACTACGCCACCACCAGACGCGGGTCGGAACCTCACCTGCACCCCTACCCGGCCAAACCGCGACTCACCACTGTCCCCCTGCGCACCTGCGGCCCCCGGACCCGAAATCTCAGCAGGGCGAAGCACCCCACCGGCCCAACGCACACACCCAGCCCCAGCCCCAGCCCCAGACACACCACCGTAAGAACTCAACGGACCACCCCGCCCCCACAGCCCGCGCACAGCCCCCGCAAGCGCCTGCCCCAACGGGTCTGCCAACCGCAACGCACCCCGCTCCTTGTGCGCGAGCAGCACCGCCCGCACCTCATCGGCGTACGGCGCAGCGGCGCAGGTCGGCGGAAGTCCGCGCGGGACAGGGCGCGGCCGCACCCTCCGGGGGCCCCGGGGGCCTCCCCCGCCCCCACCCCCACTCCCCCTCGCCCCCCGGATCAACGCCTTGTGGCACTCCTCGCACAGTTCCGTACGAGGAAGGCCGCATCCGGCGCAGTCCACCGGTAGTACCAGACCGGTGATTTCCCGCCATACGCCCCGCATGGATCTACTGTCCCGCGGGACGGGGAGGGGCACCACCCCCTGTGGATAAGCCGGGTGACGGGTTGAATCCACAGAGGTGCGCCGATCCCCCCTCCCCCAGTCAGGCCCTGCCGACGACAGCACGGTCACGCAGACAGCACCTACGGCTCCGCCTCGCACCCTCATCCACGACCACAGCCACAGCCACAGCCACAGCCACAGCTGGACCTACGCCTACCCCACCCTCCCCCGCCCCCCCACCACCCAAGACACCAACAGCGACCCCAACACCACCGGCAACACAAGCGCCCCCGCCCCAGCCGCCACTCCCGCACCCCGCTCTACCCCGGATAAACCGGCGCCTTCCCCTCCTTCGCCACGGTCTTCCAGTTCGCGTCCTGCGGCAGCCGCACGATCCCCTCGGCCCCGTCCGCGACCAGCGGCCTCGTCTCGTCCTCCGAGGCCGTCACCGCCTTGACCCCGTTGACGCCGGGCAACGTCTGCGCGCTCGACGCCGAGCCGTCCGTCTCCATGTACTGCATCTGCTGCACCCCGCCGGACTGCCTGCCGACCACCACGAGCCGGCTGCCGCCCGCCCACGACGCCGCCACCACGTCCTCCAACTGGGGCGCGATCGGACGCAGTTCCTCCACCGACAGCACCGGACGCTGTGCCGTTCCACCGCGTTCGACCCGGCCGAGCTGCAGCGTCGTACGCCCCTTGTCCTCGACCAGCACCGCGATCCGGATGCCGTCGGACGCCACCTTGATCGACTTGATCCGCCGGTCGCCGAGCCCGGGCACCGTCACCACGTCGGGCGTGCCCTTGCCCTCACGCAGGCGCAGCAGCCGCGACCCCTTGTCGCTACGGTCCGCTATCCACAGGTCCCCCAGCCCGTCCCAACTGGGTGCCGAGAAACCGTTCTTGGCCGTGCTGTGCAGCAGCTCCGGGCCACGTTCGGTGCCGTACTCCAGCGGAGCCACGTACAGCGACCGGCCGTCGGCCGAGACACCCGCCGCCGTGTCCTCCCCGCGCGAGATCGCGATCGAGCTCAGCGGGGTCTTGCCGGACCCGAACGGTCCCGGCACCGGCCGCGGCTCCGTGGTCGTGTCCGGCATGCTGACGACCTTCTGGTCAGCGTCGATGAAGTACTCCTGGGCGGGCCGCCCGACGTGCTTGCGTGGCGCGAACTCGCTGTTGGCCCGGTCCTGCGACAGGACACACAGCCGGTTGCCGCCCTCGTCCTGCAGCTCCACCTCGCTGATCTTCGACGCCCTGGTGATGTCCTGGACGGTGAAGAACAGCTGGGCCGCCATCCGCCGGCACTGCCCCGGCCCGGCGGCGGCCGCCCGCTTGCTCAGCTTCACCCGCAGCGCGTTGGAGTCGTCGAGGGACAGGCCGCTGCTCCTGAGCGCGGTGCCCGTCGGGAACGCGGAGGCCGTGACCTGGTTCAGCCAGTTCGTGGGCCCCTCCAGCAGCGCGGTCACGCTCGCGGTGACCGGATCTATTCGCTGCCGCAGGTAAACGGGGTCGGCGACCAGCACGTTGTGCCCCGCCTTGGCCGACTGCGCCTCCGACTTGTAGTCGGCGAAGTAGTACTTGTTGACGGAACGGTAGATCCGCTGGAAGTCGGACTGCCCGAGCACCAGCCCGTTGGGCAGCCGGTCGATGCGCCACTGCCCGTCCTCCTTGGTCAGGTGGATGGTCTGCCGGTACGCCTGCTCCTCCGGCGTGTAGGCGTGGTTACGGTCGACGGTGGCCACCTGGCTGCCGGACAACGTGATCGTGTAGCCGTTCGGGTCCTCACGGTTGGCCTGCCCCACAGGTTCGGCCTTCGGCCGCTGCTGGAGCACCTTCGTCGCGGAGAACGGCTGCCACGTCTTCTTCGTCGAACTGGCGAGATACTGCACGGCCGTACTGAAGTCCACCTCGTCGCTCGTCGTGGCGTCCAGAAAACCACTGACGATCTCCGTGGGCTGCGCACCGTCCTGCGGCGGCACACCGTAGACCCGCACCTGCGCGTCGGCCTCCGCCCGCGGCGACTGGTCGACCGACTGCATGTCCCCGCTGTCCGGCATCGTCGCGCACCCGGCCAGCAGCAACGCGCCGCATCCGAGCACAGCGCCCGTACGGACAACCCTGCCGGACGCCTTGGGACGCACCCGCTCACCACCGCCGGCGCGCACCTGGGCACCCCCGGCACCACTCCGAGCACCAGCACCAGCACCCGCCTCGGCTCGCGTCCTCGCGCCCGGTTCAGTGCCCACGGATCTCGTCCTCCCGCTCGGCGCCCTCGCTGCTCCCACCCTTCCGTTCCGGGCCACCCCCGTACCCCTTGCCGGTCGAACCCGGCGCGCCCGATGAACCCGACGCGCCGGCCCCACCGTCATGTCCACGCTCCGCCCCACCGCGTACGCCGTTTCCGTGCGCGCCCCCGCCGGCCTCACCGTTGCGGTGCGCACCGTCCGCCGCCGCCCCGACGCCGTCCCCACGAGTGCCCGTATGGACATCCGTACCGACACCGGTACCGGCGTCCGTCCGGTTGTCCGTCCGTGCCTCCGCGGCCTCCCCCGGCTCCGGCGACCGCTGCGCAGACGTACGAGCCGAGGTACGAGCCGAAGTGGGGGCCGAAGTGTGGACCGAAGTGGGCGCCGCGTCCCGGGCCGAAGTACGCGCCGCGCTGTACGGCTCAAGAGGCCACGGTTCCGCCAGCCGCTGCTGCGCCGGAATGGCGGCCGTCTTCCGCACCGCTGCCGCACCGCGCGGCAGCCCCGCACCGGCCGCCTCCCGGTTGCGCCGGGAGTCCTCGGGTTCGAGCGGTATCGGCGAACCGCGCAGCGCCTCCCCCGCCGTACGCGGCAGCGTCAGCCGGAACTGCGATCCGCCACCCGGCTCGCCCCAGGCCTGCAGCCAGCCGCCGTGCAGCCGCGCGTCCTCGACGGCGATCGACAGGCCCAGGCCCGTACCGCCGGTCGTACGGGCCCGTGCCGGGTCCGCGCGCCAGAAACGGTTGAACACCCGGGCCGCCTCGCCCGGCTTCAGGCCCACGCCGTAGTCGCGCACCGCGACGGCTACCGCGCCGCCGTTCCTGCCGCCGGCCGCGGCCAGCCGCACCACGACGTCCCGGCCCTCGCCGTGCTCCACCGCGTTGACCACGAGATTGCGCAGCACCCGTTCCACCCGGCGGGCGTCCGCCTCCGCGATCACCGGCTGCTCGGCGCCGCGCACCAGGATCCGGCTGCCCTTGCGCTCCGCCAGCGGCTCGGCGCCCTCGATGACCCGGTGCACCACGTCCCGCAGGTCGATCGGCTCGGCCTCCAGGGCGGCCGCGCCCGCGTCGAAGCGGCTGATCTCCAGCAGCTCGGCGAGCAGCGACTCGAAGCGGTCGAGCTGTCCGCGCAGCAGTTCTGCGGAGCGCGCCGTCACCGGATCGAAGTCCTCGCGCGCGTCGTGGATGACGTCGGCGGCCATCCGTACGGTGGTCAACGGTGTGCGCAGCTCGTGCGACACGTCGGAGACGAACCGCCGCTGCATCCGGGACAGCTCCTCCAACTGCTGGATCTTCACCTGGAGGTTCTGCGCCATCTTGTTGAAGGACTCGCCGAGGCGGGCGATGTCGTCCTCACCGGTGACCTTCATCCGTTCCTGGAGGAGGCCGGCGGCCAGCCGTTCGGAGATGCCCGCCGCCATCCGGACGGGCGTGACGACCTGCCGCACCACGAGCCAGGCGATCGCGCCCAGCAGGACGACCACGAACACCCCGGCCGTGGCCAGGGTCCCCTTCACCAGGCTGAGCGACTTCTCCTCCTGACTGAACGGGAAGAGGTAGTAGAGCTGGTACGGGTTGCTGTTGACGTCGTTGAGCCGCTTGCCGATGATGATCGCCGGCTCGCCCTCCTCCGACCCGACGCGCTTGATCTGCGTGGACTGGCGGAAGGTGCCGGTCTTGGTGTCCAGCATCTGGCGCATCTCGGCGGGCACGCTGCGCTCGGGGTCGACGTCCCCGGAGGCGCGCGGGCCACGGGTGTCCGGGCTGCTGTCCCCGAACGGCTCCTCGACGGCCGAGCCGGAGCTGAGCGCCACCACGGAGAAGACGCCCTGCCCGCCGCTGGCGAGCTGTTCGACCAGGCTGGTCAGCCAGGTCGCGGAGTCCTGCACGCCACGGCTGCCGGAGCGTACGGAGTCGTCGCCGCGGCTGTCGGTGGTGCCGTCGGCCAGCTTCTGCGCCACGGCGAACCCGCCGGCCGCCTGGCTCTGGGCCGCCTGCCGCTTGGCCTCCAGCAACCCGTTGCGAACCTGCCCGATGACCACGACACCGAGCAGCAGCACCACGCCCAGCGACATCAGCAGGGTCGTGGCGACCACGCGGAGCTGGATGTTCCGGCGCCACAGGCGCAGCGCGGGCAGCAGCGGGCGACGTATCCAGCGGCCGAAGAGCCGCAGCATCGGGTGGACCGGACCGGCCGTGGCCCCGTCGGGCAGCAGGCGCGCGGGCATGCCCCGGAGCCGCTCTCCCGGCCGCTCGGCCCGCCCAGGACGGGCAGCGGACCGCGCCGCCTCGTCACCGGGCCGCCCGCCGACCCTCGCACCGTGACCAGGGCTGCGATCGCCACGACCGCCAGCGTCACGGCCGTCAACGTCGCGGCTTTCAACGTCACGACTGGTGGCGGCAGGACTGGCACCGGCGTGTTCGTTACCGGCACGGCTGTCGCTGGTACGGCCATCACTGGCACGGCTGGTGACGTCACGGCCGTCGGCGCGTACGACGGCTCCTCCCGACCGCCGGGTCAGACGGTCGGACAACCGGTCGGGCAGCCACCTCAGCAAACGCCCCGAAAGGGGCATATCACCCACCGGGCGGACGGTCCGCCCCCGCTCGTCCCCCGGGGCCGAACCGTCCCGCGGCATGTCAGCTGGGCCCGGCCTTATAGCCGACACCACGCACGGTCACCACGATCTCCGGGCGCTCCGGGTCCTTCTCGACCTTGGAGCGCAGCCGCTGCACGTGCACGTTGACCAGCCGGGTGTCGGCGGCGTGCCGGTAGCCCCAGACCTGCTCCAGCAGCACCTCTCGCGTGAACACCTGCCACGGCTTGCGGGCCAGTGCCACCAGCAGGTCGAACTCCAGCGGCGTCAGCGCTATCGACTGGCCGCTGCGCTTGACCGAGTGCCCGGCCACGTCGATGACCAGGTCACCGATGGCCAGCTGCTCGGGCGCCGGCTCCTCCGAGCGGCGCAGCCGTGCCCGGATGCGGGCCACCAGCTCCTTGGGCTTGAACGGCTTGACGATGTAGTCGTCCGCCCCCGACTCCAGGCCGACCACCACGTCGACCGTGTCACTCTTCGCGGTCAGCATGACGATCGGCACACCGGACTCGGCACGGATGAGCCGGCACACCTCTATGCCGTCCCTCCCGGGCAGCATGAGGTCGAGCAGCACGAGGTCCGGCTTGGTCTCCCGGAAGGCGGCGAGCGCCTTGTCCCCGTCCGAGACGAACGACGGTTCAAAGCCTTCGCCGCGCAGCACGATGCCGAGCATCTCTGCCAGTGCGGTGTCGTCGTCGACGACCAGGACGCGTCCCTTCATTCGGCCATCATCCCATTACCTGATCGTGACTTACCCCATCGTGATGTGGAACACAGCTCCGCGAGACCGCCCGGAGTGACGGGTGAGACCACTCCGTTCTCGGTGACGATCGCCGTCACCAGCTCGGCCGGCGTCACGTCGAAGGCGGGGTTGTAGGCCAGCGCGCCCAGCGGAGCCACCGGCACCCCGGTGCCGGCCTCCGTCCCGGCACCGGGCACGAACGGCAACGCGATCTCCGTCACCTCGTGCCCGGGCCGTTGCTCCACCTCGATGAGCGCACCCTCCGCCGTGTCCAGGTCCACCGTGCTGGTCGGCGCCACCACCACGAACGGCACGTGGTGGTACCGGGCCAGTACGGCCAGCGGATAGCTGCCCACCTTGTTGGCGACCGAGCCGTCCGCCGTGATCCGGTCGGCACCGATCAGTACGGCGTCCACCTCGCCCGCCGCGAAGAGCGACCCGGCCGCCCCGTCCGCGAGCACCGTGTACGGCATGCCCGTACGCGCCGCCTCGTACGCGGTCAGCCGCGCGCCCTGCAGCAGCGGCCGCGTCTCGTCGACCCACAACCGCCGCAGCTCACCGGCCCGGTGGGCTGCCAGCGCCACCGCCAGGGCGGTGCCCTCGCCTCCGGAGACCAGCGCTCCGGTGTTGCAGTGGGTGAGTATGCGGTGCCCGCCGCCGGGCACCAGTTCGCCCAGCAGCGCCAGTCCGTGCGCCGCCATCCGGGAGCTGGCTTCGGCATCCTCCGCGTGGACGGCCCGGGCTTCGGCCAATGCCGCGGCGGCGGCCCGCTCACGGTCCGCCCCGCTCTCGACCGCGTCGCGGTAGGCGCCGGCCGCTCTTCTGACGCCGTATTCGAGGTTGACCGCCGTCGGGCGCGCGTGCGCCAGGGTGCCGGCGGCATCAGCCACGTCGAATCCCCGTGCGGCGGCCAGGGCGACTCCGTACGCCCCTGCGATGCCCAGCAGCGGAGCGCCCCGCACAGCCAGCGTTCGAATCGCCTGCACCAGAGCCGGTACGTCCGTACACACCAGCTCGACTTCTTCGGCCGGCAGCCGTGTCTGATCGAGGAGAACCAGTACGGGCCCCTCGGGAAGCTCCTCCCAACGCAGTGACGGAACCACGGGAGCGTCGGCGCCCGCCTCGGACTTCTCGTAGCGATCGGCCATCCGCCCAGTCTGCCGCCGACACCGGCCGGAGCAGAAGGGCTCCCCCGTGCAAGGGCGCTCCCCCGGACAAGGGCCCGGGGACGCGGGGCCCGTTGCCATGACACGATGACAGGCACTGCGGACGCCGCACACCGGCCGTTCGAACGGGCGGGAAGCATGAAGGAGCGACGATGAACAACTCTCCGGGCTGGGCCTCGCCCGGATCCTCCCCTTCCGACGAGCCGGACCGCGCCGCGCAGGACCAGCCTGGCGCCGCGGGACCCACCGGCTCGAACGCTCCTGCCGGTGCGCCGGGCCCCACCGAACGTTCGGGCCCGTCCGACACCACACCGGCCGGCGGTTCCTCGGTCCCTCCGCAGTGGTCCAAGGAGCAGCCTCCCGCCGGGCAGTGGTCCGCGCCCACCGGCGGCTCCGGCCGCGGCGGCCAGAGCGGGCCCTCCGGCCCGCAGGGCGGCCACGGTGGCTGGGGCGGGCAGCAGCCCGGCCGGGGCGGTCAGCCCGGGTGGGGAGGACAGCCGGGCTGGAACGCCCCCTGGGCTCCGCCCCCCGCGGCCAAGCCGGGTGTGATCCCGCTCCGCCCGCTCGGGGTCGGCGAGATCCTCGACGGCGCGGTGTCCACCATGCGCGCCCACTGGCGCACCGTCCTCGGGATCTCGCTGGTCGTGGCGGTCGTCACGCAGACCGTGAACACGCTCGTCACCGGGTTCTTGTTCCGCAGCGCCGGAGACCTGTCCGCGCTGGAGAACAATCCCGACGCCACTCTCGGCGAAGCGCTGGACGCCGTCGGCTCCACCCTCGCGGGCAGTGCCGTCACCTCGGTGGTCGGGCTGCTGAGCACGATCGTCGTCACCGCGATGCTCACCATCGTCGTCAGCCGGGCCGTGCTGGGACGCTCGGTGACGGCCGGTGAGGCGTGGCGGGACTCCCGGGGCCGGCTGCCGCGGCTGCTCGGGCTGCTGCTCCTGCTGCCCCTCATCGTCTCGGCCGTCATCTTCGTGGGCATGCTGCCCGGCATCGTCGTCGCGGCCGTGGGCTCGTCCACGGCCGGTCTGATGCTCGTCGTGCTCGGCGCTGTGGGCGCCATCGTCGTGAGCATCTGGCTGTGGGTCCGCTTCAGCCTCGCCGCCCCGGCGCTGATGCTGGAGAAGCAGGGCGTCATCGCCTCCATGCGGCGCTCCGCCAAGCTGGTGCGCGGCGCGTGGTGGCGGATCCTGGGCATCCAGTTCCTCACGCACCTGCTGATCGCCGTCGTGCAGATGATCGTCCAGGTGCCGGCCACCGTCGTCGCCGTCCTCCTCGGCGGTGAGAGCTTCACGGCCTGGACCGAGGGCAACGGCGACACCGGCTGGACATTCCTGATCGTGCTGGCCGTCGGGACCGTGATCACTTCCGCGGTCACGTACCCCATCAGCGCGGGCGTCACCTCGCTCCTCTACATGGACCAGCGGATCCGCCGCGAGGCCCTCGACCTCGAACTCGCCCGCGCCGCCGGCCTGCCCGGTTACGGCGCGGACGCACCCGGCCCGCAGGCGCCCGGGACGCAGGCACCCGGCCGGCACGGCCCCGGTCCGGACAGCACCGGCCAGGGCACGGCCGGCAGCACTCCGGGAAGCTGATGCGGTGACGGGGGCGGGGAGAACTGCCGTGCTCGCGCAGCTGATGCCGGGCTCCGGAGACGACGGACCGGTGCGCGTTCCGCGGGTGCCCGCCCGTGAGGCGGCCGAACGCGAACTCGCCGATCCGCGGTACCACCAGAACGACCCGAACCTGCTCCAGCGCGCCCTGGACTGGTTCTGGGACCGCATCGGTGACCTCTTCGAAGCCGCCGCCGGGGCCACACCGGGCGGCTGGACCGGCCTCCTCGCCATCGTCCTCGTGGTCCTGCTGCTCGCCGTCGCCCTCCGGCTCCGTCTGGGCGCCCTGCGCCGCACCCCCACCTCCGGGGGCGGCGCGCTCTTCGGGGACCGCCCCCGTACGGCCGCTGAACACCGTGCCGCCGCAGAACAGCACGCGGCAGACAACCGCTGGACCGAAGCCGTCCAGGAACGGATGCGGGCCATCGTCCTCGCCCTGGAGGAACGCACCCTGCTCACCCCGGGCCCCGGCCGTACCGCTGACGAGGCCGCGTCGGAGGCGGGCCGGGTCCTGCCCGCCCACTCCGAGCGCCTGCGCGCCGCCGCCCGTACCTTCGACGACGTCACGTACGGCGGCCGCCCGGGCACCGCACAGGAGTACGCCGCCCTGCGCACCCTGGACACGGACCTGCGGCACAGCAAACCCCGACTGGCCACCGCTCCCCAGGGGGGCGCCGTATGAGCGCCACCTCGGCCGGAACCACTTCGCTCGCACCGACCACGCGCCGTCTGTGGACCCGCTCGCGCGGACTGCTCGCCGGTCTCCTCGTCCTCCTCCTGGGCGGCGTCGGCCTGGCGCTGCTGCGGTCCGGGGACCAGCACGGACGCCTCGACCCCCGGTCGGTGGACCGCTACGGCAGCGGCGCTGTCGCCGCGCTCCTCGCCGACCACGGCGTCGACACCCGTGTCGTGACCACCACGGAAGAGGCAGCCGCCGCGGCCGGTCCGGACACCACGGTCCTGGTCACCGACCCGAACCTGCTGACCAGCCGCCAGCTCGGCACCCTCCACCAGGCCGCCGGTCGCACGGCAGGACGCACCGTCCTGCTGACGCCGGGCCCGGCCGCCCTGGACGTCTTCGCGCCGGGGACCGAGGCCAAGACGCCCACCGACGTGAAGCCGCTGCCCCCGGACTGCGCCCTGCCCGCCGCCCGGGCCGCGGGAGACGCCGAACTCGGCGGTCTGCGCTACTCGACATCCGCCCGCACCGCCGACCGCTGCTACCCCAGCGACGGTGCCGCCACCCTGCTGCGCCTGCCCTCCACGGCCGGCGGTGACACCGTCCTCCTCGGCACCCCGCACCTCTTCTACAACCGCCACCTCGCCGAACGCGGCAACGCCTCGCTCGCCCTGCAACTGCTCGGTTCGCACAAGCATCTGGTCTGGTACCTCCCCTCCGTCAGCGACCCTTCGTCCACACAGGACGGCCGGCGCGGCTTCTTCGACCTCATCCCCTCCGGCTGGAGCTGGGCACTGCTCCAGCTCCTCTTCGCCGCCGCCCTCGCGGGCTTCTGGCGGGCCCGCCGGCTCGGCCCCCTCGTCCCCGAGCGGCTGCCGGTCACCGTCCCCGCCGCCGAGACGACCGAGGGCCACGCCCGCCTCTACCAGCGGGCAGGCGCCCGCGACCGTGCCGCCGACGTCCTACGGGCCGCCACCCGCACCCGGCTCGCACCACTCACCGGCGTGTCTCCCACACACGCCCACACCCCCGACATCCTTCTCCCGGCGGTCTCCGCGCGCCTGCCCTCGGACACGGAGACCGGCACCGCCCTGCACTCCTTGTTGTTCGGGCCCGCACCCGCCGACGACAAGGCCCTGGTCACCCTGGCCGACCAGCTCGACCACCTGGAACGTTCGATCCTGTCCCCAGAGAGGCACGACCCCCGTGAGCACCCCGACAGCTGACAGCGCCCGAGCCTCCCTGGAGGCCGTCCGCACCGAGATCGCCAAGGCCGTCGTAGGCCAGGACCCGGCCGTCACCGGCCTGGTCGTCGCGCTGCTCTGCCGCGGGCACGTCCTGCTCGAAGGCGTCCCCGGTGTCGCCAAGACCCTGCTGGTCCGCGCGCTCTCGGCCACCCTGGAACTCGACACCAAGCGCGTTCAGTTCACCCCCGATCTGATGCCGAGCGATGTCACCGGCTCTCTCGTCTACGACTCACGCAGCTCACAGTTCTCCTTCCAGCCCGGCCCGGTCTTCACCCATCTGCTGCTCGCCGACGAGATCAACCGCACCCCGCCCAAGACCCAGGCATCACTGCTGGAGGCCATGGAGGAGCGTCAAGTCACCGTCGACGGAACGCCCCGCCCGCTCCCCGAGCCCTTCCTGGTCGCCGCCACGCAGAACCCCGTCGAGTACGAAGGCACCTATCCGCTGCCCGAAGCCCAACTCGACCGGTTCCTGCTGAAACTGACGGTCCCGCTGCCCGCCCGCCAGGACGAGGTCGACATCCTCACCCGGCATGCCCAGGGCTTCAGCCCACGCGACCTCGACGCGGCCGGCCTGCGTCCCGTCGCAGGCCCCGCCGATCTCGAAGCGGCCCGGGCCGCCGTGGCCAAGGTCGCCGTGTCCCCCGAGGTCACCGGCTACATCGTCGATATCTGCCGTACCACGCGCGAATCCCCCTCGCTCTCCCTCGGCGTCTCACCCCGAGGCGCCACCGCCCTGCTCTCCACCTCCCGGGCCTGGGCCTGGCTCACCGGCCGCGACTACGTCACCCCTGACGACGTGAAAGCCCTGGCCCTGCCCGCACTCCGGCACCGCGTCCAACTCCGCCCGGAAGCCGAGATGGAAGGAGTCACCGCCGACTCCGTCATCAACTCCGTCCTCGCCCACCTCCCCGTCCCCCGCTGAGACCGAGCCGTGGCCCTGACCGGACGCACCGCCCTCATCTCCGCCCTCGGAGCTCTCTTCGTCGGCCTCCTCCTGCCGAGCTGGACCGGCATCCTCACCGTCCAACTCGTCCTGTTGCTAGCAATTTTGTGCGACCTGGCCCTCGCCGCGCCAGTGCGGAAGCTCCAGTTCACCCGAACCGGTGAAACATCCGTTCGACTCGGTCAGGAAGGCCGTACGCACCTGGCCATCACCAACCCGGACCGACGCCCGCTCCGCGCACAGCTCCGCGACGCCTGGCCGCCCAGCTCGTTCGCCCCCGGCACCGAAGTCCCGGCCTCCCGCCACCGCGTTCACGTCCCCGCGGCCGAGCGCCGCCGCGTCACGACGACGCTCCACCCCACCCGCCGCGGCGACCACCACGCCGTCCGCGTCACGGTCCGCTCCTACGGCCCCCTCGGCCTCGCAGCCCGCCAAGGCAGCCACCACGTCCCGTGGACCGTGCGCGTCCTGCCGCCCTTCACCAGCCGCAGACACCTGCCGGGGAAACTGGCCCGGCTCCGCGAACTCGACGGCCGCACCAGCATCCTCACCCGCGGCGAAGGCACCGAGTTCGACAGCCTCCGCGACTACACCCCCGGCGACGACACCCGCTCCATCGACTGGCGCGCCACCGCCCGCCGCCAGTCCGTCGCCGTACGCACCTGGCGCCCGGAACGCGACCGGCGCATCCTCCTGGCCCTGGAGACCGGGCGCACCTCGGCCGGCCGCGTCGGCGACACCCCACGCCTGGACGCCTCCATGGACGCGGCACTGCTCCTCGCCGCCCTGGCGTCCCGCGCCGGCGACCGCGTCGACCTCCTCGCCTACGACCGCCGGGTACGGGCCTCCGTCCAGGGCCGCGCGGCGGGAGACCTCCTGCCCGCCCTGACCGACGCCCTCGCGCCCCTCGAACCCGAACTCGTCGAAGCGGACGCCCACGGCCTGGCTGCCGCCCTTCACCGCAGCACGCCGCGCCGCTCCCTGATCGTCCTCTTCACCGGCCTGGACACGGCCCCGGTCGAGGAGGGGCTGCTGCCCGTCCTCCCCGGCCTCACCCAGCGCAACGAGATCATCGTCGCCGCGGTGGCCGATCCCCGTATCGAGGAGATGGCCGCCGCCCGCCACACCCCGCAGGCCGTGTACGCCGCAGCCGCAGCCGAGCAGACGCGCGCGGCCCGTCGCCGCAGCGCGGACCGTCTGCGCCGCCTCGGCATCACGGTCATCGACTCCACACCGGCCCGCCTCGCCCCCGACCTCGCGGACGCGTACCTCTCCCTCAAGGCTTCCGGCCGACTGTAGGGGGGTGCGGAGCTTCGGCTCTCCGCCGGATCGGCTCCCTCCCTAGCTGTCGGCCCCTACGGCGACACCTGGCGTCCTGGTGCGGCTGGACTACTCCCCCGAGCGGGGCCTGCTGCTCCGCGAACGGTTCTCCCTCGACGCGGCGCCGGACACGACGCTCGTTCCCGCATGAAGGCGGGCTCCGGTACGGAGTCCGAGCCGGCCCGGGCCGGCGTCCGCACATACGAAAGGCCCTGCCGGCTCACCGGCAGGGCCTCGGACGTGGACATGGGCGCGGTCGCGGCGTGGTCGTGTGCGACGTGGAGCGTCCTGCCACGGCCGGTGCACAACGCAGAAAGCCCCGCACCATACGGTGCGGGGCTTCCCACTTCCAAAAGGAGTTCGGCGGCGTCCTACTCTCCCACAGGGTCCCCCCTGCAGTACCATCGGCGCTGAAAGGCTTAGCTTCCGGGTTCGAAATGTAACCGGGCGTTTCCCTAACGCTATGACCACCGAAACACTATGAAGATAACAACTCCAGCCAGCAAGGCGAGTTCGTTACTTCAGAACTAACACAGTGGACGCGAGCAACTGAGGACAAGCCCTCGGCCTATTAGTACCAGTCAACTCCACCCGTTACCAGGCTTCCATATCTGGCCTATCAACCCAGTCGTCTACTGGGAGCCTTACCCCATCAAGTGGGAGGGAGCCCTCATCTCGAAGCAGGCTTCCCGCTTAGATGCTTTCAGCGGTTATCCTTTCCGAACGTAGCCAACCAGCCATGCCCTTGGCAGGACAACTGGCACACCAGAGGTTCGTCCGTCCCGGTCCTCTCGTACTAGGGACAGCCCTTCTCAAGACTCCTACGCGCACAGCGGATAGGGACCGAACTGTCTCACGACGTTCTAAACCCAGCTCGCGTACCGCTTTAATGGGCGAACAGCCCAACCCTTGGGACCGACTCCAGCCCCAGGATGCGACGAGCCGACATCGAGGTGCCAAACCATCCCGTCGATATGGACTCTTGGGGAAGATCAGCCTGTTATCCCCGGGGTACCTTTTATCCGTTGAGCGACGGCGCTTCCACAAGCCACCGCCGGATCACTAGTCCCTACTTTCGTACCTGCTCGACCCGTCAGTCTCACAGTCAAGCTCCCTTGTGCACTTACACTCAACACCTGATTGCCAACCAGGCTGAGGGAACCTTTGGGCGCCTCCGTTACTCTTTAGGAGGCAACCGCCCCAGTTAAACTACCCACCAGACACTGTCCCTGATCCGGATCACGGACCCAGGTTAGACATCCAGCACGACCAGAGTGGTATTTCAACAACGACTCCCCCTGAACTGGCGTCCAAGGTTCACAGTCTCCCACCTATCCTACACAAGCCGAACCGAACACCAATATCAAGCTATAGTAAAGGTCCCGGGGTCTTTCCGTCCTGCTGCGCGAAACGAGCATCTTTACTCGTAGTGCAATTTCACCGGGCCTATGGTTGAGACAGTCGAGAAGTCGTTACGCCATTCGTGCAGGTCGGAACTTACCCGACAAGGAATTTCGCTACCTTAGGATGGTTATAGTTACCACCGCCGTTTACTGGCGCTTAAGTTCTCAGCTTCGCCCCACCGAAATGGAGCTAACCGGTCCCCTTAACGTTCCAGCACCGGGCAGGCGTCAGTCCGTATACATCGCCTTACGGCTTCGCACGGACCTGTGTTTTTAGTAAACAGTCGCTTCTCGCTGGTCTCTGCGGCCACCACCAGCTCAGAGTGCAAGACTCATCACCAGCAATGGCCCCCCTTCTCCCGAAGTTACGGGGGCATTTTGCCGAGTTCCTTAACCATAGTTCACCCGAACGCCTCGGTATTCTCTACCTGACCACCTGAGTCGGTTTAGGGTACGGGCCGCCATGAAACTCGCTAGAGGCTTTTCTCGACAGCATAGGATCATCCACTTCACCACAATCGGCTCGGCATCAGGTCTCACCCTCAACGTCATCCGGATTTGCCTGGATAACGGGCTACACCCTTACCCCGGGACAACCACCGCCCGGGCTGGACTACCTTCCTGCGTCACCCCATCACTCACCTACTACAAGTCTGGT